>JAIYAM010000036.1 GCA_027489065.1 Erythrobacteraceae bacterium | reverse complement strand
CAATCCAGGAAGGGTTGGACAGTGGCCCCGCCGAGCCTTTCAGTTTCGATGAGTTCATCGCAGAACGAAAGGCTTCGCCAAAAGGTCGGAATGCTGCGTGAAACTATGGCGGCTGACTCTCGCCGCACGAACCGATCTGAGCGAAATCTGGAGTTATACCGTCGACCGTTGGGGCGAACCGCAGGCTGAGCGCTACGTACGCCAGATCGAGAGTGACCTGGCGGCCGCAGCAGAAGGATCAAGATCAGGTCGGGCTGTAGACGATTACTGGCGAATCAAATCGGGGCATCACCTGTGCATCTACCACAAACTGCCAGACGGTGAGATCGAGGTCATCCGCATCCTGCACGAACGCATGGACATCAACCGCCATCTCTAGACCTGGGCGTCCAACGCAATTCAGGGGCGGAATCATGCCTCTGCAGCATCATCCCGCCCCCGATTTGAAACCATTGCCAGACGGCAAGTCTATCCGATCAATACACCCGCTTCTTGGGCTTGATGTACTCGATCTCGTCGCTCAGCGTGTATTCGTGCACCGGGCGGAAATCGAGGGTGACCTTGCCGCCCTTGCCGCCCCAGCCTTCGAACCAGCTGACGGTGTGCTTCATGAAGTTGGCATCATCACGCTCGGGATAATCCTCGTGCATGTGCGCGCCGCGGCTTTCCTTGCGGCTGTGCGCGCTTTCGATGGTGCACACGGCCTGGCTGAGCAGGTTGTCGAGTTCGAGCGTTTCGATGAGGTCGGTGTTCCAGATCAGCGAGCGATCCGAGACATGGACGTCTTCCATCCGCTTGTTGACGGTCTGCATCAGCGCGGTGCCTTCGGACAGCAGCTGCGTGTCGCGGAACACCGCGGCATGCTTCTGCATCGTCTTCTGCATCTCCATGCGGATCTGCGCAGTAGGCGAACCGCCCTTGGCGTTGCGGAAATGGTCGAGACGCGCCAGCGACAGGTCCGCCGAGTCCTTCGGCAGCGCCTTGTGCGCACTGCCCGGCTTGATGGTGTCGCGCAGGTGGTGGCCGGTCGCGCGGCCGAACACCACGAGGTCGATCAGCGAGTTCGAGCCCAGGCGGTTGGCCCCATGCACCGACACGCAGGCCGCCTCGCCCACGGCATAAAGCCCGGGGATGACCTGATCGGGGTTGCCGTCCGGCCCGAGGGTGACGACCTGCCCGTGATAGTTACACGGCACGCCGCCCATGTTGTAATGCACCGTCGGGGTGACGGGCAGCGGCTGGCGGGTGAGGTCGACGCCCGCGAAGATCTTGCCGCTCTCGGTGATGCCCGGCAGGCGATCGGCGAGCACCTTGGGATCGATGTGATCGAGGTGCAGGAAGATGTGATCGCCATCGGGCCCAACGCCGCGGCCTTCGCGCATTTCGAGCGCCATCGAACGCGACACGACGTCACGGCTGGCAAGGTCCTTGGCGGAAGGCGCATAACGCTCCATGAAGCGCTCGCCCTCGGAATTGGTGAGGTACCCGCCCTCCCCGCGCGCGCCTTCGGTGATCAGCACACCCGCGCCGTAGATGCCGGTCGGGTGGAACTGCACGAACTCCATGTCCTGCAACGGGAGCCCCGCGCGCAGCACCATCCCGCCGCCGTCGCCGGTGCAGGTGTGGGCGCTGGTCGCGGTGTAGTAGCAGCGCCCGTAGCCGCCGGTCGCCAACACGACCGACTGCGCGCGAAAGCGGTGGATCTTGCCGTCATCGAGGCACATCGCCATCACGCCGACGCACTGCTTCACGCCGTCACGTTCCGACATGATGAGATCGAGCGCGAAGTATTCGATGAAGAAGTCCGCGTCGTACTTCAGGCTCTGCTGGTAGAGCGCGTGGAGCATCGCGTGGCCGGTGCGGTCGGCCGCGGCGCAGGTGCGCTGCACCGGCGGGCCGGCGCCCATGTTCTGCATGTGCCCGCCGAAGGGGCGCTGGTAGATCGTCCCGTCGGCATTGCGGCTGAAGGGAACACCTGCGTGCTCGAGCTCGTAGACCGCCGCCGGGGCTTCGCGCGCGAGATATTCGATCGCGTCCTGGTCGCCCAGCCAGTCCGACCCCTTGACGGTGTCGTACATATGCCAGGTCCAGTGGTCGGGCGAGTTGTTGCCGAGCGATGCGGCGATCCCGCCCTGCGCGGCGACCGTGTGCGAGCGCGTCGGAAAGACCTTGGAGATGTTCGCGGTGCGCAGGCCCGCTTCGGCGGCGCCCATCGTCGCGCGCAGGCCCGATCCGCCCGCGCCCACCACGATCACGTCATAAGTGTGATCGACGATCGTGTAGGCGCCTTTCAGATGCGCCCCGCCCACATCGTTTGCGGTTCCCTTGGGTGCTGCGGTCGCCATCAGGCCTTACCTCCGAATGCGATTGAGACGACGCTGAAAATGGCGAAAGCCCCGCCGCCAATGAATGCCAGGTTGAGAAGCGCGGTCAGGCCGAACTTGGTTCCCGCGTCGACCATGTAGTCCTCGACCAGCACCTGCAGCCCGAGCCGCGCGTGCCAGAACACCGAGATGACGAGCAGGATGATCGCGGTCGCCGCGATCGGCGAGGTCAGCCACTTGAGGACGCTCGCATGACCGAAATCGCCGAGCAGCGCGAAGCTGACCACGAGATAGCTCATCAGCACGAGGTTGCCGATGGCGGTGAAGCGCTGCTGCATCCAGTGATGCGCGCCTTCATGCGCGGTGCCCAGACCGCGGACGCGGCCAATGGGGGTGCCGTTGCCCATGTGAGTGATCCCTTACTTCAGCAGGACGGCCGCCCAGAAGGCGGCGGTGAGAAGAATGCCGATGATCGGCGCGGCGACCGACCACATGCGATTGATGTCGAGCTCGTAGCCCGCACCGATATCGAGCACGAAGTGGCGAAGGCCGCTCGTCATGTGCTGGAAGAACGCCCAGGACACCCCGACCAGCACCAGCATCCCGAGCGGCGAGCCCATCACCGACTGGAAGGTCGCATAGGCTTCCGGCCCGCTGGCGATCGCACCCAGCCACCACACCAGCAGCGGCAGGCCGACCAGCGCCATTCCGTCACCCGTCGCACGGTGCAGGATCGAGACCAGCATGTGCGGTCCCCAGCGCCAGATCTGGAGGTGCGGCGACAGCGGCCGCGCGGGGTTCTGTTGGTCTCTTTGGCTCATGGTGATCCCGTGTAGTCCCTCGTTTCGGCCCATTCCCTTAGCGTCTGGCCCGCGTGAGGCAAGCCGCCAGCGGTGGACATGGCTTGCAAAGTTTCGGATAGGCGATTGCATGGGACACATTCTTGTTACCGGATCGAGCCGCGGAATCGGCAGGGCGGCGCTGGAGGCACTGGCAGCGCGCGGCGCGCGGGTGATCGGCCATTCGTCGGGCGGGGCCTCGCGCCCCCGGCCCGGTGGGGAAGGCGGCGTGCCGATCATCGCCGCCGATTTCGGCGATCCGCTGGCCGCGCAATCGCTGTGGGAACAGGCGCTTGATATCGCGGGCGGCGCGATCGACGTGGTGGTCAACAACGCCGGGCGTTTCGAGACGAACCGGCTCGACCGGTCGGACATCGAATGGCTCGACGCGTGGGAGGACACCATGCGGGTCAACCTCACCTCCGCCGCCCAGCTTTCGCGTTTCGCCGTGCTGCACTGGCAGGAGCGCGGGTTCGCCGGAAGGCTGGTCCATGTCGCGAGCCGCGCCGCCTATCGCGGCGATTCCCCCGCGCATTGGCACTACGCCGCCGCCAAGAGCGGGATGGTGGGCATGCACAAGACCATCGCCCGCGCCTATGCCAGGGACGGCATCCTGAGCTTTGCCGTCACCCCCGGCTTCACCGACACGTCGATGGCCGACGATTACCTCGCCAGCCGCGGCGGGCCGGGGCTGCTCGCCGACATCCCGCTGGGCCGCGTGGCAACGCCGGAGGAAATCGCGAGCATCATCACCTTCTGCGCTCTCGATGCGCCCCCCAGCATGACCGGCGCGGTGATCGATGCGAATGGAGCGAGCTTTGTCCGCTGACTCCACCTGGAAACTCACCGCCCACGCCCCCAAGCCCGTCGTGCAGGCGGCGCTGCTGGCGCATGACCTGATCGACGACTGGGACTACGAACTCGTCATCGCCGGGCGCGAGGAGGCCGAGGACCGGCCCGACGACTGGGTGCTCGAAGGCTGGTATCCGAGGAAGCCCGGCAAGGCCGAGAAAGCCGCGCTCGCGGGGCTGTTCGAAGGCCCCGCTCCCAAGATCACCATCGAGGAGCTGCCGCCCGAGGACTGGGTGACCCTCAGCCAGCACAACGCGCCACCGATCCGCGCCGGGCTGTTCCACGTCCACACGCCCGACTATCCCGCTGACCCCGACGCGATCGACTTCGTGATCCCCGCGAGCCAGGCCTTCGGCACCGGCCAGCACAAGACCACCGCCGGGTGTCTCGAGATGCTGGGCGCGATGAAGGCGAGCGGCGTGGTGGCGCGCAATGTCGCCGATATCGGTACCGGCACCGGGCTGCTCGGCTTTGCGGCGCTGGCCCTGTGGCCGCGCGCGCTTTGCACCCTCACCGATATCGACCCGGTCTGCACCGGCGTGGTCGAGGAGAATGCGCGGCTCAATGCCGTTCCCCTCGGCCCCAAAGCGGGCGAGGCGGTGATGATCGTCGCCGACGGGATGGACGATCCGCTGCTCCGCGTGCGCGGGCCTTACGACCTGCTGATCGCCAACATTCTCGCAGGCCCGCTGGTCAGCCTCGCGCCCGACTTCGCCAAGGCCGTGCCGCCGGGCGGGAGCCTGCTGCTCGCCGGGTTGCTGGCGGGCGAGCAGGAAGCGGCGGTCAAGCGCGCCATGACCAGAGCCGGCTTCCGCATGGCCGCAAGGCTCCAGCGCGGGGACTGGGCGATCCTCTGGCTGCGCAGGCGCAACGTACGAAGGGGTGCGCGCTGACCCGATGATCGAGCGGATCGACATCGCGGTGCGGCTCTTCGCCTGCGGGGCGAGCCTGCTGCTGCTGGTGCTGCTGCTTTCGGGCGAGATCCGCCGCGGGCTCAAACTGCCGCTGGCGGGCCTGCTGGTCGGTTCGATCGGCTACCTGCTCAATTCGTCGGCCGCGCTGCTGAGCGAAACGCGCCCGCTGATGCCGCTCGCCGACTTCCTGTCGATCTTCACGCTCTACTTCATCTGGCTGTTCGCGCTGCGGATCTTCGAGCGTGAGCCGCCGCGCCTTGCCGTGCGGGGCGTGCCAATCCTGCTGGCCGGGGCGTGGGGCGTCGGCGTGTTCGTGCTACCGCACCTCAATATCGGCTTCTATGTCATCCACATCGTGGGCCTCGCGCTGGTCGCCGACCTGTTCCGGATCGCGCTGCTCGGGCGCGAGGACGACCTTGTCGAACAGCGCCGCGCCTTTCGCCTGTGGCTGCCGCTGCTGGTCGCCGCGCAGGCGGGCGGCATCCTTGGAATCGAGCTGGTCACCGGGCGGGGAAGCGCCAACGGCGGCCACCCGGCGATCCAGCTCGCCAATGCCCTCCTGATCCTCGCGGTCACGCTGTTCGCGGGCAAGGCGCTGCTTCGCACCGAGCCCGAGCTGCTGGTCAGGAGCGAAGACCCCGCCGCCGCGCCCGCAGACGCGCCCTCCCCGGCGCTGTCCCCAAGCGAGGTTGTGCTGCGCGAGAAGCTCGAGGCTGCGATGGCCGAGGGATATTACCGCACCGCGGGCCTCTCCATCGCCGGGCTTGCCGCGCACCTCGGCACGCCCGAGCACCGCTTGCGCGCGCTGATCAACCAGCGCCTCGGACACCGCAACTTCTCCGCCTTCCTCAACCGCTACCGCATCGCCGAAGCCAGGGCGATCCTCGCCGACCGGGCGCGGGTCGACCTTCCGGTGCTGACTGTCGCGATGGACCTCGGCTACAATTCGCTGCCGCCGTTCAACCGCGCATTCCGGGCCGAGACCGGCACCAGCCCGAGCGAATTCCGCCGCCAGTGCTATGGCGAGCCCGCCGGTCAGAACTGAAAAAGCGCGCTCGTTTTCAGAATCCTTCGGCATTTTCCGGTAGCGACGAGCCTTTGCGGCACGCCGCTGGCATGTCATGAAGCACCACAGACGAAGGCTTCCCTCACATGACCATCCCCGCAGATCCTTCCACGCTCGACTATGCCATGACGCGCGTGGCGGACCATTTCATGTTCGGCATCTATTTCGATCTCAGCCGCTACCTGATCGCGGCGGGCGTGCTGACGGCGTTCCTGCTGGTCTTTCGCGGCTTTGCCGAAAGCCGGCGGATCCAGCGGAATCGCCGGGCGTCGCGCAGCGACTATCTGCGCGAGATCCTGTCCTCGATGCGAACCGTGGTCGTCTACGCTGTCGTCACACTGGCAATCCTCGTGGGGCGCGAGACGGGGGTGATCCTGCTGAAGCTCCAGAATGCGACGCTGTGGACCCTCATCTGGCAGTTCGCGCTGATCGTGCTGGCGCATGACGCATGGTTCTACTGGGCGCACCGCATGATGCACCACAAGCGGTTGTTCCGGGCGACGCACCTCCACCACCACAAGTCGCGCAGCCCCACGCCGTGGACCGCCTACAGCTTCACCATGACCGAGGCGGTGATCGAGGTCGCCTTCGTGCCGGTGTTCCTGCTCATCACCAGCCAGCTGGGAATCGCCTATGCGGGCTTCGCGATCCTGTTCTTCATCTGGCACCAGATGATCCGCAACGTCATGGCCCATGCCGGCAGCGAGCTGTTCCCGGCAGGATGGGTGGACAATCCGTGGACCGGTTGGATCGCGACGACGACGCACCACGACCTGCACCATTCCTCGGGCCACAATTTCGGCTTCTACTTCACCTGGTGGGACCGCTGGATGGGCACCGAGCACCCGCGCTACCGCGAGGCCTTTCGCGAGGTGACGACCCGCCAGCGCACGCCCCAAGCTGTGGCCGAACCTGCCGAATAGGGTTCAGCCGAGCGCGGCGCGGCGTTTCTCCAGCCACAGGCGTTCCGCACGCGGCGGGCCAAGCGCGAGCGCCGCGTCGAGCGCCTCTGCCGCCTCCCCGCACCGCCCTGCCCGCGCCAGCAGATCGGCGCGTGCGGCGTGCCACGGCCGGGCGAGTGCGAGGCGTTCGGCGGGAAGCGCCGCGAGCGCGGCCAGCCCCGCCTCGGCTCCTTCGACCTGCGCCAGAGCCAGCGCCCGCGGCAGCGCCACCATCGGGCCCGGCCGCAGCGCCAGCAGCACATCGTAAAGCCGCAGCACGGCGCGCCAGTCGGTCGCCCCGTCGAAGGCGCGGCGCGCATGGGTGAGCTGGATCGCGGCCATCACCTGATAGGGGCCCGAGCGTCCGAGTGCCGCCGCCCGCTCCATCAGTTCCCGCGCGCCCTCGATCCGGGCATGATTCCAGCGCCGCACATCCTGCTGCGAGAGCGGCACCATCGCTCCGTCAGCATCAAGCCGCGCGGCTGCCCGCGAGCGCGCCAGCATCACCAGCGCGGCAAGGCCGAGCGCCTCGGGTTCCTCGGGCAGAAGTTCCGCGACGAGCAGCGCCAGCCGCTCGACCTCCGCACCGAGATCCTCCTCCAATGCAGCCGAAAGCTCCCCGCCCGCGTCGGCATAGGCGGCGGTGAAGGCGAGTTCGAGCGCGAGCAGCACCGCGCCCAGCCGCTCGGGCCAATCGCGGCGGGGCGGCAGTTCGAAGGCAATGCCCGCCTCGCGGACCTTGGCCTTGGCGCGGGTGATGCGCTGGAACATGGTCGGCTCGCTGACCACGAAGAGCTGCGCGATCCGGCCGACCGGCAACCCGCAGATCACCTTCAATGCCAGCGCCGCGCGCACCTCTGGCCCCAGCGCGGGGTGGCAGCAGATGAACAACAGCCGCAGCCGCTCGTCGGGGATCGGATCGGGAAGCGTCAGGATGTCCGCCATGTCGGTGACCTCCGCGAGTTCCTGCGCCTTGCGCTCCTCGGCGCGGGCTTTGCGGATCGCGTCGAGGGCGCGCCGCTTGCCCGCCACGAACAGCCATGCCGCGACATCGCGGGGCGGTTCGGCCAGCGCGAGGCAGTGCGCGGCGGCCTCTGCGAAGGCCTCGTCGGCCGTGTCCAGATCGCGCAATTGCGCGGCAAGCGCGGCCACCACCCGGGGCCGCGCCGCCATGATCGCGCCTGCGCGATCGGCGCTCAGGCTCAGCCCTCCATGGCCCAGATCGGACGCACCTCGACCGCACCCTTGGGCACGGGGATGCGCTTGGCCCATTCCAGCGCCTCGTCGAGGCTGGCGACGTCGATCACGTAGAAGCCGCCCAGTTCCTCGTGCGTTTCGGCAAAGGGGCCATCGTGGATCGTCACCGTGCCGTGGTCGGAACGCACCGTGGTGGCCGTATCGGCAGACTTGAGCCGCTCGCCCGAGAAGGGCACCCCGGCCGCGACCAGATCCTCGGCGAGCTTCATGTGCCCCGCGAGCGTCGCCTCGATCAGCGCCGAGCCGTCAGGGCCGCCATAGACCGAATTGTCCTCATTGATCATCAGCACGAATTGCATGTCGGTTCCTCCGTCCTTGTCCCCGCCGGAAGTGGCAAGGCTCTGACAGGGAGACGCGCCTGCCAAGCCGGATTCGACAGGGCCGCGCAAGATTATCCGGCGAGGGTTGCTTCCAGCAGCGCCAGCGCATTGCGGGTGAAGGCGGCCATGTTGGCGATCCGGTCGTCACTGGCGGTCTCGAGGAGGCGCGTGTGCTCGCCGCCCGGGCCGACAAGTGCGGCAACGGAGCGCCCCGCAGGCGCGCCGCTGGGGTGGGTCGAACCGCCAACCGAGCCGCTCTCCGCCAGACCCCATTCGGCGCCGAAATTGTCGCGGATGGCGCGGGCTTGCAGAAGCGCATAATCATCGGTGGCCCCGCGCATCCCCTTGTAGGCCTCGCGCGGGAGAGCGAAGAGCACGTCGCGCCCGCGCAGGGAATAGACCACCCCGCCCCCGACGAAGAAGTCGAGCGCGCCCGGAACGGTGAGCAGGCTCGCCGCGATCAGCCCGCCGGTCGCGCCGTCGGCCACCGCAACCTTCTCTCCCCGCGCGCGCAGCAGGGCGGCGATGCGTGAGGCTTGCGGGTGCAATTCGGAGAGCAGGTCCATCAGGCACCGCCCGCCAGTGCCTCGGCGACGATCGCCGCCCAGCCCGCTTCATCAACCACCTCGATCCCGAGCTCCGCCGCCTTCTTGAGCTTGGACCCCGCCCCCGGCCCCGCGACCAGCAGGTCGGTCTTGGGCGAGACAGAACCCGCCGCCTTCGCGCCCAGGCGTTCGGCCTGCGCCTTGGCCTCGTCGCGGCTCATGGTTTCGAGCTTACCGGTGAACACCACGGTCTTGCCCGCGACCCGGCTGGCAAGGGTGACCACCTCGAAGCGCGGCGGGGCGACCTCGTTCAGCAGGTCCTCCCACACCGCGACATTGTGCGGTTCATGGAAGAAGTCGCCGAGCGCTTCGACCACGCTCGGGCCGATGCCGTCGATGGCGGTGAGTTCGCCCGCCGCCTCGGCATCGCCCGCATGCGCCCGCTCGGCCATGGCGCGCAGCAGGGGGAGCTCGTGGTGGTGCTTCATCAGATCGCGCGCGGTGACCTCGCCCACGTGGCGGATGCCGAGCGCGAAGAGCAGCCGCGCCGCATCGGGCGTGCGCTTGGCCTCGATCGCGGCAAGCAGGTTGTCGACCGACTTCTCCTGCCAGCCTTCGAGGCCGAGGATATCGGAGCGGCGGCGGCGCAGGCGGTAGATGTCGGCGGGGCTCTCCAGCCAGCCGAGCGCGAAGAACTGCGCGATGGTCTTGCTCCCCAGCCCCTCGATATCGAGCGCCTTGCGGCTGACGAAGTGCTCCAGTCGCTGGGTGCGCTGGGCCGGGCAGATCAGCCCGCCGGTGCAGCGCACATCGACCTCGCCTTCCTCGGCGACGGCTTCGCTGCCGCATTCGGGGCAGTGGTCGGGGAACGGGAACGCGGGCCGTGGTTCCTCGCGGGTGAGGTTCTCCACCACCTGCGGGATCACGTCGCCCGCGCGCTGGATCACCACGCGGTCGCCGATCCGCAAGGCCAGCCGCGCGATCTCGTCGCGGTTGTGGAGCGTCACGTTGGTGACGGTCACCCCGCCCACCAGCACCGGAGCCAGGCGACCCACCGGGGTGAGCTTGCCGGTTCGCCCCACCTGAATATCGATTCCTTGCACGATGGTCTCGGCGCGCTCGGCGGGGAACTTGTGCGCCAGCGCCCAACGCGGGGCCTTGGCGACGAAGCCCAGGCGCTCCTGCCAGTCGAGCCGGTCGAGTTTGTAGACCACGCCGTCGATATCGTAGGGCAGCGTGGGACGCGCGCGGCCGATGGCGTCGAAGTGGGCGACCAATGCCTCGGCCTCGCCCTCGATCCGGGTGAACAGCGGCGAGACCGGGAAGCCCCATTCGCGCAAGGCGGCGACAACCTCGTTCTGGGTCACGCCGGGCACCGCCGAAGCCGCGCCCCAGCCATGCGCCCAGAACCGCAAGGGTCGCTTGGCGGTGACGCTCGCATCCTTCTGCCGGAGCGATCCTGCGGCAGCGTTGCGCGGGTTGGCGAAGATCTTCCCACCCGCTTCATGCTGCGCAGCATTGAGCGCGGTAAATGCCTGTTTTTCCATATAGACCTCCCCGCGCACCTCGAAGATCGCGGGCACGCCTTCGGGAAGGCTTTGCGGGATGTCCGGGATGTGCGCGACATTGGCCGTCACGTCCTCGCCGACCTGCCCGTCGCCGCGGGTCGCGGCGCGCACCAGGTGCCCATTCTCGTAGCGCAGCGAGCAGGACAACCCGTCGATCTTGTCCTCGGCGGTGATCGCCAAGGGCTCGCCTTCGGGCAGGTTGAGGAAGCGCCGCATCCGCGCCAGCCATTCGGCCACCTCCTCCGCAGAAAAGGCGTTGTCGAGGCTCATCATCCGAACCTCATGCGTCACCTTGCTCAATGGCGAGGCGGCGACGGCATGGCCGACCTGGCGCGAGGGCGAGTCCGGCCGGATCAGATGCGGGAAAGCGGCCTCGATCTCGGCATTGCGCCGCACCAGCGCGTCATATTCCGCGTCTGTGATCTCCGGCGCGTCCTCGGCATGGTAGAGCCGGTCATGGTGCGCGATGGCCTTGGCGAGGCGCATCAATTCATTGGCGGCGTCCGCCTCGCTCAGGCCTTGGGTGCTCATGCTTGCCGCTTTTTCACCGCTCCCTTGCGATGTCCAGCAGCGTCGGAGCGATGGCGGCGAATTCCTCCGTGCCGGGCACCAGCATGTTGAAGTGCTGGCTCTGATCGGTGCGGATCACCTCCACGGTGATGCCCTTGGCGCGTAGCCCCGCGATCACCTCGGGTTCGGGATCGGGAAGGTTTCCGTCGACCACCAGCAACCGTTTGATCTGCGGGACATTCACCAGCGGGTCGAACATTGCATAGCGCGCCGGGACCTCCGCCGGAGTGCCGCCCATCAGCGGCGCGATCACCGGCTGGCCGCAGATCTCCTTGTCCACGCCCACATAGGGCAGCGGACGCAGCGGCCCGTCGATGGCGACCGCGGCGCGCACCTTGGGCAGGTCTGCCGCGATCACGGCGTCGCCCTTGTTGCCGCTGCCCAGCCACATCGCGGGCATGGTCCCCGCCGAGTGCCCCATCAGGGTGAGCCGCGACAGGTCGAGCGGATAGGACTTCGCCAGCGTGTTCACATAGCCCAGACCCTGCGCCCAATCGGCGAAGGTGTTGGGCCAGCCCCCGTCCGAGCCAAGCTCGCGGTAACTCGGGGTCCACACCGCGACGCCGTTTCTCGCAAGGAAGGTGCCGAGCGCGGCCATGTTGGCGGTTCCGCCATAACCCATCCAGCACCCGCCGTGATAGAGCACCGCGATCGGGAACGGACCCTTGCCCTTGGGCATCCGCAATTCGCCATACTGCCTCGCCGAGGCGGTGCCGTAGGCGACCTTCAGGGTCGGGGGATCGGAGGGCACGGCGTTCAGCGTGTCGGGGTCGTAATCCTTCGTATCGGTGACCGCGAACTGGTCGGCGGAAGGGGCCACGGCGACGGGCACGGCGGGCGCACAGGCGGCGAGCGCCAGTGCCAGCGAGGTACCGAGTGCGGCGGCCGGAATCAGATGCTTCATCGTGTTGGTCCCTCCCCTTGTATCGCCGCAGCTTAGCGTCGCTGCGGCCGGGAGCAACGGCTCATTCCCCGCCCTTGAGCACCGCCAGCATGGCCGGCTCATTGGCGGCGTAGACCGGATTGCCCGGGGTAATGATGGCGAAGTGGCTCTGCCCGATGTTCTCGCGCACGGTGACCTGCGCGCCGCCGGCCGCAATCGCTGCCTGCGTCGGGGCCGAGGGCGCAGGCAGCTTGGCCTGCACGAACAATAGCTCGGAGAGCTGCGGCGCAGCGGTCGAAGGGGAGATGGCTGTGTAGCGTTCTGAAAAGCGCTGCGGGTCGCCGCCCATGAAGGGATCGACGGCTGAGAACTGACATAGGGCATCGAAGGCAGGCCGCTCCGCTCCGACATCGCCGGGGCCGTCGAGGATGATGGCAGCGCGCGCCTTCACAGCCTCGCGCGCCCCGGCCGGACCGTCAGCGCCCTGCCGGCTCGCCAGCCACTGTGCCGGAAGAGCGCCCGCCGAATGGCCGACCAGCGTGATACGCGCCCGGTCGATGGGATAGCGCCCCGCGACCTCCTCGATCAGCCTGGCCGACGCGGCCCAGTCCTCGAACGACCCCGGCCAGCCGCCGCCGTCACCGACCTCGCGGTAATCGACATTGAGCGTGGCGATGCCGAGCTGCTGCCAGCGGGTCGTCAGCGGGGCCATGTAGGCCTGCGAGGCGATGCCGGTCTTCCAGCACCCGCCATGATAGATCACCGCGAGCGGGAACGGGCCGGCGCCTTCCGGCAGGCGGAGTTCCGCAAAGCCACGCGCGTGGTCGGCATAGCGCAGAACGGCGTCGGGTGTGGAGGGCACGACGGCGGCGTCGGTGCCATACATGGCGTTGTTCGGTTGCACGGCTGTGGAGGCTTTCTCAGGCGCGGGCGTGGCGGGGGTGCAGGCGGCGCCGAGGAGGATGAGCGGGAGAAAGCGCTTCACACCCCCTCCAGCAACCGGTCCGCCTGCGCGCGGGCCTCGGGCGTCACCTCCGCGCCGGAGAGCATCCGCGCGATCTCTTCCTGCCGACCGGCGTGGTCGAGCAGCACCACGCTGGTCTTGGTCACCGTGCCGGAGGAAGCCTTGGCGATGAGGTAATGCTGCCCCCCGCGCGCTGCGACCTGCGGCGAGTGCGTGACTGCCAGCAATTGCCCCTCCCGCGACGCCAGCCGCGCGAGGCGCTCTCCAATAGCGGAAGCGACGGCCCCGCCCACGCCGCGGTCGATTTCGTCGAAGATGATCGTCGCCGCCCCGCCCTTCTCGGCCAGCGCGACCTTCAGCGCTAGGATGAAGCGCGACAGCTCGCCGCCGCTGGCGATCTTGTTGAGGGGCGCGAAGTCCGCGCCGGGGTTGGTCGAGATCAGGAATTCCACCGCGTCCATGCCCGAAGCCGCCCAGCGCTCCTCGGGAAGCTTCGTCACCGCGGTGCGGAAGCGCGCTGCGTCGAGCTTGAGCGGCGCAAGCTCGGTCGCCACCGCGCTATCCAACCGCTCGGCCCCGGCAAGGCGCGCGGCGTGGGCTGCCTCGGCGGCCGCGACGTAAGCCGTGCGGGCCTCCTTAGCCGCGGCTTCCAGCGCGTCGAGCTGCGCCTCCCCGCCCTCGATCGCATCGAGGCGCGCGCGCATGGTGCGCATCAGTTCGGGCAGCTCGTCGACCTCGCAGCGGTGCTTGCGGGCCGCGGCGCGCAGTTCGAACAGGCGGGTCTCGGCGCGGTCCAGCGCCAGCGGATCGTGAACCAGCGCTTCGGCCGCCTTGGCGAGCTTGTCCTCCGCCTCGCTCGCCTCGATCACCGCGCGGTCGAGCGCCGCGAGCGCCTCGACCAGCAGGGGGTGCTGTTCGGCGATCCGGTCCAGCTTGCGCGCGGCGACGCGCAGCGCTGCGAGCGGCGAATCCGAGCCTTCCCAGAGGTGGCGCAGGTCTTCGAGATCGCCCGACAGCTTCTCGCCCTTCTGCATGTCCGCCCGCGCGCCCGCGAGCCGCGCTTCCTCGCCCGCGACAGGCTCCAGCGCGGACAATTCGCCGAGATGGGCGATCAGCAGGTCCTGATCGGTCTTGGCCTGGTCGACCGCGCCGCGTGCCTCGGAAAGCTGCGCTTCGGCGCGGGCCCAGTCGGCATAGGCGCGCTCGAGCCCGGCCACATCCGTCCCGGCATAGCGATCGAGCAGCAGCCGGTGCCCGCGCGGGTTGACGAGCCCGCGATCGTCATGCTGGCCGTGGAGCTCCACCAGCGCGGGCGCCAACTCACGCAACAGGGCGACGCTGGCGGGCTGGTCGTTGATGAAGGCCTTGGAGCCACCGTCGGCCTTGACCTGCCGCCGGATCATCAGCGGCTCGCCCGGCTCGATGGCGATCTCTGCATCGTCGAGCGCGGCGGCGATCAGAGCAGGCAGCGTTGCGAATTCGAAGCTGGCGGTGACGCTCGCCCGGTCCTCCCCGGCGCGCACCAGCGACGTCTCCGCCCGGTCGCCCAGCACCAGCCCCAGCGCATCGAGCAGGATCGACTTGCCCGCTCCCGTCTCCCCCGTCAGCACGCCAAGCCCGCGCGCGAAATCGAGGTCGAGCGCTTCGATGAGGACGATGTTGCGGATGGACAGGCGGGTGAGCATATCCGCCAAGGTCTAGCGCAGCCCTGCGCCCGCGTCACGCAGGCAGGCAGCGCCAATCCCCAAGCGACACCGCCCTGCCCTTCCTTGTGCGGCGAAGCGATGGTAGCTCCGGGCGGGGCGCGGGTTCGGGGGGACACAACATGCAAAGAGCTTTCGGGCCGTGGACGGCCACGGCAATGGTCGTGGGCACCATGATCGGGGCCGGGATCTTCGTCCTGCCGAGCTCGCTCGCGCCGTTCGGATGGACTGCGGCTGCGGGGTGGATCATCGGCGGCGCGGGGGTGCTCGCCATCGCGAAGGCGATCGCCGCGCTGACGATCCGCTATCCCGAGGAGCCTGGCATCCTCACGATCTGCGGCGATATCCTCGGTCTGCTCGCCGGGCGGATCATGGCGTGGAGCTACTGGGTGGGCGCGGTCGGTTCGGCGGCGGTGCTGGCGCTCGTGGCGGGCGAGTATCTGCTCTTCCTTGTGCCGATCGAGGCGCCCAAAGGGGCGGCATCGCTGATCGGTCTGACCGTGCTGCTGGCGCTCACCGCGATCAACCTGCGCGGGATCAGGGATGCGGGCCGCCTTCAGGTGGCGACCACCCTGCTCAAGCTCCTGCCGCTCGCCTTCGTGATCGGGATCATCCTCACCCTCGCCGTCACTGCGCCCGCGACATACACCGCGAGCCGCGCCGTGCCCTTCCGGGCCGATGCCCTGATCCCCATGATCGGGGTGAGCTTCTTCGCGCTGATCGGCTTCGAGAACGCCAGCCTGATCTCCCAGCGCGTGCGCGATCCGCAGCGCAATGTCGCCCGCGCGACGATCTGGGGGCTGGCCTTCGTGCTGGCCGTCTATTTCCTCGTCAGCATGGGCATCGTGCTGGCGACCCCGGCTGCGGTCCTGCGCAGCGAGGGCGCGCCGCTCGCCGCCTTCACCGCGGCCCACGCCGGCGGCTGGGCGGCCTCGGCGATCGCGCTGTTCGCCGCGATCTCGGCGATCGGCGCGCTCAATGCCGTGGTGCTGCTGCTCGGCGAGGTGCCGTTCGGCATGGTCCGCGACGGGCAGCTTCCCGAATGGATGGCACCGCAGGACGCGCATGGCATCGGACGCCGCCCGCTGGTGTTCGGCGTGGCCCTCACCGCAGCGCTGATCGTGCTCAGCCCGTGGTCGGTGGGCGAGTTGGTGCTCGATTTCCTGCTGCGCCTGACGACGTCGACCTCGATGTTCTTCTACGCGGGCATCTGCATCGCCGCGCTCAAGGTCGGCATCCATCCGGTGCTGAGCGTGATCGGGATCGTCTTCAGCGCGGTGGTGCTCTACGGGACCGGCACCGAGGCGAGCCTGCTCGGCCTCGGGCTGATGGCCGCAGGGGTGGCGGTGCACGTCGCGATCGGCGGGCGCACTACGCCGCGCGGCACCGTTCCGGCGATGTGAGCGCCCTCAGCCCGGCGATCATGGCGCAGGTATCGAACGCACCGCGATCGCCCTCATCCGCCGAGAAGGGCTTGCAGCGGCGCCGGCTTTACCGAGGTCGGGAACGCCGCCACCGGCCTGCGCAAAGGCTGCGCCTGTCGCATCGTCCCGGAAACAATGAGGGGCTGACGCGCGCCATCGCGACCTGCTAGAAGCCGCCGGTGAACGCAAAGGACAACGGCACGATCCCCGTGAGCAACACGGAAGCAGGTGGCAGCATGGGTAAGGGCTTGCCAGATCGCGACGCGCCGACGCGGCTCACGTCGTGGCTCGAAAGCGTGCCCGCGGCGTCTTTCAGCCCCGCCGCCGGTCTGGCCGGAACGCTTGCGATCTTCGGCGTGGCTTGGTCTGCAAGGGTGCTCATCAACGACGCGCTTCCGTCCGGCTTTCCCTATGTCACATTCTTCCCGGCCGTCGTCCTCACCGCCTTCCTGTTCGGTGTCCGCCTCGGTGCCCTTTCGGGGCTGCTCTGCGGCCTCGTCGCCTGGTATTATTTCATAGCACCACCCAATTCTTTCGAGCTTGCCGGGAAGGAGGTGGCGCTTGGCCTCTATGTCTTCGTCATCGCCACCGATCTTGCGCTGATCAGCGGGATGCAGCGCGCCAACCGGCAGCTGCGCAAGGAGCGCCAAACCAGCCTCGATCTCGCCGCCGAGAAAGAAACGGCCGCCGAGGAACTCAGGCAGGCGGTCGACGCCTTGCGCGAAAGCGAAGTGAAGACACACCTTGCCACCCAGACGGCGGGGATCGGCATATGGCAGTGGCACATACCCACCGACGCGGTCCATTGGGACAGCACGATGTTCGCGCTCTACGGCCTGACTCCCACCGCCGACGGTTCGGTGGGTTATGAGGACTACATCGCAAGCGTCCACCCCGATGATGCGGCGGTCCAGCACCGCACCCTTCAGGACACGGTCGACCGCTGCGGAGAAAGCACGCGCGAATTCCGGATCAGACGCGGGGACGATGGCCGGGTTCGTCATCTGCGGGCGGTGGAAGTCGCGCGGGCGGGGCCTACTGGAGAGACCGAATGGGTGGTCGGCACCAATCTCGACATCACCGAACAGAAGGACCGCGAGCGCCACATCCAGCTGCTGCTTGGCGAGGTCAACCACCGCGCCAAGAACCTCCTCGCGGTGGTCATGTCCGTAGCCAAGCGGACCAGCGGCGTGGACCACAAGGCCTTCATGACGAACTTCGCGGCGCGCATCCATTCGCTGGCGGCGGGGCAGGATCTGCTCGTCAAGAACACGTGGCGCGGGGTCGGGCTGCATGCTCTCGTCGGTGTGCAGCTGGGGCACTTTGCAGACCTGATTGGGACGCGTATCCTGCTCGAGGGGGACGATATTCCCCTGTCCGCTTCGGCCGTGCAGACGCTGGGCATGGCGGTGCACGAGCTCGTCACCAACGCGAGCAAATACGGGGCCCTGTCGACCGATAGCGGGCAGGTCACGCTGTCGTGGCGCCGCGCCGGGAGCGAGGGAAGCGAACGCTTCGTGATGACATGGACCGAAAGCGGCGGGCCCGAGGTTGCCTGCCCGCAGCACAGCGGCTTCGGGTCGATCGTTACCGGCGACATGGTCCGGGGCAACCTCGATGCCGAGGTCGAGAGCAGCTTTGCGCCAGCGGGCTTTTCGTGGAAGCTCGATTGCGCGCTGACAATCATCGCCGAGCAGGAGCACCTATGAGCCTGGACTGCGGCGGCATTCTGCCATGAGCGCGCGCATTCTCGTCGTCGAGGACGAGTTCTTCATCGCGCAGGAGATTGCCGACCTGCTGGAGGCGGCAGGGTTCGAGGTGGTGGGCCCGTGCGCGAGCGTTCCGGCGGCGCTCGCCCGCCTCGCTGAGAGCGCGGGCTGCGACGGCGCGGTGCTCGATGCGTCGCTGCGGCACGTCAGCAGCCTGCCGGTCGCCGAGGCATTGGCAGAGCGCGGCATACCCTTTGCGGTGGTGACGGGTTTCAGCGTCGATCAGCTTCCCGCCCGCATGGCGGCAGCGCCGGTGCTGACCAAGCCGCTGAAGGGCGAGGATCTGATCGAAATCCTGCGGGAGCTGCTCGCGGCGGGCTGAGCGGGCAACGTCGCTGCGTCAGAGAGCCGAGCCGGCTGCAAAGCAGCCGCACGGCCAAGCGGCCGCCCCGCATGTGCTCAACCTGCAAGGCTCGAAACGCACCAGGGAAGCGAAGCTGTGTCGCCGCAGGCGGCACACCGACCCGCGGAGGCGGGTCCGCAAACTAAGACGCGCTCACGCCCTCGGCGTTCTTGTTCACCAGCTTGAAGGCGCGCTCGTACCACTCGGAGCCGGGGTAGTTGGCACCGAGAACCGCGGCATATTTCACCGCTTCGGCCGGCACACCCAGCGCAAGGCTGCTCTCGCACAGGCGGAACAGGGCTTCGGGGGTGTGGCTGGTGGTGTCGAACTTCTCGACCACGTTGCGGAACCGCATGTCGGCGGCGAGCCAGAGCCCCATCCGCTCGTAATGGCGGCCGATCTCCATCTCCTTGCCCGCGAGGTGGTCCGCCACAAGGTCGAGCTTCAGGCGCGCATCGGCGGCGTATTCGCTCTGCGGGAAGCGGCGGTTGACCTCGCGCAGCGCGGTCTGCGCCTGCTCGGTGATCTTCTGGTCGCGGTTCACGTCGCTGATCTGCTCGTAGTAGCTCAGCGCGATCAGGTAATAGGCGTAAGGCGCATCCTTGTTGCCCGGGTGGATCGACAGGAACCGCTGCGCGTTCTGGATCGCCTTGTTGTAATCGCGCGCGGCGTAATAGCTGAAGGCGCTCATCAGCTGCGCGCGGCGGGCCCAGGGCGAATAGGGGTGCTGGCGCTCCACCTCGTCGAACAGCGCCGCGGCCTGCAGCGTGTTGCCCCGGTCGAGCCGCCGCTGCGCCTCGGAATAGAGCGATTCCACGTCCCGCGCGACATAGGCGAGGTCCTTGCCCCCCTTGCTGCCGGAGCAGGCCGAAACGGAGGTCAGGGCGACGGCGAGGAGCGCCGCGCGCGCGATGTTCTGGGTGAGCTTCGAATGCATGGGGGCAGGCTATAGCGAGGGCCGCGCTGAACGCCAAGTGAAGCTGCGCCCCCGCCCCCGCATTTTCCTACCCGGCGAATTTCTGATCCAATTCCTCCCATGACCCGCCGCACAGACCCCCGCACCGCCCGCCTCCCCGTCCCCGCCGGAGAGCTCCCCGCCTTCACCCCCGTCCCCCGCCTCAAGGAACGCCGCGACGGCTGGACCCCGCAGCGCCAGCGCGCCTTCATCGAGGCGCTCGCCGACACCGGATCGGTCGAGGCCGCCTGCCGCGCCGTCGACATGGCCCAGCGCGGCGCCTACGAACTGCGCCGCCAGCCCGGAGCCGAAGGCTTCCGCGCCGCATGGGAGGCCGCCCTCTCCCTCGGCGTGCAACGCATCGAGGACGTGGTGATGGACCGCGCGCTCAACGGCGTGGAGGAGCCGGTCTACTCCTACGGCAAGCTCCTCGGCACACGGCAACGCTACAATGACCGGCTGCTGATGTTCATCCTGCGCAACCGCGCTCCCGAACGCTTCGCCGCGGGCGGCGGACCCAAGGGATTGAACGCGGTGAGCCAGATGCAGCTCGCTCGCCTCAAGAAGCAGTGGATCGCCGAGCACGAGGCGAGCAAGCGCAACGTCTCGGTCGCCGAGGTGCAGGCGAGCATCGACCGCAAGATCGAGGAGGTCCGCCGCCGGATGGAGCCCGAAATCCTCGCTCGATGGGCCGCGCTCTCCGAGGAAACCCGCGCCGCCTGGGCGCACTTCGTCGCCTTGCGCGAACGCGACTGCGCCGCGATGGAGGCGGACGCCAAGACCCGCGAGCTGATCGAGGTGCCGTGGAACACCTGCGGCGACCACTTCGAGCCCGACCCCACCATCAAGCGCCTGCCCGCCCCCGCAGCGCGCAAGACCGACGATGGCTTGAACGAAGACTGGCAGCGCCCGCCGCCGGGATACAGAGCCAAGAAACCCCCGCCGCCGCCGAAGACGCGGTGGACGCTCAAGGATGAGAGTTTTGATCGTTAATGAGCGCGACGTTGGTAACGCTTAGCTAAGCAGGAACACGGAATGCTCCGATCCCAATCTTTAAGGTATGTGATGGAATGATTATGTGACTGTTCGCTACCTGATACGAGATCTTCGGGCATATGTGCGGCTTGAAGAATGAATGAAGTTTGATCGAAATCCGAAGGTTTGATATGTGACCAAGCGCACGACGCGTAGCGGATTGGCTAGGAGAGAGGGCCATGTTTGCGGTGATGAGTGAAATAGGACGGTATGCGCTCTTCGCGATTGCAAGCTTGCTATTTGCTGTGACGTTCGCAAGCTTCATATCATTCGTGTTCCAAGGCCCGGGCAGGATCGCTAGCCTTGGTCGATTAGGCCTTAGCTTCACAAGCTGGTGGAGAGGGGAGCTTCCTAAAAGAGACCTCGGCTCGAGTATAAATACGATCGAAGGCCTCAAAATTGACGTCGAAAACGGCGAACTAAAGAGCATAAAGCAGACGCGGACACTATCATCAGAAATTTGATCCGTAGGGGATTGCACTAGACCGCAACTCTCATATCAATAGGGTCATGATTGAACCCCTGCCCGACAGTGGACCTCCTCCTTGGGCCTCAGCCGATTTTTCCTACGCGAGTTGGGTGCCGACCATCTTGGGGCATCTGTCCTTTAGCATGATGGCCCTACGCAGTAGCTGGCCGGCCCGTGAGTGTATAAATGAGCACTCAGCCACCTTAAACGCACGAGTGGTCGCCACCCATGAGGAGAGGATCGCTCAAGACTTCCCTTATTCCGATTGGCTTGTTCGGTTGCTTCAACCGAGTGCAGTTCAACACTACTTCTTATTCGCTCGCACATGTGAAGCGCGGATACCTTTTGTCGAAAAAGACATAATCCGGGCATTTAAAGATGAACAAGGCGCATTGATTGGCGAAGTGGTGATTGTGCCGAGCGACAAGGCACAGCGGCGGTCAAAATTGATCGAAGAACTTACCTTTGAAATGGGAAACTGGAGAGGTAATTCAGCAGAATACCTTGAGCATGCTTTCTCCAAAATCAATCAATCTGAACCAAGCGGTGTTTTATTAGTCAGATTGAAATTCTGTCTTTTCAGAACAGGCGAACTACGATTATGGTACGATAAGGAAAATCTGAATAGTCAAATACGAGATCTTGGTGCCAAAAATTTCGAAGCGATGGCTAGGCAGACCTACTATTTTATCAAGGACGCGGCGCATCATCACTATCATCACGAGCGAGATTCTGATCAACTCATCGAACTCGTCGCACTGTCCAGACCTACGACTGCAACCGTGCACCGAACCAACGAACTCTGTTGGAAGCGAGAGGTACTTTGGGGGTTTGCTCGCGTTATTGCTCAGTTACGCCGCAACAACGAACTCAGAAGCCTTAAGCGAGTCCTCGGGTTCCTAGCTTATGCGGATGCGTTTCAGTCTAATGTAGCTATAGTTCAAAGACCAACCCATTTAGATAAAGATTTTGAATTCGACAAAGATCTTACTACATATGACTTCGCTCACGCTAAGTCATCTGTAGGAGCCCTTGATAGTTTTCGATCTTGGTATAACAGTGGTTCATTCCAGCTACTGGCTGCTGCCGTCGCGCTCTTCTTCTCGACACTCTCACTATGGGCGGCTGCAACTAGGATTGTGGCGGCTGATTGTGTAGCAGATCGGCCTTGCCCCTCAAAACTGCCGACAACGCACATGAATCTAATCGCCTATTTTGTAGGCAATCCTATCATCGCGACAATATTAGTGATATGTTCCGTACTGATATTTTATTTCGTGTTCATCAGAGACGTAAAAGCATTTAGACTAACCAAAAAAGCAGATCGGTTTCTTCGGAATGGTAGCTCGGCAGTCGGCGCGTCCGTCGCCGCCCTGTCCGGTAACGTCTATTTTGGCTATGTAGCCTCCATCACTATATATGTAGCCATATTCCTGATCGAAATATTGGTTGCACTCGCCGCGCTGGGGTAGAAACTTCACACCTTTGCCGTGCGTTCTATCTGATCGATCACGGAGGTTCATGCGGAAGTCCTATCGCCATTTTTCAGGGCGCACCACAAGGAAGCGTCGGGTATCACAAAAAGTGGCGCTTACGGCCACGTTCATCATGATTTTCGCCATGGCAAAGCCGCGGCCATGACGTCGAACGGGCTGGCCCACGGCCACCCTCCGGCCGGAGTTACAGCCTCACCTTCTGGCTTAATCCCCCTCCCGCCTGCGGGAGGGGTTAGGGGTGGGAACGAGCGAAGCGAGCCTTAGGAAAGGCCCACCCCCAGCCGCTGTGGCTGCGCCACGCCTACGGCTCCCCGCGAGCGGGAGGGGAGAAGGTTACTCCTCGCCCATTCTCAAGGCCGCAATGAACGCCTCCTGCGGGATGCTCACATTCCCATACTCCCGCATCCGCGCCTTCCCCTTCTTCTGCTTGTCGAGCAGCTTCTTCTTCCGGGAAATGTCGCCGCCGTAGCACTTGGCGGTCACGTCCTTGCGCATCGCGGCGATGGTTTCGCGGGCGATCACCTTGCCGCCGATCGCGGCCTGGATCGGGATCTTGAAGAGGTGGCGGGGGATCAGGTCTTTCAGGCGCTCGCACATGCCGCGGCCGCGTTCTTCGGCGACGTGGCGGTGGACGATCAGGCTGAGCGCGTCGACCGGCTCGGCGTTGACGAGGATGTTCATCTTCACGAGGTCGCCCTCGCGCGTGCCGATCTGCTCGTAGTCGAAGCTGGCATAGCCGCGGCTGATCGACTTCAGGCGGTCGTAGAAATCGAACACCACTTCGTTGAGCGGCAGTTCATAGGTGACCTGCGCGCGGCCGCCCACATAGGTGAGCTCGGTCTGGATGCCGCGGCGGTCCTGGCACAGCTTGAGGATCGCGCCGAGATATTCGTCGGGGGTGTAGATCACCGCCTTGATCCACGGCTCCTCGATCACCTCGATCCGGTTGGTGTCGGGCCAGTCGGCGGGGTTGTGGATGTCGATCACCTTGGCGTCCTCGTATTTCGAGTGGCCGAGGTGGATGCGGTAGACGACCGATGGCGCGGTGGTGATGAGGTCGAGGTCGTATTCGCGGCTGAGGCGTTCCTGGATGATTTCGAGATGCAGCAGGCCGAGGAAGCCGCAGCGGAAGCCGAAGCCCAAGGCGGCCGAGCTTTCCATCTCGAAGGAGAAGCTGGCGTCGTTGAGCCTGAGCTTGGCGATGCTTTCGCGCAGCTTCTCGAAATCCGCGGCGTCGACCGGGAATAACCCGCAGAAGACGACCGGCTGGACTTCCTTGTAGCCCGGCAGCGGGGTGTCCGATCCGCCCTTCACGGTGGTGATGGTGTCACCGACGCGGGCCTGCTCCACCTCCTTGATCTGGGCGGTGATGAAGCCGATCTCGCCCGGGCCGAGTTCCTGCAAGTCCGTGCGCTTGGGCGTGAAGCAACCGACGCGGTCGACGAGGTGTTGCGTTCCGCCCTGCATGAAGCGGATGTTGAGGCCCTTGGTGAGCTTGCCGTCGATCACGCGCACGAGGATGACGACGCCGAGATAGGGGTCGTACCACGAGTCCACGAGGCTGGCGGTCAGCGGCGCGTCGACCTTGCCCTTGGGCGGGGGGATGCGCTCGACCACGGCTTCGAGCACGTCCTCGATCCCGATGCCCGATTTGGCGCTGGTGAGGACGGCGTTGGACGCGTCCAATCCGATGATCTCCTCGATCTCGGCCTTGACCTTGTCGGGCTCGGCGGCGGGGAGGTCGATCTTGTTGATGACGGGGACGATCTCGTGATCGTGCTCGATGGACTGGTAGACGTTGGCGAGGGTCTGGGCCTCGACGCCCTGCGCGGCGTCGACGACGAGCAGCGCGCCCTCGCAGGCGGCGAGGCTGCGGGAGACCTCGTAGGCGAAGTCGACGTGGCCGGGGGTGTCCATCAGGTTGAGCTGATAGGTCTCGCCGTTCTTGGCGGTGTAGGCAAGGCGCACGGTCTGCGCCTTGATGGTGATGCCGCGCTCTTTCTCGATGTCCATGTTATCAAGGACTTGTTCGGACATCTCGCGCGCGGTGAGGCCGCCGGTGAACTGGATGAGCCGGTCCGCGAGGGTCGACTTGCCATGGTCGATATGGGCGATGATGGAGAAGTTGCGGATGTGGGAAAGGTCGGTCATTTCGCCTGCGACTTAGCGGCAGCCCCCCCGATTGTCATGCGCCAAAAACGCAACAGCGCGCCAGGGTCAAACCGCCTCGGTGCGGACGGGCTGCGCGTAGCCGAACTTGGGCACCGCCCCGCCAAGCGGCATGCCGAGGAACTTGCCCGGTGCCAACGCGGCGAGCGGAGCGCCGGCAGCTGAGAGCGCGTAAGGAGAGACGCGGTTGCGCGTGCACAGGCCGCCCGAGCCGTCCTCGATCAGGGACTGCTCGAACTCCACACCCTGCACGTCGCCATTGGAGCGGGTCACGGTCGCAACCGCCAGCTGTCCGCCGCCGAGGTCGACCACGAACTGCGTTCCTTTCGGCACATCGGCCAGGCCCTGGATCAGAGCGCCCGTCTTGGAGAGGTTCCTGAGCGTCACCATGTAGGCATAGTCATCATGAATTACCTGGATCTTGCGGAGCAAGGTGCGCCGCCGCGCCCGGCGCGTGCGGCTGGTGCCGGGTTCGATCCGCCACGACCCGCCGGCCATCTCCCGATCCAGCGTTTCGGTGTCGACCGGTTCGCTGAAGATCGGACCCTCGACGTAGTGCACGCCGCAAGCCTTGAGCGAAGCGAGCAGGCTCGCGCTCTCGATGCCGCTGGCGATGGTGTCCATCTGGAGCGCGCCGGCAAGCGCGACGATCGCCCGCACCAGCCCCATGTCGCGGCCGTCGTGCCGCTCGGCCTCGGCGACCAGCTTCTGGTCGATCTTGATTGCATCGAACGGCGCGCGGCGCAGGTAGGCGAGCGAGGAGTAGCCGGAGCCGAATTCATCCAGCGTCAGCCGCACCCCGAGCTTGAACAAGGCCGCGAGCGTGCGGTCGACGACGCTCGCGTCGCCGAAGAACACCGCCTCGCTGATCTCGAGCGCGAGCCGCGAGGGGCTGATGCCAGCGGTGTCGATCGCGTCGCCGACGAGCGTCACGAAGTCGTCGGCGAGGAACAGCGCGACCGGCACGTTCACGGCGACCCGCACGCTCTCGGGCCAATCGGCGGCGCGCTTGCATGCCGCCATCATCGCCCAGCGCCCGACATCGCCGAGCAGCGCCGAGCCTTCGACGATTTGCGCGAATTCCTGTTCGTCGATGACCCCGCGGGTTTCGTGGTTCCAGCAAACGTGCGCCTCAAGCCCGCAAACCGTGCCTGCCTCGGCGGCGACGATCGGCTCGAAGCGCAGGAACAGCTGCTCGTCGCGCAGTGCGGTGCCGAGGTCCTGCTCGAGCCGCCGGCGGAAGATCGTCTCGTTTTCGAGCTCGCCGGAGAAGAAACGGTACTGCGCCCGCCCGCCATTCTTGGCCGCATAAAGCGCAAGGTCGGCGGCGCGCACGATATCGTCGCTGCTCACCCCGTCGTGGGGGGCGATGGCGATGCCGACCGATGCGCCGATCACGCAGCGCCCATCTGCGAGGCTGTAGGGCTGGCGCAGCATGGTGATGACTTTGCCCGCCAACTCGCCGAGCACGCCGCGGTCGTCGATGTCGGGAAGGATCACCTGGAACTCGTCGCCGCCGAGCCGGCCGATCTCCGCGTCCCGGTCGATCGCACGGGTGAGCCGCCCGGCGACCTGCTTCAGAAGCTCGTCGCCCGCCGCATGGCCGAGCGTGTCGTTGACGTGCTTGAAGCGGTCGAGATCGATCATCATCACCGCGCAATTGCGGCGCGCCGCCTTAAAGGCGGTCAGAGTGGTTTCGAGCAGGTGCGCCATGCGATGCCGGTTGCTGAGCCCGGTCAGCGAATCGTAGCGTGCGAGGCGTGCGGTCTCCTCCTCGCGCGTATATTCATTGGTGATGTCAACCCCGGTGCCGCGGAACCCGCAGAACTCTCCCGCCTCGGTGGTCACCGGCTGCCCCGAAAGGCGCAGCACAGCACCGTCCGGACGACGCGCGGCGCGCACGGCGAGGCCGCTGAAGGCCTTGTGGGTGCCGAGCATCAGCGGGAGCGACTTGCCCCGGCCCTCGCGATCGGCCGCAACGAAGATCGAGATCAGCGGCTGGCCGAGAAGGTCGGGAAGCGGCAGATCAAGCCGCGCGGCGATCGCGCCGGACAGATAGGTGAGGTGCCCGCGCGCATCGCTCGCCCAGAACCAGCCGAGCCCCGATTGCTCGAGCTCGTCGAGCATCGCGAGTCGCTCTCCGTCGGTGAGCGCGGAGGTTGGCGGAGGCGCCGTCGGACGAGGCGCCACGACAGGATGCGCTGCGCGCGACGCGCCGCCGCTGCGGGAAGACAAGAGACCCTTGAGGGACATCTCGTGGAAAAACCTCCTGACCTCGGCCCGGACGGTGCTGCGCGCACGCGGCAGGCCTTGTTCGCAAGACGTAAAGGCCGATGGTTATTATTCCGCTAAAGCCCCCCACCGGACATTGCCGAGAGGCGGGCATTTTCTGATCCTGATGAGCCCATGTGCGGGTGAGGTGCAGATGCTGCCAGGCCTCTACCGCGCGCCGGCTGATCCCGGCTGGCCCTTGAGGACCGAGAAGGAACCGTCGGCGCGGCGCCTGAGCGGCGCGTGGAATTCGATGCCCACGCGGTTTTCGCGCGACCAGCGCACATGTGCGGTGACCGACTTGTCAGCCGCGAACTCGATCCGGACGGCGCTGCCGGCGGGCATGTTCCACAGACCCTCGATCATCGCCCCGCTCTCTGAGATATTGCGCAGGGTGGCGTTCAGGCGGTTCCCGTTGTGGACCACGGTCACGCGGCGCAGCAGGTTCTGGCGCGGGGCACGGGCAGACTGCGGCCCGTCGGCCTCGGCCACGAGATCGCCCGAGACCAGCGCGGTCGCATCCGAGGCGTTCATCGGCTTGAAGTAGATATAGCCCTGAACGTGGCTGCAACCGAGCAGGCGGACGAGTTCGAGCTCGTCCAGCGTTTCCACGCCCTCTGCGGTCGTGTCCATGTGCAGCCCCTCGGCGAGGCTGGTGATCGAGGCGATGATCGCGCCGTTGCGGCTGCCCTCTTCGGTGGCGCCCTGCACGAAGCTGCGGTCGATCTTGATCTTGTCGAAGGGCGCCTTCTTCAGATAGCCGAGCGAGGAATAGCCCGTGCCGAAGTCGTCGAGCGCGAGGCGCACCCCGACCCGCTTCAGCGCCTTGAACATCGCATCGGTGCCCGAGCTGTCGTTCAGGAACACGCTCTCGGTAATCTCGAGTTCCAGCCGCGAGGGCGCAACCCCGGCATGCGCGAGCGCGTTGGCGACGATGGTCGGCAATTCGGGGTTGGCGAACTGCAGCGCCGACACGTTGACAGCGCAGCGGATCGAGCGCGGCCAGCGCGCCAGGTCGGCGCAAGCGGTGCGCAGCGCCCATTGCCCCATTCGGTCGATCAGACCCGCGTCCTCGGCAATGGGCACGAACTTGGCGGGGCTCAGCCAGCCCTTGCGCGGGTGGTTCCAGCGCATCAGCGCCTCGAAGCCGACGATCTTCTCGTTCGCGGCATAGACCACCGGCTGGTAGTAAAGCTCGAGCTCGCCCTTGGCGATCGCCTCGCGCAGGTCCTGTTCCAGCTCGGCGCGCTCTTCGGCGGCGGCGTGGAGGTCCTCGGCGTAGAAGCGGAACACCCCGCGCCCGGCATCCTTGGCGGCGTAGAGGGCGAGGTCGACGTTGCGGATCAGTTCGTCGCTGTTCGACCCGTGCTCGGGGGCGAGTGCGATTCCGACCGAGGCACCGATCACCACGCTCTGGCCCTGAATCGAATAGGGCTGCGAGAGAGAGGCGATGATTTCCTGCGCCATGTGGCCGAGCATGTTGCGGTCCTGGTGACCGGGGACAATCACCTGAAACTCGTCGCCGCCCAGACGACCGCAGCGCCCCGCCCCGCCGATCGCGCGCTCGAGCCGCTGGGCGACCTGCTTGAGCAGCGCATCGCCCGCCGGGTGGCCGAGGGTATCGTTGACATGCTTGAACCGGTCGAGGTCCAGCATCAGCACCGCGCAGGCCCGCTCGCGCCCGCTCGGCGCGGCAAGGATCTGCTCCAGTGCCTGGCTCATCTGCACGCGGTTGGCGAGGCCGGTGAGCGAATCATAATGGGCGAGCCGCGAGACCTGCTGCTCGCTCCGGCGCTTCTCGGTCAGGTCGGTGCCGTGACCGCGAAAGCCGTTGAAGTTCTTGTAGCTGTCGTAGACCGGGCGACCGGCCAGCGCCCACCAGCGCTCGTCACCGGTGGTCGCTGCGCGCACCTCCACGTCGTGGAAGGCGGAGCGCGCGGAGAGGTGGAAAGCGAGGGTCCGCTCGGCGTCGGCCGCGCCCTGGCTGGGATCGACGATCTCGCTGAGCGGTCGGCCGACCACCTCGTCGGTCGCCTTGCCCAGCGCCAGCGCGGCCTTGGGCGAAATGTAGGTGATGAGCCCGCGCCGGTCGGTCTCCCAGAACCAGCCCTGCCCGGTTTCCTCGAAGCTGCGTAAGATGTCCTCGGCCCGCGCGGCGACCCGTTCGCGGGCCTCGCGCGCATGGCGGCGATTGATCGCAGCCTTCCACTCCAGCCTCGCGATGAGCAGCAGGGTGAGCGCCGCTGCCACCACGGCCGCGTAGGTTACCGGCGATGGAACCATCACGGCAAACCCCGCCCAGCTCGCGATCTTGGCGCAGAACAGAGAGATGATCCGCATGTCGAACAGCGCCGCGGCGGCGGCGTTGATGCACACCATTGTGCCGATCGCCCATTGCCAGGGCAGCCCTTCGCCAACCCATGCGGCAAGTGCGAGCCCGGCGCATGCCATCGGCAGGACGATGCCTACGAACACAATCCCGAGGCGCAAGGCGCTCACGGTTTCAGCCCGGCGCTCGGTCTCGGCGAACAGCGTGCCACAGGCGAACAAGGCCGCCGAGGCGAGCGCCATGCCGCAGGTCCTGGTCGAGGGAATGCCCTGGAACACGATGGCCGCGATCGCATAGGCGCCGACCAGGAACAGGGTCATCCCGCCGGCCTGCCGGGGAAGGAAGAAATTCTGCTCGCTTGCCGGCTCGTCGATCGCCGGCTTGAACCCGCTCGTCGCCTCGACGCGGGTGCGCTCGCCGCCGCGCCGGTCGCCGCGGCCGCGCTGGTCGCCGCTCTCGGCGTCGGCTTTCGCGCTTGCCACGGAATGCAGGTCGCGTCCCGAACCGAGGGGTCGCGGATTATTGGTAGCGAATTTTCTTATTGGTGCCCCAGCCATGCTTCCCCATGCCATCGGAGGGCTGAGAAAAGCGTTAATCGGGATGCCTAATTCTTTCAGGATAGTTGGAACGGTGCCCCGCTCGCGCCCCCGCGATGCTTGCAACTTGCCATGCGAGGCTGCATTCTGGCGCCCGAGGCCGCGTTAACCGGTTGCCGTCATGAGCGGCGGACGCAAGGCCTGCAAAAGGGGATCCCATGGCACGCAGCGAAGTGAAGCTCGAGAACGAAGCAGCCCAGTCCACCAATGCCCTCGGCCCGCTGATCGGCGTGGCACGCGAGGACTTCGTCAGCGCGGTCGCGCTGCTGCTGCGCGAAACCGCCACCGACCCTTCGCGCTTCATCCGCCACGGGACCGCGATGGCGCAGGACATGGTGAAGATCCTCACCGGCAAGAGCGAGCTCGCCCCCGATCCCAAGGACAAGCGGTTCATGGATCCGGCGTGGCAATACAACCCCTTCTTTCGCGCCGGTGCGCAGTATTACCTGGCCGTGCAGAAGGGGATGAAGGGCTGGCTCGAGGAGCTCGAGCTCGACGAGCTGGAGAGGAACCGCGCGAACTTCATCGCCAACATCATCCTCGATGGCCTTGCCCCGACCAACACCCTGGTCGGCAACCCCACCGCGCAGAAGCAGATCATCAATTCGGGCGGATTGAGCCTCATCAAGGGGCTTCAGAACGCCTATAACGACCTCGTCCACAACAAGGGCATGGTCAGCCAGGTCGACAAGCGTCCCTTCAAGCTGGGCGAGAACGTCGCGACCTCCAAGGGCAGCGTCGTCTATCGTGACGAGATCATGGAGGTGCTGCAATACGCGCCCACCACCACCGAGGTTTACGAGATCCCGCAGCTGACAATTCCGCCGCAGATCAACAAGATGTACATCAACGATCTCAGCCCGGACAAATCTGTGATCAAGTGGCAGGTCGACAACGGCGTCCAGACGTTCGTGATCTCGTGGCGCAATCCCACCAAGGAGCAAGGGCACTGGGGGATGGCCGATTACATCGCGGCCTGCGAGAAGGCGCTCGAAGTGGTCGCGTCGATCACAGGATCGAAGAAGGTTAACGTCTCGGCGGGCTGTTCGGGCGGGCAGACCGCCTCGGTTCTCGCGTCCAAGCTTGCCGCGACCGGCAACCCGATCCTTGGCTCGCTGACGCTGATGGTCTGCGTGCTTCACCCCAAGCCGACCGACATCGAAGCCGGATCGCTGGTCAGCGAGAACGGGATGCAGCTCGCCCGCCAGCGCGCAATGAAGGCCGGTATCATCAAGGCCGACGACCTTGCCCGCGGCTTTGCTTGGCTCAGGCCCAACGATCTCATCTGGAACTATGTCATCAACAACTACCTGCTCGGGCAGGACCCGCCGGCCTTCGACGTGTTGTTCTGGAACGCGGATGCGACCAACCTGTCCTCGAGCCTGATGGGTGATTTCCTGACGCTGTTCGAAACGCTCGCCTTCACCAAGCAGGGCGAGGTCGAGATGGCGGGCCACAAGGTCGATCTCAGCAAGGTGACCGCCGACCTGTTCATCCTCGGCGGGGTGACCGATCACATCACGCCGTGGAAGGCGACCTACCGTTCCACCCAGCTGTTCGGATCGAAGGACGTGACCTACGTGCTCTCGCAGAGCGGCCACATGCAGGCGATCCTCAACCCCCCCGGAAACCCCAAGGCCAAGTATTTTGTGCAGGCCAAGAAGGGCAAGCTCCCCGCGACCGCCGACGAGTGGTTGCAGGGCACCGAGGAGGTCAAGGGAAGCTGGTGGCCGCTGTGGATGGAGTGGGTGCAGGCCCGCTCGGGCAAGAAGAAGACCGCCCCCGCCGCTCTCGGGAACGACACGTTCCATCCGATGGAGGCGGCCCCGGGACTCTACGTCGTCGAAGAAGTCTGATACAGGATCGGCGCGTTTGGGCCCTCCGGACACTCCGGGGCCGCGCGCAAGCTTGTGGGCGCGCGTGCTATTGGGATCGGTGTGCGCGCCCAACCCGCTTCTTTGCGGGGCCATGAGAGGGCCCCCGCGGGAGCGCATGAAAGGACGTGAATACGTGACCAATCCCATGGACGACGCGGTCGTCTCGATGAGCCAGGTGGGCGGCCGGACGCTACGGACTGCGACCTGGCGGCTCGATATGCCCTCCGACCATCTCCCGATCCTGTTCTTCAACGGCATCGGCGCGAATATCGAGGCGGTCGCCCCCCTCGCCGCCGCCATGCCCGAACGCGGCTTCATCATGTTCGACATGCCGGGAACGGGCGAATCGCCCGACCCGCTGGTGCCCTACAATCCCTTCACCATGAGCTGGACGGCCTCGCAGCTGCTCGACAAGTACGGGCTCGACGAGGTGGACGTGATGGGCGTCTCGTGGGGCGGCGCCATGGCGCAGCACTTTGCGCTCCAGCATCCAGGCCGCACCCGCCGCCTGACGCTGATCGCCACCACGCCGGGCATGGTGATGGTGCCGGGCAATCCGGCCGCCTTCACCAAGATGGCCGATCCGCGCCGCTACGTGGATCCCGACTTCATGGCGAAGCACTTCAAGACGCTCTACGGCGGGCTGACCGAGACAGCGGGCCAGGATCACAAGTCCAGTCATATCAGCCGGTTGAAGCCCCCTTCCCCGCGTGGCTACGTGTACCAGTTGATGTGCATGATGGGCTGGACGAGCCTACCGGCACTCCCCTTCCTCAAGAAGGAGACGCTGATCATGATGGGCGAGGACGACCAGATCGTGCCGCTCGTCAACGGCAAGATCCTGAAGGCGATGATCCCGCACTCGCGGCTCGAAACCTTCAAGGGCGGCGGGCACCTGTTCCTGCTCACCCATGCCGACGAGAGCGTCGCGGTGATCCGCGACTTCCTCGACATGGCCGATACCGCGAAAGAGGCGAAGCGGGCGGCGGCCTAGGGTAGCCGCCCCGGTCCGTCAGGAAACCACGACTCCGCGCCAGAAGGCGATCCGGTCCTTGATCTGGGATGCGGCCGCCTTGGGCTCGGGGTAGTACCAGGCCGCATCGGTGTTGGTCGCCCCGCCTGCGGTGATGCTGTGATAGCGCGCGGTCCCTTTCCACGGGCAATGGGTGGTGGTCGTGCTGTCCGTCAGCAGGTCGGCCTTGACGGACGCTCGCGGGAAGTAGTGGTTGCCTTCCACGACCACGGTCTCGTCGCTTTCGGCGATGAGGACGCCGTTCCATATTGCCTTGACCATCGTAATTCTCCTTGGCGCGCTGGTACGAGCGCGGCCCATCCTGCTGGTCATACACGAACCGACTGCCCCTTGTAGGACCTTTCACTTTGCTTCATCCTCTCCTCCCTAGGGAGAGAGCCATGGCGAATTACGACCTCATCATCCGCGGCGGAACGATCGTCGACGGGACCGGAGCCCCCGCTTTCACCGGCGACGTCGCCGTCAGGAACGGCCTGATCGCCGCCGTGGGCCGGATCGAGGGCGGCGCCGCGGAGGAGATCGACGCGTCAGGCAAGGTCGTCGCTCCCGGCTTCGTCGACATCCACACGCATTATGACGGTCAGGCCACCTGGGACCAGGAGATGGCGCCTTCGAGCTGGCACGGGGTAACCACGGTGGTCATGGGCAACTGCGGCGTCGGCTTCGCCCCTGCCCGTCCTGACCGTCACGAGTGGCTGATCAGCCTCATGGAAGGCGTCGAGGATATCCCCGGAACGGCGCTCGCCGAGGGGATCACGTGGAACTGGGAGACCTTCCCCGAATATCTTGACGCGCTGGAGAAGCTCCCCCGCACCGTCGATATCGGCACCCACGTGCCCCACGGCGCGGTGCGCGCCTATGTGCTGGGCGAGCGCGAGCAGCCCGGCGCCGTGCCCACCCCTGAGGATATCGCCGCGATGAGCGCCATCGTCGAGGAAGGCGTGCGCGCCGGGGCGCTCGGCTTCTCGACCTCGCGCACGGTGCTGCACAAATCCGTCGATGGCGAGCTCGTCCCAGGCACCACCGCCACCGCCGAGGAGCTGATCGCCATCGGCAAGGCGATGGGCCGTGCCCGGGCGGCAGGCGGCCACGCGGTTTTCGAGATTGCCAGCGACCTGAAGCGCGAATGGAACGAGTTCGGCTGGATGGGGCAGCTCAGCCGAGAGGCCGGCATCCCCGTGACCTTCGCCGCGCTGCAATCGATCGCCAAGGAACTGCCCCTCGACGAGCAGATCGCCGCGATGCGTGCCGAGAACGACAACGGCGCGAACATCGTCGCCCAGATCGCGCTGCGCGGCAACGGGATCGTGATGGCCTGGCAGGGCACCGTCCACCCCTTCCGCTTCCGCCCGAGCTGGATGGCGATCGCCGACCTGCCCTGGGAGGCGCAGAAGGCTAAGCTGCTCGACCCGGCGTTCAAGGCGCGAATGCTCGCCGAGCCCAATGACTACACCGACGCGCCCAAGGACATCGGCGGGGTAGTGATGGCGATCAGCATGGGCTGGAGCCTGCAATACGAGATGGACCCCGATTTCGACTACGAACCGGCCGCCGACGCGAGCATCAATGCGCGCGCGCTGGCAGCGGGAGTTGCGCCGCAGGAATATGCCTATGACCTGCTGTGCCGCGACGACGCCAAGGGGTTCATCTACCTGCCGATCCTCAACTACGCCGACGGCAATCTCGATTTCCTGCACCCGCTCCAGCATGCCGACGATACGGTCAATTCGCTGTCCGACGGCGGCGCGCATTGCGGGACGATCTGCGATGCTGCTTCGCCCACCTTCATGCTCGAACACTGGGTGAAGAGCCGCAAGCGCGGTGCGCGGATTAGCCTCGAACAGGCAATCAAGCGTCAGTGCCGAGACACCGCGGTGCTCTACGGCCTCGAGGATCGCGGCGTGATCGCGCCCGGCTACCTCGCCGATCTCAACATCATCGACATGGACCAGCTCAAACTCGGCAAGCCGTGGCTCGCCTTCGACCTTCCCGCAGGCGGCAAGCGGCTGCTCCAGAAGGCCGACGGCTATGTGGCGACGATCAAGAGCGGGGTCGTCACCTTCCGCGACGGCCAGTGGACGGGCGAGACACCCGGTGGCCTGATCCGCGGGCCGCAGCGGGTGGAGCTCGCCGAGGCGGCGGAGTAACCGTCCCGCTCAGGGCTCGATCACGATGCCCTTGGCCGGGTCGATCTGGCCCGCCAGCATCGCGGTAAACACGCTGCGCGCCGCATCGAGGCCCTGATGGCGCTCGATCGCGATCGTGCCCTCGGCGGCCTTCAGGAACTCGCGCCAGGCGGCCGCGACCAGCTTGCCGCCTTCCTCGGGCCCGTGCGCCTTGAAGAAGGCGACCGCGTGATCGGGGGCGAAGAACAGCGCGGGCTTGGGACCCGGCAGCGGCTCGCTCTTGCCGAACACCGAACGCGCCTCGATGTGCGTCGCCCCGACCAGCACCGAATGCGCGAGGGCCGCATCGAAGTGGCGGTGGATCCGCGCCAGCAGGTCCGCGTTGCCGGCGAAGTCGACGCTCACCGTCCGCAGCACCTCCAATTTATCGAGATCGTCATAGGCGACGACCTCGTCGTAAAGTCCGCTCGCCTCGACGAAGGCGACATTGCCCTTCGAGGTCAGGCCGATGCGCCTGATCCCCGGCGAGGACTGCCGCGCGACGCTGGCGAGCCCCATCGCCGTCTTGGAAGAGGCACTGGTGACGACCAGCTGTTCGGCCCCGAACCAGCCTTCCCCACGCAGGAAATACTCGATCAGGAACCCGGTGCGGAACAAGGGTCCGAAGATCATCCGTTCCGCCTCGCGGCCGGGATCGTGCTCGGGATCGGCAGCAAGCCGGGTGTAGCTGTTGTAGACCGGGCTCATCGGCTGGCGGTGCGCGGCGGTGTCGGTAAAGCCCCCGGCGCTGATCCGGCCCGGCAGCACGTCGAGGTGGCTCGCCATGGGCAGATAGCCATAGACCCGCTCGCCGACCGCGATGTCGGAGTGGCGGCTCTCGACAACCCGCGCATGGCCCCACATCGGCACGATGCCGAGGCCTTCGGGAGCGGGGAAGAAGTCCCAATATTTGAAGCCGTCGCCGACCACAGCATAGGTGACGTTGTTGGCGGTGACCGAGAAGCTCTCGATGGCAAGCCGCACCGCGCCTTCGGCGAGCGGGCCCAGCGGGACTTCGGCGAGCACGGCGTCAGTGAGAGCGCCCTTGCGGACGTGAACCTGGGTAGCATTCATGGGCAGTTCCCCTCCTCGGCGGCGGGGATCACACCCGCATCGGCATCAGGACGTAAAGCGCACGCGAGCTGTCGTTCTCGCGGATCAGCGTCGGCGCGCCGGCATCGGCGAGGTGAAGCTCCACCGTATCGCCGTCGATCTGCCCGAGGATGTCCTTGAGGTAATTGGCGTTGAAGCCGATCTCGAGCCCTTCCGCGCGGTATTCGGCAGCGAGTTCCTCGGCAGCCGTGCCGTTGTCGGGCGAGGTGACCGAAAGCGTCACGCGGTCGTGGTCCAGCCCGATCTTGACCGCCCGGGTCTTTTCGGTGGCGATGGTCGCAACGCGGTCAACGCCCGAATAGAACAGCTTGGGATCGACCTTGAGCAGCTTGTCGTTGGCGGTCGGGATCACGCGGCTGTAATCGGGGAAGGTCCCGTCGATCAGCTTGGAGGTGAGCACCACCCCGCCCTCGCCGCCCAGCGCGAAGCGGATCTTGCTCGCGCTGAGGTCGATCATCACGTTGCTGTCGAGCGCCTCGTCGAGCAGCTTGCGCAGCTCGCCCACGGCTTTGCGCGGCACGATCACGTCCGGCATCCCGGCGGCGCCTTCGGGGCGCGGCAGCGTGAAGCGGGCGAGACGGTGGCCGTCGGTCGCGGCGGCCTTGAGGAGCGGTTCGTCCTCGTCGGTGACGTGCAGGAAGATCCCGTTGAGGTAGTAGCGCGTTTCCTCGGTCGAAATCGCGAAGCGGGTGCGATCGATCAATTCGGCGAGCAGGCGCGCGGGCAGTTCGAAGCTGGTCGGAAGGTCGCCCTCGACGATCACCGGGAAGTCGTCACGCGGCAGGGTCGGCAGCTTGAAGTTGGAGCGCCCCGCCTTGACCTCCAGCCGGTTGTCGCTGGTGGTGAGGCTGACCTGGCTGCCCTCGGGAAGCTTGCGCGCGATGTCGAAGAGCAGGTGCGCCGAGACCGTGATCGCGCCGGGCTGGTCAACCGAGGCGGCCGACATGGTCTCGACGACCTGCAGATCGAGATCGGTCGCCATGACGCGGACCGATCCGCCGTCGCTCGCGTCGATCAGCACGTTGGACAGGATGGGAATAGTGTTGCGGCGTTCCACCACGGATTGAACATGGGAAAGGCACCGCAGCAGCGTAGCGCGTTCGATCGTGGCCTTCATCGCTTGTCCCTATCGTTCCTGTCTGTGGCGACAGGGCGCATGGAATCGCCCCAAGACGCCGGAAATTGCGTGAAAACCTTAGCGAAGGTGCAAAAACGGGCAAGTTGGCGGGTTTGCGCGGACCGTTTCCGCTGGGGATAAGGGGCGCCCAAGTGTCCGAGAGCGCCTCCAGGCCCTTTCAGAGCATCGCCATCCCGCCATTCACGTGCAGCGTCTCGCCGGTCACGTAAGCGGCCTCGCGGCTGGCGAGGAAGGCAACCGCTGCGCCGATTTCAGCGCCCTCGCCCATCCGGCCCATCGGAATGCGCCCGTTGATGGCCGCCTGCTGCTTCTCGTCGAGCGCAGAGGTCATTGCCGTCCGGATGAAACCGGGGGCGACGCAGTTGGCGGTGATCCCGCGGCTGGCGACTTCCTGTGCGAAAGCCTTGGTCATGCCGGTGAGGCCCGCCTTGGCGGCGCAGTAGTTCATCTGCCCCGGATTGCCGGTCGCGCCCACCACGCTGGTGATGTTGACGATCCGGCCGAAGCGCGCCTTCATCATCGGCTTGGCCGCTGCGCGCATCAGGCGGAAAGCCGCCTCGAGGTTGATGCGGATCACCTGATCCCACTCATCGTCCTTCATCCGCATCCCGAGATTGTCGCGAGTGATGCCGGCATTGTTGACGAGGATGTCGACCGTCCCAAGCGTGCCCAGCATCGCCGGGATCAGTTCCTCGACCTGCGTCTGGTTGCCGAGATCGCAGGTGATCTCGACATGCCCGTCGTGATCGTGATGCGCATAGGTTTCATTGAGCTCGTCGCGGAAGGCGCGCAGCTTGGCCGCGTTTGATCCCGACAATGCGAGCCTTGCGCCTTGCGCTGCCAGCGCATGGGCGATCGACGAGCCGATCCCCCCCGATGCACCGGTGACGAGGGCGTTCATGCCTTGAAGTGAAAACATCACGCGATCTCCTTCGCGAAAGCCTCGAGGTCCTGCATGGTCACGAGGCTGGTCACCTGCGCCTCGCGGTCGGTCCGGCTGACCATCGGCCCCACCACCTTGCCGCCAAGCTCGACGAAGTGTTCGACCCCATCGGCGCGCATGGCAAGCACCGTCTCGCGCCAGCGCACGCGGCCGGTGACCTGCTCGACCAGCAGCGTGCGCTCCTCCTCGGGGTCGGTGACGGGCGCGGCGGTGACGTTGGCGTAGAGCGGGAGCGCGAACGCCCTGGGGGGCGTCGCGGCAAGGGCGTGGGCCATGCGCTCGGCGGCAGGCTGCATCAGCGAGGAGTGGAAGGGCGCGGAGACGTTGAGGATCATGCCGCGCTTGATCCCGTGCTCCTTGGTGAGCGCGACCGCCCGTTCGATCGCGCCGGTGTGGCCCGACAGCACGACCTGCGAGGGATCATTGTCGTTGGCGACCTCGCAGACCTCGCCCTGCGCAGCCGCCTCTGCAAGCGCCTTGGCCTGATCGATATCGGCGCCGAGCAGCACGGCCATAGTCCCCTCGCCCACCGGCACCGCCTTCTGCATCGACCAGCCGCGCAGCTTGAGGAGCCGCGCAGTCTCGGCGAGCCCGAAGGCATTGACCGCGGCAAGCGCAGTGTATTCGCCGAGCGAATGGCCCGCGACGCAGTGGCCGTGCTCGGCAAGCTTCACTCCGAAGTCATGCTCGAGCACCCGAAGCGTGGCGATGGCATTCGCCATGATCGCCGGCTGAGCATTTTCGGTGAGGGTGAGTCGGTCTTCGGGCCCTTCGCGCATCAGCGCCGTGAGGTTCTGGCGCAATGCCTCGTCGACCTCGCCGAACACGTCGCAGGCGGCCGCGCTCGCTTCAGCGAGTTCGGTGCCCATGCCGACCTTCTGACTACCCTGACCCGGAAAGATGAACGCGCGCATTGCTGACCCCGACTTTGCCGTGTTTTGGGGGGCGCCGTTACGTCCGCGCGGGCGGGCTGGCAAGGCCGAAGGGCACAACCCTGTTGGCAGAGGTGTGCCCGATCAGCGCGCGGCCCAGATAGGGAATGCCCGCCCGGTCGCACCAGAAGCGGGCAATGTCCTCTTCGCCCTGCCCGAATTCGAACACGTTCTCCGGCACGTCGGTGACGAAGCCGAGCCTCAGGCCCTTCAATCGCGGGAGCGTGCCGGCAAGGTGGAAGAACAGCCGGTCGATCGAATACATGTATTCGCTGACCTCCTCGACCATCAGCACATGGCCGGCAAGATCGGGCATCAGCGGGCTGCCGGTCATCATCGCGAGGGTGATGAGGTTGAACGCGGCCACGGGCGTGATCCCGTCGAGGCTCGGTTCGACCCCGCTGGTGTCCCCCTGCAGCCAGTCCAGCACCCGCCGGATCGCCTCCTTGCCCCCGTCCGAGCGCACGCTCACCGGCATGTGGCCGTGCACGCTCTGGCCGATCCCCGCCCGGTAGAGCGCGCCCAGCAGATACCCGGCGTCCGAGAAACCGACATAGGTCTTGGCCCGCGCGCTGCGGTTCATCTGCGCGATGGCCGCTTCCGCGATGCGGTTCGATCCGTAGCCACCCTTGGCGAACCACACGACATCGAAGGCCGGGTCGTTGGCGCATTCGAGCAGGGCCGTGAGGCGCCTCAGGTCATCTCCGGCAAAGTGACCCGCGCGCTCGAAGCACTGGTCGTGGAAAGTGACGCGGTGCGCGGGATACTCGGCCGCGACCAGCGCCTCGAGCGCGGCCTGATGCTCGCGCGTGATCGGGGTGGCCGGTGCACAGATGGCGATATTCGTCATGCACCCCAGCCTATGGCGCTTGTCAGGGGGCGCGCAAGCCAATATCCGTAAACGCCATATGGATAACGCGTCCGACGCCGGGCCGCTTTCAGAGCGGCCGCTGTTCTTCTGCGGCATCGGCGGATCCGGGATGCTGCCGCTCGCGCAGATCGCGCACGGGCTCGGTCATCCCGTGGCAGGCTCGGACCGCAGCCGCGATCAGGGCCGTTCACCGGATAAATTCGCCTGGCTCGAAGCGAACGGCTTCACGCTGTTCCCGCAGGACGGCAGCGGGGTCACCTCGCCCGATCAGGTGCTGATCGCCTCGGCCGCGATCGAGGACAGCGTGCCCGAAGTTGCGCGTGCCAAGGCGCTGGGCTGCGAGCGGCTGAGCCGCGCCGAACTTCTCTCCCGCCTGTTCAACGCGTCCTATTGCTCGGTCGCGGTCGCCGGAACCTCGGGCAAGTCGACGGTCACGGGAATGATCGCGTGGATCTTCAGCGAGGCAGGCCACAACCCCACCGTCATGAACGGCGCGGTGATGAAGAACTTCGTCTCGCCGCAGAACCCCTATGCCAGCGCCCGGATCGGAGCGCCGGGGCTGTTCGTGAGCGAAGTCGACGAAAGCGACGGTTCGATCGCGCTGTACCGGCCGAGCGTGGGCGTGCTGCTCAACGTCAGCCTCGATCACAAGAGCATCGAGGAACTGCGGGTGCTGTTCGGCAACTATGTCGCAGCGTCGGGCCGGGCGGTGATCAATGTCGACAGCGCGGAAGCCGGATATCTCGCAACCCGCGCCAAGGACGTTGTGACCTTCGGCTTGAAGGCAGGCGATGCTGACCTGACCATCGATCCGGACACTATCGTGCAGACGCAGCAGGCCATCGAGGCGGTGCTGATCGACAACCGGCGGCGCGAGGCCTTCCCGCTGAGCGTGCCGATGCCGGGCCTCCACAACCTCTCGAACGCGCTGGCAGCGATCGCGGCGGCCCATGCTGCCGGGGTCAAGGTCGAACAGGCTGCCTTCGCGCTGCGCAGCTTTGCAGGGTTAGCGCGGCGCTTCGACGTGATCGGCACCTCGCCTTCGGGCATCACCGTGATCGACGACTTCGGCCACAATCCCGAAAAATGCGCCGCCACCCTGCGCACCCTTAAGGCGACTCCCGGCCGGGTGATCGCCTTCTTCCAGCCCCATGGCTACGGCCCCTTGCGCCAGATGGGCGAGGAGCTGGCGAAGACCTTCGCCCGGGTGCTCGGCCCCGAGGATGTGACCATCCTGTGCGACCCCGTCTATTTCGGCGGCACGGTCGACCGCAGCATCGGCAGCGAGCGGATCGCGGACCTCGTCAACGCCGCGGGCGGCCATGCCGAATACATCGCGGACCGTGAGGCCTGCGGAGCGCGCATGCTCGCCCTCGCCCGGCCCGGCGACCGGATCGCCGTGATGGGCGCGCGCGACGACACGCTGACGGAGTTCGCGCAATCGATCCTCGCCCGCCTGCCCTGAGCGTCCCAAAGAGCCTCTACGCACGTGCCGCGCGCCATGCACGGCGGATGCTCGGCGTGACGGCACTGGCGGTGCTGCTGGTGCTGGCGGTGGACCGGTTCTACGGCCACTCCAGCATCGCCTTCGCCGCCGCGATCGTCATGCTGCTGCTCGCCAACGCCCCGATGCTGCGCTTCAACTGCCCCGAGTGCGGCAAGAACGCCTTCTTCCGTGGGGTGTTCGTGGTGCCCTGGCCGAACCGCACCTGCACCCGCTGCGGACGCGATCTGGCGGCGACGCCTTCGCAAAATCGCTGATGGCTGCAATCCGCCGGCACGGCTAGTTTCGCGCCCATGCACCCCCGCGATTTCTCGCTCGACACGCTGCTGGCGAACTGCGCCGCACGCCATGCCCACCGCCTCGCCACGGTCGATGGCAACCAGCGCCTGACCTGGGCCGAGGTCGATGCGCGGGTCACCAACCTCGCCCGCTGGATGCTGGCGCGGGGCATCGGCCCGGGCGACCGCATCGCGCTGCTCCTGACCGACGGCGCGCCCTACCTCACCGCTCTCCTCGCCTCGGCAAGGATCGGGGCGATTTCGGTGCTGCTCAACTGGCGGCTTGCCCCTGCCGAGATCGCGTGGATCTGCGGCAATGCCGAGCCCGCGATGACCTTCGTGAACCCGCGCTTTCTTTCGCTTTTGGCCGAAGCAGAGGCTGGCGAAGTCCACCAGGTGGATGAAACACACGCGGCGGACGGGTTTTTCGAAACGGTTGCAGGAACCACGCTCGGCCCGATCCAGCACGTATATGATCTGGGCCTCGGCCTCGCGCCCGATCGTCCGCTCTACATGATGTACACCAGCGGCACGACGGGCAAGCCCAAGGGCTGCCTTCAGGCCGGGAGCGCAGTCGCGAGCGCGGCGCTCGGCTTCGCGCAACATCGGCGCTTCACCCATGAAGAGGTGCTGCTCTCGGTCAACCCGCTGTTCCATGTCGTGGGCATGCAGCAGGTCGCCGCGATGCTCGCCTGCGGGGGCACCTCGGTCTTCGCGGGGCGCGATGACGACAATGCCGCGATCCTCAAGCTGCTCCACCGCGAGGGCTGCACCACCACCAGCGCCTTCCCGACGATCTGCTTCCCGTGGGCCGCCATGAACCCCGTGCGTGAAGGCAGGATGCCGCTCACCAACTACACCGGGGGCGCAGGCATGGGCCGGCCGCAGATGTACGAGTTCATCGAAAAGGACTGGGACGCCCGCGTCGTCGGCGGCTACGGCCAGACCGAGATCTGCGGCTTTGCGACCTTCATCGACTATGCCGACATGCTCGAGAGCCCCCGCTCGATCGGCTGGACGCTGCCGCATGTGACCATGACCGTGCTCGACCCGGAAGGGAACCACCTCCCCCCCGGCGAGGAGGGCGAGCTGTGCCTGCGAGGCCCCTCGGTGATGCTCGGCTATTGGCGCAATCCGGAGGCGAGCGAGGCGGCATTGGGCCACGGCTGGCTGCGCACCGGCGATCTCGGCACGATGGACGAACGCGGTCGCGGCTACCTGCTCGGCCGCGCCAAGGAGCTCATCAAGACCGGCGGCGAGAACGTCTATCCGGCGGAAGTGGACGCCATCTTCGCCGCCATGCCCGAGGTCGCCGACGCAGGCTGCTGCGGGGTGCCCGACAAGCAGTGGGGCGAAGCGGTGAAGGCCTTCGTGGTGCTCAAGCCCGGCCACACGCTCACCCGCGAGGAGATAACGCTGCGCTTCAAGGGCCAGATCGCCGGCTACAAGCGCCCGCGCTATATCGAATTCGTGGACCGGCTCCCGCGCGACCCGATCGGCAAGCTGCTCAGGCGCGAGCTTTCGGCGCGCCCCGTCACGCCCGATCAGGCGGCCTGAGCCTCAGCCTTCGAGCGCCGTCACAGCGACGCTCTGGCTGTTGAGCATCAGAGGTCCGAAGGCGGTGAGGAAGGCGACATCGCCGCTGTCGCGCCCGATGCCGATCTTGGCCATCTCGGCCTCCTTGGCCATGCCTGTCGCATCGACCAAGTGCCATTCGCCGCCGAGGAAGACCTCGGCCACCGCGTGAAAATCGGGCGGGTTCACGCCGGGCGCATAGACACTGGCGAAGCGCGCCGGGATCTCGCCGGCGCGGGCCAGCGTGACCAGCAGGTGCGCATAGTCGCGGCACACGCCCTGCCCGCCATGGAAGGTGTCGATCGCGTTGGTCTCCGAATGGCTTGAGCCCGGCACATAGGACAGGTGCCCGGCGACCCAGTCGCGCATCGCCATCAGCTTCGCGCCGCCCTCCAGCGCGCCGAACTGGCTCTCGACGAAATCGGTGAACTGGTGCGAGGGGCAATAGCGCGAGGGCAAGAGGTACTGCACCGTCTCGCCCGGCAGACGGTGCGGCGGGAGCGCAGGCAGCGTGGCAGGGTCACGCACGATCCGCTCGATGCTGACGACCGCGCGGTAATCGACGCGCAGCTGGCCCTCCTTCCTCAGCCAGATGCGCTCACCGATGTGATCCTGCGCCGGAACGCGGGCGAAATGGATGCAGGGAGACAGGTCGAGCTGCGAGGCCTCGATGCGCTGTTCGGGGATCGCGGCAGCCTCGATCTGGAGCAACAGATCGCAGACGCGCGGGAGGCCGTAGTCGAGCTGCACATGGATCTGAAGGCGCACGTGTGAGGGGTTCCATTCGCGTGGAGGTGGTGGCGGTGCCGAGGTAACGACCCGATAACCCGCGGGACGGGGCATTGTTTCGTGAGAGAGCGCGAACTTAGTCGGTAACGAGATCCTACGCCAGTCGCGAGCATTCGGAACGAGCCACACTCCCGATATTAGAAACGAAAGGAGACAAGCAAAAACTAAATATTGTCGACCGCGATTATCTTATGATATTCCTAATTATAGATGAATAACTCTGGATTTAAAAACATGCCAAGACAAAAAAATACTCTGTATTTAGCGAATCTCAAATCCCAACTTGACGAAGAGTCTTTTTATAAGATTGGGGTAACATCTGATCTGAAAGCTCGCCATGCTTTTGGGCTACCAGTCCTGCCATGCGGTCATGAGCCGACCCCGGTCGAGACGCTGCAGTCTGCCCTTTTGGCGTCGAGAAAACTCCAACGGCAACCTTACATGTGGAGGTACATCGGCTCTATCACAATGGAGAGCGAGTTAGACGCCCTCGCTCACGAGAGAGACCTGCTCAATGCCCTTGGGCCATCTCGTTACCAGCCCACGATGAAATTCAGTGGTTTCACAGAATGCTTCAGGGCGGATCATAAGACTATCAGGTTAATTAGGCAGTATTTTCTCGCGATTAAGCCCGGTTGAGCCGCGAGGGCGTGTCAAGCGCCGAGCGCCTTTCGCCCCGCTTCCTCGCGCGCCAAGGCCCGCTGGTATCCGGGCCGCGCGGTCAGCCGCTCGCGGTAGGCCTTGAGGCTCTCGGGCACGCCTTCGTCCAGCCCCACGCTTTGCGACAGGATCAGCGCGTAGCCGACGCAGATGTCGGCCACGGTGAAGCGGTCGCCGCACAGGTATTCGCGGCCCGCGAGGCGCTGTTCGACCTTCACGAGGCGCTTCCAGTACCACTTGGCGTAGGCGTGGCCCGCCTCCCCCAGCCCCTTGTCCTTCTCGAAAAGGACGAAGCGCATGTAGACGGTCTGCGGGAAGGTGATCGTCGCATCGGCGTGGTAGGTGAAGTCGCAATATTCGGCGTAGTCAGCCTCGCCCGGGGCGATGACGAGGTCCGAAGGGCCGTCCTTGCTGGCGAGGTAGTGCGCGATGGCGCAGCTCTCGGTCATGCGGCTGTCGCCATCGACCAGCATCGGCACCGTGCCGAGCGGATTGATCGCGAGGTATTCGGGCGCGAGGTAGCGCGGCGGGAAGGGGAGGATTTTCAGGTCGATGTCGACCCCGGCTTCCTCGGCGGCCCAGGTCGCGCGCAGGCCCCGCGAGCGCGCGCAGGTGTAAAGGACAGGCTTGGTCATGCTCGCAGGCTTAGTGCCCCTCGCCTGCGCCGACACCCAGCACTTTGTGCAGGACGAAGGCGATCACGCTCCCCAGCACGAGGCCGACGATCGCCGACAGCGTGGTCGCCGTGAGCCAGCCCAGCACGCCGCCTGCCGCGCCGCTCACTTCGTGCACCGCGTGTTCGGCGGCATGGATTGGGGCATAGAGCCCGTCCCAGCCCAGCTTGTGCAGGCTGTCGACCACGATGTGACCGCCCACCCACAGCATCGCCACCGTGCCGACCACCGAGAGCGTGACCAAGAGCTTGGGCACGAAGCGCAGCAGGAAGCGCCCGAAGCCTTGTGCCGCCTTGCTGGCCTGCTTGGTGAGATGGAGCCCGATGTCATCGAGCTTCACGATCAACCCGACGACACCATAGACGCCGACCGTCACCGCCACCGCGACCAGCGCCAGCACCGCGCCGCGCATCACCAGCGATTCGTCGGCGACCTCGGCCAGGGCAATCGCCATGATCTCGGCCGAGAGGATCAGGTCGGTCCGGATTGCCCCGCCCACGCGCTCGTTCTCGAAGGCGACCGGATCGGTGATCTCGTCCTCGAGCGTCTCGCCGTGCTTGTCCGCGCCGAGCTTCTCCATGACCTTCTCCGCACCCTCGTAGGCGAGGAAGGAGCCGCCCAGCAGCAGCAGCCAGACGATCGCCTGGGGGAGGAACTCGGAAAGCAGCAGCGCACCCGGCAGCAGGAACACCAGCTTGTTCTTGAGACTGCCCTTGGTGATCTTCCAGATGATCGGCAGCTCGCGCGCCGGGGAAAGCCCGGTGACATAGCTCGGCGTCACCGCCGCATCGTCGATCACCACGCCGGCGGTCTTGGTCCCCGCCCGCCCCGCGGCAAGGGCAACGTCGTCGATCGAGGCGGCCGAAGCCTTGGCGATCACCGCGATATCGTCGAGCAGCGCGACCAGTCCTGAAGGCACTAGGAATTCCCCCTTTTGCGAATCATGCAAGCGTCAAACCGCAGCGGTGCCGCTCCGGTTCCCGCACGGCAAGACTTGCAATTGCGCAAGGTTGCTGTAAGGGGCCGCGCTTCGCATGGGAACCGCCCGGCGATTGATCGAAGAAAGCCGGAGGGGCCCTGCACGCCACGTGCGGATCAGCCAGCGATCGGCATGGAGTGAAAGGACAAGAAGATGGCTCTGTACGAGCACGTCTTTCTTGCGCGTCAGGATCTGAGCCAGGCTCAGGTCGACGCGCTGGCGGCGCAAGCTACCGAAATCGTCGAGGCCGGCAACGGCAAGGTCACCAAGACCGAAACCTGGGGCCTCAAGTCGCTCGCCTACAAGATCGAGCGCAACCGCAAGGCGCACTTCGTTCTGCTCAACATCGACGCCCCCGGCTCGGTGATCGCGGAACTCGAGCGCCAGACCCGTATCAACGAAGACGTCATCCGCTACATGACCATCCGCGTGGAAGAACACGAGGAAGGCCCCAGCGTGATGATGCGCAAGAACGAGCGCGAGCGTAAGCGTCGCGACGCACGTGAGGAGCGCGACTAATGGCCCGCCCGTTTTTCCGCCGCCGCAAGTCCTGCCCGTTCGCGGCCAAGGATGCCCCCAAGATCGATTACAAGGACGTGCGCCTGCTGCAGGGCTTCATGTCCGAGCGTGGCAAGATCGTGCCTTCGCGCATCACCGCCGTTTCGGCGAAGAAGCAGCGTGAACTGGCCCAGGCGATCAAGCGCGCGCGCCAGATCGGCCTGCTGCCCTTCATCGTGAAGTAAGGAGAAAGAGACATGGACATCATTCTCCTTGAGCGCATCGAAAAGCTCGGCTCGATCGGTGACGTCGTCACCGTGAAGGACGGCTATGCGCGCAACTTCCTGCTGCCGCAGAAGAAGGCCCTTCGCGCCAACGAAGCCAACCGCAAGGTCTTCGAAGCCAACCGTGACCGTCTGGTGGCCGAAAACGCCGCCCGCCGCACCGATGCCGAAGCGCAGGGTGAAAAGGTTGCAGGCGCAGAAGTGGTGCTGATCCGCGCCGCTTCGAACGCCGGCCAGCTTTATGGTTCGGTCAGCGTGCGCGACATCGTGTCGGGCCTCGCCGATCAGGGCCATGTGGTCGACAAGCGCATGGTCATCCTGGCTGCGCCGATCAAAACCATCGGCATGCATGACGTGATCGTGGCCCTTCACCCCGAAGTGCGCGTGACCGTGAAGGCCAACGTCGCGCGTTCGGACGACGAAGCCAAGCTCCAGAGCGAAGGCGTCGACGTGCTGAAGGCGATGTTCGACGACGAGCAGCGCGAGATCGAGGAACAGGCCGAAGCGACCCGCATCGACACCAGCCTCGAACCTGGCGAAATTCCGGCCGAACTGCTCGAAGGCGGCGAGGACGACTAAGTCGTCCAGCCTTCTCAGGCGCAAGACATCAGGGCGCGAAGATCACTGCGATCTTCGCGCCCTTCTTGTAAACAGCGCCCGCAATCGCGAAGATGCTGCCACACAACGATAACAACAAAGGAGCAGAGACAACTGCCATGATCGACATTCCCGCCATCCTCGCCGAGCTTCAGCGCCATTACGATGAAGCGGTGCGCACCCTGCGCGACGACGTCATCGCCTTCGGGCGGGACGGCACCCTGCCCGACCCTGCCAAGCGCACCGACGGCTCCTACGCCTATCCGCAGATCACGCTGCACTACAACGGCATCGGCGCCCCGCGCGATCGCAGCCGCGCTTTCGGGCGGTTGGAGACGCCGGGCACCTACACCACCACCGTCACCCACCCTGAACTCTTCACCCAGTACCTGACCGAACAGCTCGCGCTGATCATCAGCGAATATGAAGTCGAGGTCACCGTCACCCGCTCGCGGCAGGAGATTCCCTTCCCCTATGTGCTCGATGGCGAGGCCGGGGCGGCGATGGTCGGGATCGCCCCGCAGGATATCGCCGCGCACTTCCCTTCGACCGACCTGGCGCTGATCGGCGACGAACTGGCCGACGGGATCGAGATCGACGGCGACCACGACATGCCGCTTTCGCTGTTCGATGGCCTGCGCACCGATTACTCGCTGGCGCGCCTCAAGCACTACACCGGCAGCGACGTCAGCGATTTTCAGGACTTCATCCTGTTTACGAACTACCACCGCTATGTCGATGAATTCGTGAATTGGGGCGCCGCACAAATCGGCAAGGATGGCTATGTCGCGCTGACCGGCGCTGCCGGGCTCGACATTCGCGAGCCCACCACCCACGCGCAGGATCAGCTCAACGATACCGCCTGGCGCCGCCACCAGATGCCCGCCTATCACCTGATCCGCGAGGACGGGCGTGGGATCACTCTCGTCAACATCGGCGTCGGCCCCTCCAACGCCAAGACGATCTGCGATCACCTTGCGGTGCTGCGTCCGCACGCATGGCTGATGATCGGCCACTGCGGGGGCCTGCGCTCAACCCAGAAGATCGGCGACTTCGTGCTCGCCCACGCCTACCTGCGCGACGATCACGTGCTCGATCCCGTGCTCCCGCCCGAAGTGCCGATCCCGCCGATTGCCGAAGTGCAGCAGGCGATGGCCTTCGCCGCAGAGAAGGTCGCGGGCGTGCAAGGCGCGAACCTCAAGCAGCGGATGCGCACCGGCACGGTCGTCACCACCGATGATCGCAACTGGGAGCTGCGCTACTCGTCATCGGCCAAACGCTTCTCGCAGAGCCGCGCCATCGCGATCGACATGGAGAGCGCGACCATCGCCACGCAAGGCTATCGCTTCCGGGTGCCCTACGGCACGCTGCTGTGCGTGTCGGACAAGCCGCTGCATGGCGAGATCAAGCTGCCCGGGCAGGCCAACAAGTTCTACGAGGAGGCCATCGCCGCCCACCTCCAGATGGGGATCGTCGCCTGCGCGATGCTGCGCGACGAGGGCGACCGCTTGCATTCGCGCAAGCTGCGCGCGTTTAACGAACCGCCGTTCCGGTAAAGCGAAGGGCGGCGACCTGCGCCGCCCTCACCATTTGCCTCAGAGGTCGTCCCGGTCGCCCGAGAGTTCGATTTCCTTGTCGTCAGCGGTCTCGGCCGCGATGTCGAGCATGCTCGAAAGCTCGCTCGAGGTGGCGCTATCGAGCACCTTGATGACGAAGTAGAGCACGTCGCCGCGGATTTCCCAGCTGCCCATCTTCAGCTGGCCCGAGGCTGAGAGCAGTTCGAGCGCGGCCTTGCCGCCGATCCCGTCCTTCTCGACGCGGCCGGCGGGCGAGAACACTTCGCGCACGGTCAGGCCGGACACGGTCTGGGTCGTTCCCGAGACGAACACCAGCTGGGTGCGCCCTTCCTTCGAATAGTTGAAGGTGAGCTTGTAATCGCCATCATTATCAACCTCGTATTTGAGGCCTTCGCGATCAAGCCGCTTGGCGACGCTGGCATCCTCGGCCGCGGCCGGAACAGCGGCGGCAAAGGCCAGCCCGGCAAATGCGGCCAGCGGCAGGATATGGCGTGTTGTCATGTAATTCCCTCCGTCTTCAACCCGGAGCCGAGCCATAGCCGATTCGCACCCCCTCTGGCTTGGACTAATTGGCCATTATTGGTGGGAATGGGAGACAGGTGACGCGCCCGGTTGTCTCGGCTAGGCTCAGCAGCTGACCCCGCTTGGTGAGGAGAGCCGCCCATGCCCCACCCATCCCCGTCACGCTCGATTGCGGGACGCACCGCGATCGTCACCGGAGCAGCGAGCGGCATGGGCCGGGCTACCGCCCTGCTGTTCGCGGCTGAGGGCGCGGCGGTGGCAGTGGTCGACCGCGATCGTGCCGCCTGCGTGGCGGTGGCGGAGGAATGCGGGGGCGGTGCCCGCGCCTATGCGCTGGATGTGGCGGACGCAGATGCCATCGTCGGCACCATCGCCACAATCGCCGCCGATTTCGGACGGATCGACATTCTAGTGAACAACGCCGGCATCTCGAGCTTCTGCGCCCTCGATGATCCGGCCTATGAAGAAGTGTGGCACCGCGCGCTCGGCGTGATGCTGACGGCGCATCAGCGCATGGTGCGCGCCGCTTTGCCGTGGCTGCGGCAGAGCGATGCAGCGCGGATCGTCAATATCGCATCGACCGAAGGCTTGGGCGCGACCCCGGGCGATACGCCCTATGTCGCGGCCAAGACCGGCGTAATCGGGCTCACGCGCGGCCTTGCGGTCGATCTCGGACCCGAAGGCATCACCGTCAACTGTATCTGCCCAGGCCCGATCCGCACGGCGATGACCGATGCGGTGGCCGAGGAGCACAAGGTGGTCTTCGCCAAACGCCGCACCGCCCTGAGGCGCTACGGCGAGCCCGAGGAGGTAGCGCATATCACCTTGTCGTTGGTGCTCCCGGCGGCGAGCTACATCACCGGAGTGGCGATCCCGGTCGATGGCGGGCTGATGGCGCGGAATGCGTGAGGCCGGGCCTATTTTTCGAAAGTGACCGGGACGAAGCCGTTCTTGTAAGCCATCTCGTCAAATACTGCATCGCAAGCAGCTTTCTGACCTTCGCAGATCATTGCGATTGATCCACTCGACTTATCCGCGCCCACCGGTTCGACCCATCGTTTGATCACGGCGGGAGAGGTTGGCGCGCCTTCCGGGGCGAAGGACCAGACCGAGAAGCTTGCACGGTGCGCGATCACCGTCCAACCATTCTCGACCTTTGTCTCGATCCCTTCGCGCGCGGCCACCGCCGTGCGGGCTTCGGCAACAGTGCTGTATTCGATGCCTTCCGACAGGGTAGCGGGCAACGGCTCGGGCCTGTAATTGGGACAGCTGCGCGCTGCCAGCCGCCACACCAGCAGCGCCTGCAAGGGGCTGCTGGTCGCGGCGATATCGGCAAAGGCGGCATTTTCGATGAAGGTCTCCTGAAAACGCATCACCGCAAAGTCCTGCGCGCCGGGAGCGAGATATAGAATCGTATAGCCGCAGAACCGATCCACAGCTGCAAACCGCGCGCTGGCATCAATCGCGAGGTAAATGCCGGGATAGGGCACCGCCGGGCTATCCTTGGTCCAGGTCAGCTTGATGCGATCGCGTATGATCAGCGCGCCCCGATTTGTGCGAGCTGCGGCGCGGTCAGCGCGAAACTTCGCGAGCGGATATTGCGCTCGGAACCCTTCGCTCATCATGGCATGAGCTGCATCATCGTCCCCCGTCTCGATCAGCGCATAGAACCGTTGCCAGCTGGCAAGCGCCTTGGCCTCGAGCTCTTCGCTAGGAATCCAGCCCGCCTCAGAGCCCTGCGTGATATTGACCTCGCGGGTGGTCTTGGGCGCCTGCGCCAGCACTGGCCCGGCGCCCAACAGCGCCCCAAGCAACGCCAGCACCCGCGCCGCACCTGTCATCCGCATGGCCTAATCCTCCTTGCCGGTCAGCACGCTAAGGCGGCACCGACGCAGAGTCGAGCCGCTACCCCCGCCCCTTGGTCTTGGTCGTCCCGCCGGCATTGGCGGCGATGAAGTCGATGATCTGGCCGGCGATGTCCTTGCCGGTGGCGGTCTCGATCCCTTCGAGGCCGGGGGAGGAATTGACCTCCATGATCACCGGGCCGTGATTGCTCCGCAGCATGTCGACCCCGCAGACGTTGAGCCCCATGCGCTTGGCGGCACGCACCGCGGTCGAGCGTTCCTCGGGCGTGATCTTTATCACCTTCGCGCTGCCGCCGCGGTGGAGATTCGAGCGGAACTCGTCCGCTGCGCCCGTGCGCTGCATCGCTGCCACCACCTTGCCGCCCACCACCAGCGCGCGGATATCGGTGCCGCCCGCTTCCTTGATGAACTCCTGCACGAGGATGTTGACGTTGGCGCCGCGGAACGCCTCGATCACCGACTTGGCGCTGCTCATTGTCTCAGCAAGCACCACGCCGATGCCCTGCGTGCCCTCGATCAGCTTGATCACCACCGGCGGGCCCTTGACCGCCCTGATGATCTCTTCGGCCGCCTTGGGATCATTGGCATAGGCCGTCAGCGGCAGTCCGAGCCCGTGCTTGGCGAGGATCTGCAAGGACCGCAGCTTGTCGCGGCTGCGACCGATGGCGACGCTCTCGTTCAGCGACCAGATGCCGGCCATTTCGAATTGGCGCAGGATCGCAAGGCCATAGTTCGTGATCGAGGCGCCGATACGCGGGATCACGGCATCATAGGCTTGGATCGGCGCGCCATTGTAGAACACCTGCGGGCGGTGGCTGGCGATATGCACGGTGCAGCGCAGCGTATTGAGGATGTCGAGGCTATGCCCCCGCGCCTCGGCAGCGTCCTTCAGCCGCTGGTGCGAATAGAGGTTGGCGTTGCGCGCCAGCATCGCGATTTTCATGAAGACCCTTTCAAGACCGGCTTCTTACCGGCGGACGCGCCCCATATGCGCTATCGCAGGTGATTGCAGCCAAGAATGGCCGCTATCCACCACCATGCGCCGCCTCAGCGCGGTGCGCCCGATCAGCATCGGGAACTGCATCTGGGACCTGTCCGCCAGGCTGATTTCCGCCCGGAACACAAGGCTACCGATTTTCAGCGGCGTCTTTATGACAAAGCGGGTCTGCTGGTCGCCGTTGGACGAGGTGATGCCGCGCACGTCTACGTGGATCGCCTCGCAGAAATGCCGCTCCCCGCCCCAGTCGACCGCAAAGCGTACGAAGCGTTTGCCGCCGCGCAGGAAATCCTCAAGCACATGGGCATGGAGCGAGGAGGTGCGCGCGCCGGTGTCGATCTTGGCGGGGATGCCGGCAAGGCCAAGACCGGGCAGATCGACCAGCTCGCGCCAGCCCACCACCAAGGGCGGTTTCGCAGGAGCCTTCGGCGCCATCAGGGCAGGATCGCCATCCCGTCCCCGCCCTCGCCCACGGTGAAGCGGCGTGTGACGCTGCCGCTCGCATAGTCGACCTCGGCCACGGTATCGCTGGCGGTCTCGGCAACGTAGATGCGCTCCCCGTCCTTCGACCACAGGATCGTCACCTGGACGCGGGCTGCGGCCTCGGCGGGGCTGGAGACGGGGATGGTGCGAATGACCTTGGCGGAGGCGGTGTCGATCACGCTGAGGCCGCCGTCCTGAAGGTCAGATGTGACCGCGACATCACCCTGCGGGCGCACCGCGATGCGCAAGGGGAAGCGGCCGGTGGGGATGGTCGCGCGGATATCGAGGGTCATCGGATCAAGCGCGAAGACCTTGTCCGAACCGCGCGCCGAGACCCACAGGGTCTTGCCATCGGGCGCCAGCGCGATGCCCTCCGGCTCCACGCCGACCGCAGCCGAACGCAGCGCCCGCGCGTCCATCGCCTCGATCAGCGTGACCGTGCCCGAGCCCAGGTCCATCGTCCAGGCAAAGGCCCCGTCCGGGCTTACCGCGATCATGTGCGAGCCGTCCTTGCCGGTCGGGATCTCGGTAATGTCGGGATCTTCTTCGAGCGGATAGTTGATCGTGAACATCGCCTTGCGCCCTTCGGCGGTGGCGAAGATCGTGTCGCGCCCGGTCGCCGCGTCCTGCTGCCACACGATCCCGTGCGGACGGGCTTTGGTGCCAAGGTCGATGCTGCGCACCTTTTCGAGCGTATCGGTGCGGAAGATATCGACGCTCGTCCCGCCATAACAGGCGAGCGCCACGTGCTGGCCATCGGGTGAGGTCGCAAGTTCGTGCGGATTGGCGCAGCTCGGCACCCGCAGCACTTCCTTGCCGGTCGCAAGGTCCACCTTGGAAAGCGTGTTACCGCGCTTGCCCGCCACGAACAGCGCGCCCGCAGGCCCTTCAGCTGCGGCAGGGACGCCGGCGGCCAGTGCCGCCAGCGCGCCCGCCAAACCGATGATGCCCGCGCGCGCGCCGCTTCGCATCACCAGCCCGCCGTCTCGCCCTTGTTCTGCTCGTCGAGCCACTTCTTCAATGGCGCGAAATATTCGAGCATCGGCTTGGCGCTCATTTCGCGGGTGCCGGTGAAGGCCTGAAGCGCGTCGGGCCAGGGCTTGGACGCGCCCAT
>JAIYAM010000006.1 GCA_027489065.1 Erythrobacteraceae bacterium | reverse complement strand
CCGCTGGTGTTCGTCGTCAACGGCGCCACCCCCAAGGCCAAGATCACCTCGGAAGCCGCGGTCGCGCTGTCGCAGCACGGCACCGTCGCGCCGATCACGCTCCACCACCGCACCGATTTTGCCGCCTCGATGATCGACGGCCGCACGGTGATGGAAGTCGATCCCGAAAGCCGCTCGGCTGCCGAGATCGCTGCCCTGTGGCGCTACATCGCCGACCGGCTCGAAAAGAACTTCCGCCGCACCGTCTTCTCGCCCGCCCAGAGCGGCGCGATGCAGATGGGCGGCGTGCCGCGTCCCGCCGGCGGCTTCGGTCGCCGGGTGGCCCAGTAAGCGCGAACGGGGGGCTGAGCACCATGTCCGAACCCGGTTTCGCCTCGCTCGGCCCGTCCTTGCTGGCCCGCAAGGGCGGCGCCAAGCCGGCCATGCGCCCGCAGGTCGCCCCGCTCGTCGCCGACGAGGCGGAGATCGCCGCGCTCGCCGACGAACAGCTCGAGGATCTCGGCTGGAACGATATGGGCCACGATCAGGGGGACCATGATCAGGGAGGCGCCGATGTGGTGCCGATCCACGGCCATGTCGCGCCCGCGCCCGATTCGGCCGGTCCGATCGTGCGCCGCCAGCAGCGCCGTCTCGAGGAACGCGTGCTCGCCGATGCGGCGATGACCGGCCCCGAAGACCGCGACACCGAATATGACGAGGACGAGGACGAGGTCAGCGAAGAGGGCGCCGTCTACGGCGAATCCTTCGACGAGGGCGAAGCCGGGGAAGAGGCGTTCTACGCACCGCTCGCCCCCGCGCCTGTCGCCGCACCTGTTGCCCCAGTTGCCGCAACGCCTGCAGCCGTCCGCGCGCCGAAAACCGCGGCCCGGGTGCCCGCAGTGCAGTCCGGCCGCCGCGCCGCCTTCACCCTGCGTCTCGACGCCGACCGTCATCTCAAGCTGCGCCTTGCCGCGACGATGCACGGCGTCAGCGCGCAGGTGCTGGTGACCGAGGCGCTCGACCGCCTGCTTGCCGAATACGACGATCTCGACGTCATCGCCAACCACTTGAAGCGCCACTGACCGGCGTGACCGACCACTACCTGACTAGCCAGCATCAACGGGGAATTTCGATCATGGACCGCAGCATCAAGACCGGACGCCTGACTGCTCCGCGCCTCGCGCTTGCCGCCACCACCGCCATCGCCGCGCTGGCGCTGCCGGGCTGCATGACCTCTGCCGCGCCGCCCGCGCAGGTCTCCTTCGACAGCGCGCAGGGCGCGCTCGCCAAGGGCCAGGTCGACAAGGCCATCGCCCACGCCGAAGCCGCCGTGCTGGCCGATCCGCGCAATCCCGGTTTCCGGGCGCTGCTGGGCGCCGCCTATCTTGAGGCCGGGCGCTTCGATTCGGCCGCGACCAGCTTCGGCGATGCGCTCGACCTTGGCGATGAAAACCCGCGCACCGTGCTGAGCTTCGCGCTCGCCAAGATCGCGCTCGGCGAAGGCCGCGCAGCGGTTGCGACGCTGGACGAATATGCAGGCGCAATCGATCCCGCCGACCTCGGTCTGGCCCTGGCGCTCGCCGGACAGCCGGAGCGCGGCGCGGGCGTGCTCATCAATGCCGTGCGCGGCAGCGAGGAAGCCTCGCCCAAGCTGCGCCAGAACCTCGCCTATACCTATGCGCTCGCCGGCAACTGGCAGATGGCGCGGGTCATGGCGGAACAGGACGTGCCGGCCGATCAGATCGACGCGCGCCTCTCCGAATGGGCCGAGGCTTCCGCGCCCGAGATGTTCCAGCAGCGCATCGCCGCGCTGCTCGACGTGACCCCGCGCGCCGACGCCGGACAGCCGCAGCGCCTCGCACTCGCCAACTTCCCGGCAAGCTCGGCGATGTTCGCCGAAGCCGGCGCGCAGAGCGACGTTGGCCCCGCCGAAGAGCCGGTTCAGGTCGCCTCAGCCGCCTCCTCGCCCGCCTTCAGCCAGGCTTTCGAGCCCGCCTCGCCCTCGATCGAGACGGTCGAACCGGCCCCTGCCGCGGGCGTTCGCTATGTCTCGAACCCGGTGGTGCAGCAGCTTGCCGCCCGCACGCCCGGCCGCGCACCTGCCGCGCCGCGCGTCGCCGGCACCATCCCGCAGCGCCGCATGGCCGCGACCGCTGCAGCGGTGGAATCTCCCGCCGCCAAGGAAGCAGGCACGCACCTCGTCCAGCTCGGCGCCTATGACAGCAAGGTCGAAGCCGAGCGTGGCTGGAACGTGTTGAAGGGCCGCTTCCCGCAGCTCAAGGACCGCAAGCCGGTGATCACCCAGGCGGTGGTCGGCGGCCGCACCTTCTGGCGCGTTGCCGCCGACGGCTTCGGCCAGCAAGGCGCCAAGGCCATGTGCTCCACCGTCAAGTCGGCCGGGCGCGGCTGCTTTGCCTATGCCGCATCGAGCCCGCCGAAGGGCGCGGTCGAACGCGAGGTCCGGGTCGCCGCGCGCACCCGCTGAGTTTTCCGCTTCTCTCCAGATGAGCAAGCCTTGCTCCCGGATGGCCCCGTGCCGTCCGGGAGTTTTCTTGTCCGCCGATGATCATGGGCGCTGACCGCTTTCCTACAGCGGGAGCGCCGCGATAGGGTGCGCGGGTGCCGGAAAACGCCGCTGCGTGCCGGAAATGCGCGTGAAACATCGCCGGCGAGCCGCCAAATGGCGGAAATCCGTGAAAAAGCGCGGTGAATTCCAACACCGCAAGGCTGGTTTCAGGCCCTTTCAGACCCCTCCCAGACCCCTTTAGACCCCTTCCAGGCCCCCTCCAGACCCCCGTTTGCCCGCCGTTTCACGCCGCCAGACGGGCCTTTGCCGAGGGGTTTGGTGTAGGACGACCCCTCAGGCGCCGAGCCTCACCCCGCCCTTCCACAGGCCGATCACCTTGCCCTGCGCCCCCTGCCGGTCGAAGGGCGTGTTGTCGGCGGTCGCCTCCATCTTGCGGCGGTCGATGATCCACGGCGCATCGGCGTCGATCAACGCCAGATCGGCCTCAAGCCCGGCGGCGAGTTCCCCGGCGGGCACGCCGAGCAGGCGTGCCGGATTGCGGGCGGTGAGGTCGAAGGCGCGCTCCGTGCCGATCACCCCGTCCCGCACCAGCCCCAGCACCATGGCGAGCAGCGTCTCGGCCCCCGCCATCCCCGGCGCGGCATCGGCGAAGGGCAGGCGCTTGTCCTCCGGCCCACGCGGATCGTGACCGCTGGCGATCACGTCCACCGTGCCGTCCCCGATCGCGGCGAGCGCGGCCTGCCGGTCGGCCTCGCAGCGCAAGGGGGGCGAAAGGCGCATGAAGGTGCGGAAATCGGCCGTGGCGAGGTCCGAAAGCAGGAAATGCGCAGGCGTGATCCCGCAGGTCACCTTTGCGCCGCGCGCCTTGGCCTCGCGAACCAGCGCAAAGCCCTTGGCGGTGGTCACCTGCCGGATATGCAGCCGCGCGCCCGCCAGCTCGGCAAGCGCGATATCGCGGGCGATGGCGAGCGCCTCGGCCTCGGCAGGCGCGGCGGGCAGGCCGAGCCGGGTGGCGATCTCGCCTGCGGTGGCGGCAGCCTCGCCGACCAGCGCGCCGTCCTCGGCGTGGGTCACCACGACAAGTCCAAGCATCGCGGCATATTGCAGCAGCCGCAGCATCACCCCGCTGTCGGCGATCCAGCGCCGTCCGGTGGCGACCGCCTTGGCCCCCGCCTCCTGCATCAGCGCGAGTTCCGCGAGTTCCCGCCCTTCAAGGCCCCGCGTGGCCGCGGCCAGCGGATGGACCCACAGGTCGGGCTTGCCGCTCTTGGCGATGAAGCCGACCCGGCTCGGAAGATCGAGCGGCGGAGATTGATCCGGCATCAGCGCGGCGCGCGTGATCCCGCCGAAGTGGAACGCCGGCTTGTCGACCGCGAAGACCCCGAGGTCGACGAGGCCGGGGGCGAGGAGCTTCCCGCGCGCATCGACGATCTCGTCGCCGTCCCCGGCGCGCACGTCGCTGCCGAGGGCGAGGATGAGCCCGTCCGCGCAGCGCAGCGCGCCCGTCGCGGTGCCCGCAGGCGTGACGAGCTTCGCATTGGTGATGGTGAGCGGCCGCACCTGTTTCATGCCCAGCCTTCCTGCCCACGCGCTTCCCGCGTGAGGATGTCGAGGCAGGCCATGCGGATCGCGACGCCCATCTCGACCTGGCGGGTGATGAGCGAACGGCCCGCGAGGTCAGAGACCTCGCTGTCGATCTCCACCCCGCGGTTCATCGGCCCCGGGTGCATTACCAGCGCATCGGGGCGGGCGAGCGCGAGGCGCTTGGCGGTAAGGCCGTAGAGGTGGCGATATTCGCGGGGCGACGGAATGAACTGCCCGCTCATCCGTTCCGATTGCAGGCGCAGCATCATCACCACCTCGGCCCCGTCGAGCGCATCGTCGAAGCGGTGGTGGACCTCCACCCCCATCGCCTCGACGCCCGCGGGCATCAGTGCGGGCGGCGCGCAGACACGGACATTCGCGCCCAGAGCGGTGAGGCACAGGATGTTCGAGCGCGCCACCCGGCTGTGCAGGATGTCGCCGCAGATCACGACGTTGAGGCCGGTGAAGTCCTCCGCCCCCTCGCCCCTCTCGCCAAGCGCGTGCCGCAAGGTCAGCGCATCGAGCAGGGCTTGGGTGGGGTGTTCGTGCTGCCCGTCGCCCGCGTTGAGCACGGGGCAATCGACCTTGTCGGCGATCAGGCGAGTGGCCCCTGACGAGCCGTGACGGATCACGATCGCATCGGCGCGCATCGCGTTCAATGTGATCGCGGTGTCGATCAGCGTCTCGCCCTTCTTCACCGAGCTTTGCGCGGCGTGCATGTTGACCACGTCCGCCCCCAGCCGCTTGCCCGCGATCTCGAAGGAGAGGAGCGTGCGGGTCGAGTTCTCGAAGAAGGCGTTGATGATGGTCAGCCCGGCGAGCAGGTCCGAATGCTTGGTGCTCTGCCGGTTGAGCGCCACCCACTGCTCGGCCTCGTGCAGGAGGTAGAGGATCTCGTGGCGCTGGAGATGGCCGATGCCGGTGAGGTCGCGGTGCGGGAATGCCAGCCGCCCGGCCGGGAAGCGGCCCGCGGAAGCGGAAGGATCGATCATGGCCATTAAAGCCATGCCCTTAGTCGACACTCATCGGACGCTCAACCCGTACGCGGCGCTTTCCGTTGGAAGTTGCGCGGCAAAGCCCCTAGATCGGCTGCACAGGGCATGAAGGACATCGGATGAGCTTCGTCGGCAAGGTGTGGAAGATCCTCGTGGGGATCAAGGACGGGCTCGTGCTCCTGTTCATGCTGCTCTTCTTCGTAGCGTTGTTCGGCATTCTCTCCGCCCGGCCCAACCCCGGCCAGGTACGCGACGGGGCGCTGCTGATCGACCTGTCGGGCACCATCGTCGAGGAGAAGTCCGCGCTCGACCCGATCGAGGCCCTGCTGTCGCGCAGCGCGCCGGTGGGCGAGACCCGCGCGCGCGACGTGGTTCGCGCGCTCGACGCCGCCGCGACCGACGCCCGCATCAAGGCCGTGGTGATCGACATGACCACCTTCCTCGGCGGCGGGCAGGTGCACCTCAAGGACGTCGGCGAAGCGATGGACCGCGTCCGCAAGGCGGGCAAGCCCGTCCTCACCTATGGCAAGGCCTATGCCGACGATCACATGCTGATCGCCGCCCATGCGAGCGAGGTATGGCTCGATCCGATCGGGGTGGCGGTCATCTCCGGCCCCGGGCGGATGAACCTTTACTATGCCGGGCTGCTCGAGAAGCTCTCGGTCAACGCGCGGGTCTACCGGGTGGGCGAATACAAGGCGGCGGTAGAGCCCTGGTCGCGCACGTCGATGTCGGATGAGGCGCGGGCCAATATCGGCGGGCTCTACGGGGCGCTGTGGGAGGAATACAAGGCCAACGTCACGCGCGCCCGGCCCAAGCTGCAGCTGGCGAGGATCACCGGCGATCCGCAGGCGTGGATCGGAAGTTCGGGCGGCGACATGGCCGGCGCGGCGCTCGCTGCGGGCCTCGTCGACAAGCTCGGCGACAAGGCGCGATTCGGCGCGCGCGTGGCGGAGCTTGCTGGCAAGGACCCGTGGAACGACAAGCCGGGGAGCTTCGCGGCAAGCAATCTCGGGGCATACCTCGCCGACCTCGGCGAGAGCCGCGCGGGCAAGAAGATCGGTGTCATCACCATCGCCGGAGAGATCGTCGACGGCAAGGCGGGGCCCGGCGTGGCGGGCGGCACGCGGATCGCCGACCTGCTCGACGACGCGCTCGACGACGACCTTGCCGCGCTGGTGGTGCGGATCGATTCGCCGGGTGGATCGGTCAACGCATCGGAAGAGATCCGCCGCGCGATCCTGCGCTATCGCGACCGCAAGATCCCTGTCGCCGTCTCCATGGCCAACATGGCGGCGAGCGGCGGCTACTGGGTCGCGACACCCGCCGAGCGGGTCTTCGCCGAGCCCGAGACGGTGACCGGCTCGATCGGCGTGTTCGCGGTGATCCCGACCTTCGAGGGCACCGCAGCGCGGCTCGGGGTGTCGGCGGACGGCTATCGCACCACGCCGCTCTCGGGCCAGCCGGACTTCATCGGCGGCTTCACCCCGGCGATGGACACTCTGCTGCAAACGACGATCACCGGCACCTACAAGGATTTCCTCAAGCTGGTGTCGAAAGCGCGCCGGATCCCGGTGGAGCGGGTCGATGCCATCGCGCAGGGGCAGGTGTGGGACGGCGGCACAGCGCGCCAGAACGGCCTTGTCGACGCCTTCGGCGGCCTGCCCGATGCGCTCGCCTGGGCCGCTGCCAAGGCCGGCGCCAAGGACGGAGAGTGGCACGCGGTCTACCTCGGCGATCGGGGAGAGAACTACGATTCGCTGGTCCGCCAGCTCGTCACCCGCGAGGAAGCGCAGGCCCCGCTTGCGGGCGGCGGCGACCTCTTTGCGATGACGGCGCTGCGCAGCGAGAACCTCGGCGCAAGGCTCCTGCGTGATGCCGAACGGCTGACCGGCACGCGCGGCATACAGGCCTTCTGCATCGAGTGTCCGGCTGGCCCCGCCGTGACCGGCAGCGCCCGCCCCGCCCGGCCCGAAGGGATGCTCGCGCTGCTCACCTGGCTCGCGGGTCGCTAAATCGCACGGGGGATACGGCGGGCGCTTGCCAAGCCGGACCGACCCCATTAAAGGCGCGCCCCTGTCCGGGCCGCACGGCCCCTCGGGCGGGCGCGTAGCTCAGCGGTAGAGCACACCCTTCACACGGGTGGGGTCACAGGTTCAATCCCTGTCGCGCCCACCATCTTTCCGGTCTTCCGGAAGAGATGGTGCCGGTCTCCATGCGAAATCTGACGGGCAGCGCCTTCTCTGCCAGCGACGGACTGAAGCGGGGTGCCGCGATGTTCGGAGGTACTCCGGACGGTGCCAACCGAACATGACCCAGATGCCGCCCGCCTGATGCCCGGCAACAGCTGAGGTCGCGCTTGCCTTCGCAACGGGCAGCTCTTGCAATCCTCGCACCCTTACCCGCGGTCCCCGAGCAATTCCTCCGTTATTGCCTAAAGTTATTTGGGTATCGCGCCCATGCCGGGGGCAATAGGATTTGCACTCCGCGGGAGGGGAACCCGCATCTGAAGAACTCAGAAGGGGGGGAAGCAATGCGCAGAGGCGTCATCGCCCGCGCCGTCATCGGCACGAGCGCACTCACGCTGGCCGTGGCAGCCGCCGCCCAAAAGGCGCCGGAGGTTCAGGACATCCGCCCGATCCCTGCCGTGCCGGGCGAAAGCTATCTGGTGACGCTCGACCCGGAGCAGGGCTACATCATCGGCGGAGACGGCATGAAATACGCCGCCCAGACCTTTTCCTTCGACCTGATGGACAAGGAAAATCTCAGCTGCTCCTATGTGACCGAAATCCCGGCAAGCTATCGTCACTGGCGCGAGGAGCCGGCCTACGCCAAGGCGCCGCGTCCCGGCTGGCGGATGGTCCAGAGCTATCCCGGTCAGGCCGACAACATCATCAACAATTGCAGCTTCTACCAGACGGTCAAGAACGCCGGGAAGTACGAGGTCACGTTCGTCGCGAGCACGCCCAACGCGAGCGGGAAATTGCGGGTCTATTTTGCGAACCCCAACGATACCGGGATGGGCGACGTCTCGACGGCGTTCCTGATCAATGCCCGCCCGGTCGATGCCGCAGTGCTCTCGGGCCCGGCCTCGCGCGGGCGCCCGATCTTCGCGGCCGAGCTTCCCCCGGGCGGACGCGAATGGGTGGACGCCAAACCGCAGGCCTTGCGCAAGTTCTACTCTGCGCTCCTGCGTGACGGCGAATACAACGCGGTCGCCAACTTCGCCAAGCTCGGCAAGGCGGCGATGGCGGCGGGCGAATACATGACCGCCGAATGGGCATTCGACCAGGCGCTCGACCGGATCGAGGCGATCTACGCCAACGATCAGGCCGCCAAGGCCGCGCGCAGCAAGTTCAGCACCGAGAGCATCAAGGACTTCAAGGGCGATCCCTACGAGCGCGCGATGGCCTATTACTATCGCGGCCTGCTGTACCTGCGCACCGGCGATTACGGCAATGCGCGAGCGAGCTTCGTTTCGGCCGAATATCAGGACACCGTGTCCGAGGCCGAGGAGTTCCAGTCCGACTTCGCGGTGATGAACTTCCTCGCAGGCTGGTCAGCCCGCTGCATGGGCAGCGACGCGTTGGCCACGGAGAGCTTCGCGGCCGCCGCCAAGATCGACGCGAAACTCGGCGAACCGGCAGCGGGCCTGACCGCGCTGCACATCGCCGAGACCGGCATGGGGCCCGTCAAGCTGATGCGCGGTTCGGGCGGGCAGATGGTCGGACTGGTGCGTTCGGTCGATTACACCCCCGAAGATACGCAGCCCACGCTCGGCGCGGTGAAGCTGGCCCGCGCGGCCGATATCAACTTCCAGGCGACCACGCGCGGCGGGCGCAAGTTCGATGCGATCATGAACGGCAAGGTGGCCTTCAAGGACACGATGGGCACCGTGAGCGACATCGCGATGACCGCCACTTCGCTGCTCGCCGACCAGCTCGGCCCGGCAGGCTCGTTACTGGGCATGCTCGGCGCGTTCGGTTCAGGCGCTGCATCCAATGCGACCAAGACGCAGGTCGACGTGCGCTACTGGGACACGCTGCCCGACATGATCTTCGTGGCTGCCGACAGAGGCGCGGCGAAGGCTTCGGCAGCGCCCAAGGCCGCCGCCAAGGCCAAGGGCAAGGCAAAAGGCAAAGGCGCAGCCAAGGCCGCGCCTGAACCGGTCGCCGCCAAGGCTGCCGTCGGCGGGCCGACGTTCCCGGGCGGCGCCGCTCCGGCAGTGACCATGGTCAGCACCGGCGGCCAGAGATGCTCGCTTGCCTGGGCGGCAGACCGATCCCCGGTCGATGCCAGGGCCGGCGTCCCGGGCACTCCGCAAACCGCACCGCAGATGCGTGCCAAGAAGGCCGAAGCCGACGCGCGCGACAAGGCCTTCCGGCGCGCCCTGATGGCCGGCGAGATATGAGCATGAGCAAATGTATCGGAGATCTGATGTGACACGGACCGCCACCAGGCTGCTCGCCAGCCTTGCCCTTGCCGCCTGTGCCTGCGGCTTCGTCGCGGGCGAACCGGCCGAGGCGCAGAAGCGCGGCAAGTCCAAGGATGTGGATGCCGGCATGGCCGGCCCGGTGGCAGGCGTGGGCATCGAGAGCCGCGACCTGCTCGCGATGTCGGACCAGATGGTGCGCGACATCATGGCAACGCCGGTGCTCGCCGCGCGCAAGGTCGCGCCGCGGGTGATCATCGACAGCCGCTATTTCACCAACGAGAGCTCTCAGCGCATCAACGCCAACCTCATCACCGATCGCCTGCGCACGAGCCTGAACCGGGCGAGCGACGGACGGCTGGTGTTTCTCGCCCGGCAGAACGCGGCGATGATCGAGGAAGAGCGGGCCCTCAAGCGCGAAGGCGTGACCGACAGCGGCACGGCCGGGCTCACCCAGGCGCAGTTCGGCGCCGACTACAGGCTGACCGGCAACATCGCCTCGCAGGACGCCCGCAACGGCCGCACCGGCCAGGTCCAGCGTTTCACCCAGATCAACTTCGAGTTGGTCGACCTCGAGAGCGGCGCGATCGTCTGGTCCAACACCTACGAGGTCGCCCGCGCGGCGACCGACGACGTGACTTATCGCTGATCCACAAGGGAGCATATTCGCATGAAATCTGTCGTCCGGGCCACTGCCGCCCTCGTTCTGGTCCTCAACCTCGCCGCTTGCGCCATGACTCCCGAGCCGCGGCGCCTCGATCCCAATGCGCAGGTGCCCGAAGCCGGGCAAACCGTCGAATGAACGCGCGTGCGATCCTCGGCAGCGGCGGTCTGGCCGCGCTGGCCGCAGGCACCTTGCTGGGGGTAGCGGCGGGCGAAAGCCAGCCGGTCGCCGCCCGCGAAAACCAGGTCGTGAAGTGCAAGACCAAGGACGCGCGCAAGTCCGGCGAATATGCGGGCGCCGCGCTGGTCGCCAACGTCCCGCGGTCGATGACCTCGATTGATCTCAACGCGGTGCAGTTCACCGACAAGGCCCTCACCCGCGAGATGGTGGTCGAAGGCCTGTTCGCGCGCCGCACCGAGACCGACACGGTCGAGGTCAGCGCCCGCTTCGTGAACTGCACCGGCCGTGCGCTGATCATCCGTGCGCGTTCGAACTTCATGGACGAGGTCCAGTATCCGGTCGAACCGTCCTCGGCGTGGCAGCGGGTGATCATCCAGCCCTACGCCACCGGGGTCTACCGCGAGCGCTCGATGAAGCGTGACGAGGTCAAATATTACCTCATCGAGATTGCGGGGGAATAAGATGCACCGGTCTGCGGCTCTTGGCGGTTTGCTGTGCGCGATTGCCGCGCTGGCATCGCCCGTTCATGCCCAATATCGGGATGGCCAGTACCGCGAGGGCACGCCCGAGGTCCTGAGGGCGCCCCCGCCGCCGCCGAACATGCGCGGTGCGCAGGAAGCAAGGTCGGCGGACGACTATCGCCGCGCCGGCTCGCCGCGGATCGTGGTGTTCTGGAACCGGGAGCTCTCAGACCGCATCGCCAACGATTATGACGGCGTGGTCATGGAGCGCAGCGAGGCCACCGCCGGGAACGGGGTCGCCACCTTCGATCGCGAGGTCCGCGTCGGGCGCCGCGAGGTCGAGACCGACCGCCGCGACGCCCTGCTGCCCGAAGACGCCGAGTGGGAGTTCCTCGAGGGCTTCCAGACCCGCCTCCAGTCCAACGGTCTGGTACTGGTCGACCGCGCACTCGCAATGCGTGCGCTTGCGGCGGCAAACGGCGCTCCGAGCGACAAGCAGACCGTCGAGATGCGCGGGATCGCCAAGCTCGCCGATCTGATGATGACCGTCACCCAGACCGAGGCTCCCGATGCCCCGCTCGGCGTGCGCTTCAAGGTCACCGTGACCAATCTGAAGGATGGCCGGATGATCACCACGCTGGTCGCCGACGGCGATGGCCCGCCGCGCGGTCCGGGCCGCTTTGTCGCGGGTGCGAACGGCTTCGAGCGCGAACAGGCCCCCGGCGTCGGCCCCGGCCGCGCCGGCGCGAACCTCGCATCTGAGCTGCTTTTGCGGCTCGCGGGGAAGTGGCGGTAAGAATAAGCTACCGCTTGGGCCTCGTTAGGTGCATTTTGGTTCCGGAACCGCAGGACAGGGGTGTCAGGTGCGGTGCCCGGGGGAATGATGCGACAGATCGCCTGGCTGGCTGTCCTCGTCTGGATGGTGGCCGCAGCCACAGCCGTTTCCGCGACCGAGCGGGCCCTGCCGGTCATCGACCTGGTGGCTGGTCGGTCGGCCGGGGAACTGAAGGACGCGATCCGCTTCACCCGTGCCGGCCATGACGGTCCGCCGCTCGCCGCCGATCTCGCGGCAGGGGAGCCGGTCGGCCACGCCTCGACCCAGTTCGGCACCGTTGGCCAGCCCGTCTACGTATTCATGAGGCTGCGCAACGCAGGCACCGAGCCGGGCGCATGGATGCTGACCACCGGGCGCAGCTCGATCTCGGACTTCACGCTCTACCGGCACGAGGGCGGGCAATGGCGGGCAATCCTCGACGGCGACGACCGCGCGCAGCTCGGCCCGGTGCTGCGCCGCTATCAGGCCTATGCCACCGAGGTCGGCCTCGCTCCGGGCGAGGAGGCGCTCTATGCGATCCGTTTCCGCGACGAGGTGTCCTCGTGGATGCCGCTGCGGGTCGACACCTTCGGCGATTTCTTCACCGCGCGCCGCAGCAACATCACGCTCGTTGCCGGGGTGGTGGTGGGGAGCCTGATCCTGGCCCTGTTCAATGTCGTCCTGCTCGCGGCGACAGGCCAGCGCGTGTTCGTCTGGCTCGGCCTCGCCGAAGCGGCCTTCGCCTTCAACACTCTGCACGCCGAGGGCTACCTCGCGATCTTCTGGCTTTACGATCATCCCGTCCTGCAAGCGGTGTTCGGCGACATCACCCGCACGTTCTTCGGCGTGCTGATGCTCCAGTTCGGGCGCGAATTCCTGGCGACGCGCACGCTGATGCCCCGCTACGACATTGTCCTGAGGAGCACGATGGCCCTGGGCGGGCTGGTGGTGCTCGCCGCGCTATTTCACCTCGCGCTGCCGATCGTTCCGATGATGCCGCTCCACGCAGCAGGCTGGCTGTTCACGCTGCTCGCCTCCTCGACGCTGCCGGTGATCGGCTGGGTGGCGACGCGGCGTCACGGCCTCCAGTACCTGCCGCTGCTGATCGGCTGGGCGGCGCTCGCACTTTACATCGTGACCACCGCGATCGCGATTTCCGGACTTGTGCCGTTCCTTGTGGTGAACTGGCACTGGATAGGCCCGATCGGGCTGTTCGAATGCATGATGGCGACCCTCGCCGTCGGGCTGCACCTGCGCCAGCTCCAGACCGACCGGCTCGCCGCCGAACAGGAGGCCAAGCGCGAGCTGCTCGCCCGGATCGCGATCAGCGAGGATGCCAGCCGCCTCGCCGAGGAGCGTGCCAAGGCGCTCGCCGCGCTGCAATCGCGTGACCGGCTGATCGAGATGTCGACCCACGACACGCGCCACGTCCTCCACGCGCTGAGCAGCGCCGTTTACCTCGCCCGCCAGAGCGGCGCCGAGCTGCCCCCGCGCGACCTGATGACGCTGATCGAGGCTTCGGCGCGGCACCTCGAGGAGATCGTTGGGTCGAGCATTACCGTCGACCACGGTGACGGGCGTTTTCTGGCGCTGCGGGTGATCGAGATCGAGCCGCTGCTCGAGGATCTGGTGACCATCTATGCCGCCGCCGCGGTCAACAGTGACGTGGCGCTCAGCGCGGCCTGCGCTCCGGGCACGCGCCTGATCGCCGACGAGGCGCTGCTGGTGCGGGTGCTCTCAAACCTGCTCAACAACGCCTTGCGCGCGACCAGCGCGGGCGCGATCGCGATCGCCTGCGAGGTGGACGAGGAGTGCCTGTCGCTGACGGTCTCGGATACTGGTCCCGGGATGCCGGCGCACATCGCCGATTACCTCGCCAGCGATGCCGAGGGCAGCGGCTGCGAGGTGATGCCGGAAGGCTTCGGCAAGGGATGGCGCGCAATCCGCGAGAGCATGGGGCTGCTGCGCGGCAGCTATGCGCTTGAAACCGGCCCCGACGGCACCCGGGTGACGATCACCCTGCCGCTGCCGGTGCATCACGAGCAGCCGGTTTCCCTCGGCGAGTTGCAGCAGGATTTCCCGCATGTCCGCTTCATCGCGGAGGAGAGCGCCGGTCACGACGCAGCCTCAGGTCAGCCGGGCAGGCCCGCCATCTTCGTGGCGAAACGCGCCACGCCCGAAACCCGCGTCAAGGCGGCAATGCTCGGCCCCCTGCTGCTCCAGCGCCCGCTGGTGCGCAGCATGATGGCGCATCCCTATGTGGCCGAACTGATCACCAGCCCGATCGAAACCGCCCGGTTGACCAGCTGACGGTTGCTGTCCACCCCGAGCCTGCGGCGCAGTTCGGCGAGGTGGAACGAGACGGTCGGCGCGGCAATGCCGAGGCGGTAGGCGATTTCCTTGTTGCTCACGCCGCCTGCCACCAGCTGCAGGATGGCCAGCTGGCGCGGAGGCAGCACGATTGGCGGCTCCCCCAGCCCGCCCATCAGCTTCTCGGCGGTCGGCGACACGTAGCGGCGATCTTCATGAGCGGAATCAATGGCGTGGAGCGTGCATTCCACCGGATCGCCCTTGGAGACGACCGCGATCGCACCGAGGTCGAGGCAGGTTCGCAGCACCTCGCCCGAATTGGCGCCCGTCAGGATCACGACCTTGCGCGGCCCGCCGCCCAGCATCTCGGCGAGCGCCGCGGGTCCGGCGAGGTCGGGAAGATCGAGATCGAGCACCACGATATCCGCCGCGTTCTCCTCGAGCCACGCGAGCGCCTCCCGGGCGAGCGTGAAAGAGGCAACGATTGCAAGGTCTTCGCGTGCGGCGCACAGCATGCGCAGGCCCGCATGGGCGAGCTCGTGATCGTCGACGACAATGATCCGCATGAATTCAACCGCTCCCCTTCGCCCGCGTTCTATGATGCCGCGTTCCTTCAGGCCACTGCAGATTTGCAAGGATGCGACGAGCGGTGGTCCATGCCGTCAGCCCAAGCGGCGATGTTCCACGTGAAACACCCGCACTAAGCCGCGCCAATCGGGGTCTGGAGGGGGTCTAAGGGGGGTCAAAGGGGGGTCTGGAGGGGGTCGAGCAGGGGTCGAGCCGGGTTCTGAAGAGGGCATGGGGCAGAGCGCAGGTCATCGCCCGGGGGGGATCGACCTGCAAAGCAAATCGCGCAGGCACGCCCCCTCCCCGCTTGACCGCGGGCCCATGATCGCGGCAACAGTCTCGGACCCGCCGGCCGGCGGCATCAACAGGGGTTTTCATGCGACACGGAATCTGGGGCACCTGCCTGCTCGCGGCTGCGGCGATCTTGGGCGTGGGCGCTCCGCCCGCCGCGGCGCAGTCCTTCATCGAGGGGACCTTCGATCCGGCGATCCCGACCCTCACCCAGAGCGCCGGCCATGCGCCCGGCACCCGCATCACCTCGCCCGATCAGGCCGTCACCTACATCAAGGCGCTGGCCGCCGCCGCGCCGGACCGGACGCGGCTGGTGCAATATGCGACGAGCTGGGAAGGCCGCCCGCTCTTCTACCTCGTGATCTCCGCCCCGGCGAACATCGCGAAGCTGGACGCGATCAAGTCCGATCTCGCCACCATCGCCGCCGGGCGCCCGGGCAACGGCACCGCGCTGCCGGTCACCTGGCTGACCTACGGCGTCCACGGCAACGAGATCTCCTCGACCGATGCGGCGCTGATGACCGCCTACCACCTGCTCGCCGCCAAGGACGATGCCCGCGCCGCCAAGATCCTCGGCAGCACCATTCTCGTCATCGACCCGATGCAGAACCCCGACGGGCGGGCGCGCTTCGTGAACAACTTCCTCGCCTCGACCGGCATCGCGCCGGATGCCGACCGTCAGGCCGCCGAGCATGACGAGCCCTGGCCGTCGGGCCGGGTCAACCACTACATGTTCGATCTCAACCGCGACTGGTTCACCCTCTCCCAGCCCGAAACCCGCGGCAAGGTCGCGGCGATCCGCCAGTGGAACCCGGTGGTGGTCGTTGACCTTCACGAAATGGGCGGGGACAGCACCTATTTCTTCTCGCCCGCCGCCCAGCCCTTCAGCCCCAACCTCACGCAGGCCCAGATCCGCGCCTACGAGATGATCGGCCGCTACAACGCCGCCGCCTTCGACGCGCGCGGCGAGCCCTATTTCACCCGCGAGGTCTATGACCTCTTCTACCCCGGCTACGGCGATACGTGGAACGCGCATCAGGGCGCGATCGGCAGCACCTACGAGCAGGCCTCGGCGCGCGGCCTCGCTTTCGCGCGGCGCGACGGGACCGAGCTCACCTATGCCGACGGGGTGATGAACCACTTCACCACCAGCCTCGCCACCGCGAGCGCTGTCGCCGACAATCCGGCGAGGTTCCTCGGCGATTTCGCCGCCTACCGCGCCGCCAACGCCGGCGGAGCGGCGGGCAAGGGCAGCTACATCATCGACCTTTCCAAGAAGCGCTGGAATGCAGAGCGGCTCGGGCGGCGCCTCGCCGCGCAGGGCATCACCGTGCTGCGTCGCGAGGGCAGCGCGAGCGTTTGCGGCAAGTCCTATCCGGCAGGCTACCTCGCCGTCCCGCAGGCCCAGCCCGCAGCGCGGCTGGTGCGCAGCCTGCTCGACCGCGACACCCCGCTGCCGCCCGATTTCCTCGCCGAGCAGGAGCGCCGCCGTTCGGTCGACCTGCCGCATGAGCTTTACGATGTGACCGCATGGTCGGTCGGCCCAATGGCGGGCGTCGACGTGGCGCTGTGCAACACCGTCGCACCCGGCGAGACGATGGCGGCCGACCTGCCGATCGCCCCCAAGGCAAGCGGTGCAGGCACCTTCGCCATCGCCGTGCCGTGGAGCGACAGCGGTCAGGCGCGGCTCGTCACGCTGGCGCTTCGCGAAGGGATCGAGGCGCGCGTCACCGACAAGGCCTTCACCACCGCCGGACGCAGCTTCCCGCGCGGCACGGTCGTCTTCCCGACGGGCAGCAACACGCCCGAAAAGATGGCGCGTCTCGCCGCGCTCGCGGGCGAAGTGGGCGCGGAGACCATCGCGCTCGAGAACGGCTGGACCGATAGCGGCCCCAACCTCGGCAGTTCGCATTTCGTGCGCCTCACCCTGCCGCGCGTGGCGGTGGCGTGGGACGACGGGGTCGACCAGCTCAGCGCCGGCGCGATGCGCTACGTGCTCGAACAGCGGATCGGCTTGCCGGTGACGCCGATCCGCACCGCCCGCCTCGCCCGCGCCGATCTCAGCGAATATGACGTGCTGCTGGTGCCGGAAGGCAATCCGGGCGCGGTGCTCGGTGAAGGTGGCCAGCGCGCGGTCCGCACCTTCGTCCAACGCGGCGGGGTGCTGGTGGCGGTGGGCGACAGCCTCGATAGCTTCACCGCAGGCGACAATCCGCTCCTCGCAGTCAAGCGCGAGGCGGCGCTGGGCCGTGATCCGGAGGCCAAAGGCGATGACAAGGCCCCGCTCGCCGAGGGCCAGGCGATTGCCAGCGATGCCGAGTATCGCGAGGCGATCAAGGATCAGGCCGCGCTTCCCGACACGCTGCCGGGCGCGCTGCTCAACGTGGTGGGCGAGCCCGACAATTTCCTCTCCGCCGGCTATGACGACGGGGCCGTGGTGCTGGCGAGCGGCTCGCAGATCTTCACCCCGCTCGACCGCGCAAAGGGCATCAACGTGCTACGCTTCGCCGGGCCTGCCAACCTGATCGCAAGCGGCTATGTGTGGGACGAGAACCGCAAGCAGCTCGCCTACAAGCCCTACCTGATGGCGCAGCCGCTGGGACGTGGGCTGGTGATCGGCTTTGCCCATGACCCCTCGACCCGCGGCTATCTGGAAGGGCTCGACCTGATGATCGCCAACGCCGTCCTGATCGCGCCCTCGCGGGTGCGGTGAGGGCTGCGGCGGCGCGGGGCCGCTGGTTGAACTAGGTTCCTGACCGATTTTATGCCATGCATCCGAGCATGGCGTTGTTCGAGGCCCTTGTCGTTGGTCACGTGGCCGCAGGCGCGGTGGGGCTGATCGCTTTCTGGGGTCCGATCGTCACCAGGAAGGGCGCAAACCGGCACCGGCGCTGGGGCAAGGCCGCCTGCTACGGCTTTCTCGGCGCGGGGGTCCTCGCGATCGTGATGGCGCTGTTCTCGCTCTACGGGCCGGAAGCGCGGCACCCCGAAGTCACCGACCGCGCGCTGTTCGACGGGCTGTTCGGGTGGATGATGCTCTACCTCGGCACGCTCACCATCGGCTTTGTCGACTATGGCCTCGCGGTGGTGCGCCACAGCCGCGACCGGCGGGCCTTGCGGTCCCTGCGCTATCAGGGGGTGATCGCCGCGGTGGTGATCTCGGGCGCGTGGTGCGGGTTCTACGGATTGAAAGTCGGTCATCCGCTGATGATGCTGGTCGCGTTCATCGGCATCGCCGCGATGCTCATCCAGCAGCGCTATATCTGGCGGGGTGAGGACTTCCCGAAAGGCACGCACATCGGCGAGCATTTCCGCGCGCTGATCGGCATGGGCATCTCTGCCTATACCGCCTTTCTTTCGGTCGGGCTGATCCGGATGGTCCCTGAACACGTCTTCAACCCCGCGATCTGGGCCGGGCCGAGCGTGATCGGGGTTAGCCTCATCATCGGGTTCACGGTGCAGGCGAAGAAAGCCGCCGCCCGCCCCCGCCCCGCCTCAGGGGTGCGCCCACATCCGCAGCAGGTTGGCGACAGTCTTGTCCAGGGTGAGCAGCTCGGCTGACTGACCGGGGAGCTGGCTGCGCAGCGCGGCGCGCAGGTTTTCCAGATCGAACAGCATCTCGCGCTTGGCCGCATCGGCGATCGTGCTTTCGATCCAGCCGACGCACACGATCCGCGTGCCGCGCGTCACCGGCTTCACCTCGTGGATCGATCCCGACGGATAGAGCACGAGGTGGCCGACATCGCCCTTCACCTCCTGCGTGACGCCCGCGGCGTGGATCACCAGCTCCCCACCCTCGTAGTCCTGCGGCGGGGTGAGGAACAGGGTGAAGCTGAGGTCGGTGCGCAGCCGCCGCTCGCCCCGCCCCATCAGCGCATTGTCGACATGGGCGCCGTAATGCCCGCCCACGCCGGTGCGGCTGATCAGCAGCGGCGAGAAGCGGCGCGGCTGGGCAGCGGCGCGGATCACGGGGTGGTCGGCGAGCATGCCCGACAGTTCGGACTGGAGCGAGCGGCCCGCGACGGAGTCCATCGCCGCCTGCTCGTTGCGCTTGACCTCGCGCGCCACCGAACCCGCCGTCTCGCGCCCGTCGCGCCATTCGAGCAGCGCGATGCGATCGGCGATGGCGGCAAGATCGTCAGGGTCGGGGATGGCGTGGATGGCGAGGATCATCGCCCGTCCCTAGCGCCGTGCGCCCCCCGGCGCTAGCGCCGCGCGATCCCCTCGGCGAGCAGGCGGTTGACCGCGGCGGCGACCGCGTCGGCATCCATCTCCCCGCCCGCGCCCCACACGACGTAGCGCAGGCCGACGAAGACGTTGATGCCCATCAGCGCCCAGGCTTCGAGCTCGCCCAGCCCCTCGCGGAATTCGCCCGCCGCGCTGCCGGCGCGCAGGCGGTCGGCAAAGCGGTCGGCGATCGTCTCGTAGTGGGCGCGGTAGCTGGCGGGATCGACGAATTCGGCCTCGTCGATGATCCGGTAGATCTCCTTGTGCTCGGCCGCGAAGCGCAGGAAGGCGGCCAGCGCCGCGCGTTCGATCTCGAGCGCGCTCATCCCGGAATGGAGCGCCGAACGTGCGCTGGTGCGCACCATCTCGCTCATGTCGGCGACCAGTGCGCGGAACAGGGCGTCCTTGCTGTCGAAATAGGTGTAGAAGCTGCCCAGCGCGATCCCGGCGCGGCGGGTGATCGAGCTGACCGAGGCTTCGTGGAAGCCCTTCTCGCCGAACTCCACGGCGGCCGCATCGAGCAGCTTGCGCAGTGTCTTGCGCCCGCGCTCGGTGCGCGGCGTCTTGGCATCGCCCTCGGCCATGCCCGTATCCGCCTTCGCCAGCTTGCGAGTGTTGCCCATCCGCATCTCCCTCCACGCTTTCGCTAGGCGGCGCAAGGGTCGCGCACAAGTCTAAACTTGAAAGCTGGTTCACCTTTCAATATTGAGGCGGGAACAAGAAGGGCGACAGGAGAGGAAACCGCCATGAGAAAGATGCTTTGTGCCCGTGCGCTGCTGCTTGCAGGCTGCGCCGGACTTGCCGGCTTTGCCGCACCCGCCGCCGCGCAGGCCAGCGCCGCCGACGACACCGCGACCACCGCGACTGAAGCTGAAGGCGGAGAGATCCTCGTCACCGCCCGCCGCCGCGAAGAACGCCTGATCGACGTCCCGGTCGCCGTCACCGCCTTCGACCAGGCCGATCTCCAGCGCATCCAGGCGATCGACCTGTCCGGCCTTCAGGCCGCCGCCCCCAACCTCAACCTCGTCCAGGGCCGCGGCTCGGCGGCGAGCGCCAACATCTTCATCCGCGGCCTTGGCCAGCCGGACGCTCTCCAGACCTTCGACCCGGCGGTCGGCATCTATGTCGACGGCGTCTATCTCAGCCGCATCCAGGGGGCGCTGCTGGGCCTGTTCGATGTCGAGCGCATCGAAGTGCTGCGCGGGCCGCAGGGCACCCTCTACGGCAAGAACACCACCGGCGGGGCGATCTCGATCGTCAGCCGCAAGCCCGACCTCGACGAGCTGAAGGCCGCCGGTTCGGCGCTCTACGGCAGCTACGACCAGATCGTGTTGAACGGCTATGTCAGCGCGCCGCTGGTCACCGACAAGGTGGCGCTCAGCCTTGCCGGGCAATATGACAAGCGCGACGGGCTGGTCACCGACCCGCGCACGGGCCGCAAGTACAACGACCGCGACAGCCTGACCGTGCGCGGCATCCTGCGCGTGCAACCGACCGAGCGGCTCGAGATCCTCGCGAGCGGCGATTACAACCGCCAGCGCAACGCTCTGACGCTCGGCTATCCGGTCGCGAACCTTACCGGCACGCTGCCGATTACGGCGCAGCCCTATGGCCGCTACGACTACAAGGCCTCGACCAGCTTCACCGGCGATGAAGGCCAGCGGCTCGATCACTGGGGCGTGAACCTCACCGCGAACCTTGAGCTGAGCGACGCGATCACGCTGACCAGCATCACCGCCTGGCGCAAGCTCGAGCCCGATCTGTTCATCGATATCGACGCCAGCCAGGCCGAGCTCGGCGACGTCTTCGTCGGCATCGACCAGCGCCAGTTCAGCCAGGAAGTGCAGCTGAAGTGGGATACGGACAAATTCCGCGGCGTGTTCGGGTTGTTCTACCTTAACGAGAACATCCGTTCGCATCAGGAAGCCTATGCCGACAACCTGTTCGGGGTGCCCTTCACCCGTTTCATCGACGACGAGCAGAACACCAAGAGCTATGCGGCCTTCGGTCAGGCGACCTATGACCTCACCGACAGCCTGAGCGTGACCGGCGGGCTGCGCTACACCAAGGAGAAGCGCACTTACGACCGCTTCACCACCACGGTGTCGACCTTCGCCGGTCTGAACGGCTTGGCCTTCCGCTTCCCCGGCAGCCTGCCGGCGCCCTTCAACCTCGACAACAGCGCGACCTTCGAAGCCTGGACGCCGAGCGCCACCCTCTCCTACAAGCCGAGCGCCGACAGCCAGATCTACGCCTCGGCCTCGCGCGGGTTCAAGTCGGGCGGGTTCAACGGACGCGCCAACAGCCTTGCCGATCTCACCCTCGTGGTGAACGGCACGCCGCAGCTGGTGACGAACTTCAAGCCGGAAACCGTGTGGACTTACGAGACCGGTGCCAAGGCGAGCTTCCTCGATGGACGCATCTATCTCGCCGCCAACGTCTTCTACAGCGACTTCACCAACTTCCAGGCGCGTGTCGGCGGCGGCGCGGTGGGCGTCTTCCCGGTGCTCAACGCCGGCAGGATGTCGATCTGGGGCACCGAGATCGAGGCCGTCGTCAAGCCCACCAAGGCGTGGACCCTGCGCAGCAGCCTCGGCTATCTCGATGCGCAGTACGAAGAGTTCAATGACGGCCGACGCGCGCCTTCGTTCAGCTGCAACCCGACCGGCACGAAGATCACCTGCGAGCCGGTCTTCGCCCCGCCGATCACCTTCAACGTGGCGACCGATTACCGGATCGACCTCGGTGACACCGGCAGCCTGACATTGGGCAGCGACGCGCGCTTCGTCGACAAGCACTTCCTGAGCGTAGATAACCGCCCCGGCCTCGTCGAGGACGGCTACTGGCTGGTGAACGCCTTCGTGCGCTTCGACGATGCCAGCCGTCGCTGGTACGTGCAGGGCGGGGTGAAGAACCTCTTCGACGAGCTCTACCGCACCGACGGGCAGGAGTTCAGTTCGGTGGGCGGCACCCAGACCGTCTACTTCGGCGACCCGCGCACGTGGAACGTGATGGTCGGCTTCAACTTCTAAGTCCCCGGACGGGGCGGCGGCCTCTCTTCGAAACCACCGCCGCCCCGTTCCCCCCGATCAGAAATCGCCCTGCGGAGCGACCGGGATCGGGTTGGAAGTCGTCGTTGCCGAGGCGGGCGCGGGCAGCTTGCGCATGTCGCCGGTGGTGTCGCGCTTGTCCATGTAGCGCTTGGCGACATAGCCTCCGGCGGCGATCGCGATCATGCCGGGCAGGCTCATGCGTCCCAGCACCCACGGCACCGCCGCGCCGAGAACAGCCCCCGTGGCGCCGCCCACCGCGGGCGAGTTCTTGGCAAGCTTGGCACCGATTGCGGCGCCGATGATCTTCTTGAGCATGGTTGTGTCTCCTTCTGCATGTTCTACCGCTGCGGGGGCCATGCGGTTCCCTCGCCGGTCGCATGGGCCTTGCGGTCTGCCCTGAGGCAAAGCCCCCTTCCCTTGGGCGGGTCGAAAAGGCATAGCGCCCGCCATGCACGACATTCGCCTGATCCGAGAAAATCCCGAGGCCTTCAATGCAGGGCTCGCCCGGCGCGGCTTGCCCGCTCAGGCCGCCGCGCTGATAGCGCTCGACGAACAGCGCCGCGCGGTCGTCACCGAAGTGCAGGTCGCGCAGAGCCGCCGCAACGAAGCCTCCAAGCTGATCGGCGCGGCGATGGCGAAGGGCGATCGTGAGGGCGCCGAGGCGATCAAGGCCGAGGTCGCCGCGCTCAAGGACGCGATGCCCGCGCTTGAGGCCCGCGCCGAGGAGCTGGCCCGCCAGTTGAAGGCCGCGCTGGAAATCATACCCAACGTGCCCGCCGCCGACGTGCCGTACGGGGCTGGCGAGGAGGAGAACGTCGAGGTCGCCCGCTGGGGCACGCCCCACGAGTTCGACTTCACGCCCAAGGAACACGCCGACATCGCCCCGGCGCTCGGCATGGATTTCGAAACCGGCACGCGGCTCTCCGGCGCACGCTTCACCTTCTTGCGTGGGCACATGGCGCGGCTGCACCGTGCGCTCGGCCAGTTCATGCTCGACGTGCAGACCGGCGAGCACGGCTATGCCGAGTGCAATCCGCCGGTGCTCGTCAAGGACGAGGCGATGTACGGCACCGACAAGCTGCCCAAGTTTGCCGAGGACAGCTTTCGCGCCGGGACCGATCACTGGCTGATCCCCACCAGCGAAGTCTCCCTCACCGCCAGCGTCATGGGCGAGCTGCTCGACGAGAGCGCGCTGCCCATGCGCCTCACCGCGCTCACCTTGTGCTTCCGCTCCGAGGCCGGCGCCGCGGGGCGCGACACCCGCGGGTTCATCCGCCAGCACCAGTTCGAAAAATGCGAACTGGTCAGCATCGTGCGCCCCGAAGACTCCGAGGCCGAGCACCAGCGCATGGTCCGCGCCGCCGAGACGATCCTCGAGCGCCTTGCCCTGCCCTATCGCAAGCTCCTGCTGTGCACCGGCGACATGGGCTTCGGTGCGCGCAAGACCTACGACCTCGAAGTGTGGCTCCCCGGACAGGGCGCCTACCGCGAGATCAGCTCCTGCTCGAACACCGGCGACTTCCAGGCTCGCCGCATGAACACCCGCTACCGGGTGGCGGGCGAGAAGCGCACCGAGTTCGTCCACACCCTTAACGGCTCCGGCCTCGCGGTCGGGCGCACGCTGGTCGCGGTGATCGAGAATTACCAGAATGCCGATGGCTCGGTGACGGTGCCGGAAGCCCTGCTCCCCTACATGGGCGGCATCACCCGATTGGAACCCGCCTCGTAATGCGCATTCTCCTCACCAATGACGACGGCATCCACGCCCCCGGCCTCAAGGTGCTGGAAGAGATCGCGCGCCAGTTCTCAGACGATATCTGGATCTGCGCCCCGTCCGAGGAGCAATCGGGCGCGGGCCACTCGCTGACGCTGACCCGCCCCGTCCGACTCCAGACGCTCGGCGAGCGGCGCTTTGCCGTCACCGGCACGCCGACCGATTCTGTGATGATGGCGCTGCGCACCGTCATGCCCGAGGCACCCGACCTGATCCTCTCGGGCGTGAACCGCGGCGCGAATCTGGCCGACGATATCACCTACTCCGGGACCGTTTCGGCCGCGATCGAGGGCGCGCTGGCGGGGATCCGCTCGATCGCCTTCAGCCAGGTCTATGCCCGCGAAGGCATGGGCGACGACGTGCCCTTCGGCGCGGCGCGCGAGTGGGGGGCGAAGGTGCTCGCGCCCCTGCTGGACGCGCCGATGGCCGACCGCACGCTGATCAACGTCAACTTCCCCGCCCTGCCCGCCGAAGAGGTGAAGGGCATCCGCGTCGTCCGGCAGGGCTTCCACGACTATTCGCGCGGCACCCTCGTCGAAGGCCGCGACCCGCGGGGCTATCGCTATTTCTGGTTCGGGCTCGACCAGATCGAGCACACGCTGGACCACGGCACCGACCTGGAAGCGATCGAGGAGGGCTATGTCGCGTTGACGCCCTTGCAGCTCGACCTCACCCACTATTCGACGATCGGCATCCTCGCCGAGCGGTTCGGCGGCTGATGGCACCCGGCGCGGGACAGCCTGTGGGCCGCAACCCGTTCCGGCGCAAAAAGCTCGCCGCGCAGTTCAGTCCGCTGCGGCGACAGGTCAGGCTCCCGGTGTGGGGCGACCTCGGCATCCGCGCCGGATTTGCCTTCCTGCTGATCGGCTTCGTCATCGCCATCCACTGGTTCGATCGCGCCGGCCTCAAGGACAATCACGACAATGTCGTGAGCTTCCTCGACGTCGTCTATTTCACGATGATCAGCATCACCACCACCGGCTTCGGCGACATCGCCCCGATCTCCGACCGTTCGCGCCTGATCGAGGCGGTGATCGTCACCCCGGTGCGGATCGCGGTATTGTTCATCTTCGTGGGCGCGGCCTACGATTTCGTCATCAAGCGCAGCTGGGAGAAGTTTCGCATGGCTCGCATCCAGGAACAGCTCAGCGACCATGTCGTGGTGCTCGGCTACGGCGTCTCGGGCTCACAGAGCGTGGGCGAGCTGATCGAACGCGGCGTCGATCCACGCTGCATCGTCGTGATCGACCCTTCGGAGGAACGCCTTGCCGAGGCCGAGAAGCTTGGCGTCAACGTCATGGCCGCCGACGCCACCCGCGACGAGACGCTGAAATCGGTGCGGATCGCAGAGGCCTCGAGCGTGCTGGTCTCGGCCGGGCGCGATGATACCTCGATCCTGATCGTGCTGACCGTCCGCCACCTTGCGCCGAAGGTGCCGATCAGCGTGGTGGTGCGCGCCGACGACAACGAGCTGCTGGCGCGGCAGGCGGGCGCGAACAACGTCATCAACCCGGTACGCTTCACCGGTCTGCTGCTGGCGGGCAGCGTCAAGGGCGCGCATATCGCCGAATACCTTGCCGACCTCGCCAGCGTGGGCGGCCGGGTGCAGCTCGTCGAGCGGGTGGTGCTTCCCGAGGAATGCGGGCGTCCGATCAGCGACCTCAAGAGCGGCGGCACCGGCCTCAGGGTCTATCGCAAGGGCCGCCCGATCGGGTTCTGGGAAGACGAGTGCCAGATGCTCCAGCCCGGTGACGTAGTCGTCGAGATCGTCCCCACCGCGGGGAGCGAGAGCGGCTCAGAAGCCTAGCTGCGGAACCACACGAACACCCCGCCCATCGCCGCCATGCCGACGAGGAAATGCCCGGCGTCGATCAGGAACAGCGTCAGCGGCTTCCGCTGGAAAAGGTAATTGATTCCGATCGCCGGGATCATCACGCCCACCGCGAAGCCCGTTGCCATCATCATCACCACGAAATTCGGCGGATCGGTGCGGGCGACGAGGTGCCACAGCACCATGGAGATCAGCATCTCGAAGGCGAAAGTCAGGGCAAAGATCAGCGCCATGTTGCCGGTCTGGAGCTGCGAATTGGTGAGCCCCGCCGCGCGCTGCCAGGGCTTGGGGAAGATCAGGCCGTACCACAGCGCGCCGACAACGAAGAAGGCGGCGGTTCCCGCCAGGACCGGCCACAGGGCGAAATCGTTCATCTGTGATCTCCTGCCATTTCCGGCCATTCGAGTTCCAGCGCACCGCCCTCCGGCAGCGCGCGCCATTCTTCAAGGAAGGCGTCCAATGCGGCGCGGACCCGGCCCAGCCGCTCGGGCACGCCAGCGGGCGGCGGGACGTGGCTGGCGGCCCAGGCGGGCTCGGCCATCGCCATGATCGCCGCGTCGTCGGCTCCGCCGCTCCAGCTTGCCGCCTCGAAGCACTCGACCAGCCGCTCGGCCTGCACCAGCTCGACGATGGCGGGATCGGGCGCGCTCGCGCGCTTGGCGCTGGCGTGGCCGCCGGCCGCAGCGAGCTCCTGCACCGCCTCGGGTGCCATGCCGCCTGCCATCAGCCCCCAGAAGCCAGCCCGCATCGCCAGCTCGCGCTCGACGAAGAAGTGGAACGCGTCGTGCGGATAGGGGCCTTTGCGCGGGAAGCCGAATGCGGCACGCGAGCCGTCCGGTCGCGTCACGGCAATCCGGTCACCGGTCGCTCCCTTGGTGATGGTGATGCGCATGGGGGCGGTGTAGCCCAACCGGGCTCCCGCGGGTAGAGCGGCCTCAGATGACGTAGGCGAATTCTTCCTCGGCCGGTGTCGCCTTGCGGCCGCGCATCTCGGCGTCGAGCTGCACGACGGTACGGCTCGCGGTCTTGACGAACAGACCGGGGACGGCGGCGTGGACCATGCAGGCGAGCCCGCCCAGCGTCATGCGCCAGCCGAAGCTCATCGCGGTGCGGGCATGCTCGGCATAGCTCTCGCCGATGGAGCGCGGGTGGTCGGTGAAGAGCTTGGCGATCATGACCGGCAGATGCCTCGCCGACCCCGCGCCCGTCAAGCCTAGCGCTGGAGCCGCACACAGTGTAGGGGCGCGCCGCAATGAACACCGCCACCACCACCGCCCCGACCACCCTCCCCGACCAGAAGAAGATCGGGATGGTCAGCCTCGGCTGCCCCAAGGCGCTCGTCGATTCCGAGCGGATCCTCACGCGTCTGCGCGCCGATGGCTATGCCTTCGCCGAGGATTATGCGGGCGCGGACGTGGTGCTGGTCAACACCTGCGGCTTCCTCGATTCCGCCAAGGAGGAAAGCCTTGCCGCGATCGGCGAGGCGATTGCCGAGAATGGCCGCGTGATCGTGACCGGCTGCATGGGCGAGGAGGCCGATGCGATCCGCGCCGCACACCCGCAGGTGCTCGCGGTAACCGGCGCGCACCAGTACGAGCAGGTGGTCGAGGCCGTGCACACCCACGCGCCGCCCAGCCAAGGCCCGTTCATCGACCTGATCCCGCAGCCGGATATCAAGCTGACGCCGCGGCATTACAGCTACCTCAAGATTTCCGAGGGCTGCAATCACTCCTGCGCCTTCTGCATCATCCCCGCGTTGCGCGGGAAGCTCGCCAGCCGGCGCATCGATGCCGTGCTGCGCGAGGCGGAGAAGCTGGTCGCGGCGGGGACGAAGGAACTCCTGATCATTTCGCAGGACACCAGCGCCTACGGCGTCGACACGCGCCACGAGCCGCGCCTGTGGCAGGGCCGCGAGGTGCGCGCACACATGACCGACATGGCGCGCGAGCTCGGCGGGTTGCGGACCCCTGAAGGCAATGCGCCGTGGGTGCGGCTGCACTATGTCTACCCCTACCCGCACGTCGATCAGGTCATCCCCCTGATGGCCGAAGGGCTGCTGACGCCCTATCTCGACATTCCTTTTCAGCACGCCTCGGCGAAGGTCCTGAAGCTGATGCGCCGCCCGGCCAACGAGGCCAAGGTGCTCGAGCGGTTGAAGTCTTGGCGCGCAATCTGCCCCGACATCGCGATCCGCAGCTCCTTCGTGGTCGGCTTCCCCGGCGAGACCGAGGAGGACTTCCGCTACCTCCTCGACTGGCTGGAGGAAGCGCAGCTCGACCGCGTCGGCGCCTTCCGCTTCGAACCGGTCGAAGGCGCCGCGGCCAATGACCTGCCCGATCAGGTGCCGGAAGCGATCAAGGAAGAACGCTACGCCCGGATCATGGAAGTGACCGAGCGGATCTCTGCGGCCAAGCTCGCCGCCAAGATCGGCCGCACGCTTCCCGTGATCATCGACGAGGTTGGCGAGCCGGACGAGGACGGTGACATCGGTGCCACCGGCCGCTCTCAGGCCGACGCGCCCGAAATCGACGGGGCGGTCTACCTCAGGAACGTGCCCGCCACGCTCGCACCGGGCGACATCGTGCAGGCGACCATCGAGGACGCAGACGCGCACGACCTGTTCGGCGCCATCGTTCCGTCCCGCTAGGGCGCGCTCGGATCAGCCTCAGCGCGCCGCGCCCTCTTTGCGCGCGGTCCGTTTGAGCGCCGCCTGCGGGATGTAGGCCTCCGGCATCGGCCTCATGTACTTGGCCAGCTCCGCCGCAAGCTCCGGATGATCGGCCGTCAGGTCGCTCGCCTGCGGGAGGGTCGTGGCGGTGTAGAACAGATCGAGCTCGTCGGTCTGGAACGCGCCGAGCGTCCGCTCGCGCAAGCTTTCATCCCGAAGCCCGGCGAGCGACAGCGCGGCGGCCTCGTCCTTCAGGCCGTGGCACATCAGGCCCTTGGCAGCGAGGCCGATCGCCTCCTTCCAGTTTTCGCGAAGATAGGCGAGTTCCGATGCCGCCTCGCCCGCGCGTCCCAGCCGCTCGAAAGCGCAGGCCCGGTCGGCGGCGATGATCATCTTGGCATAGGTGCTCCCCTGCTTCTCGGCGACAGCGCGGGCGAGGTCGGTGGCCTTGAGCCCTTCCTTCCAGCGCCCCTGCCCGACCAGCCGCGAGGCGCGGTTGATGACGAAATTGACGACCCAGTCGTGCTCATCGGGGTTGTACGCGGCGAGCTCGTCGAACACCGCGTCGGCCTTCTGGCGCTGGCCGAGCGAATCATAGGCATAGGCCTCGATGTTGAGCGCCCAGGCGTCACCCTCCTCGATAGCGCTGCCTTCGGCGGCCCGCGCTCGCCAGCTCCGCGCGAGCGCAATGGCCTCGGCGAAGTCGCCGTTGTAGTGGAGCGCGTGGGCGGCCTCAGAGAAGCGATCCCGGTCATTGGGCGCGATGATCAGCCGGTCGCGCGTCACCTTCACGTGCTCGGCTCCGACCAGCGTCAGGTTGGGTCCCGCGCGGCGCTCGATCTGGGGCCAGAAGGGTTCGTATTCGCGGAAGGTGAGCAGGTCGATATAGCTCACCGGACTGCTGATCGGCACGAGCAACGCCTCGACCAAGTCGCCGCGCCCCTCGCGTGCCGCCGCTCCCAAGGCCTGCATTGCGATTCCCGGATGCAGGGCGGTGTCGAGAAAGGCGAGCTTGCCATCCTCGATCCAGAAGAGCGCGAGATTGTCGCGGTCCTTGCTGCGCCCTTCCCCGGCCAGCATGCGCGACGCCTCGAAGTACTCGTCCGCAGACAAGTCGGCGAGACCCGCCTTGTCGAGCCCGCGCAGGATCGCGAGCACTCCGTCGGCGTCCTTGAGCCGCCGGGCAAAGTAGAGCGACAGGCCTACTTCCGGCTCGTCCGGGGTGATTTCGGCCATCCGGCGGGCCAGCTGCACACCATCGGCAAAGCGCTCCTCCTTGTCGGCGCACAGCGCCTCGGCGAGGAGTCGCAAGCGGCGAACAGGAGGCGGGGGCTCGGAGAAGCTGCGTTCGAGCGCGGCGGTGACCGGCACGCCGAAGGTGCAGGGCTCTCGGGTCCAGCGGTTCTCGTCCTCAGTGAACAGCGCGTAGAGCTCCTTGCCACTCATCGCGGTCAGGTCGGGCAGCGGCTTTGCGGCCGGTGCCTCCTGAGCAGCGAGCGGCGCTGCAGCGAGCGCGGCAACGAGCGCGAGGAGCTTGATTGCTGGCAATGTCATGGATGCGATCCCCCTGTAAGAACTTGTTTTTATGCGCCGCAGGGCGAAAGGGAAGCGAAAATCGCACGTTAACCCCCGCCCCCTCCGCGTCCCCCGCCGGGACGCGGTATGGTTAACCACTGGCGAACTTCCGCCTAACGCGGCATACTCCTTCCATGATCCGCGCCCTCGCTTTCCTCATTGCCCTTGCCGTGCTGCAATATGCGGCGTCGGCGCAGACCTCGGGTCCGACCACGACCAGCCGCGCCGCTGACGCCGCCGAGGCGGTGGCGAAGCGCGCCAACGGAGCCTTCGAGGAGGTCGATCCCGACAGCGCCAATGCGCGCGGCGAGGATGCCGCGGCGATCTATGCCGGTCTGCCGCCGCTCGCCGGAGAGAAGCCCGCCGATGCCCAGCCCCCGCGCGGTCCGGCGGTCAGGATGATTTCTGGCGAAGTGGTGCAGCCATTGCCCGCTCCGGTCATCGCCGCGCAGCCCCTTCCGGTGTCAGCTCCGATCGCGGCCGCTGTGCCCGTGCGCGCGCCGACATCCACGCCCACCCCGGCTGAGGTCAAGGCGCCCGCGCGCTTCAAGACCCCTGCCCCCGCTCCCATCGCACGCCCCGTCGCAGCTGCGGCGCGGGAGCCCTTCGTGGTCAAGTCGATCCTCCCGATCGAGGGGACGATCCGCTACGGCGACTGGTTCTGGGACGAAAGCGCCGCGCCGGGCGCGGGCCAGCTGGTCATCACCGTCGATCTTGCCGCGCGCGTGATCAGCGCCTTTCGCGACGGGCACGAGATCGGCACTGCGGTGGTGCTGGTCGGCACGCAGGAACACCCCACGCCGCTCGGCACCTTCCCGATCCTCACCAAGGAGCGCAACAACGTCTCCGAGAAGTACAGGAACGCGCCGATGCCCTGGACGCTGCGCCTGACCTGGGACGGGATCGCTATCCACGGCTCGCCGGTGATGAACGGCTATGCGAGCCACGGCTGCATCGGCATCCCCGACGAATTCGCCGCCAAGCTCTTCGCGGCGGCCAAGCGCGGTGACAAGGTGATCATCACCCGCGGCAAGATGATCGGCCTCGGCGACCGGGTGTTGTAAGCCGCCTAGTTCACACTGCCCCGCGCTGGCTCGGGCGTGAAGCGCCAGACGCGCATCGGCACGCCGATCTTCTCCACCTTCTCGATCCGCGGCACCGCCAGCACGCCCCCCAAGGAGGCGTTGTCACCCGCCCACAGCCGGTCCCATGCGCGCGCCGCTTCGGAGCGGGTCGCATGGCCGCCCAGTGCGGCGATGATCCTGAGGATCGTCTCGATGGCGATCACCCGCGGGACATTGGCGCAATATGTGTAGCCGAGACCGCCGGGCGCATCCTCGTCGCGCATCACCATCTCGTGCCAGTCGAGCTCGGCATACCATTCGAGCGCCTGCCAGCTTTCGGCCAGATGCGCGGCGCTGGCGGCGATGCGGACGGGATCGAGCCAGTCCGCCCCGGCGATGGCGAGACGCAGGCGGGCCCGATCAAAGGCGGCGTCGGCGTTGGAGGGATCCTCGGCCGGAATGATCCCCGCCGCCGCGACGATCTGCGCAAGCTCCGCCTTGCGCCAGCCGAGCAGCGGGCGCAGAAGCGTCACTTCGGAGCCGTCGATGAGGCTGCGCGCGCGCACGCCTGCCAGCCCGGCCAGCCCGCTCCCGCGGTTGAGGCGCATCAGCAGGGTCTCGGCCTGGTCGTCGGCATGGTGCGCGGTCGCGACCGCTCCGAGCCCCGCTTCCCCGGCCCAGCGGGCTAGCGCCGCATAGCGCGCCGCGCGGGCCTCGGCCTGCACATTGCCGGGGGCGAGCGTCACCGCGAGAGGCGTGAAAGGGATGCCGCGGGCCCCGGCGATCCGTTCGACCAGCGCGACCTCGCCTGCCGCCTCGGGCCTGAGGCCATGGTTGACGCTGGCGACGGCGATGCGACCGGGCAGCGCCTCATACGCGAGAAGCAGCAGCGCGAGGCTGTCTGGCCCGCCAGAGACCGCAAGGCCGAGCGGGCGCTCTTCGCGCTCCGCCTCGGGCCAGAGACTGGCGACGTCGGCGGCGAAGCGCGCGGACGGCTCTAGCCGCACTTCACCTTGGCGCGGACCGCCTGATAATCGGTCGCGAGGCGTCCGGCGGCGACCAGCGGATAGGTGTCGGCGAATTCGGCGAGCGCGATGCAGGCGCGCTTGGTGTCCTTCATCGCGATCATCGACGCGCCGAGATAGAGCAGACTGTCGGGCGCGCGTTCGCCGGCCTTGTTGGCCTGGTAGTTCTTGAGGAACCAGCGCGCCGCATCCTCGGGCATCTTGTCGTCGAGGAAGGCGCGGCCCAGCAGGTTGCGACCGTAGCTGATCTTCGAATGGGCGGGATATTGCTCGACGTATTTGGTGAGCTGCTGGCGCGCCTCGGGGAAGAACCCGCCGTTCCACAGGCGGAAGCCGTAGGAATATTCGTCATCGCCCGCGTCAGCGGTCTGCGGCTTGGCGATGGCCTGCACCGCAGCAAGGCGCGCGGCGCTGGGCGCGGCAGTGACCGGGGCGGTCGTGGCCGCGGGCTTGGGCGCGGGCGTGGGCCGGGGCGCGGGGGTGGCAGCAGCCTGTGCGGGCGGACGAATGGTCGTGGTTGTCGCCGCGGCCGGAGTTGTCGTCGCCGCGGGGAAGGTCGCGGCGGGCTGGATAGCGGGCTGCGTCGGCGCGGCCACTACCGCCGCCGGCGTGGTCGGCTCGGTCGCAGCGGTCTCAAGCGCGGCCAATCGCCGCTCGAGCTGCGAGAGCGCGTTGGCCTGCTCCTCGGAGCGCGCGGTCAGCGCCTGCAATTGCTGCTCGAGCGCGTCGATGCGCAGAAGGATGTCGGTCACCGCGGTGGCCGCGGGCGCGGCGGTTGCAGCAGGCGCGGTTGCAGCGGGGCCTTGCGTGCCGGGCGCGATCTGCGGCTCGAAGAACTTGCCGTCGCCGCCGGGGAAGACTTTGCGCTGCAGGGCGCGAACCTCGGCCTCGATCTTCTTGAGGCGGGCCTCGGCGCTCGCGGCGCTTTCCTGCTGTGCGGCTGCAGGGGTCGCGACTGCGATGGCGCTCACCGCGCTCGCCGCCATCAGCGCTGCGCCCGCGATGCGGAGGGAAACGGTCTTCAGGGGGGTGGTCATGGCTGGTGGGGCTCCCTGGGTTGTGGCCACGCATCCCTGGCGCGCACCACATGAACGTCTGCCGAATCCCTGCCGCCTGCCGCGCCTCAAGTCGAGAGCGGCAGAGGCGTTCATCAACGGGAAAAAGGGCCTAGCGCGTGGCCGGAGCCGGTGCTTCGTTGGCCGAGGCGGCGGGCGCAGCCGCTGGCGCTGATGTTTCAGCCGAAGTCGGGGCAGGCTGGCGGGGGGCCGTCGGTCGGCGCACCGGCACGGTCTCCGCGCCGCTCGGGCTTGCACCGGCCACGGGCACCGCCGCCGTGCCGCGTGCCAGCAGCGCTGCGGCCGAAACCGGCAATCCGGTGATTGTCTGGGGCCGTTCGGTGAGCTTCGCCGCCGGTTGACCGCCGATCCTCACGGTCAGCGCGTCGGGACGGCCGGTGTTGATCCGCGGATCGCGGGCAGCCGGGGGAACCTCGAGCATCTCGCCCTGCTTCAGCGTGCGCTCGGTCAGACGTTCGCCGCCTTCCTCGTAGAGCCGCACCCAGATGCCGTCCTCGGTCGCGGTGAGCACCACCGGACCGCTCGCGACGGGCGGGGGCGCTGCGGCAACGGGCGCTGCGGCGCTCGGCGTGGGTTCGGGGGGCAGCAGCGAGGCGGGCTCGGCGCCCGCGCCGAAATAGCTGCGGTAGAAGGCGAAAGCGCCGATCGCGAGGATCAGCACCGCGCCCGCCATTGCCCAGGCGAGACCCGAGGAAGGCAGGCGCGCCGGATCACCCGGCTCCATTGCCGAAGACGACGCGGTGCTCCGCATCGACCCGTCGGCAAGCTCCAGCCGCACCTGATCGGTAATCTCCGCCGGGTCGAGCCCCACGGCCTTGGCATAGGTGCGCGAGAAGCCGATCGCATAGGTGCGCGAGGGCAGCATCTCGAACTGGCCGTCCTCGATCGCCTGCAGGTGGCGCAGCGGGATCCGTGTCTCGGCGGCGATATGCGGCAGGTCGAGACGCATCGCCTCGCGCGCTGCGCGCAACCGGTCGCCCGGCCCGGAAGCAGGCGAATTGGACGCAGTGTCTGCGCTGTTGGGAGTTTCGATATCCATGATGACCCGAGTTTCCGCGCCTTCTTGCCGAGGCTTTTGTCTGAGTGAAGGGTGGGGTGTGTCCGTGACCGGGACTCACCCGCCGGGGCATGTCCTGTCAAGCGCCGCCTTATCACACTGGCGCGTCCTGCGCACGCCTCTCCGCAAGACAAACTTAATCATGTTCGATTTCGCGCGCCGCAGCCCATGCCGAAAGTTCTTCGCGCAATGATCGCTGCGGGCTGGTGAGCCAGCCGTTCATCGCCGTGGTGAGCTCCGCAAGGTCTACCTTGCGCACCAGTTCCTTGATCGGGCCAACGGCCGCCGGCGTGATCGAGAGGCGGCGGTAGCCGATCCCGAGCAAGGCCAGCGCCTCGAGCCTGCGCCCGCCCATTTCGCCGCACACCCCGATGTCGACGCCGCTGCCGACGCTGTTCTGCATCACACGGCGCAGGAAGCGCAGGATCGACGGCGAAAGCCAGTCGTAGCGTTCGGCGAGCTTCGGGTTGGCGCGGTCGGCAGCGAACAGGAACTGGGTGAGATCGTTGGTCCCGATCGAGAGGAAAGAGAGGCGCGGCAGCAGCATGTCGAGCACCTCGGCGAGCGCCGGCACTTCGAGCATCGCGCCGAAATGCACCTTCTCGGGCAGCAGCTTCTTCTGCGTCCGCAGGAAGGCGAGCTGTTCGTCGAAGACGGTCTTGGCGGCATCGAACTCCCATGGCTCGGACACCATCGGGAACATGACATAAAGCGATCGCCCCGCCGCCGCTTCGAGCAGGGACCGCGCCTGGATCTTCATCAGGCCTTCGCGTTCGAGCGCGAGGCGCAGCGCGCGCCAGCCCATCGCCGGGTTCTCGTCCTGCGCGGCGATCTCGCTGGCGAGGTAGGGCACCGACTTGTCGCCGCCGATATCGACGGTGCGGAAGATCACCGGCTTTTCGCCCGCCGCATCGAGCACGTCGCGGTACAGCTTCGTCTGGCGCTCGCGCTGGGGCAGGGTCGCAGAGACGAGGAACTGGAACTCGGTGCGGAACAGCCCGACGCCGTCCGCCCCGGTCATGGCAAGCGCGCTCATGTCGTCGCGCAGCCCTGCGTTCATCATCACCTGGATGCGCGTGCCGCAGCGGGTGAAAGGCTCGATGTCCTTCAATGAGGCATAGGCGGCCTGCTTCTCGCGCGATTTGGCGAAGCGCGTCTGGAAGGCGTCGGCGACCTGCGGCAGCGGGCGCACGATGGCGTTGCCCGCGGACGCATCGAGCAGGATCTCGTCGCCTTCGCGGATGGTGGTGCGCACGCCCTTGGTGCGGCCGATCACCGGCACGTTCATGGCGCGTGCGACGATCACCACGTGTGCCGTGAGCGAGCCTTCCTCGAGGATCACGCCCTTCAACCGCCGCTTGTCATATTCGAGCAATTCGGCCGGGCCGAGGTTGCGCGCGATCAGGATGGTGTCACGGCGCAGGCCCTGCGAGGCGGCGGTGCCGACCTGCCCGGCAACGATCCTGAGCAGCCGGTTCGCGAGGTCTTCCAGATCGTGCATCCGGTCGGCGAGCAGCGGATCGTCGATCTCGCGCATCCGCATCCGGGTGTGCTGCTGCACGCGCTCGATCGCGGCTTCGGCGGTGAGGCCGGAGTCGATGGATTCGTTGATGCGCCGCGACCAGCCCTCGTCATAGGCGAACATCTTGTAGGTCTCGAGCACCTCCTCGTGCTCGCCCCCGACGCCGAACTCGGCCTGGCTGGCGAGGGTGTCGATCTGCTCGCGCATCTTGTCGAAGGCGCGGTAGACGCGTTCGCGCTCGGCCTCGATGTCCTGCGCCATGACCTGCGTGATCTCGACGCGCGGCTGGTGGTAGACGGCGTGGCCAGCGCCCAGCCCCTTGACCAGCGTCAGGCCGGACAGGGTCTGCGGTCCGGTCATCTCGGCGGTCAGGCCGAGCGCATCCTCCTCGTCGACCAGCTCGGCATTGGCGATCAGTTCGGAAAGCACCATCGCGGTGGTCTGGAGCGCCTCGATCTCCACTTCCTCGTAGCGGCGCGGCTCGACATGCTGGACGCACAGCACGCCGACGGCACGCTCGCGGTAGACGATCGGCACGCCTGCGAAGGAGTGGAACTTCTCCTCGCCCGTCTCGGGGCGGTACTGGAAATCGGGATGCGCCTTGGCCTCGGCGAGGTTGAGCGTCTCGACCTTCTTGGCGATCGCCCCGGTCAGCCCCTCGCCGATCGCCATGCGGGTGACGTGCACCGCGCTCTGGTTGAGGCCGCGGGTGGCGAACAGTTCGAGCATCCCGTCGCGCAGGAGATAGATCGAACAGACCTCGCTCGACAGGCATTCGCCGATGATCTCGACGACCTGATCGAGCTTGCCCTGCGCATGCATGCGCGAGGCCATGACCTCGGTGAGGCGGGTGAGGATCTGGCGAGCTGAGGCGGCGGCGGACATCACCACGCAGGTCTATTCATTCCGCGCGGCAAATGCAAAAGGCGTTCGCCTTTTCCGCCGCCCCTCGGCGCCAGACTCAGAAGCCGGCGATCTCTTCCTTGAGGCGGAGCTTCTGCTTCTTGAGAGCCTGGATCGTCGCGGTGTCGGGGATGGGCCGGGCCTGCTCTTCGCGCAGGCGGGCCTCGAGGCCGGCGTGCTTGGTCTGAAGGGCGTTGAGGTGGGACACTGCGGTCGATGCCATCATGCGTTCTCCTAGCCTGCGGGGGAATGCCCCCGAACAAGGCGACTCGGCAACGACATGCGGCCGAGCCGCTGGTTCCACTGAAACCACAGGCAGAGTGCCTTGCAAAGTGCGAATGCATCCTTAACCGGCGCATCGTTGCTGGGGCGCGAGGAATCGCACAGGCGAGGCCCGTCGTCGGCGCCTGCGAAAACTGCGCGAAGCCATCTTACAAATTGATGCGGGAACGGCTAGCGGGTGCGTGCATTTGGCGGGCCAGAGATGACCGAGGCGGCCCGGATGCCGGGCCACGTGCGCAATGAAGGGATCAGGGGCTACGATGACCGAGCAGGAGCTGCGCAAAACGCTCGAATTGCTCAGGACCGAGCACCGCGACCTCGACGCCGCGATCGCCGCCCTGACCGAGGCGGCGCGCGGCAGCGCTTCGGCCGACATGCTCCAGATCGCGCGCCTCAAGAAGCGCAAGCTGCGCCTCAAGGACCAGATCGCGATCATCGAGGACACGCTGCTCCCCGACATCATCGCGTAGGATCTGCGCTCCTTTCAATGCGGGGACGGGCACCCCGGACCAACAAACATCCCTAACACGCCATCAATTCTGTTCCCGGAAGGGACGGATGCGAAAATTGCTGGGAAAGTAACCATAGTCATATGGCGAGTGCGCCCGCCGCAGCGTAGTCTTGCGCCACCATGGATCGCACTCCCAACCCTTCGCGCCCGCCGAACCTTTCGCGCCCCATCGTCGAGGCGCTCTACACCGAAGCTCTCGTGCTGGCCGACGAGGTGCGCGCGGTGTTCGCTGCCGGCGTGCGCGAGCCGTTGACGGGGGAGGACGCCTATGTGCGCCTCGCGCTCTCGACCGAGGGGCTCAAGACCACCACCCGGATGATGCACGTGCTCGCCTGGCTGCTCAACCAACGCGCTCTTTTTGCTGGAGAGTTGAGCGAGAACCAAGTGCGCATGCATGGCGCCCTGCCGCCCGATCGCGCGGCGGACGAAAGCCAGCTTGCGCTCCTCGAACCCGAAACCCGCGAGCTGATCGCCGATACCGAGCGGCTCCACCGCCGCATCGCCCGCCTCGACGAGGCGCGGCGCCAGCAGCTGGAAGCGAACTCTCCGGTCCGCGCCTTTCAGGACCGGATCGGGCATGCTTTCGGCCGGGCCGGTTAACCAAGCGCCCCGCCGGGTGTTTCACGTGAAACATGCCCAAAAGCGCGGTCTGAAGAGGGTCTAGAGGGGGTCTGGGGGGGTCTAGCGGCGGTCTGGCATCGTGCTGGCCGCCACTTTCATCCACCTTTCGCACCCCTGCCGGCGGCAACCTCAGGCCGCCGCCAGCGCCTTGCGCCACGCCGCCAGCCTTGCGTCCCGCACGCCATCTTCCATCTGCGGCTCGAAGCGGCTGAGCTGGCCGCGCATCGCCTGCGCCGCGCTCCCGAGATCGGGATAGAGCCCCGCCCCGGTCGCCGCCAGCATCGCCGCGCCGAGCGCCGTCGTCTCGACGAAGCCGGGCCGCTCCACCGTGACGCCGAGCATATCGGCGAGGTCCTGCGCCATCCAATCGTTCGCCGACATCCCGCCGTCGATCCGCAGGGTGTGCCACGGCGCGCCGTCGGCCGTGAAGGCGGCGCACAGGTCGTGGGTCTGGTGCGCCATCGCCTCCAGCGCGGCCCGCGCCAGCTGCGCCTTGCCGCTTGCGAAGCTCAGGCCAGCGATCACCCCCCTTGCCTCGGCCCGCCAGTGCGGTGCGCCAAGCCCGGCGAGCGCGGGCACGATCACCACCCCGCCGCTATCGGGGATCGAGCGCGCCAGTGCTTCGGTCTCCTCGGCGACCTGCACGATCCCGAGCGAATCCCTGAGCCACTGCACGAGGCTCCCCGCGACGAACACCGATCCTTCGATGGCATAGGTGCGCTGGCCGTCCAGCTGCGTCAGCACCGTGCCGAGCAAGCGGTTGGTCGAGCGCGGGATGCGGTTTCCCTGACAGGTCAGCACGAAGGCGCCGGTGCCGAAGGTCGCCTTGGTCTGGCCGGGTGCGAGGCAGGCCTGACCGATGGTCGCCGCCTGCTGGTCGCCCGCAAGGCCGGTGATCGGAATGCTCCGCCCGAACAGCGCAGGATCGGTCGCGGCGAGCGGACCCGAGGTGTCGACCACGCCCGGCAGAGCGGCGAGCGGTACGCCGAGCAGCTCGCACAGCTCCTCGTTGAACTGGTCGTCCTCCAGCCCCATCAGCAGCGTGCGGCTGGCGTTGGAGGCATCGGTGATATGCGCCGCGCCGCCGGTGAGCTTGAAGACCAGCCAGCTTTCGACCGTGCCGAAGGCCAGCGTGCCGCTCTCCGCCGCCGCCTTCACTTGCGGAACATTGTCGAGCATCCAGCGCATCTTGGTGCCCGAGAAATAGGGGTCGAGCAGCAGCCCGGTGCGCTCCTGCACGCCTGCCTCGTGGCCCGCTTCGCGCAGGGCGATGCAGAAGGGCTCGGTGCGGCGGTCCTGCCAGACGATCGCGTTGGTGAGCGGCTCGCCCGTTGCGCGGTCCCACGCCACCACGGTCTCGCGCTGGTTGGTGATGCCGATCGCCGCGATGCTCGCCGCCCCGCCCGCCTTGGGCATGACGGCCTTCGCGCAGGCCAGCGTCTTGTCCCAGATCTCGCGCGGATCATGCTCCACCCAGCCGCTCTGCGGGTAATGCTGGGTGAGCGGCTCCTGCGCCTGTCCGACCAGCACGCCGTCGCTCGCAAACAGCATCGCGCGGGTGGAGGTGGTGCCTTCGTCGAGCACCAGAATGTAGTCGGACATGCAGCTCTCCCGTTTTTCGCCTCCCTAGCCGCTGGGATTGCGCAAAGTCGAGATGGCACAACGCCATGGTTCAACGTCTCCCCGGGCTTGACCCGGGGCCCCGCTTTGTTCGGGCATGGCACCCTGTCGCAAACAAGGAAGCGGGGCCCCGGCTCAGGGCCGGGGAGGCGGCGAGGAGCCATCTTCACTTGCGGCAAAGCGCGCCGCAGCCCAAATGGGACCCATGGTCACGATCCCTCCCCAGCCCTGGCCCACCGGCATGGCCGAAGATGTCGAGCCGCTGGTGCGCCGCGTGCTGGCGCCCAACCCCTCGCCCTACACCTTCACCGGCACGCAGACCTATGTGGTCGGCGATGCCAAGGGCCCGGACTGCGCGGTGATCGATCCCGGCCCCAACGAGCCGGACCACATCGAAGCGATCATCGCCGCCGTCGCGGGGCGCAAGGTGGTGGCGATCATGTGCACCCATACCCACCGCGACCACTCGCCCGCCGCAGCCCCGCTTGCCGAGCGCACGGGAGCGCCGATCGTCGGCTGCGCGCCCTTGGTGCTGGCGGTCGATGGCCCGCGCTCGGACGAGGCTTTCGATCCCACCTATGCGCCCGACCGCGTCCTGACCGATGGCGAGGGAATGCGCGGCACCGGCTGGACGCTCACCGCGGTCGCCACGCCGGGGCACACCTCGAACCACCTGTGCTACGCGCTGGAGGAATCGGGCGCGCTGTTCACCGGCGATCACGTGATGGGCTGGTCGACCAGCGTCGTCATCCCGCCCGACGGCGACATGGGCGATTACATGGCGAGCCTCGACAAGCTGATGGCGCGTGATGACGTGCGCTATCACTCGGCGCATGGTGCCGCGATCGAGAAGCCCCGCCAGCTGGTACGCGGCATGATCGGGCATCGGCGTCAGCGCGAAAACCAGATCCTGCGCCTGCTGGGCGAGGCGGCGCGGCCCGTCGGCGCCTTCATCCCCGAGATGTACAAGGGCCTCGACCCGCGCCTGATCGGCGCGGCCGAGATGAGCGTGACCGCGCACCTGCTCGATCTGGAGAAGCGCGGGATGGCGGCGCGTGACGCAGAGGTGTGGCGGGTGGTCTGACACCATCGCGGCTTGCCACGGCGCGCGATCCGTGATTCACTCCGGCCGGGTCGGGCTTGGGGGATCGAGTATGGCTACCGCAGCAGCACCGCGCAGCGCGCCTGTCGGCGACACGCGCTTTTTCCTGATCATGGCGCTGGTGATGTGCGCCGCGACCGTATCGGGCTTCGTCCTCAACCTCGCCTTGGGGCGCTCGAGTTTCGCCGAGCCGGTGACCGTGCATGCCCACGGCATCACCTTCATGGCGTGGATCGGGCTCTACGTCGCGCAGGCCGTCAGCATCGCGACCGGCAACGTCGCGCTGCACCGCCGGCTGGGGCTGGTCGCCTACGCCTTCATCCCGGTGATGATGGTCGCCGGCACGGCCGTGATGGTCCATTCCGCGCAGGCGCGCGGCGGGCCGTTCTTCTTTGCGGTCAACGAATTCGTGATCAGCAACGCGATGGGGCTCTACTGCTTCGGCGGGCTGGCCTTGTGGGCCTTGCGGGTGCGGCGGCATCAGGGCTGGCACCGGCGGCTGATGCTGGTGGCGATGAGCATCCTCACCGGGCCGGGCCTCGGACGGATCCTGCCTGCGCCGCTGATGATCCCCTATGCCTGGCCGGTCTCCATCGCGGTGACGTGGATCTTCCCGCTGATCGGGATGTGGGCCGACTGGCGCACGCATGGCCGGGTGCACCCCGCCTATTGGTGGGGCATGGGGATCAATGTCGGCGTCTTCGCGGTCTCGATGCTGATCGCCTATTCGCCCTTCGGCTATGCCTTCACCGAGTGGCTGATCGCCGGCACGCCGGGCGCTGCGCGGCCGATGGCGCCGTTCCTCCCGCCGGGCTTCGGCGGATAGCGTCAGGCGCTTTTCGCTCGAAAATCGCGCGGGCGCGCCTATATCGGCGGCTCCGAGAGATCATGGGATACGAGTGATGAGCCTGCTGACCCGCAACCCCGCCGGCGCCGATCTGCTGGCCGAGATCGACCGCCTCCGCAAGGAGCGCAATGCGGTGATCCTCGCGCATTACTACCAGACGCCCGACATCCAGGACATCGCCGACTTCGTGGGCGACAGCCTCGAATTGTCGCGCAAGGCGGCGGCGACCGATGCCGACGTGATCGCCTTCTGCGGGGTCAAGTTCATGGCCGACACCGCCAAGATCCTCTCGCCCCAGAAGACCGTGATCCTCCCCGACATGGATGCCGGGTGCAGCCTCGAGGATTCCTGCCCGCCCGACAAATTCCGCGCCTTCCGCGCCGCGCACCCCGATCACATCGCGCTCACCTACATCAATTGCTCGACCGAGGTGAAGGCCCTGTCGGACGTGATCGTCACCAGCTCCAGCGCCGAGACGATCCTCGCCCAGATCCCGCCCGAGCAGAAGATCATCTTCGGCCCCGACCGGCACCTCGGCGGCTACCTCAGCCGCAAGTTCAACCGCGAGATGCTGCTGTGGCCCGGCGTGTGCATCGTCCACGAGGCCTTCTCCGAGACCGAGCTCCTGAAGCTCAAGGAGAAGCACCCCGACGCGCCGATCGCCGCGCACCCGGAGTGCCCGCCGACGATCATCGATCACGCCGATTACGTCGGCTCGACCAGCGGCATCCTCAAGTTCGCTGCTGAGTTCACCGGCGACACCCTGATCGTCGCCACCGAGCCGCACATCATCCACCAGATGGAAAAGGCGCTGCCGAACAAGACCTTCATCGGTGCCCCCGGCGCGGACGGGAACTGCTCGTGCAACATCTGCCCCTACATGGCGCTGAACACGATGGAGAAGCTCTACGTGGCCCTGCGCGACCTCGAGCCCCGGATCGAGATCGAGGAAGGCATCCGCCTGAGGGCCAAGCGCAGCCTCAACCGCATGCTGGAGATGGCGAGCGGGACTGTGGGGATGGGCGATCTGGGCAAGGTGCACTTCAGCGGGGACTAAGTTATGCCTATCGAACCTTTCAATTGGCGGTGCCCACATTGCCAAAGCAGTCAGACTGTCACGGACTCAAATTACGACAGACGCAACATACGTTTCGTCGTGGGCGACACTCGCGATGGTGTCGTCGGCATGGACAGCTCCGCGATTGCCTGCCAGAATCCTGATTGCAACCGCATCTCAGTCGATGTGTCTCTCGGCAGAATTCATACTTGGGGAGATGGAACTTTTCGGGCGCTAACGGGAGAGAAGCCATTCTTCACCGGTCCGCTTTTCCCCAAGGGAACAGCGAAGCCTCAACCGAACTACATTCCCGCCCCCATCGTCGAGGACTACGAAGAAGCTTGTGCAATCGTTGCGGACAGTCCGAAGGCAGCAGCGACCTTAGTCAGAAGATGCATCCAAGGGATGATCCGAGACTTCGCAGGAATAGCTAAAGCGACACTCAATCTTGAAATCGATGCGCTCAAGAAGGCGTTGGATGACGGAACTGCTGACCGATCCATCTCGCCGGAAACAGTAGAGGCAATCGACCACGTGCGGAAGATCGGGAACATTGGCGCTCACATGGAGAAGGACATCAATGTGATTGTTCCAGTCGATCCTGATGAAGCACAGCAACTGATTGCACTGGCTGAATTACTCTTCGACGAATGGTACGTCGCAAGGCACAACCGACAGTCGAGATTGTCGGAAATAGCAATGCTAGCAGCCGCAAAGGAGGAGGCGCGAAAGCCAGCCCTGCCGGCGGCTTCATCAGGGTCCGCAGAAGGATAGCTAAACTCGCGCCCTGCTCACAGCCAAAGCCGCGCCCACCAGCACCATCCCGGCAATGTCGAGCGGCGAGAGCACCTCGCCGAACGCCAGCCAGCCGTAGAGCGAGGCGACCGCGGGCTGGGTCAGCAGCGCAAGGCCCACGATCAGCGGCGGGAAATACTTGAGCGAGAACACCATCAGCCCTTGCCCCACCAGCTGGCTGAGGATGAACAGGCCGATCACCGGGCCCCACGCTGTCGGCCACACCGGCTCACCCAGGAGCAGCGCTATCGCAAGCAGCACGGGCGCGCCGAACAGGCTCACCCAGACCAGCAGGCTCCACGACCCGAACTGCCCGCGCGCGCCCTGCAACGTCAGCAGGTACACCGCATAGAGCAGCCCCGCCGCAACGCTGAACAGGTCGCCGATCAGCGTTGCGTCGGAGATTTCCAGACTGCGGCCCATCAGGATCGCGGCCCCGGCGAGGGCGAAGATGATCGCCAGCCACTCCAGCCGCCCGGGCAGCACCCTATGCATGATGAAGCCCCAGAACAGCAGGACGATCGATCCGGCATTGCCGAACAGCGTCGCATTACCCAGCCGCGTCATGCCGATCCCGATATGCCAGCTCGCCAGATCGAGCGCGAAGGTCACCGCGCCGAGCGCCACTAGCGCGAGGGTCTTGGTAGGCATTCCTGTCAGCGGCTGGCGGTTCGCCCGCGCGAGCAGCACCATGAAGGGCAGCGCCAAGAACAGCCGCCAGAAGCCCGCCGCGACAGGACCCGTGTCGGCGATCCGCACGAACCACGGCCCGATCGCCAGCGCCACATTGCCGCCGAACAGCGCGAGCAGCAGCAGCCACTGCGCCGGACGCGCGGCGACGGGAACAACTTCTTCTTGGGCCGCACCCTCATTTTCCATGCTTGCGCCCTAGCCCCGCTCGCCCCAAGTGGATAGCCAATCGAAACTGGTGCCTAAGGATTACCCACATATGCACGACGCACTGTTCCAGCCGCTGAAGATGGGCGCACTCGAGCCCAAGAACCGCATTCACATGGCCCCGCTCACCCGCGGCCGCGCCGCCGAGCCGATGTTCGTGCCGAACGAGCTGATGGCGCTCTATTACCGCCAGCGCGCCGGCGCCGGCATGATCCTCACCGAAGCGACCGGCATCAGCCGCGAAGGCCTCGGCTGGCCCTCGGCGCCCGGCATCTGGAGCGACGAGCAGACCGAAGCCTGGAAGGCGACCACCAAGGCGGTCCACGAGGAAGGCGGTCTCATCGTCATGCAGCTGTGGCACATGGGCCGCATCGTCCACCCCTACTTCCTCGATGGCGAGCCGCCCTTCTCGGCCAGCGCCACCACCGCGCCGGGTGAAGCCCACACGCCGACCGGCAAGTCGCCCTATGCCCAAGCGCGCGAAATGACGCTCGAGGACATCAAGCGCACGATTGGCGACTATCGCCGCGCAGCCGAAAACGCCAAGAAAGCGGGCTTCGACGGCGTGCAGCTCCACGGCGCCAATGGCTACCTCGTCGACCAGTTCCTGCGTGACGGGACCAACCTGCGCACCGACGAATATGGCGGCAGCCCCGAAAACCGCACCCGCTTCATGCGCGAAGTTCTGGAGGCGTTGATCGACGTGTGGGGCGCGGACCGCGTCGGCATCCGCCTCTCGCCCAATGGCGATTCGCAGGGCACCGATGACAGCAATCCCCCTGCGACCTTCGGCGCGGCGGCGAAGGTCTGCGAAGAGCTCGGCCTTGCCTTCGTCGAACTGCGCGAGCCCGGCCCGGACGGCACCTTCGGCCAGACCGACGTGCCCAAGCAGAGCCCGCTGATCCGCCAGATCTACACCGGGGCGCTGATCCTCAATTCGGACTACACCGCCGAGGAAGCGGTCGCCGACGTGACCAGCGGCAAGTGCGACGCGGTCAGCTTCGGGCGGCCGTACATTTCCAACCCCGATCTCGACAAGCGCATCGCTGCCGGGGCCCACTGGAACCCCAACAAGGACGTGCCCAAGAGCTGGTACTTCCCGATTCCGGAAGGCTATGTCGACTACCCGACGCTCGAAGAAGAGCAGGCGGAAGCCGCCCAGTAAGAGCGGGCGTCTAGCCTGCGGGCTGGGCTTGAGGGGTCGGGGCGGCTGGTGCTGCTCCGGCCCCTTCGCTTGCCGGCGCGGCGCCTTCCGGGCCGAGCGCAGGCTCGACCACCGGCTGTTCGGCATCGAGTTCGCCGGAGGCCTCGGTGTTCGCCTGCCGGGGCGCGAGGGGCGCCTGGGACTTCAACTCGCCGAGCGGGATCATCGCGTCGCTGACCGAACCTTCGAGCACCTCGCCCGAAGCTTCCCCGCCCTGTTCGGCAGGCGCGGCGGACTGGTCGCCGCAGCCGGCGGCCAGCAGGGCAAGCGTGAAGATGGCAGTGCGTTTCATCGGCAGGCTCTTTTCGCCGCCGCGTCCAGCGCGTCAAGAAAATCGTCGCTGGTGGCGATGAGGGCCGCGTCCCATTCCTCGGCCGAAACCGCAAGGCCGAGCCGCGCGAGGCTGGTGACGCCGTATTCGGCGATGCCGCAGGGCACGATCCCGCCGAAGTGCGCAAGGTCGGGGTCGAGGTTCACCGAGAAGCCGTGCATCGTCACCCAGCGGCGCACCCGCACGCCGATCGCGCCGATCTTGGCTTCCGAGCCATCAATGTCGCGCGTCCAGATACCCACGCGGCCTTCCGCGCGCCAGCTCTCGACACCGAACGTGGCGAGCGTGGCGATCACCCAGCCTTCGATCGCGTGGACGAAGCAGCGCACGTCCTTGCCGCGCCGGGCGAGGTCGAGCACGAGGTAGCCGACCCGCTGGCCCGGCCCGTGATAGGTGTAGCGCCCGCCCCGCCCGGCTTCGACCACCTCGAAGCGCGGGTCGACGAGCTCGGCAGGATCGGCGCTGGTGCCCGCAGTATAGACCGGCGGGTGTTCGAGCAGCCAGATCAGCTCGGCCGCGCGGCCCTCGTGAACCGCCGCGTTGCGCGCTTCCATCTCCGCCAGAGCGGCGGCGTAGGCGACGGGCGTGCTCTCGCGCCGCCATTCGATCGGGGATGCGGGCCCGGAGGCCGGAGCAGTGCTTGCCATGGCGCAGCGGTGGGGGCATTGAGCGCCGAGATCAAGAGGCGATTGCGCGTGTCCGCGCCGCCCGGCAGAAGGACCCCGCGAATGGCAAACCGCAAGCTCGACATGGGGCAGGCCTGGACCCAGGCGACCGGCATGGTCGGGGCCAATCGCGATCTGGTCAGCGTGCTTGCGGGCCTGTTCCTGTTCCTGCCGATGTTCGTGCTGGTCTACGCCCTGTTCACCAGCGGCATCGACTTTTCCGGCGGCGGCGGCGAGCCCGATCCCGAGAAGCTGGCAGCCGCGATCAACGCGGTGCTGCTGGCGAACTGGTGGGCGCTGCTGCTCGCGCTGATCGGCCAGATCGCCGGCGGCATAGCAATCCTCGCGCTGCTCGCCGATCCGCGCCGCCCGACGGTGCGCGAGGTGCTGGGGATGCTCCCGCGCCTCGCCCTGCCGGTGCTCGGCGCGCAGGCGCTCGTCGGCCTCGTCACGCAACTGCCCTCGCTCGTCACCAGCGTGCTGCCCGCGGCGAGCCTCATCGCCTTGCCGATCACGCTTTACCTGACGATCAAGTTTTCGCTTTCGACCGCCACGATCGTGCTCGGACGGGTGGGCAATCCGGTCACCGCGATGCGCCGGTCCTGGGGGCTCACCAAGGGCAACTCCTTCCGCCTCTTCGTGTTCTTCGCCGCGCTGATGCTGCTGTCGGCGGTCATCGGGTTGATCCTGATGCTGATCGTCGGCCTGATCCTCTCCGCGCTCGGCGAGGAGGCTGCGGCGATCGGCAATTCGGCCTTCGTCGCGGTGCTGCTGACGATCTTCTACACCGTCTCCTTCGCGCTTTCCGCGGCCATCTATCGCCAGCTGTCCGAGCCTCTTCCCGAAGCGGAAGCGGACCTCTTCAGCTGAGAGCCCGCGCGCGCGCATGGCCGATACCGATCCTGCTCTGACCCCGGCAAGGGCTTCCTCCAGCGCCGCCGGCGCCGCCGCGAGCGGGGCAATCCCGCCCTCGCGCATGGCGCTGCTGTTCATGGTGATGCTGGTGACCGCGGCCGGCAACACCGCGATGCAATCGGTGATGCCCTCGATCGGCACGGCGCTGAAGGTCGCCGATGTGTGGATCAGCCTCGCCTATAGCTGGTCGGCGCTGCTGTGGGTGGTGTGCGCCCCGTTCTGGGCGCGGCGTTCGGACAAGCGCGGGCGCAAGGCGATGATGGCGCTGGGCCTGTCGGGCTTCATCGCCTCCTTCGTGCTGTGCGGCGTGGCGCTGTGGGCGGGCCTTGCGGGGTGGATGAGCGCGGTCTGGACACTGGCCGCCTTCGCCGCGGCGCGCAGCCTCTACGGCGGCTTCGGGAGTGCCGCGCCCCCGGCGGTGCAGGCCTATGTCGCCTCGCGCACCCCGCGCGCGCGCCGCACGCAGGCGCTCTCGCTGATCGCGTCGAGCTTCGGCCTCGGCACGGTGATCGGCCCGGCGCTCGCCCCGCTGATGGTGGTGCCTTTCCTTGGCCTCGGCCTGACCGGACCGTTCCTGTGCTTTGCCGCGATCGGCGTCGTCGCGCTGGTGCTGCTGCGCCTGCGTCTGCCCAATGACGAGCCGCAATATGCAACGAAAGGCCAGGCGGTCGCCTATGCGAGCGGGACAGGCGCGCCGGTCGAGACGGACGCGGCGATGGAGCCCGAGGACGAAGCCGAGCACGGGGGCGATCCGCAAGGCGATCCACCCCGGCTCACCTGGCGCGACCGGCGGCTGCGGCCGTGGGTCTTCGCCGGGCTGGTCGGCGGCCACGCGCAGGCGATGGTGCAGGGCATCGCGGGCTTCCTGGTGCTCGACCGGCTGGGCTTGCGCGCGACCCCCGATCTCGGGGCCGGCCCCATCGGCATCGTGCTGATGAGCGGCGCGATTGCCACCCTGCTTGCGCAGTGGGGCCTGATCCCGCGCTTCGACCTCGGCCCGCGCGCGGCGACGCTATGGGGGATCACCGCCGCCGCAATCGGCACGATGATCCTAGCGGTGGCGGGCGACCTCCACCTGATCGCGCTCGGCTATGCCATTGCCTCGCTCGGCTTCGGCCTGTTCCGTCCGGGGACCACGGCGGGCACCTCGCTGGCGGTGACCCGCGCCGAGCAGGGGCAGGCCTCCGGCATCGTCGCGAGCCTTGCGGGCGCAAGCTACATCTACGCGCCGGCACTCGGCGTGTGGCTCTACGGCCATTCCGACTATCTCGGCTTCGGGCTGATCGTCGCGCTGTGCCTGATCGTGCTGGTGCACGGGTGGCTGAGGCTCCAGGCCGACCGGGAGTTAACGCGTTCTTGATTGCGGACCCGCCTCCGCGAGTCCGTCCTCGGTGCAGTTCCTCCGCTACGATCCGGGCACCTGCGGCTCGCGCGCGTGCGCTCGCGCTCGCGGTCGCGTTGCGACCGAGCGCCTTCAAGCTCAAAGGATTTCTAGAACTGTATCCTGCGGCCTGCAAAGCCTGACGCCCTTATCCGTCTCCACCAGCGGGCGCTCGATCAGGATCGGATCGGCGACCATCGCGGCCAGCACCGTCGCGTCGTCCGCATCCGGCAGGCCGCGCTCGGCCGCATCGGTGCCGCGCAGGCGCAGGCCCGCTTGCGGGATGATCCCGGCATCGCGGTAGAGCTGGGCGAGCTTGTCCGCCGTCGGCGGGTCCCTCAGATATTCGACCACGGTCACCTCGACGCGGCTGAGGTTCTCGAGGATCGCCAGCGTCTTCCTCGACGTGCCGCAGGCCGGATTGTGCCAGATCGTCGCCTTCATGTTGCCTCCTATTCGCCCTTCGGCACCCGCAACGCAGGCACCGCCTTGGCCGCGTCCTCGGCGCTGATGCCTGGCGCGGGTGCGGCGCTGATGCGCTCCTGTCGCTGCATCACCCGTCCGGCCTGCTCGACCGCCTTGATCAGCCGCGGGTACACCCCGCAGCGGCACATGTTGGGGATGCCCGCTTCAATATCGGCGCGGGTCGGTGCGGGATTGCGCATCAGCAGCGCGGCCGCCGACATGACGATGCCCGGCGTGCAGTAGCCGCACTGGATCGCGGCCTGCGCCACCATCGCCTGCTGGACCGGGTGCGAGCGATCGCGCGAGAGGCCTTCGATGGTGACGATGATCCGTCCCTCGGCCTCGGCGAGCGTGATCGCGCAGGATCTGAGCGCCACCCCGTCGACCAGCACCATGCACGCGCCCGAACAATCCGGCCCGCCCCCGCACGCCTTGGTGCCGGTGAGGTTCATCGCCTCGCGCAGGGCATAAAGCAGCGGCATGCGCGGATCGAGGTCGAACTGGACCGGCCGCTCGTTGACGGTCATGCGCGACATGTTGCGGGCCTTACGAAAGGCTTACTGGCGCCAGGAATCGTCGATCTTGTCGACCCGCCGCTTCCACGCCTCGAAATCGAACATCCCCGCGCCGCCCTGCCCGCTCATCACGGACAGGTCGCGCTGGTGGACGTCGACCACCTCCTGCGGGACGAGCACCGGATTGCCCATGCTGAGCGTCGCCACCTGGATCTCGCAGGCGCGCTGGAGCGCCCACATCTTGACGAACATGCCCTGGATGGTGCGGTCCATCACCACCGGGCCGTGATTGCGCAGCATCAGGATGGTGTGGTTGCCGAGGTTCTGCACCAGCCGCTCGCCCTCTTCGGCGCGCACCGTGATGCCCTCGAAATCGTGATAGCCGATCTGGCCCTGGAAGTTGCAGGCGTAGAAATTGGTCGGCAGCAGCCCGTCCTTGTGGCTCGCCACCGCCATCGTCGCCGTGGTGTGGACGTGGCAGATCGCTTCGGCGCGGCTGCCCAGATGCTTGTGGAAATAGGCGTGCTGGGTGAAGCCCGCCTTGTTCACCATGTAGGGCGATCCGCCGACATTATTGCCCTCGACATCGATCTTGACGAGGTTGCTGGCGGTCACTTCGCT
>JAIYAM010000027.1 GCA_027489065.1 Erythrobacteraceae bacterium | reverse complement strand
GTGGTGCAGCCCAATGCGGTGCAGAAGCTGGTCGACAAGCTGCGCACCCAGAAGCACATCACCATCCACCACGAGGAAATCCCGCGCGCCAACCACTTCTTCGAGAACGAACTCGACGATCTGATGCGCTCGGTCGACAACTACCTCGACTTCCGCCTCTCGCCGGATTGCCCGATCAAGTAGCCGCGTCATCCCTGCGCAGGCAGGTATCCAGACAAGCTTGAAGCCGAACGCAACCTTCGGATGGGCCCCTGCCTTCGCAGGGGCGACGTAGATCTGCGCGCTCACGGTGCGTGCGCACCCCTTCTCAACTGATTTGATTGGGAAATTTACGGTATTGATTTGCAACGCGAAAGTTCTTCGCCCCTAGCAAAAGTCATAGTATTCTGCGCCCTGAGCGGGGCCGGAGTGTCCTGGCTTTGCGAAAGGTGCTCCGGCCACCGCTCCCACGTGATGGAGAGAGGAGCCCCTGGAATGACCTACGCTTCCGCAACCCGTAAACCCAACCCCGCTGCCCTTGCCGGTGCGCTCGGCATACCCGCTGCCGTCGGAGCGATCCTGGTGATCGGCCTCGCGGTGACGGTGGTGACCGACGCGCCCAAGCTTAACCCCGAAGCCCGGAATATCCCCGAGATACCCCTGCCACCGCCCCCGCCCACACCCGAAAGGCCGCAGCCCAGGAGCGATGCCCCGAACGCGAGCAGCACCCCCGTTCCCATGCCGCTGCCCAAGGACCCGCCGCTGATCAACTTGCCGGTCGGCAATACATTCCCGCTTCCCGGCCCGGGGGACCTCACCGGAACCGGCACGGGCCCGATCGACCTCGGCATTCCCGGCCCCACCCCCAGCGCCTCGCCCTTCGACCCCGTCGGCGCGCGGCCCAAGGGCAATCCGGGGCGCTGGGTGACCAACGACGACTACAGCCCGCGCTGGGTCAGGGAGGAGATGGCGGGCACAGCGCGCTTCACTCTGGCGATCGACGCCAGCGGCAAGGTGACGGGCTGCACCGTCACCCGTTCGACCGGCCACGCCCCGCTCGACGCGGCGACCTGCAATCTCGTCACCAAGCGCGCGCGTTTCGACGCGGCACGCGATGGTTCGGGCAAGCCGGTGGCGGGCAGCTACACCGGCACGATCACCTGGAAGATACCCTGACGACATGACGGCGCGCCCCATGGGGCGCGCCGTTCCTCGTCGCTTCTAGCCGCCTCGGGCGCTGTTGATCTGTTCGATCGGCGCCTGACCGCCCTTCGACGGCAGCGTCCAGATCAGCACATTGGCGACCGCAATCACCGCCAGCAGCACCATCAGCGCAGGGTTCCTGACCTCGCCCGTGCGCCGCCACAGCACGACTGCGCCCGCCACGAGCGCAAGCGCGGCGAGCATCACGATCGACAGCACGATCTCGGTCATGGCCTCAACAATTCCTCGTCTGCCGGAACATCGGAGCCGGCCCGCCGGTATACCTAACCGACAAACAGCACGAGGGAGGCTATGATGGGTATCTTCGCATCGATCAAGAACGCGATCTGGCATGCGGACCGGGACCACGCCGAGGAGACGGCGAAGCCCGCGGTCGCGCCCCGTCCGGCCACCCCGGCGACAGCGCCCAGCCCCGCCGCCGCGCCAGCCGCATCGCAGGCGCCCGAGCCCATCAGCCAGGCGGCGATGGAAGAGCGCATCAGCCGGATGCCGGGCGCGGACAGCCACAACTGGCGCACCTCGATCGTCGATCTGATGAGCGTCGTCGGCGTCGATCCGAGCTTTGCAAACCGCAAGGAGCTGGCGGGCGAGCTGGGCCTCGAAGGCTATGCGGGGACCGCCGAGCAGAACATCGCGCTCAATCACGCGGTGCTCAACATGCTCGCGGCCGAGGGCGGCGCGATGCCCGACATGCTGCGCGACTGAACGGGCGCATCGGGTGCAATTGACTTGCGCAAGGCGCCTCGCCAAACCGCTGCCATGAGAGAGATAACCGCCGATTTCACCCGCCGCCACGCTCTTGCCGGGATCGGCGGCGTGTCCGCCCTCGCCCTGCTCCCGGCCTGCGCCGCGACCACGCCTGCACCCGCAACCGCCAGCGGCCCGATCAAGGGCCTCGCCCCCGATGCGGCGCTCGACCGGATCGCCTACCGGATGCTCGCCCACGAGCCCGCGCGGGCGACCAGCCTCGGCGTCGATGTCGGCGAATATGCCGCGTGGCGCTCGACCTTCGGCACCCCCGGAGAGGCGGGGCGCAACGCCTATGCGGCCGAGCTCAAGGCGCTCGTCGCCGAAGTGCGCGCCTATCCGAGGGAAGGCCTGACCGGCGACCAGCTGATCGGCTTCGAGGTGGTCGAGACCGCCTTCACCCGCGCGCTCGAAGGCATGGCCCTGCCTTATGGCGAGGTGGCGGTCGGCAGTTGGCGCAACACGCCTTACGCGGTCATCCAGAACGTCGGCAGCTATATTGACATGCCGAACCACTTCGCCGCGACCCAACCCTTGAAGGCGCCGGCCGACATCGGCCCCTACATGGACCGCCTTGCCGAAGTCCCGGCGATCCTCGATGCCGAATGCGAGCGCATCCGCGATGCACGCGCGAAAGGCGTGGTGCCGCCCGGCTTCCTGCTCGACAAGGCGATCGCGCAGATCCAGGTGGCGATCAAGGCGGCGTCCGAAAGCTATGCCGGGCCGCTTGCCGCAGCGCCGATCGACGGCGCTCCGGTCGCCGCCGCCCAGGCCGAGCGCCTCGTCGCCAGCGGCATCGTTCCGGCGCTCGAGCGCCAGCTTGCCGAACTCCGGCAGGAGCGCGCCGTGGCGAAGGACAGCGCCGGCGTGTGGGCGCAGCCGCAGGGCGAGGCCTATTACGACTGGGCGATCCGCGCCTCGACGACCACCAGGCTCACCCCCGACGAAATCCACCAGCGCGGCCGGGAGGAACTGAAGGAACTCCACGGCCGGATGGACGTGATCCTGAAGGAGATCGGCTACACCAAGGGCTCGGTCGGCGAGCGGATGCGCGGGCTGGCGGCCGATCCGCGCTACAAGTTTGCCGAGGGCGATGCGGGTCGCAAGGAGATCCTCGCCTTCATCGACGATCGCCTCACGTGGATCAGGGCGCAGCTGCCGCGCGCTTTCAGCGTCCCGGTGAACCCGCGCGTCGAAGTCCGCCGCATAGCACTCGCCGAGGAGCCTGGCGCGCCGGGTGCCTATGGCGGGGGCGGAAGCAAGGATGGCAGCATCCCGGGGCGGTTCTGGATCAACTTGCGCACCACCGACCTTCACCGCAAGTACGACCTTGCCGACCTCACCTTCCACGAGAGCATCCCCGGCCACGTGCTGGAGGCGGAGTTCTCCAACCGCCTGCCGCTGATCCGCTCGATCCTTGCCTTCAACGCCTTCTCCGAAGGCTGGGCACTCTATGCCGAACAGCTGGCGGACGAGCTGGGCGCCTATGATGAATTCAAGGTCGGGCGGCTGGGCTACCTGCAAAGCCTCGCCTTCCGCGCCTGCCGCCTCGTGGTCGATACCGGGCTGCACTCCAAGCGCTGGACCCGCGAGCAGGGGCGGCAGTTCTTCGTGGAGGAGAACGGCTCGAAGGCCGAGGAGGTGGCTTCCGAGGTCGACCGCTACTGCTCATGGCCGGGGCAGGCTTGCGGATACAAGATCGGCCACTCCGAGATCGTCCGCCAGCGCGCCCGCGCACAGGCGGAGCTGGGGAGCGGCTTCGACCTCAAGGCCTTCAACACCGCCGTGGTGCTGGGCGGCAACGCGCCGCTGAGCGTGATGGCCAACACGGTCAGCCGCTATATCGCAGGGGCAAAGGGATAAATCAGGCGCACCCCCGGCCCCACCCGCAAGCGGGAGGGGTCCGGGGTGGGCCGCGCAAAACGCGGTCCGGAATTTGCAAAGCCGCCCTGCTGACACCATCTTGCAACCTTCGCGCAGCAGGAGGCCAGCATGGAAACATTGGGACAAGACCTTGAAACCATGCGCCGGGTGCCGCTCGCGCCCGAGCATGTCGATGCGATCTGCGCGATCGGCGGGGAGCGCTTCTATCCCGCCGGCAGCATCGTCATGGATATCGGCGAGCCGATGGACCGCTTCGTCTATGTGGTGGAGGGCGAGATCGAGGTGGTCGATCCCTATACCGACGGACGGATGCTGCCTTCCAGTCTCGGGCCGACGCAGTTTCTGGGGGAGATCGGTTTCCTCTCGAGTGCGACCAACATCATGCGCATGCGCGCAGCGGTCGATACCCGGGTGATCGAGGCCCCGCGCGCGGCGATGCTCGAGTTGATGAGCAGGGTGCCGGAGCTCAGCGATCACCTCATCACCGTCTTCGCCGCCCGGCGACGCAAGCAGTTCGAACTGCGCAACGACACGATCAAGGTGATCGGCGCCGACCGCGATCCCAGGGTGCAGGCGGTCGAGCGCTTCCTGTCGCGCAACCGCATTCCGTTCCAGAGCTACGACATGGACGCGACCGATCGCGAAACCGCTGGCCTGTGCAGCCTGACGGGGCACCAGCCGGGCGTCATCGTCGGGGCCAACCGGCGGATGGAGGACCCCACCCCGCGCAAGGTCGCACAATATCTGGGCATGGATCTGAGCATCTGTTCGCAGCGCACCTACGACCTTGTCATCGTCGGCGGCGGCCCTGCGGGCGTGGCTGCGGCGGTCTATGCGGGCTCGGAAGGGATCGAGGCGCTGGTCGTGGAGGACACGGCCGTCGGCGGTCAGGCGGGCACATCCAGCCGGATCGAGAACTACATGGGCTTTCCCACCGGCATCAGCGGCACCGATCTCACCTGGCGCGGGCAGGTGCAGGCGATGAAGTTCGGCACGCGCTTCGTGATGCCGCGCCGGGTCGAGGGGATCTCGCGGCGCGAGGACGGGGCCTATTGCCTCACGCTCGACGATGACGCGGACGAGCTGTGCGCCCGCGCGATACTGGTCGCGACCGGGGTGCAATATCGCCGCCTGCCGCTCGACAACCTCGAGGAGTTGGAGGGCGCCGGGATCTTCTATTCGGCGACCGACATGGAAGCGCGTTTCTGCGCGAGGACCGAGGCCGTGGTGATCGGCGGCGGCAATTCGGCGGGGCAGGCAGCGATGTACCTGTCGCGCGCGGCGAGCCACGTGCATCTCGTGGTGCGATCGGGCAGCCTTGCGGCGTCGATGTCGAGCTACCTGATGCAGCGGCTGGAGGCCGATCCGCGTGTCACCATCCACTACCATTCCGAGGTCACCGCCCTTCACGGCGACAGCTGGCTGGAGGGGATCACGCTCAGGACGAAGGACAGCGAGCAGCGGATCGATACGCGCGCGCTGTTCATCATGATCGGCGCGGCACCGAACACCGACTGGCTGTCGGGCCTCGCCGCGACCGACGCCAAGGGCTTCGTGCTGACCGGCGCTGCGGCCGGGCAGAGCGACGACTACGCCACCACCGCGCCCGGCATCTTCGCGGTCGGCGACGTGCGCGCGAACTCGGTCAAGCGGGTGGCGAGCGCGGTTGGCGAAGGTTCGGTGGTGGTCAGCCGCATCTGGCAATATCTCGAGGACACGCGCCCCGCCGAGCGGTGAGGCGGATCAGTCCTTGCCGAACAGCCCCTTGGCCATGCCGAGGATGTCGTTGACCGGATTGCCGTCACCGTCGCGGTCGATCATCGAAGCGAATTGCGACAGCGAGCCCTCGCCGCCGATCGCGGCGACCACCTGGTTGAGCACATCGGGGCTGATCCCGGTCTTCTCCGCTGCCAGCTGGACGGTATCGCCATCGAGCTGATGCGTCCTGCCGAGCGCCGCGATTGCCTGTTCGGCCGTCGCCGGGTCGATCCCGATCTTTGCCGCGAGGTTGACCACATCGTCGGGCGCGCCGCCGATGTTCTTCAGAATTCCGTCGAGAATGCTCATGGTCGTATCCCTTGGATGATGGAGCCTCAGACTCCACCATCCATGTTACGCCCCAATGGCAGGGATGACCAGCAACTCAGGCCGCGACGGGCGCCGGGGCCGCCTGGCGCACGCCTTCGTCGACATGGGCCTCGAACTGCGCGAAGTTGTCGATGAACAGCTGCACCAGCTTCTGCGCGGTCGCATCATACTCCGCCTTGTCCGACCAGGTGCTGCGCGGGTCGAGGATCGTCTGATCGATCCCCGCCTCGGCCAGAACCGGCACGTGGACCGGGACGTCGAAGCCGAAGTTCGGATCGCGGCGGAATTCCACCTCGTCCATCTTGCCGTCGAGCACCGCGTTGAGCAGCGCACGGGTGGCCTTGATCGGCATGCGGCTGCCGGTGCCGTACTTGCCGCCGGTCCAGCCGGTGTTGACCAGCCAGCACTGCGCCCCGCCCTTGGCGATCCGCTCCTTGAGGAGGTTGCCGTAGACGCTGGGGTGGCGCGGCATGAAGGCGGCGCCGAAGCAGGTGCTGAAGGTCGCTTCCGGCTCGGTCACGCCGATCTCGGTGCCGGCGACCTTGGCGGTGTAGCCGCTGAGGAAGTAGTACATCGCCTGATCGGCGGTGAGCCGCGCGATCGGGGGCAGCACGCCGAAGGCATCGGCGGTGAGCATGATGACATTCGACGGCGCCGGGCCGAGGTTCTTCTCCGAGGTGTTGGGGATGAACTCGATCGGATAGGCGCCGCGGGTGTTCTCCGTCTTGCTCGAATCCGTGAAGTCGAGCTCGCGGGTCTCCTCGTCCATCGCCACATTCTCGAGGATCGTGCCGAACATCTTCGTGGTGGCGTAGATCTCCGGCTCACCCTCGGCCGAAAGGTTGATCATCTTGGCATAGCAGCCGCCTTCGAAGTTGAAGACAGCCTCGTCCGACCAGCCGTGCTCGTCATCGCCGATCAGCGTACGGCTGGCGTCGGCCGACAGGGTGGTCTTGCCCGTGCCCGACAGGCCGAAGAAGATCGCGCTCTTGCCGTCAGCGCCGACATTGGCCGAGCAGTGCATCGGCATCACGCCCTGCGCCGGCAGGAGGAAATTGAGGAGGCCGAACACGCCCTTCTTCATCTCGCCCGAATATTCGGTGTTGCCGATCAGGATGAGCTTCTCGGTGAAGCTCACCGCGATCACCGTGTCGCTGCGGCAGCCGTGGCGTTCCGGGTTCGCCTTGAAGCTGGGCAGGTTGATGATCGTGTATTCGGGAACGAAGCTCGCCACTTCGTCTTCCGTGGGACGCACCAGCAGTGTGCGGATGAACAGGTTGTGCCAGGCCATCTGGGTGATGACGCGCACGTTCACGCGGTACTCGGGCTGCGAGCCGCCGAACAGGTCGGCGACATAGAGTTCCTCGCGATCCTCGAGGTGCGCGAGGAAATCGGCCTTGAGGTTCGCGAAGTGCGCTTCGCTCATCGGCTGGTTGACCGTGCCCCAGTTGATCGTCTCTTCGGTCGCCGCATCGCGGACGATGTACTTGTCCTTCACGCTGCGCCCGGTGAACTTGCCGGTTTCGACCAGCAGTGCGCCGTGCTTGGTCAGCTTGCCTTCACCCCGAACGAGCGCATGCTCGACGAGCGCAGCGGTGCCGAGGTTGGCGTGCAGGCGCGCCTTGGTGTGGAGGTTCTGGGCGGACAGCGGGGTTGCGAGCGAGGTCAACGTGGCGTCTCCTGGACGGGGCGGCAGGGCATGGTTCTCAGAAGGGCCGACCGGCTGGTGCCGCCGAATCCGCGTGCCTTCGATCACATCCCGTAGCAGGTGCGCATACGTATGCAACCTCAGGTGCGGCATGCCGCAACCAACTGTCCGATCCCTCGGGCCGCCCCTTAAATCGCGACTGCTGCGGCGTCAAACCGGCTCCCCCATGGCGCTTTTGACGAGCGACCGGATGCGCCGGGCTTGCGGCAATCGGCCGGCGTTGCGAGCACGGCGCGATCAGGCTACCCAAGTGCCATGACGTCGCAGGCTCGAAGAGGATGATCGCCATGGAGGGCAACACCGCCGATCCGGCGCCCGGCCCTGGCTCGGGAGCGCCCGAAAGCGCAGGCAGCGACGCGCGCAAGCTCCAGATCGCGCTGGTCGACGATGATCGCAACATCCTCACCACCGTCTCGATCGCGCTTCAGGCCGAGGGCTTTGCGACGCGCCTCTATTCGGACGGCGAGACCGCGCTGAAGGCGCTGCTCGACAACCCGCCCGATCTTGCCGTGTTCGACATCAAGATGCCGAAGATGGACGGTATGGAACTGCTGCGCCGCCTGCGCGCGCACTCGCCGCTGCCGGTGATCTTCCTCACCAGCAAGGACGACGAGAGCGACGAGGAAGCCGGGCTGGAACTGGGCGCGGACGATTACATCGCCAAGCCCTTCTCGCTGCGCCTGCTGATCGCCCGCATCCGCGCCATTCTGCGCCGCGCAGAGCCGCTGGTGGCGGGCGCCGCCCCCTCCTCGACGGCCGCAGAACCCCAGCCTGCCAGCCTCACCCGCGGGCGGCTGTTCATGGACCCGGCGCGCCATCAGGTGACGTGGGAGGGGAAGACGGTCAGCCTGACCGTCACCGAGTTCCTCATCCTCGAAGCCCTCGCCATCCGCCCCGGCGTCATCAAGAGCCGCAACCAGCTGATGGACGCCGCCTACCCGGACGACGTTTTCGTCGATGATCGCACCGTCGACAGTCATATCAAGCGGATGCGGCGCAAGTTCCGGCTGGTCGACCCGACCTTCGATTCGATCGATACGCTCTATGGCGCCGGCTACAGCTTCACCGATGGCTGAAAGGCCCCTCGGATCGGGGCGCACCGCGGGCAGCGGCGAGCAGTTGAGCGCGACGGGCCGCTTCGCACTCACGGGCCGCATCCTCGCGGTCAACATCCTGCCGCTCCTGTTTCTGGGCGGGGGGCTTTTCTACCTCGACAGCTACCGCACGCAGCTCGTCAACGAACGTTTCAAGCTTGCCCGCATCGAAGCCCAGATCACCGCCGAGGCTCTCGCCGGGGCAAGCCGCGCGCGGCAGGAGGCGCTGCTCGTGCAGATCGGCAAGGAACAGCGGATGCGGCTGCGCACCTTCGACGCAAGCGGCAAGCTCACCGCCGACAGCTTCGCGCTCGCCGACCCTTCGTTCCGCTTCAACGACATCAGCGATGACGACTGGGAACAGCGCTTCGCCGTCTGGCTCGATCGCACCATCGACACCATCGTCGCCGCCGAGCCGGTGCAGGATTATGCCGAGCCCGAAGCGCAGGACGCCGATGCCTGGCCCGAGCTCGCCCGCGCGCGCGAACTCGGGCTCAGCCAGGTCCGGCTTTACGACTGGACCGACGGCACGCCGGTGATCACCGCCGCCGTGCCGGTCGGCCTTCAGGGCGCGACCTTGCTGACCGTGCGCAATGCGGTCGACATCACCGAAAGCGTGCGGGCCGCGCGTTCGACCCTCAGCATCGCGGTGCTGCTGGTGATGACCGCATCGGCGCTGCTCTCGCTGTTCCTCGCCCGAACCATCGTCACGCCCTTGCGCTTGCTGGCGCGTGCTGCGGTCCGCGTGAAACAGGGCCGCGACCGCGAGGTCGAGGTGCCGCGCCTGCCGCAGCGCAGCGACGAGATCGGCCTGCTCGCCCGCGCGGTCTCGGACATGACGGCGGCGCTGCGTGGACGGATCGACGCAGTCGACAGCTTCGCGGCGGACGTGGCCCACGAGATCAAGAACCCGCTGGCATCCCTGCGCAGCGCGATCGACACCCTGCCCCGCGTCGAGGACCCGGACCTGCGCGCCCAGCTGATCCAGATCGCCACCCACGATGTGCGCCGCATCGACCGCCTCGTGACCGAAATCGCCGCCGCCAGCCGGGTGGATGCCGAGATCAGCCGCGCAAAGCTCGAGACGGTCGATCTTGCCGAGCTCTTCGCGAACCTCATCCGCAGCCGCGAGGAGCGGGGGATGAACGCGGGGCGCCGCCTTGCGCTCGACGTTGCGCCCGGTCGCCACCGCGTGCTCGGCGTCCCCACCCAGCTCGAAAGGGTGGCAGAAAACCTCATCGACAACGCCGTCTCCTTCTCCCCGCCCGAGGGCGTGGTGAACGTGATCATCCGCCGCGCCGGGGGGCAGATCGTCACCGAAGTGTGCGACGAGGGCCCCGGCATCGCCCCCGAACGGCGCGAGGACGTGTTCCGGCGCTTCCATTCCGACCGCCCCGAGGGGGAGAGCTTCGGCAATCATTCCGGCCTCGGTCTGGCGATCGGCCGGGCCATTGCCGAGGCGCATGATGGCTCGCTGACCGCCGAACCCCGGCGCGACGGCGCGGCGGGTGCATGCCTGCGCCTCGCGCTGCCGGCGGCGCCATGAGCGGGGGCCTCGTCATGCAGGCTGGCGCGCTCGCCATCGGCGGCCGCGCGCTGCTGATCGAAGGCCCGCCCGGAAGCGGCAAATCAAGCCTCGCACTGGCCTTGTTGGGCCGGGGCGCGGGGCTGATCGGCGATGATGCGGTGACGCTTGCGCGCGAGGCAGAATGCCTGATCGCCTCGCCCCCGCCCAACATTGCGGGCCTCATCGAGGTGCGCGGCGTCGGCCTCGCCCGGCTTCCCCTTGCCCCTCCCGCACCGGTCGCGCTGATCCTGACCCTTGGGGGGCCTGCGCCTTCGCGCCTGCCCGAGACACCGCTGCCCACCCGCAGCATCGCCGGGGTGGCAGTGCCGGTACTCGCTTTCGATCCCGGCACCATCGCTCCTGCCGAGCGCGCCGAATGGGCGCTGCAGCTTCATGGCCTCGTGTTCAAACCGGCTTTTCTTGAAGAGCACGAAGCGGCAGAAGAGCGCCCATGACCGCCGCCCCCGACCTTGCACAGCCCCGGCAGCTCCTGCTCGTCACGGGGCTTGCCGGTGCCGGAAAGTCGACCACGCTTGCGGTGCTCGAGGACCTCGGCTGGGAGACGATCGACAATTTCCCGGTGCGGATGCTCGAACGCCTCGTCACGGGGCCGGGTGACAGCGGCCGCGGCCCGCTCGCGATCGGCTTCGATTCGCGCACCCGCGGCTTTGTGCCGGCCGACATCATCGCGCTGGTGAAGAAGCTCGGCCAGCGCCCCGACATCGCGCTCACCTTCCTGTTTCTCGACTGCGCCGGGGGCGAGCTCGAACGCCGTTTCAACGAGACCCGCCGCCGCCACCCGCTCGCCGCCGGACGCCCCGTGCTGGAGGGTATCGCCGCCGAGCGCGAGCTGCTCGAACCGCTGCGCCGCTGGGCGGAGGTGATGATCGACACCACCGCGCTGACCAGCAACGACCTGCAGGCGCGCATCCGCGAGCTTTTCGCTCCGGCCGACAGCGCAGCGGCGCTGACCCTCACCCTCTCGAGCTTCGGTTTCGCGCGCGGCATGCCGCCCCTCGCCGACCTCGTGTTCGACATGCGCTTCCTCGATAATCCGCACTGGGTTCCGGACTTGCGCGAGCAGACCGGACAGGACGCGGCGGTGGGCGAGCATATCGAGCGCGATCCGGCCTTCGCCGACGTCTTTGCGCGGATTCGCGACCTGCTGCTGGTGCTGCTCCCGCGCTATGCCGCGCAAGGCAAGCCCTATGTCCACGTCGCGTTCGGCTGTACCGGCGGGAGACACCGCTCGGTCTACACCGCCGAACGCATGGCTGAGGCCTTGCGCCTTGCAGGATTTTCCCCCACTGTCCGACACCGCAACCTGGGCTCGCGCGCGGCCGATGCCATTGAAGGGGATCGCCGCTAAGGCGCCTTGGCTCGTCCGGCAGGTATGCAAAGGCACATTGCCGGTTCAGGTAGAAACGCTTAAGGCACGCCCCGGCGGGCAGTTAACGGACCCTTTTTCACGCATGATCGGTTTGATCCTGGTAACCCATGGCCGCCTCGCGGACCAGTTTGTCGAGGCGATGGAGCACGTGGTCGGCCCGCAAGAGGCGATCGTCACGGTCTGCATCGGCCCCAATGACGACATGGAGCAGCGCCGTGCCGACATCGCCGACGCGATCGCGGGGGTGGACAGCGGCACGGGCGTGATCATCCTCACCGACCTGTTCGGCGGCACCCCGTCGAACCTTGCGATCTCGCTGCTCGATGCCGGCCATGTCGAGGTCATCGCCGGGATCAACCTGCCGATGCTGATCCGCCTTGCCGGTGCGCGCAAGTCGATGGACGTCACCGCCGCCGTCCACGCCGCGCAGACGGCCGGGCGCAACTACATCACCATCGCCAGCGAGCTCCTCGGGCAGGAAACACCGCCCGCACGGGCGAAGGCTTGAGGGAGCCGCCGTGGGGGAGGCAAGGCAAAGCGTCGTGATCGTCAACCGCCGGGGCCTGCACGCCCGGGCGAGCGCGAAGTTCGTGGGCGCGGTCGCGGGCCTGCCGGACGGCGTCAAGGTGACGGTCAGCAAACCGCCCCACAGCGCGGCGGGCGGCTCGATCCTCGGGCTGATGATGCTCGGCGCGGCCAAGGGCGACACGGTCGAGGTCGCGGTCGAGGGTAACGGGGCCGAGGGCGTGCTCGCCGAACTCGTCGGTCTGATCGCCGACGGTTTCGGCGAGGATTGACGCGCGCGGATCGAACCGCCAGCGGTGCCGCCCATGCGCAAGCACATCACCGGCTTCTCCAATCCCACGGTCAAGTACCTGCGCTCGCTGCGGGACAAGAAGCATCGCAAGCGTTCGGGCCAGTTCCTCGTCGAGGGGCTGCGCCTGCTCGAAGACGCGCGCGCTTCGGGCCGCTTGCCGCAAACGCTGGTGATGGCCGAGGGGCGCGAACACCCGCTGCTCGAACGGCTGGAGGCCGACGTCATGGTTGCGGGGGGCGAAGTGATCGCGACTACGCCCGACATTCTCTCCAAGATCACCGGCAAGGAGAACGCGCAGGTCGTGGCCGGAGTGTTCGACGAGTGGGACACCTCGCTGAGCGCTCTCGACCGCGGTGACGCGCCGATCTGGCTTGCGGCACAGGCGCTGCGCGATCCGGGCAATCTGGGGACGATGCTGCGCACCTGCGATGCGGTCGGCGCGGGCGGGCTGATCCTGATCGACGACTGCGCCGATCCTTTCAGCGCCGAAGCCGTGCGTGCGAGCATGGGGGCAGTCTTCACCGTCGGCCTCGCCCAAGCGCGCTGGGACGAGTTCCTTCCGTGGCTGCGCGGCGGGGCGGGACAGCTGGTCGCAGCGTCCTTGCGCGATGCGGTGGCCTATCGCGGCGCGGCCTATGCGGCGCCGTGCTTCATCCTGGTCGGCAACGAGTCGCAGGGGCTTCCCGAGGATTACGAGATGGCTTGCGACCTGCGCGTGACGATGCCGATGCGGGGCCGCGCGGATTCGCTGAACGCTGCCGTTGCTGGCGCGGTGCTGGCTTACGAGGTGCTGGCGGGGGTGATGTAGGAGAAGTCCGCCCGGCCTGACGCTCCGCCGCCCTACTCCGCTGCGTCGTTGTCCACGGCGAGCGCGGGGTACTCGGCCACCACCGCATCGCCATCGGCGGCATTGTAGCGCGGTGCGCTTTCCACAAGCGGCACGGCGTCGATCTCGCGCTTGCCGATCTCGACACCCTTCTCCGCGAGCCGCCGCCCGGAGGAGAGCACGTTGCGCTCGAAGCTGCCGACGAACTTGTTGTAGTTGTTGACCGCGCTCTCCAGCCCGCCGCCGACACGCTTCAGATGCTCGGCTGCGGTCGCGAGCCGGTCGTAGAGCTCGGCACCCATCCGGCCGATCGCCTGGGCTTCCTTGGCAAGCCCGTCCTGCCGCCATACCTGCGCCACGGTGCGGGCGATGGCGACGAGGTTGGTCGGGGTGGCGAGCAGCACGCGGCGCTCGAAGGCGAAGTCCCATAGGGTCGGATCGGCCTCGAGCGCGGCGGTGACGAAATGCTCGCCCGGCACGAACATGATCACGTAATCGGGGGCTTCCTCGAACTGGCTCTGGTAGCTCTTGGCGCTCAGGGTCTGGACGTGATTGCGCATCGACCGTGCATGCAGTTCCATCTGCTGCTTGCGCACCGCATCGTCATCGGCCTCGAAAGCGGCCTGATAGGCGTTGAGCGAGACCTTGGAATCGACAACCAGCTTCTTCTGGCCGGGCACGTTGATGATCGCATCGGGCCGCAGGCGGCCTTCCTCGGTGTCCATCGAGTGCTCCAGATGGAAATCGGTATGCTGCGCAAGGCCGCATTGCTCGAGCAGGTTCTGCAAGGCCCGCTCGCCCCAGCGCCCGCGTGCCTTGGGGGCATTGGTGAGCGAGTTGCCGAGGCGCTGCGCCTCGCGCTTCACCTCCTCCTGACCCTTGCGCATCTCCTCGATCAGCGCGCCGAGGCCGGCAAAGGCATCGCTGCGCTTGGTCTCCAGATCGGCGACCTGCTTCTCGTAACTCGCGAGCTTTTCGCCGACCGGGGTCAGTAGCGCCTTGATCTTGGCCTCGCCCGCTTCCTCCGATTGGCGGAACCTCGCATCGGCACGCTCGAGAAACGCCTTCTGCGCCTGTTCCAGCACGCGGCTGCCGGCGTTCTCGAATTCCTTGCGCAAGCTTTCCTGCGCAGCAAGAAGCCCCGCCTTCTGCTCGGCAAAAGCCTTCTCGCGTTCCGCCGAGGCGCTTTCCAGCGCGGCCAGCCGCTCGGCGAGCGCGGCACGCTCGGCCTGCACCGCATCGAGGCGGGTCAGCAGCGCATCGGCCTGCGAGGCGCGCTCCTTCAATCCCGCAACCTCGATCCGTGCCTCGCCCAGTTCCGCGACCGCGCGCTTGAACTCGCCCTCGCGCGCAGCGACCGCTGCGTCCGCCGCCGCGAGTCGCTCCCGCAGGTCGGCAAGAGGCCGCGAGGCGAAGAACCACGCGAGCGCCGCTCCCAGCGCGGCACCGAGGATCAGGGCGATAACAGGGAGAATCGAAGCGTCCATTGCGCAATCCTACACGGAACGAATGGAGAACGCCAGAGCTCCGCCGCAGATTTCCCCGGCTAGCTTGGCGCCTTGCCCGCCCCGTCGTCGGGCTTCTTCTGCCAGGGCCAGCGCCCGTCGATCTCGACCTCGAGGCTGAAGGAGAGGAAGGTGCGGATGATGACGATCAGGCCGAGCACCAGCACGCTCTGTAGCGTCGGGTCGAGCGCGACGGTGCGGATGATGTCGGCGGCGACCAGCAGTTCCAACCCGGTGAGGATCGCGCGGCCGAGCATGCGGCGGAAAACAGCAACGCGGTCCTCGCCGCCTGCGGTGCGGATGACGATCGACCGCACCAAGACTCCGACCGCAAACAGCGCGCCGAACACGATGACGCCAATCCCGCCGAGTTCGAACAGTTTCGCCACCAGCGTGGCAATGGCGAGCATTGTGGCGTCATCGATCATGCGGGGCGTTACCGCCGCCGGGCAGGTCAGGTTCCGAATGAGGCTGCAGATAGAATAAAGCCTGCGCGGGGGCGACGGCTGACGAGCGATAAGTAACAAGTCGCGCGCAGCCAACGCCACGCGGCCGAGCCGCAGGTGCCCCGGGGCGTACCGGAGGGATCAGCGCCCAGATCGCTCGCCCGGCGGGGCGAGGCAATTCACGCGTACTGCCGGATCTTCTTCAGTTTCTTCAGCACCATCGCCTTTTTCAGGCGCGAGAGGTGATCGATGAACAGGATGCCTTCGAGGTGGTCCATCTCGTGCTGGAGGCAGGTCGCCATCAGGCCTTCGAGCGCTTCCTCGTGGGAGTTGCCCTCGAGGTCCTGATACCGCACCCGGCAGGTCGCAGGACGATCGACGTCGGCGTAGATCTCCGGGACCGAAAGGCAGCCTTCCTGATAGGTCGACAGCTCGTCCGCGGGATCGAGGATCACCGGGTTGATGAACACACGCGGTTCCTTCTTGGTCGCGGGGTGCGTGTGCTTGTGGCCGTCATGCGAGCAATCGACCGGGGGCGCGTCAGGATCGTCGGGCTGGAGGTCGATCACCAGCACGCGCTTGGGCACGCCGATCTGGATGGCGGCGAGGCCGATGCCGGGGGCATCGTACATCGTCTCGAACATGTCTTCGACCAGCGTGGCAAGCTCGGGGCCGAACTCGTGGGGTTCGACCGGAGTCGAGACGATCTTGAGCCGGTGGTCCGGCACTTCGAGGATTTCGCGGATAGCCATGGGGCGTGAAATAGGGGCGGCGTGGCCGCGGCGCAAGCGCGATGCGCCGATCACGCCGATCGGTTCAGCCGACCGGACGCCTTGCGCGCAAGGCCTGGGCGAGCGTGCCATCATCGAGATAGTCGAGTTCCCCCCCCACCGGCAGGCCATGAGCAAGCTGGGTGACCCGCACCGCGAAAGGCTCGAGCCGCTCGGCGATGTAATGCGCGGTGGTCTGGCCTTCGAGCGTGGCGTTCATGGCGAGCACCACCTCGTCAACGCCGCCGCCCTCGACGCGCGCGAGGAGGCTGGCGATGTTGAGCTCCTCGGGGCCGATGCCGTCCAGTGCGGAAAGCCGACCTCCGAGCACGTGGTAGCGTCCGGGGAACAGCCGCGCGCGGTCGAGCGCCCACACGTCCGAGACCTCCTCGACGACGCACAGCGCGCGGGCATCGCGGCGCGGGTCGGAGCAGATGCCGCAGGGGTCACGGGTGTCGACATTGCCGCAGGTCCGGCATTCGACCAGCGTCTCGGCGACGCCCGCCAGCGCTTCGAGCAGCGCGGGGAGCGCAGATTCGCGGTGCTTGACGAGCCACAGCACCGCCCGCCGCGCCGAACGCGGCCCCAAGCCCGGCAGGCGGGCGAGCGCGGAACTCAGAGCCTCGATCTCTTGCGATGCCATGGGGGGAGAGATAGGGGCTGCGCTTCGCTTCACAAAGGCTGCCCGCAAAGCTTATGCGCATCATCTTCATGGGAACGCCCGATTTCGCGGTGCCCGCGCTGGCTGCATTGCACAGGGCGGGGCACGAGATCGCCTGCGTCTACACCCAACCGCCGCGCCCGGCGGGACGGGGCAAGCAGCTGCGCCCCTCCCCTGTGGCTCTCGAAGCCGAGCGGCTGGGGGTAGAGGTGCGCTCGCCGGTGTCGCTGAGGAATGCCGAGGCGCAGGCCGAGTTCGCCTCCTTCAACGCGGATGTCGCGGTGGTCGCGGCCTATGGCCTGATCCTGCCGCAGCCCGTGCTCGACGCGCCGAAGCACGGGTGCCTCAACATCCACGCCTCGCTGCTCCCACGTTGGCGCGGGGCCGCGCCGATCCACCGCGCGGTGATGGCGGGCGACACCGAGACCGGCGTGACGATCATGCAGATGGAAGCCGGGCTCGATACCGGACCGATGCTGCACAAGGTCACGGTGCCGGTCGGGACCAAGACCACCGGCGCGCTGTTTGACGAGCTTGGCGCGGTGGGCGCGGCGGCGATGGTGGAGGTGCTGGCGAACCTCGCCGCCTTCGCGCCCGAGGTGCAGGACGATGCGGCGGCGATCTATGCGCCCAAGATCGACAAGGCCGAGGCCAAGATCGACTGGAGCCGGAGCGCGGAGGTGGTCGAGCGGTTGGTTCGCGGCCTCGCGCCGTTCCCCGGAGCGTGGTTCGAGCTGGAGGGCGCCAATGGGCCGGAACGCGTCAAGCTGCTGCTCGCCGAGGTGGTCGAGGGTTCAGGCGCGCCCGGCACGGTGCTGGACGAGGATTTCACCATCGCCTGCGGGTCGGGGGCGCTTCGGCCGCTGAAGCTGCAGAGGGCGGGCAAGCCCGTGCTGGAACGCGCGGAATTCCTACGCGGCAGGGCGGTGGCTGCGGGGACGACACTCGCTTGACCCGCTTCGCCCTCACCCTCGAGTTCGACGGCACGCCGTTCTTCGGCCTGCAACGCCAGTCGCACGGGCCGAGTGTGCAACAGTCGGTCGAGGATGCGCTTCACCGGATCACCGCAGAAACGGTCACGCTGCACTCCGCAGGGCGCACCGATGCCGGGGTGCATGCGCTGGCGATGCGCAGCCATGTCGACATCGCCAAGCCCTTCGACCCGTTCCGGCTGATGGCGGCATTGAATGCCCAGCTTCGCCCCGATCCGATCGCGGTGACCGCCTGCGAGGTGGTCCCCGACGATTGGCATGCGCGCTTTTCCTGCACCGGGCGGCGCTATCTCTACCGCATCGCCAATCGCCGGGCGCCGCTCACCTTGCTTCGCGACAAGGCATGGCATGTGCCCCAGCCACTTGACGCAGAGGCGATGCACCGTGCCGCGCAGGCCCTTGTGGGGCGGCACGATTTCACCACCTTCCGCTCGGTTCATTGCCAAGCAGCCGATCCGGTGAAGTCGCTCGACCGGCTCGACGTGGAGCGAGTGGGCGAGGAGATCCACATCCACGCCGCCGCGCGAAGCTTCCTGCATCATCAGGTGCGCTCGATGGTCGGCTGCCTCAAGCTCGTCGGCGCGGGCACCTGGCCGGAGGCGCGCATGGCCGAAGCCCTCGCGGCACGCGACCGGGGCGCTTTGGGGCTTAACGCGCCCCCTCATGGCCTCTACTTCGTCGAGGCGACCTACCCGGATTTACGAGAGGAACAACGATGACCACCACCGGAAAGCAGCTCTTCACCACCCTCAACCCCGACGGTAAACTGACCCTGGAGGTGGCGACAAGCGAGTTTCCCGCCCCAACGGGCAATCAGGTGCTGGTCAAGATGGAAGCCGCACCCATCAACCCGTCGGACCTCGCGATCCTCACCAGCGCCGCCGATTTCGAGAACGCCGAATACACCCCCGGCAAGGTCGTCGCGACCATGCCCGAACCGTTCCTCACCGGGAACAAGGGCCGCCACGGCCAGCGCTTGCCCGCCGGTAACGAGGGCGCGGGAACGGTCATCGCCACCGGTGACAGCGACTTCGCCAAGAGCCTGATGGGCCAGCGCGTCGCCTGCGTTCCCGGCCACGCCTTCAGCCAATACGCCATCGCCGATGCGATGATGTGCATCCCGCTCGGCGATCACTCTTCGGAAACCGGCGCGTCGAGCTTCGTCAATCCGATGACCGCGCTCGGCTTCGTCGAGACCGCGAAGATGGAAGGGCACTCGGCCATCATCCACCTCGCGGCCGCCTCCAACCTCGGCCAGATGCTCAACCGCATCTGCATCGAAGACGGGATGAAGCTCGTGAACATCGTTCGCAAGGACGAGCACGTCGAGCTGCTCAAGTCGCAGGGCGCGACCTATGTGGTGAACTCCTCGGCCCCGAACTACATGGCCGACCTGCGCGCCGCGATCGCCGAGACGGGTGCATACCTCGGCTTCGACCCGATCGGCGGCGGACAGGCCTCGGACGGCGTGCTGAAGGCGATGGAGCAGGTTGCCGCCTCGCAAATGGGCGAGTTCTCGCGCTACGGCTCGAACCAGCAGAAGAAGATGTACATCTACGGCCGCCTCGACCTTGCGCCGACGATCCTCACGCCCTCCTACGGGCTGCAGTGGAGCATCGCCGGCTGGCTGCTGACCCCGTTCCTCCAGCGCGCCGGCATGGAGACCGTGGTACGGATGCGCGCCCGGGTGCAGCAGAACCTCACCACCACCTTCGCCAGCCACTACAAGGCCAAGGTGACGCTCGAAGGCATGCTCGAAAAGGGCGCGATCTGCGACTATCGCCAGATGAAGACGGGCGAGAAGTACCTCGTCACGCCCTGGGGGTGAGGCCTTCTTCCCCCTCCCTTCGAGGAGGGGGCGAGGCTCGCCGGAGCGCTGCCTTTAACCATCCGTCCGCGCAAGCGCATGAGGCGCGCGGCTCGCCTGCGCCCCCGGGACGCCGGGACGCCGGGACGCCGGGGGCTCGGTTAACCTTATCTATATCAATGGGAATTACCCTGCGGCGCATCGGATCATGCCGACCGCCGCCGACCCGCGTGGGTTTCGCGCCAAACGCATGTGAGGATGACGCACAAGAAGCAGCGCCGGGTCGAAACGCGATGAACCTTTCCGACGCCAGCAATGGCACCGATGGCCTGATCGGCCACACCGGCTTCGTCGGGGGCGCGCTGCTGCGCCAGGCGCGCTTTGGCGGGTGCTACAACTCCGCCAACATTGCCGACATCGAAGGGAGAGCCTTCGGCACGCTGGTCTGCGCCGCGGCACCCGGCTCCATGCTCGAAGCCAACCGCGCGCCGGAACGCGACAAGGCGCAGATCGACGCACTGATCGCGCGGCTCGAGACGGTCCGGGCCGATCGCTTCGTGCTGATCTCGTCAATTGCGGTGCTGACAGACTTCGCCGGCGGGCAGGACGAAGGCACGCAGGCTTTTCAGGAGGATCTCGCCTACGGCCGCCACCGCCGCGCGCTGGAGGCCTTTGTCGAAAGCCGGTTTCCGGCGCACCTCATCATCCGCCTCCCCGCGCTGTTCGGAGCGGGGCTGCGCAAGAACTTCCTGTTCGACCTGTTGAACCCGGTGCCCTCGATGCTGACCGAGGCGAAGCTGGAAGCGCTGGCGAGCGTGCTCGACCCTGCCCTGGGCTCGTGGGTCCGCGCGCTTTACACGCCGGATGCCGCCACCGTATTGCTGCGCCTCGACCGGGCGGCCTTGAATGCCGACCCGCGCCGCGCCGCGCTGGAGGATGCCGTCACGATGTGCGGCGCGTCGGCGACCCAGTTCCATAATCGGCAGACGACCTACCAGTATTACGACATCGAGCGGCTGTGGCAGGACATCGGCATCGCGCAAGGCGCAGGCCTCACGCACCTCCACCTCGTGGCCGAGCCGCTGCCCGCCGCCGCCATTCACGAGCGTCTGACCGGCCGCGTCATGCCCGACACCCCCGCAGCGCTGCACCGCGAGGACATGCGCACGCGCCACGCCGCGCTGTGGGGATCGGACGCTCCGTACCAGTTCAGCGCTCCCGCGACGCTTGATGCGCTGGCGCCGTTCTTCGCCCGCGAAAGGCTCGCGGCATGAAGCTCGCCATGTCCAACATCGCCTGGTCGCCCGATGAGCGGCTCGAGGCCTATGCGATGCTCGCCCGGGCCGGCTTCACCGGGCTGGAGATCGCGCCAGGGCTGTTCTTCCACGCCGCTTCCGACCCCTTCCTGCCCGACGCTGCCAGCGCCCGCGCCGCGCTGGCCGAGATCGAGGGCGCGGGGCTCTCGCTGGTGTCGATGCAATCGCTGCTGTTCGGCGTGACCGGCGCCGCCCTTTTCGAAGGCCCCGAGGCGCGCGCCGCTTTCGAAGCGGGGATGTTCCGGGCGATTGCGCTGGCAGGACGCTTCGGCATTCCCAATCTCGTATTCGGTTCGCCGCTGCAACGCCGTGTCCCCGATGGGCTGGCGATGGACCGGGCGCTGGACGAGGCAGCCGCCGTGTTCCGCAGGCTCGGCGAGGCCGCCGCGGCGGCTGGCACGCGCATCGGCATCGAGGCCAATCCGGCCGCCTACGGCACGAACTTCTGCAACACGCAAGCGGAGGCCGAAGCCTTCGTGAAGCTGGTCGATCACGCTGCCATCGCCCCGCACCTCGATCTCGGCGCGATGCACATGAACGGCGACTTTCCCAGCGTCCCCGCCCGCCTTCCCGCGCTCGCACCGCGCTTGTCGCACGTCCATGTCAGCGAACCGCACCTTGCCCCCGCGCCTGCCGCCGCCGCGCCGCTGGTGCCGGTGCTGCGGGGTTTGCGCGAGGCGGGTTACGATCACGCGGTCTCGATCGAGATGAAGCGCTCCGAAGAAGGCCTCGCCGCGGTCCGGCGCGCCGTCGCCCGGCTCGCCGAGGCGCGTGCAGCGGCGGAGGCGATCCATGCGTGAGCCCGACGCCAGCCAGTTCGTGAAGCCGCGCGAGGACGTGGTCGTCTCGGTGTGCTTCTCCGAGCTTCACACCACGCCGGCGACCTTCCAGACGGTGCGCGAGGTCGCCGCGACGCTCGACCGCGCCTATCGCTACCGCGAGATCATCCTGGTGGTCGACGACACCCAGCGTGAGGCCTTCCTCGAACTGGTGCGGGACGTGCCGAATTGCCGGCTGTTCGTGGTGCGCCGCGGGGTGGAGTATTACGACCGCCGGGTGATCGCCGCCGAGGAATCGATCGGCGATCTGGTGGTGATCGGCAATATCGAGGAGCTCGCGCAGCTCGATGTGCTGGCCTTCCTCGACTACGCCGAGGCCGAAGATGCGGTGACGATGGTCTACCGCTCGGCAAAGCGGCCGGTGAAGCGGCTGCTCGCGTGGCCCTTCATCGCGCTCGGCAAGGTGGCCGGCTTCAATGTCGATCCGAGCGACTTCCAGAGCATCGCCGTGCCGCGCACGCTGCTCAACCTGCTGCTTGCCCATGACGAGCCGCGCCTCGCGCTGCGCTTCCCGCCGCGCGATCCGCGGATCGCGATCGACTGGTTCGCCACCCGGCGCAATGTGGCAAGCCGCACCGCGTTCCAAGGTTTGAAGCGCCGCGCGCAGCTGCTGCAGACGCTGCTGGTCTACCTCACCCCGATGATCCTGTCTGTGGTGGCGATTTCCTCGACAATCCTGACGCTGGTCGGCATGGCCTATGCGGCCTGGATCGTCGGCGCGGTGATCCTCGTGGACACGCTCGCTCCCGGCTGGCTCACCACCAACGCCATGCTCGCGGTCAGCGCCGTATTCATGGGCCTCTCGACGCTCGGCCTCAGCCTCGGCCTGCAGCACCTGCTCAAGCAGCAGCGACGCCTCAAGGGCGATCTGGTGCCCGAGGAAGTGAACCGCATCGATCTGTTCCACCAGGTCGCCTTCGACCTCAATGTCGAGCTGGACCGCGACGTCCGCGCGCCCTCGCCCGCCGAGGACTGATGGCAGCGCACGGCCCGACCCAATATGATTACATCGTGATCGGCGGCGGCTTCTACGGCTGCTGCCTTGCGCTCTATCTGCGCTCGATCTCGGAGAGGGTGCTGGTGGTGGAGGCAGGCGAGCGGCTGATGGACCGCGCCTCACGGGTCAACCAGGCGCGGGTGCACACCGGCTTCCACTACCCCCGCTCGGCCGCCACTGCCGTCAAGTCGACGCTGCTGCACCGCCGCTTCCTCGCCGACTTCCCTGAGGCGGTGGTCGGCGATTTCCAGATGCTCTACGCCATCGCGCGGCGGCGCTCGAAGGTCACGGCGAAGAAATTCTACCGCATGTTCCGTGACATGGGCGCAGCCATCGAGCCGGCCATGCCGAGCCACAAGGCGCTGTTCAACCCCGACATGGTCGAGGACGTGTTCGCCTGCTTCGAAGTTGCCTTCGATCACACGATCCTCGGCAAGCAGGTGGCCGCGCGCATGGCCGATGCCGGGATCGAGGTGCGGCTCGCGACCGAACTGGTCGGCCTCGCCGATCACCGCAGCGGGGTGGTTGCCGCACTGTCCGACGGCAGCCAGGTGAGCGCGCGCTATGCCTTCAACATCACCTATGCGCAGATCAACCGCGTGCTCGCCAAAGCTGGCCTGCCGGGTGCGAAGCTCAAGCACGAGGTTGCCGAACTGGCGCTGATCGAGCCCCCGCGCGAGCTCGAGAAGATCGGCGTCACGGTCATGGACGGCCCGTTCTTCTCGGCCATGCCCTATCCGTCCGAGAAGCTCCACTCGCTGACTCACGTGCGCTACACCCCGCACGAAAGCTGGGCGGACGAGCAAGGCCAGCGCGATCCCTATCGCCACTTCGCCAGCCTCGATCCCCAGACGCGCTACGCCTTCATGCGGCGCGACGCCCAGCGTTATCTGCCCTGCCTTGCCGGAGCGGAATACCGCCGGTCGATCTATGACGTGAAGACGATCCTCATCAAGAACGAGGCCGATGACGGCCGCCCGATCCTCTACCAGCAGAAGCCCGAGGACAGCCGGGTGATCTCGATCCTCGGCGGCAAGATCGACAACATCTACGACCTGCTCGAAGCGGTGAAGGATACAGCGCCGGAGTTCGCGTCGCTCCACTCGGGCTTTGTGTTCGGGCTGGAGCATGCCTGAGCGGGCGCGGGCATCGGGGCGACTGCGCGGGGGGCTCGCGCTGGCGGGCCTTGCGGCGCTGATCCTCGCCTTGCGCGGGGGCGTGCTGCTTTACGATCACAGCCTCAACTCCATCGACGGGGCCATGCAGACCTGGTTCGCGCTTCACCACTTTGCGGACGGAGACCAGCTGGGGACGGCGTTCCAGTCCTATCTCGGGATCACCATGGTGCTGGCGCTGCTGCCGGTGTTTTGGGTGCTGGGCCAGTCGCTGTTCGCCTCGACCATGGCGGCCTACGCGATGGTGACGGCGGGTGCCTTCGCAGCCGCCTATGCCTGCGTGTGGCTGATCCGCCTTGTGTCGCCGAGGGCACGCTGGCAGGCGGCGGTGCTGCTGCTTTTCGTGTTCTACTACGCCGCTCCGATAGCCACCGGGCTGGTCGGGCTGACGTGGCCCGCGACGCTCGATCCGGGCGTCTCGCTGCGGCCGCTCCGCGGATTCCTGCCGTTTCTCGTGCTGCCCCTCTTCGTGGCGCTGGTGGGGCGGGTGCTGCGGCAAGGCCGCGCGCTGCCGGGCGGGCTGATGCTCGGGCTGGTCGCGGGAGCGGGGGTGCTGTGGTCGAACGATGCAGGCATTCCGCTGGTGATTGCGCTGGCGCTCGGGCTGGTGATGGCGCTTCACCGCCGCCCCGGCCTGATGGCGCGGACGCTGGCGGGGTTCGGCGCAGGCACGGCCGCCTCGGCAGGCGCGATCCTGCTGGCGGTGACCCATGGCGCTCCGGGAGCGTGGCTCCAGTACAATTTCCGCGATGTTGCAGGCGATCAGTTCTGGTTCTTTGCCCCGTGGGAGCGCAGCACCCGGATCCTCGGCCCCGCCGACCTCGCCAACATCCTCGTCCATGCCGACCCGTTCTCCGCCGCCAGCCTGATCGTGCTGACCGTCTGCGTCCTCTGGGCGATGCTCCAACGCCTGCGCGGCCGCAGCGCGCCGGTGCGCGGGAGCGCCTTTGTCTTCGTCGGCGCAAGCGTGATCGGCACGGCGCTGATCCCGCAGATCGGCGGCCATGTCGGGCCGGAGTACAACGCGATCACCTTCGTGCTGGGCGCCTGCGCGCCGCTGATCGTCGCGCCGGCGGCGCTGTGCCGGCGGGCTGGCGCGCTGCTGCGCGGGGTCTCGCCAGCGGCCGTGACCGTGCTCACCGGCCTTGCCGCCCTCGGCATGGTCGGGATCGAGGCGGGCCGGCTGATCTCGGTGCTGGCGACGACCGAGCGTACCGCCTTCGACCCCGCGCTCGGCTTCCATGTGACGCCCGCCTATGCGGCTGACCTTGCCGCGATGCGGCGCCTCTCCGCCGATTGGGACCGGCAAGGCATTCCGGCCGACCGCCGCTTGCTGTCGGTCTACACCTCCACGCTCGACGTCGCCGCCGGAGTGGCAAGCCCCGCCCCGGTCGGATCGCTGATCCATGCGCTCGGGCCGGCGAACCTGGCGGATTTCACCGCTCTGGTTACCGAACGCAAGGTCGCGGCCGTCACCACCATCGCGCCCGATTACAGCGGCTGGGAGGGTTGGATTTTGCGCGCCAGCTGGCCCTTTTTCCGGGGCTTGCGCGAAAACTACATCCCTGTCGCCCGCACCGACCAGCAGGTCCTGTGGATGCGTGCGACAAGCGCCCCGCCGCCGCCTGCACCCGCCACCTGTCGGGTCGTCCAGCGATCGGCCAGCACGCTCTTGCTCGACATCGACGCGCCCGCCACCGGCCTCGCCTCGGTCACCGTCGCTCGCCGTCCGCCTTATGCCACGGGGCGCGGGGCGATGTTGACCGTAAGCGAGGCCTCGCCCGACACCGCCGGCACGGGCCGGGATCGCTGGGACGATTTCCCGCGCTACGGCATCGGCAACACCGCCAGCCTCTCGCTGGTCGCCCCGGTCGAACCCGGCAAGCCCACGCGCCTCACGCTTGAGGTGCTGGACGGTTCGGCAATCGGCACCGCGACCTGCACCGCACAGCTCTTCGCGCCCATCGACACCGCCGCCTTGCCCCGCCTGTCCGCGGGGATCACGGGCTATCTGGCGCGAGGTGCGCGATGAACGAGCTCATGCGCTTCCTTGTCGTGACGGTGCTGGGCGTGGCGCTCGACCTCGCCATCGCCATGGCGCTGCACAGCGGCCTTGGCGTGCCCCTGTGGATCGCCGCCACGATCGGATTCGCCGTGGCGGCGACCGCCAATTACGTCATCCACCAGACTTGGAGCTTCCGCAGCGGCCCGCGCAGCCTCTCGGCCCGGCGCGCGGCGCTTTACGCGCTGGTCGCGCTTGCCACGCTGGCGGTGCGGGTCGGGATCGTCACCCTGCTCGATCGCGCCCTGGCGGGAGCCTATCCGCTGGCGATCTTGCTCGGCGGGGCAGGCGGGTCCTTCGTGGTGAACTTCGCCCTCAGCAAATACCTCGTCTTCACCCCCGCACGCACGCACGGCGAGAGCACGTCATGACGTCGCATCCCCAGCCGATCCTCGACGACAGCGAATGGGAGGTGCCCACGCACGAGGTGGCCCTCCATGCCGCGCGGCGGCACGCCCACGCGCTGGTGATCCCGGTCATCAACGAAGGCGAGCGCATCTGCGGCCAATTGCTCCGCATCCAAGCGGCCGGCCTGCCGGTCGACGTGATCGTCGCCGATGGAGGGTCGACCGACGGCTCGCTCGATCCCGACTTCGTGCGCGGCGCAGGCGTGCGCGCGGTCCTCACCAAGACCGGGCCGGGCAAGCTCGCCGCACAGCTGCGCATGGCCTATGCCTGGTGCCTGCGGCAGGGTTATGCCGGGATCGTCACCATTGACGGCAACGGCAAAGACGGGGTCGAGGCGGTCGCCGAGATGGTCGCGCGGCTCGAGGACGGCTTCGACTACGTGCAGGGCTCGCGCTATCTCCCCGGCGGCGCGGCGGAGAACACCCCGCTCGAACGCACCATCGCCAACCGCCTGATCCACGCCCCGCTGCTCAGTTTGGCTGGCCGCCGCTGGTTCACCGACACCACCAACGGCTTCCGCGCCTATTCCGCGCGCTATCTGACGCACCCAGACGTGCGCCCGTTCCGCGACGAATTTCAGGTCTACAACCTCTTGTTCTACCTGACCGTGCGCGCGGGCCAGCTGGGGATGAAGGTCGCCCATGTGCCTGTGGTGCGGCGCTATCCGACCAGCGGCAAGGTCCCGACCAAGATCGGCGGCTTCGCCTCGAAGCTCGCGCTGCTGAAGGAAGCCCTCGTGGCGGCAAGCGGCGGCCACACGCCCGACCACGCTGTGCGCGGGCGGCCAGGCTGGCTCTGGCCGATAGCAATATTGCTGCTGATCCTCGCCCCGCTTCTGGCGAGCGTGATCGCCGCGCCGCCCTACTCGCCGGATTCCTGGGCGCTCTACGAGCTGTCGCAGAGCGTCTTTGGCGACTTCTACCGGTTCGCCCATTGGCGCAGCTACGCCAGCATCTCGCCCTACTCGGCGAGTTTTCCGCCGCTGACCCCGACCCTGATTGCGATCATCAATGGCCTGCTGGGTACGGGGCCGCGCACCGGGCTCTATCTCGCCTTTGCCTGCTTTGCCGGCTTCGCGCTCGTCTCGGAGCGGATCGGGAGGGCTGTCACCGGAGCGCCGTGGCTCGGGCTGGGGGCGGCGCTGGTCCTGCTGCTCGGCCCCAACATGCTGCTGATCGAAATGAGCTCGGGCCGGACCATCCCGCTGCAATTGCTGCTCTATGCGCTGATGCTTTCGGGTTTGCTCAATGGAGCACGAATCGGGATAGCACAGGCGGCGGCAATCGGATTTCTTGCCGGACTGGCGCTCCTCAACCGCTTCGATGCCTTGCTGGTGCCGTTGCTGACCGCCGGAGCGATCGGCTGGCTGACCCGCTCGCCCCGCCGCGCACTCGCGGCGCTGGCGGCGTCGGTCGTCGCCGTCTCGCCGTGGCTGGCCTTTTCGATGACGACCCACGGCACCTTGTTCGCGACCGACAATGCCGGGACCGCGACATCGCTCGACCTTGCCGCCTATGTCACCGACTGGTGGCCGACCGAGCAGCCCGCCATCGCTCACCAGCCGTTGACGTGGGCGGCCAAGGTTGCCGCCAACGTCCTCACCTTCGCCTATACCGGCGCGGGCCTGCTGGTGAGCCCGATGGGACCGGCAGCGGCGGCGTTTCTCGCTGCACCCGCAGCGGTGGCGTGGCTGTCCGGCGGCAGGCCGCACGGCAACGCGCGCCTGTGGATCCTCGCCGGCTTTGCGGCGGCAGCGGGCCTGATGCTGGTGCCGCAGGTGCTGACCGGCTATCTCGAACAGCGCTATTTCAGCGCGCTCTGGTGGGCCACCTTCCTCGCGGCGGCCTGCTGGGGGATCGCCCAGGGACGCACGGCTCACCAGCGACAGATCGCGGCCGCAATTGCCTTCGTCGCGGCGGCTCTGGCAGCGGCAGTCCTTTCAGCCGGGCAGTTGCAGTTGGCCGCCCGCGCGGGCGGTCTGTCAGCCGAGCGCTGGTCCGCCTTCGATGCGCCCGGCGATGTGCGCGCCCTTGCGGCTTGCGTCAAAGACCGGTCCGGAGCCCGCATCCTCGTGCTGGGAGATGACAATTTCGCTGCCCGCGCCGGAGCGCTTGGCGGTCTCGCCACCATGATGGAGCCGCGCAACATGGCCGACGGGCGATTGGACGCGGCGGACAGCCGCGCCTTCCTCACGGCCTTCGAAGTCGATTTCGTCCTCGCCGCTGACCCGGCGCGGGAAGCCTCGGCGAAGGCGACCTTCCCGCTCGTGCGCGCAGCCGATTGCCCGATGGCACTCTACCGCGTCCAGAGGTAACCTACCCCGCGCCGAACGCCGCCTGCACGCGGGCCGGATCGACGATCCCGTTCGCGATCAGCACCATCAGCAGCATCCGCGCCTTGGCCGGGCCTAACGCACGGGCGGCCACTAACCCCAGCGCGTCGTCATCGACCTCGACATTCCGGTCGACCAGCCCCTCGTCGACGCGGGTCGCGCGCACCACGGGCACGCCGCTCGCAGCGGCGCGGGCGAGCGCGTCGATCACCACGCGCGGCGCATTGCCCTGCCCCATCCCCGCGAGCACTATCCCGCGTGCGCCGATACCGAGCAGCGCCTGGACCGGCCTTTCGTCCATCCCTGCTCCCGCGGCGAGTATGGCGACGCGCGGCAGTTCCGGCGGGAAGGGATAGCGCGCCGCTGCTCCCATGCGGTGCGGCGGGCCGAACCAGTCGATGCTCGCCGGAGTGACCCGCGCCAGCGGGCCTCTGGGGAAGCTGCGGAAGGCGTCAACGCTGCTCGTTGCGGCCTTGCGGGCATCGCGCGCCGCCAGCACGGCGTCGCCCATCACCAGCATGACGCCCCGTCCCGCCGCCTGGGGATCGCACGCGACCTTCACAGCGTTGGCAAAGTTGCGCATCCCGTCCGCGCCCACCGCATCGGCAGGCCGCATTGCGCCGACGAGCACGATGGGCTTGGTCGTCGGCAGGGTGAGATCGAGGAGGAAGCCGGTCTCCTCCGCAGTGTCGGTGCCATGCGCAATGAGGATGCCACCGATCTGCGGATCGGCGAGCGCAGCCGTGCAGGCGGCGTGAAGTGCCCGCCACTCGGCCCAGCCGATATCCTGCGAACCGATCCGCGCGATCTCTTCCGGCACGAGTTCGGCTGCAAGGCCGAGCGTGGCGAGATGCGCAACGAGGCTCTCCAAGGCGACGCCGCCGGGGCGATAGGCCGCACCGGTCGCCCCGCTTCCCCACCCCGCGATCGTGCCGCCGGTGCCGAGAACGAGGATGCGCTGCGCTGTCATGACCCGCCCCTAGCCGCCCGCGAGGCCCTCGCCTAGCGGCCCTGCAACCTGCTCGTCGAATTGGGCGAACACCGCGGCAAGTCCGGGAACATCGGTCTCGGCGCGCAGGCTGGAGAGGGCCTCGGCAATGTCGATCTCGAGCACCGACACCCCGCCTTCATATCCCGCACCCTCTGCCCCGAGCGCACGCGCCAGCGCCAGCGCGGGGCGGTTCTCGGGGAGAATGTGCACGGCAAAATGCGTGAAGCCCTGGCGCGCGCAGTCGAGCAGCAGCACCGCGGTGAGTAGCCGGGCAAGGCCGCGCCCGTGATAGTCGTCGATCACCGCGACCGAGTATTCGGCGGTATCGGGATGGTCCTTGTCGCGGAAGGCATGGACGACGCCGAGCGCAGGCGTATCGGGCAGGTCGGAGCGCAGCGCGCCCCATGCGATGTGGTCGTGCCCGTCAGGGCTCGCCAGCGCGCGCAGCACCTGCGGCGGAGCCTCGCGCATGCCGGAAAAGAACCGCAGGTAGCGCGACTGCGGCGAGAGGCGCGCGATCCCCTCGCGCAGCCGCGCCTCGTCCTCGCGCCGCACGGGGCGGATGCACACCGGGGTGCCGTCATTGAGCTCGGTGTTGATCGTCATGCCGCAATATTAGCAGCTTGGCGCCCGCAAGGGCAGTGCGCAAGACGCGCCGCTTGACCACCGCCCTTGCCCCGCCTACCTGCCCGCGTATCGCGTTGGGCGGTTAGCTCAGTTGGTAGAGCATCTCGTTTACACCGAGAGGGTCGGCGGTTCGAGCCCGTCACCGCCCACCAGTTTCGCCGGACAGGTCCTTCCGGATGAAGGGTCTGGATGAGAACTCCCGAGCAAAGCGACAGGGCGACCGCCGGAGGCACGCGCGCCGCGGGACGCAGGATCAGGACCAGTCCGAATGAAGAGCTTGCGCACCCTTTCACGTTTGCTCGCCACCATACTCGCAGCTCTCGGCGGCCCGGCTGCCGCCAGCGAAGCGCCGCTCGTTCTGGGCAGCTATTCCTATCCGACCCTCGATCGCACCGGCGCGCTCATGCCGCTTGCAGGCGTGGTCGAGACCATAGCGGGTCAGCCTGTCGAAATCAGGCTCTACAAGGATCCGGATGCGATTGCCGATGCGCTGGCGGCGGGCGAGGTCGATGTGGCGGTGCTCAATCTCGGGGCGTGGCTGCGCGCCGCACATGCGCCTGGGCTCGTCCCGCTGGCGACGCTTGTTCCCTCGCCCGAAGTGCAGGACCGCTACCGCGCGGTGTTGCTGGCCCGCCAAGGATCGGGACTATCGCAGATCGGCGATATTGCCGGCGCCGGACCGGGCCTGCGGCTGGCGGCAGTGCTGCGCGGTTCGACATCAGGCGGTCTGGTGCAGATCGCGGCGCTGACCACGGCGGGCGGCGGCCTTCCTGCGCGGCTGACGGTCACCTATGCAGGCTCGCACGAGGCAGCGCTGGCGATGCTTGTCGACGGACATGCCGATCTCGCCGCCTTGGCCGAGACCCCGTGGCGCACATGGCTGGCAGCCGGGAACGATGCCACGCCGAAGCCGGTGGAAGTCTGGCGGTCTGAGCCGCTGCCGTCGGGCCCCGTGGTGTGCCGCGTTTTATCACGGATCAATTGCGAGCGGCTTGCCGCGGTCCTCGTCGGGGAGAATCCCGCATCGGAGGCGGCCGCGCAAGGGATCGCGCGAGGCTGGCCCGAACTGGCAGGGGCCGAACGATTCGTAGCCTATGACGGCGCGCGCTACGCCGCACTGATCGCGGCAGGCAAGGCCGGACACGACCGCACGGCCCGCTGATCCGGCCCATTTGATCAGGCGCGCGGGCCGCGACATTGCGGCATGCTCGCAAGCAGGAACGCAGAAGAAGGACCAAGGCGATGGATCTGCAACTTCAGGGCAAGACCGCACTGGTGCTCGGCGCGAGCAAAGGTTTGGGGCGCGCAATTGCCGTTGCACTGGCCGCGGAAGGGAGCGAGGTCGTCACGGTCGCGCGCTCCGAAGGTCAGAGCCACGGCGTGCAGCACATCGCCGCCGATCTCGACGATCCTGCCGCCCCGCAGGCGATCATCGACGCGGTGACTGCTGCGGGCCGCTCGCCCGATATCCTCGTGCTCAACGCCGGCGGTCCGCCCACAGGCGGAGCGGCTAGCACCACGCCTGCCGATTTCGCCGCGGTGCTGCCGCGGATGTTCAACGCGCAGCTGGCGCTGGCCCAGGCCTTCCTTCCCGCGATGCGCGCCCGCGGCTTCGGGCGCATCCTCGCGGTCGCCTCGACCAGCCTCGTCACCCCGATTCCCGGCCTCGTGCTGTCCAACGCGGTGCGCGCGATGCTTGCCTCGTGGTGCAAGACCCTCGCGGCGGAGGTCGCGGCGGACGGCGTGACGGTGAACCTGCTGCTCCCCGGACAGATCGCGACCGACCGCCTGACCAGCCTCCACGCCGCGATGGCAGCGGGGAGCGGAATGGCACCAGAGCAGGTTACCTCCCGCTCGATCGCCGCGATTCCGGCCGGGCGGCTCGGGCGGCCCGAGGAATTCGGCGACATCGCCGCGTTCCTCGCTAGCCCACGCGCCGCATTCATCACCGGCAGCGCGATCAAGGTTGACGGCGGCCAGACCGCGACACTCTGACGAAGCGCGCCTTGCGCTCGGGAACGCCTGCCACTAGCGCGAGGGGCATGTCCGCAGCCTTCATCGCGCTCCAGCACGTCCTCCCCCAGCATGCCCTATCGCGTCTCGCCGGCAGGTTTGCCGCGAGCGAGAGCCCGTGGCTGCGCGACCGCCTGATCCGCCGCTTCGTCGCGGCTTACGGCGTCGATCTTTCCGAGGCCGCACGCGGGATCGGGCAATTTGCCAGCTTCAACGACTTCTTCACCCGCGAGCTGAAGCCCGGCGCGCGTCCGCTCGCCGATGCTAGCGAATTCGTCCTCTCGCCCGCCGACGGAGCGATCAGCCAGCTCGGGCCGATCAGCGGGGGCCGGATCATCCAGGCCAAGGGGCGCGATTACTCGGTCGCGGAGATTCTCGGCTGCGGGGCCGAGGAAGCTGCGCGTTTCGAGGGCGGGCGGTTCATCACCGTATACCTCAGCCCCAAGGACTATCACCGCGTCCACATGCCCGCCGCAGGTACGCTCGCCGCGACCAGCTACATCCCGGGGGACCTCTACTCGGTCAATGTCGCGACCGCGGGCGGCGTGGACCGGCTGTTCGCCCGCAACGAACGGCTCTCCTGCCGCTTCGACGGGCCGGACGGGCATTTTGCAAGCGTCATGGTGGGGGCGATGATCGTCGCCGGGATCGACACCGTCTGGCCCAATCGCTTCCGCACCCATGCCTCGGCACCCGTTCACGAGGACTTCGCAGGCGCAGGCCACACCTTCGCCGCCGGAGAGGAGATGGGCCGTTTCCATCTCGGCTCGACCGTGGTGCTGCTGTTCGAACCCGGACTGGTCGCGTGGCTCGAAGGCTTCAAGGCAGGCGATCCGCTGCGCATGGGGCAGGCGATCGGGCGTCGTCTCGGCGGGTAACTCGCCAGCCTTTGCAGGAAATTCACTGGTTCGGTTTCAGCTCCCGGATATGACGGGAGGCAAGCGGTGCCTGACGCCGCTGCTGTAGAGGGGCGCAGCATGGACCGGCTTAGTGTCGCGATCATCGGGTGCGGGCCTGCGGGTCTGGCGGCGGGGCTACTGCTCGCTCGGCAGGGCCACGAGGTCGCTATTTTCGACCAGTTCGCCTCTCCCGGACCGGTCGGCTCGGGGCTGATGATCCAGCCCACCGGGCTTGCGGTTCTCGACCAGCTCGGCCTTGCCGAAGAGGTGGTGCGGCGCGGCGCGCGCATCGACGCGCTGCAGGGTATCGAGGAGCATGGCCGATGCGTGCTCGACGCGCCCTATGCGGCGCTCGGGCTGCAGGGCGCCTTCGGCATCGGCATCCACCGCGCGAGCCTCTTCGACGCGCTCCACGCGGCGGCACTGCGTCAGAGCGGCATCACCATTCATGCCGGCCACGCCGTCACGGGCAGCACCTGCGATGCCTCGGGCCGCCGCTTGACCTTCGCGGACCGCGAGCCCAGCGCCTCCTTTGATCTGGTCATCGACGCGAGCGGCTGGCGCACGCACTTCGACCCTGCACCCAAAGGTATCCTCCCCTTCGGTGCACTCTGGGCGAGCCTGCCGGTCGAACCCGGCGACCCCTTTGCGGGCAACCTGCTCGAACAGCGCTACCGCCGCGCGGCGCAGATGGCTGGCGTTCTGCCGATCGGCACCCGGACCGAAGTCAGCATGCCTGAAGTCGCCTTCTTCTGGTCCCTCAAGGTCGAGGACCATGCAGCATGGTGCGACACGCCGCTCGAAGAGTGGAAAGCCGAAGTGTCGCGCCTCTGGCCCGACCTGGAGGGCCTGCTCGCCCGGATCACAACCCGCGAGCAACTGACCTTCGCGCGCTACGCCCACCGCACCCACCCCGGCCCCGTTGGAGAGCGCATGATCGCCATCGGCGATGCATGGCACTCGGCCAGCCCGCAATTGGGACAGGGTGCGAACATGGCGCTGCTCGATGCGTGGAGCCTCGCCCGCGGTCTTGCCGAGGGGCGAACGCTGGCCGAAAAGCTGCGCCTTGCCGCAGGCTGGCGCCGCGATCACGTGTGGCTTTACCAGTGGGTGACGCGGCTCTTCACACCGCTCTATCAGTCGGAATCGCGCTATCTGCCCGCGATCCGCGACCGGGCGCTCGCCCCGCTCTCGCGCCGTTGGCCGGCGAAGGGCATCCAGGCGCGGCTGATGAGCGGGCTGTTCGGCTTCCCGCTCGCGCCGCTCGGCCTCGCGGCGCCCGATTACGAAGGCTTGGCCGCCAGCGCGTCGCGGATCAGCCTGGCCGCCTCGGCGCTTCCCCAGTCATAGCCGCCCGCCACCCGCAGCACTTCCCGCCCACGCGCATCGAACAGGATGGTGAGCGGCAGCACGCCCTCGGGGGTGAATTGCGCTGCCAGCTGCGTCTCCGGGTCGAGCCAAGGCTCGAGCCGCGCATAGCCGCCCTTGGCGAAGAACGGCGTCACCACCTCGCCTCCGCGGATGTCCTGACTGACGGTAAGCACCTTCACCTCACCGTCGAGCTCCCCCGCCAGCGCGTCGAGCTGCGGCATCTCCTTGACGCAGGGCGCGCACCACGTCGCCCAGAGGTTGATCAGCATCGGACCGTCCTGAGCCGCAAGGTCGAGGGTCTTGCCCGAGGGGTCCTTGAACTGCAGCGCCGGAAGCGGCGATCCGGCCTGACTGCGATCAACCTTGGCCGAGGGCGCATTCGCCTCGCCTGCCTCAGCGCCCGGTTGCGCTGGCGCGCCCTCGGGCCTATCGCATCCCGCCAAGAGCAGGATCATACAGGCGGCAATGAGCGAAAAGCGGGACATGACGGGCTCCAATCAGGGCGCTGCGACCAACGCCATGTGGGGCGGCCGCTTCGCCGACGGCCCTAGCGCCATCATGCGCGAAATCAACGCTTCGATCCCCTTCGACAAGGCGCTGTGGCGGCAGGACATCGCCGCCAGCAAGGCGCACGTCGCGATGCTCGGCGCAGCCGGGATCGTCGCGGCGGAGGACGCCGCGGCGATCAGTGCAGGGCTCGACCGCGTGGCTGCCGAGTACGAAGCGGACGGCGTACCCGAGGACTGGGACCGCGAAGACATCCACATGACCACCGAAGCCCGGCTCGCCGAGCTGATCGGGCCGGTCGCCGGGCGCCTCCACACGGCCCGCAGCCGCAACGATCAGGTCGCGACCGATTTCCGCCTGTGGGTGCGCGATGCGATTGGCGAGCTCGACGAGGGCCTCGCCGCACTCCAGCGTGCGCTCGTGACCCGCGCGGGCGAACATGCGGGCAGCATCATGCCCGGCTTCACGCACCTCCAGACCGCACAGCCGGTGACGCTGGGCCACCACCTCATGGCCTATTACGAGATGTTCCGCCGCGACCGCGCCCGGCTTGCGGATGCGCGCATCCGGATGAACGAGTGTCCGCTCGGCAGCGCGGCGCTGGCAGGCACGGGCTTTCCGATCGACCGCGAGGCGACCGCCGCCGCGCTGGGTTTCGACCGCCCGACCGCCAATTCGCTCGACGCCGTGTCCGACCGCGATTTCGCGCTGGATTTCCTGTGGTGCTGCTCTTCAACGGCGCTCCACCTCTCGCGCCTCGCGGAAGAACTGATCCTCTGGGCAAGCCAGCCCTTCGGCTTCATCCGCCTGCCCGACAGCCTCTCGACCGGCTCCTCGATCATGCCGCAGAAGAAAAACCCCGACGCCGCCGAACTGGTGCGCGGCCATTCGGGGCGGGTGATCGGCGCGCTGACCAGCCTGATGATCACCATGAAGGGCCTGCCGCTGGCCTATTCCAAGGACATGCAGGACGACAAGCCGCCGGTCTTCGAGGCCGCCTCGCTGATGGCGCTGAGCGTCGCGGCGATGACCGGGATGATCGGGGGCGCGACCTTCAACACCGCCCGGATGCGTGCCACGGCAGAGCTCGGCTATGCCACTGCCACCGATCTGGCCGACTGGCTGGTGCGGCAGGCGGGCATTCCGTTTCGCGAGGCGCACCACGTCACCGGGGCGGCAGTGAAACTGGCTGAATCCCGCGGCATTGCCCTCGATCAGCTGCCGATCGAAGACCTCAAGGCAATCGATGCGCGGATCGATGAAAGCGTCTATGCCGCGCTATCTGTGGACGCATCGGTCGCGGCGCGCGGGTCTTTTGGCGGAACCGCGCCCGATCAAGTGCGTAAGCAGGTCGCTGCGGCACGCCTGGTGCTGGGAATGGAGGAATGATGCTGCGGATCGCCCTTGTGCTCGGCTTTGCCTGTCTGCTCTCGGCCTGCGGCACGCAAGCACCGCTTGCTCCGCCCAAGGGCGCCGAGCTGCCGCCCGCCCCCTATGGCGCGCAGGACAAGCCCTCGGCCGACGAACTGCTCCGCCGCGACGCACTTGCCGCGCCCGAACGCTCGGTCGAACTGCGCCGTCGCTCCGAAGAGCGCCAGGACGACCCCTTCGACTTGCCCCCCGAATAGAAACGATTTTTCATGGATCACTTCACTTACAAGGGCGGCGTCATGCACGCCGAGGACGTCCCCCTGCCCCGCATCGCAGAGGGGGTCGGCACCCCCGTCTATGTCTATTCGCGGGCCACGCTGGAGCGCCACGCCCGGGTGTTCCATGAGGCGCTGGAGGCCGTGCCCGACAAGCTGATCGCCTTTGCCGTCAAGTCGAACCCCAACCTCTCCGTACTCAAGGTGCTGGGACGGCAGGGCATGGGCGCCGATGTTGTGTCGGTCGGCGAGATGCGCCGTGCGCTGGCGGCGGGGATCAGCCCTGACATGATCGTGTTCTCGGGCGTCGGCAAGACCGCCGCCGAGATGGTCGCCGCGCTCGACGCCGGGATCGGCCAGTTCAATATCGAGAGCGAGGAAGAGGGCCTCGAGCTTGCGGAAATCGCTGCCGCCCGCGGCCTGACGGCGCAATGCACCTTGCGCATCAACCCCGATGTCGATGCCGGCACGCACGACAAGATCTCGACCGGCAAGGCCGACAACAAGTTTGGCGTGCCGATCGGCGAGGCGGGCCAGATTTTCGGCACGCTGGCGCGGCTACCGGGGATCAATCTGCGCGGGGTGGCGGTGCATATCGGCAGCCAGCTCGCTGATCTGGCCCCGCTCGAGACGGCCTTCCTCAAGCTCGGCGCGCTGGTGGAGAGCCTGCGCGGTGCGGGGCACACGATCACCCATGTCGATCTCGGCGGCGGGCTTGGCGTGCCGTACCGCGTGGGTGAGATCCTGCCTGAACCGGCCGCTTACGGCGCGATGGTTGCCCGGGTGACAAAGGACTGGGGCGTCAAGCTGATCTTCGAGCCGGGCCGCGTGATCGCGGGCAATGCCGGCGTGCTGCTGACCCGCGTGGTGCGGGTGAAGCGCGGGATCAACGATCCTTTCGTGATCGTCGATGCGGCGATGAACGACCTTGCCCGCCCCGCGCTCTACGGCGCCTACCACCATTTCGAAGCTGTCGAGCCGAACAGTGCGCGGATGACCGCGAATATCGTCGGACCGATCTGCGAGACCGGCGATACCTTCGCGATGGGCCGCGAGTGCGACAAGTTGGAGGCCGGTGACCTCGCCGTGTTCCGCACGGCGGGGGCATACGGTGCCACCATGGCCTCGTCCTACAATTCGCGCGGATTCGTCGCCGAAGTGCTGGTCGACGGGGAGCAGTTTGCCGTGGTTGCCGACCGCATCGAGGCGGGCGCGATCATGGATGCCGAGCGTGTGCCTGAATGGCTCGCCTGAGGGCGTGATGAGCCGTATCGCCAGCCTGCCGCTGTTCCACCAAATCGCGGGAAAACAGGTGCTTGTCCTTGGTGACGGCCCTGCGGCGGAGCCCAAGCGGCGGCTTGTCGAGCGGGCTGGAGGCGTGGTGGTCGACGACTTCGCCCGCGCCGTGGACGAGGGGATCAGGATCGCCTTCATCGCCTTCGAGGCTGCCCGCGCCTGCGAGGTCGCGGCGATCAATGCGCGCTGTGCGGGGATGCTGGTCAATGTTGTCGACCGGCCAGAATTATGCGATTTTACAACACCTTCGATCCTCGACCGGGACCCGCTTCTGATCGCGATCGGGACCGGGGGGGCCTCGGCCGGGCTGGCCAAGCATGTCCGCCTCAGGCTCGAGCGGGTGCTTCCCGAGACGCTGGGACTGCTTGCGAAGGCGCTGGAGTCGGCGCGGCCCACCCTGCGGCGGCGCTTTCCGGACGGGGCCGAGCGGCGGCGGACAGTGGATGCCGCTTTGCGCGAAGGTGGCGCTCTCGATCCGCTCGATGCGCAATCCTTTCAGCGCGTTACCGAATGGGCCGAGGGGACCCTGGCCCCTGCGTCAGGCGCGGTTTTTGCTCTCACCCTCACCAGCCCTGACCCTGAAGAACTCACCCTGCGCCAGGCCCGGCTGCTGGGCGAGGCGGATGTTCTCCTACTGGACGGCGATGTCCCGCCTGCCATCCTTGCCAGAGCCCGCGCGGATGCCGGCCGGCAGATGTTTCACGTGAAACAGGGCTTCAAGACGGGGTCTAAAGGGGGTCTGGACGGGGTCAAAGGGGGGTCTAACCCGCTCTACGAGGCCTCCGGGCCGCACGACGGGGGGTCTGGCGCCGTATCCCCCACGCCGGGCGAGGACGCCGCAGTCTCTAGCCCGGGCCTGACCTTGATCCTCCATTGGCGGCCGGGAGCCTGCCCCCGGGCCTGAACCTTGCTGCCTAACCGTCAAGCCGCCTGAAGCTGCGGCACGCGCAGGCTGGCGAAGTAGCCGGCCATCGCGGCAAGCGCCTTGTCACTGAGCGCGATGAAGGCGCGGCGCTTGTCGGACGGATCGGGCACGCGGATGAAGATCCCGCTTTCCACCATCTGGGTCAGCCAGCGCAGCGCGGTCGTCGCCGGGACTGCGGCGGCGATGCACAGCGAGGTGACCGAGACCCGCGCGCCCTCGGCATGGGCGGCGGTGAGATCGAGCAGCATGTCCCAAGCCGGATCGCCGAACAGCGCCGGATCGAAGAACTTCGCCCGTGCCTGGCGGTTGGCGATGATCTGGCGCACGGCCTGTGGATCGGGGAGCGCAGGGCGCGGCGCGGCGAAACCGGTCATGGCCGGGGCTTCGGGCGCGGCGTAATCGCGCTTGAATTCGCTGAACGCGCTCGGCTCGGCGAGCTGTGCATGGCCCATCCGGCCGAGCGAATGGGCAATCGCCTCGACCTGCTGCGAGAGGCGCAGGAGCGCCACGCGGTCCTCCTCCCCCATTTCCCGAAGGCGCGCCGCGCCCGCTTCTCCCATGACGCGGCCGACCGCGATCACGCGTTCTGCGCGGCTGGGCGCAACGAGGATTTGCGGATTGGATTGATCGAGCACCGCGAAGACATCGTCGAGCCCTTCCATATTGGTGCCGACGATCAGCTTCGCGCCGGATCGCGCCACCCGCATGTCGAGCCGGGCGAGTCCCGCCAGCATCATGCCGTCCATCCCGCGGCTGCCGGTGACGGCGCAATCGACCACCACCACATCGCCCAGCAGCGCGATCGGCCCTTCGAGCAGCGCGCGCAGGCCCCCGCCGTCTATGGTGCGGAAGCCCGCCCCGCCCAGATCAGCGGCGATCTGGCGGCGCAGGCTCTCACCCTCCCCGAAGATCGCGACACGCGCGGGCAGCCCGGCCCCGTCGGCAACCATGTCGTAGGAAAAATCGGCGGGCGAGGAAGCGGGGTGGGCATCGTTCAACATGGGTGCGACTCCAACAATGTTGGAACACTTATGGAACAAAACGGGATCACGTCAAGTAAATCTGCGTGGCCTCGCAGATTCGCAGTCCCCTACGGCCTGATCTCGATCACCGTGCCATCGGGAACGATGCGCCACAGCTCCTCGATTTCCGCGTTGGAAAGCGCGATGCAGCCGTCGGTCCAGTCGCCCGGAACGCGGCCGAAAGGTAGCGCATTGGGCTGGCCGTGGAGGAAGATATCGCCCCCCGGCGAGCGGCCCTGCGCGCGGGCATAGGCGCGGTCTTCGGCGTTGGGGTAGGAGACCTTCAGGCTGAGGTGATAGGCACTGCCCGGATTGCGCCCCTCGATCACGTAGCGGCCTTCCGGCGTGCGCTCGTCGCCTTCGAAGCGCTTGTGGCCTTGCGGTGCGTCACCCAGTTGCAGGCCGCGCCATGCCCTGACCGGCTGGCCCGCAGCATAGGCGACCATCAGCCGCTCGGACTTGTCGACAATCAGGTAATCCACGGTGGCAAAGCGCCGCTCGGGGATGATCCGTGCCGCCTCGCGGGCGAGCAGGGGAAAAGCGGATGGCGCTTGCGACTGCTCGGGCTGCGGCGCGGCGCAGGCGGCTAAAGCGAGCAGGGGCGCGAGCAGCGGGAGGAGCGCGAGGCGGTTCACGGGCGCGAGGATAACCCGCGCCCGCCCCTGCGATCAATCCACGAAGGGATCGCGCATCAGGATCGTGTCGTCACGCTCCGGCGAGGTCGAGACCAGCGCCACCGGGCATTCGATCAGTTCCTGGATGCGCTGGATATACTTGATCGCGGCCGCCGGAAGGTCGGCATAGCTGCGCGCGCCTGCGGTGCTCTCGGTCCAGCCGGGCATTTCCTCGTAGATCGGCTCGCAGGCGGCCTGATCGGCGGCGTGGCTGGGGAGGTAGTCGTAGACCTTGCCGTTGAGGCGATAGCCGGTGCAGATCGCGACCTTCTCCAGCCCGTCGAGCACGTCGATCTTGGTGAGCGCGATGCCGGTCACGCCAGAGATCGCGCAGGACTGGCGCACCAGCACGGCATCGAACCAGCCGACGCGGCGCTTGCGGCCGGTGACGGTGCCGAATTCATGGCCGCGCTCGCCGAGGCGCTGGCCGACCTCGTCCTCCAGTTCCGTCGGGAACGGGCCGGAGCCGACGCGGGTGGTGTAGGCCTTGACGATGCCGAGCACATAGCCGGTCGAATTGGGGCCGAGGCCGGAGCCCGAAGCCGCCGTGCCGCTCACCGTGTTCGACGAGGTGACGAAGGGATAGGTGCCGTGGTCGACATCGAGCAGCACGCCCTGCGCGCCCTCGAACAGGATCTTGGCGCCCGCGCGGCGGACTTTCTTGAGGCGCTTCCACACCGGCTGGGCAAACTTCAGAACGAAGGGCGCGATTTCGCGCAGTTCCTCGAGCAGCGCGGCGCGGTCGACCGGAGGCTGGCCGAAGCCTGCCCGAAGTGCATCGTGGTGGGCGCACAGCCGGTCGAGCTGCGGCTCCAAAGTGTCGAGATGCGCCAGATCGCACACGCGGATCGCGCGCCTGCCGACCTTGTCCTCGTAAGCCGGGCCGATGCCGCGCCCGGTGGTGCCGATCTTGCCCTTGCCTGCGGCCGTTTCGCGAAGTCCGTCGAGGTCGCGGTGGAGGGGGAGGATCAGCGGGCAGTTGTCGGCGACCGCCAGGTTCTCGTCGGTGATGCTGACGCCCTGCCCTTCGACCTTGGCGACCTCGTCACGCAAGGCCCAGGGATCGAGCACCACGCCGTTGCCGATCACCGAGAGGGTGCCGGACACGATGCCGGAGGGGAGCAGCGACAGCTTGTAGGTCTTGCCGTCGATCACCAGCGTGTGGCCGGCATTGTGCCCGCCCTGGAAGCGCACCACGACATCGGCGCGGCTCGCCAGCCAGTCGACGATCTTGCCCTTGCCCTCATCGCCCCACTGGGCGCCGATCACGGTGACGTTGGCCATGTTGTTCCTTGTGCGAAGGGGGGAGAAAACGCGGGCGGGGCCTAGGCGTTCGGGAGGCGGAGGGCAAGGGCGCGAAGGGGGGGCGCGAAGGGTTTCGCGCGGCACGGCGTTATGCCGTGTGATGATCCACATGGGAGCACCTGCGATGAAGACCTCCGCCAAAGTCCTGATTGCCGCCGGCGCGCTTGCCGTGCTGGCCACGCCGATCCTCGCGCAGCAGCGCCGGGGAGGAGGCGAGCGCCTGCCCCAAGTGTGCCGCGCCGAGATCGTGAAGCTGTGCGGCACGGACCGGTCGCAGATGCGCACCTGCCTGCGCGAGAAGGCGAGCGAGCTCTCCGAGGAGTGCCGCGGCGAGCTGCGCAAACGCTTCGAGCAGCGCGGTGCCGGGACGGGTGCGGGCGCCTCCGCGACGCCGCCGACGCAGACCCTCGCCTACGGGCCGGACAGCCTCCAGGCGCTCGACCTGTGGGTGCCGCAGGGCGCTTCGAAGGCCCCGCTTGTGCTCTATGTCCACGGCGGCGGGTGGAAGCGCGGGTCGAAGAACAACGCCACCTCGCGTGCCTTGCCGGCGCATCTGATGGCACAGGGCTATGCCTTCGCCTCGATCGATTACCGCCTCGTGCCGCGCAACACGGTCGAGGAGCAGGCAAGCGATGTCGCCGCCGCGCTCGCCTATGTGCTGAAGCGCGCCGATAGCCTCGGCATCGACCGCAGCCGCGTGGTGCTGACCGGGCACTCGGCGGGCGCGCATCTGGTGGCGCTGGTCGGGACGGACGAGCGGTATCTCAAGAGCGCCGGGCTCTCCTTTGCCGATATCGACGGGGTGATGCCCAATGACGGCGCGGCCTATGACGTGGCCGAGCAGGTCAAGATCGGCGCGCGGATGATGGGCGAGACCTACAAACAGGCCTTCGGCACCGATCCTGCGCGGCAGGCTGCCCTCTCCCCCACGCTTCAGGCCACTGCGCCCAATGCGCCCGCCTTCCTGCTGCTCCACGTCCAGCGCCCCGACGCGGTGACCCAGTCGAACGCGCTCGCCGAGGCGCTGAAGCGGGCGGGCACGAAGGTCGAGATCGGGAGCTTCCCCGGAGAGGGCCTGCGCGGCCACATGGAGATCAACCGCAAGCTCGGCCAGCCGGACTACCCGGCGACCGCGGTGATGGATGCGTGGCTGAAGAAGGTGCTGGGCGGCTGAACTGCGCCAGCCGGAGCGGCGGCTTTCGGCGCGGTGGAATGGGAGGCATTACGGCCGGATATGGGTGGAAAGTTGCCGGAGTTCCATTTAGCTTCTTCCCGTGCGCACTCACCTCGAATTTCGCTCTACGGAGCTACTTGATGACCATGACAACCCGGATTTGCCGCAAGGCAAGAAGGTTGCAGAACTATTGCTGAGCATGTTGCCAAGTGCCGGGTTCGAGGTCGAAGATCTGATCGCGGAGGATTGGGGATGGAGCGTCAAGTTGCACCACAAAGCGTTCCCGTTGTGGATCGGTTGCGGATTCTACCCGGAATACGAAGACGGCTTGTTGTGTTTCATTGAGCCTTCGAAGCCGTTTGTGCGAAGATGGCTGAAGCGGATCCCGACCGTGCAATCTGTCGAGCGACTTGCGACCGCCGTTGAGTCCATACTGCGAGAGACGAACAGCGTTCACGCCTTGCGCTGGTGGACAGAGGCCGAGGTCCAGCTTGGCTGACCGTCAGTTTTGGGGTCGCTTCCCGAACGGCAGCTTTCACGTCAGCTTGAAGCAAAGCTGCCGCTTTACGCGCTAAATCGGCGCCGGTTCGCTGCCCTGAAGCAAATAACCGCAGCCCAATGTCGCCGGATCCTCGCCCTCGGCCAGCTGCGCGAGAGTGCGCCAACCTTCGGCGCGAAGCCGCGCTGCCGCCGCGCGGTCGTGGCCGGCGGGCAGATAGACCATCCGCGCCGCTTCGGGCTGGGGGGCAACCTCGGCCAGGCGGTCGAGGTAGAGCGTGAAGCCGGTCGCCGGCTCCTCGCTGCCCGCGATCCGGTAGGTGCCGCCCCGCCCCGCCGCGCGGCGCAACCCGTCGGCATAGAGGGTGAAGCCGAACCACGACTGGTATTCGAAGCCATGCCGCTCGGTCGGGTCGAGAGTGATCCGCGCCGCATCGCCGATGTGCGCAGCAATCGCCGCCAGCCCGTCGAGCCGCGACTTCAGCGCCCCGCCCGCATCGACTTCGCGCAAAGCCGCGAGCGCCGTCTCGAACGGCCCCGTCGCATAGAGCAGCGGCAGATAGGCAGCCCCGCCCGCCGCCTTCAATCCGCCCGCATCCTTGGTATCGAGCTCGCGCCGCACGGCTGCGATCTGGTCCGCGCCAAGCGGAAGCGCCTTCGCAGCTAGCGTATCGACGAGATCGGGGAGCGTGAAATCGACCGAGATGCCTGTGAGGCCAGCGGCCTTCAGCGCCTCGATCGCCAGCATCACCGCCTCGCTCGCCGCCGCCACGCTATCGGCGCCGATCAGCTCCGCGCCCAGTTGCAGCCGCTCGCGCGCGGGGTCCAGTTGGCTCGCCTTGATCACCACCGTGTCGCCGCAATAGGCGAGGCGGAGCGGACGCGGCGCGCTTGCGAGACTCGTCGCGGCGATCCGCCCGACCTGCGGGGTCATGTCCGAGCGCAGCGCCAGGGTGCGAAGGCTCGCCGGATCGACGAAGCGGAACATCGAGCTGCCCTCGCCGACCGTCACCCCGGCCATGCGGCCCGCCAGCGAGGCCTCGAATTCGAGCAGCGGCGGGCGCACCCGGTCATAGCCATGCGCGCCCAGCACATCGAGGCAGGCACGCATCGCCGCCGTGATCCGCGCCGCTTCCAGCGGCAGGCGGTCCTCGAGGCCTTCGGGGAGGAGATCGTTGGGTTTGGTCATATTCACCCGCGCTTAGCGAGGTATGGGCGCGGGGTGAAGGGTCTTGCGAACAGGCCCACCCCTAACCCCTCCCGCAAGCGGGAGGGGGACTGGATCACGCCCTCTTCTCCCCTCCCGCCTGCGGGAGGGGCCGGGGGTGGGCCCTTCAGATCAGAACGCCAAAGCCTTGACCAGCTTCACGCCTTCGACCTTCTCGGCCTCGGCGATCACTTCCGGCGTCAGCGCCTCGTCGAGGCTCAGCAGCAGCACCGCTTCCCCGCCCGCTTCGCGGCGGCCGAGGTTGAAGGTGCCGATATTGATGCCGTGACTGCCCAGCAGGGTGCCGATCCGGCCGATGAAGCCCGGCTTGTCGTCGTTGACGATGTACAGCATGTGGCCCGACAGCTCGGCTTCGATACCGATGCCGAAAATTTCCACCAGACGCGGTGCTTCGGTGCCGAACAGCGTGCCGGCGACCGAGCGGGGGCCCTGCGCGGTTTCGACCGTCACCCGAAGGAGCGTCGAGAACGCGCCCTCGCGCTCGTGGCGGATCTCGCTCACGGCAAGGCCGCGCTCCTTGGCGAGGAACGGCGCGTTGACCATGTTCACCGTGTCCGAATAGCGGCGCATGAAGCCCGACAGGACCGCGGCCGTGATCGGCTTGCCATTGAGGTCGGCGGCCGCGCCTTCACGCGCCACGCCGATCTGGGTGAGGTTGCCATGCGCAAGCTGGCCGACGAGGCTGCCGAGCTTCTCGGCCAAGGCCATGTAGGGCTTGAGCTTGGGGGCTTCCTCGGCGGACAGGCTCGGCACATTGAGCGCGTTGGTCACGCCGCCGTTGACGAGGTAATCGGCCATCTGCTCGGCCACCTGAAGCGCGACATTGACCTGCGCCTCGTTGGTCGAGGCGCCGAGGTGGGGCGTGCAGATGAAGTTGGGCGCGCCGAACAGCGGATGGTCGGCGGCCGGCGGCTCGGTCTCGAACACGTCCAATGCGGCGCCTGCGACCTGACCGCTGACGAGGCAATCCTTCAGGGCCGCCTCGTCGATCAGGCCCCCGCGGGCGCAGTTGATGATGCGGATGCCCTTCTTGGCATTCTCGAGCCGTTCGCGGCTGAGGATGTTGCGGGTCTCGTCGGTCAGCGGCGTGTGCAGCGTGACGAAGTCGGCGCGGCTCAGCAGCGTGTCGAGATCGACCTTCTCGATGCCGAGCTCGATCGCGCGGTCTTCGGTGAGGAAGGGATCATAGGCGATCACCTTCATCCGCAGGCCGAGCGCGCGGCTGGCGACGATCGAGCCGATATTGCCCGCACCGATCAGGCCGAGGGTCTTGCCCGTGACCTCGACGCCCATGAACCCGCTCTTGGGCCACTTGCCCGCCTGCGTCTGCGCGTTGGCTTCCGGGATCTGGCGGGCGAGCGCGAACATCAGCGCGATGGCGTGTTCGGCGGTGGTGATCGAGTTGCCGAACGGGGTGTTCATCACCACCACGCCCTTGGACGAGGCGTAGGGGATATCGACATTGTCGACGCCGATACCGGCGCGGCCGATCACCTTGAGGTTGGGGGCGGCATCGAGGATCGCCTTGGTGACCTTGGTCGAGGAACGGATCGCGAGACCGTCATACTCGCCGATGCGGGCGATCAGCTGTTCCGGCGTCTCGCCGGTGATCACGTCGACGTCGCAGCCGCGATCGGCGAAGATGCGTGCGGCGTTGGGGTCCATCTTGTCGCTGATGAGAACTTTGGGCTTGGTCATTTTGAGTACCTTCCACTCGTCTCCCCGGACCCGGTCCGGGGTCCCGCTTCAATGGCGGGCATGGGAAAAGGAACGCGTGCCCCGGCTCGGTGGTCGGGGAGACGCTGAGACTTAACGGCGAAAATCAGCCGTTCTTGACCTTGTCGTAGGCCCATTCGATCCACGGCAGCAGGCGCTTGATGTCCTCCTGCTCCACGGTCGATCCGCACCAGATGCGCAAAGACGGCGGCGCGTCGCGGTAGCCGTTGAAGTCGAAGCCGACGGCCCGTTCCTCGAGCAGCTTGACGATCTTCTTGGGAACGCCCGCCTTGTCCTCGTCCGAGAGGCTCTCGTACCAGTCGCCCTGGAAGACCATGCACACGCCGGTGTTGGTCTGGAGCGCCGGATCGGTGGCCATGTTGCGCAGCCACGGGGTCGCCTCGATCCAGTCCTTCACCAGCGCCGCGTTGGCGTTGGCGCGCTCGACCAGCGCCTTGCGCCCGCCGATCGCCTTGCCCCATTCGAGCGCCGCGATGTAGTCTTCGGTCGCGAGCATCGAGGGCGTGTTGATCGTCTCGCCTTCGAAGATGCCGCGGTTGAGCTTGGCGCCCTTCTTCATGCGGAACAGCTTGGGCAGCGGCCAGGCCGGATCGTAGCTCTCGATCCGCTCGACCGCCTTGGGGCTGAGGATCAGCATGCCGTGCTGGGCTTCCGAGCCCATCACCTTCTGCCACGAATAGGTCGTGGCATCGAGCTTCGCCCAGTCCATCTCCATCGCGAAGATCGCGCTGGTGGCATCGTTGATCGTAACACCCTCGCGGCCTTTTTCGAGCCAGTCGGTGTTCGGGATCATCGCGCCCGAGGTCGTGCCGTTCCAGGTGAACACCACGTCGTTGCGCTGGGGGATGGTGGTGAGATCGGGGATCTCGCCATAATCGGCGGTGAGGACCTGCAGGTTGGGCAGCTTGAGCTGCTTGACCGCGTCCTGGATCCAGACATTGCCGAAGCTCTCCCACGCGGCGACCGTGACCGGGCGCGCAGGATCGAGCATCGACCACATGGCAGCCTCGATCGCGCCGGTGTCGGAGGCGGGCATGATGCCGATCAGGTAATCATCGGGGATGCCGAGCAGTTCGCGGCTGAGGTCGAGCGCGTACTTGAGGCGCGCCTTGCCGAGGCTCGAACGATGCGAGCGGCCAAGCGATTCGGTTTTGAGCTTGTCCAGCGACCAGCCGGGGAATTTTGCCGTGGGTCCCGAGGAAAAGAAGGGACGCTCAGGCTTAAGCGAAGGCTCGTGCGCGAGCCCGCGGGTGTACTCAGTCATGTATTCTCTCCTTGCAGAGAGCTCGCGCGGCGTTGGGACCGCGTGGCCCGCCGGCTGCTTTAGAGAGGCGCGGCGCGGAGTCAATGAAGCATTTGATGTCCTCCAGGGCGCACCGAGGATAGGCTCTCGCAAAATCCGGGAAGCTCGCCTAAACGATCCCTCTCATGGACATTTCCGATCTGCGCGTCGCCCTGTTCAGCGGCAATTACAACTACACCCGCGACGGGGCGAACCAGGCCCTGAACCGGCTCGTGGGCTCGCTGCTGGCGCGCGGGGCGAAGGTGCGTGTCTATTCGCCCAAGGTCGCCGATCCCGATTTCCCCCCGACCGGCGACCTCGTCGGCCTGCCCAATATCCCGATGCCGGTGAAGGGCCGCGGCGAGTACCGCGTGCCGACCCATCTCGGCGCCGCGGTGCGCCGCGATCTCGAGGCTTTCGCGCCCGACATCGTCCACCTCTCCTCGCCCGACCCTTCGGGCCATGCGGCGCTGAAATGGGCGCGCGAGCGGGGCATCCCGGTGCTCGCCAGCGTCCACACGCGCTTCGAAACCTATCCGCGCTACTACAACATGGCCTTCCTCGAGCCGATGATCGTGAAGCTCCTGAAGCGCTTCTACAACCGCTGCGACGCGCTGGTCGCGCCCTCGCAGTCGATGATCGACGAACTCACCGCGATGGGCATGCACACCCGCATCGGGCTGTGGAGCCGCGGGGTCGATCGCACGATCTTTTCCTCGGCCCGCCGCGATCCCGAATGGCGCCGCAGCCTCGGGCTTGCGGATGAGGACGTAGCGATCGTCTTCCTCGGCCGACTGGTGATGGAAAAGGGCCTCGACGTGTTCGCCGAAACCATCGCCAGGCTGCGCCAGCAGGGCATCGCCCACAAGACGCTGGTGATCGGTGACGGCCCGGCGCGCGGGTGGTTCGAGGCGAACATGCCGGGCGCGATCTTCGCCGGCTTCAAGACCGGCGAGGCGCTGGGGCAGGCGCTCGCGAGCGGGGACGTGTTCTTCAACCCGAGCGTGACCGAGACCTTCGGCAACGTCACGCTCGAAGCCATGGCAAGCGGGCTGCCGGTGGTCGCCGCCGGTGCGACCGGCAGCGCGAGCCTTGTCGCCGACGGGGCGACAGGGCGGCTGGTCGCGCCTTCGGGCGATCGCCACGCTGACGCCGCCGCCTTCGCCGCCGCGCTCGCGCCCTATTGCACCGACCGCTCCTTGCGCGCCGCGCACGGGGCAGCGGGCGAGGCCCGCGCCTGCGAATACAGCTGGGAAGCGATCAACGCAGTGGTCGCCGACACCTATGCGACGCTGGTCGAGGAACGGCGCGGGGAACGGGCCGCCTGAGGGCGCTTATCTGAGCACACCGGCGGCCGCCATCCGGCGGGTGTAGAAAAGCAGGAACAGCGTCACCACCCAGATCGCGACGTCAAGCGCGGGCGCCTGCATTGCGGCGGGCACATCGAGCACCGCGTAATTGCCGAGCGTCGTGCCGACGAGCCCGACCGTCGCCACCGCCATCGCGGTTACCGCCCAGCGGGAACGCAGCAGGAGCAGCACCGAACCGGCAAACGCGCCCCACACCCCCAGCGCCCAGAAGGCGCTGATCCATGCAGGATAGCTGTTCATGAAGGCGATCTGCTCGGGCGTGAGGCCCATGTCCTCCAGCATCCCGAGTTTCGTCGTCAGGTAACTGACGATGCCCATTGCGTTGAACAGCAGGGTCACGACCCCGACCACCCACAAGTGCCACGGCGCCTTCGCCCGGCCCAGCATCGCCCCTGTCATGCACGCCCTCCCCCGTCCGGCGCGACCCGAAACGGAGGAGAGTTTATGCCATAGTTGCGTTTACCGCAACGCTGCGATCACAGGCGCTCGATGCGCTTGGCCATCTCGTCGATCATGTCGACGATCTCGCTGATCGTGCGCTCGTCGAGCTTGCCCACACGGGCGCGGTTCTTGAGCACGTTGGCGAGATTGCCCATCGCCCGGAACATGTCCGAGGAACGGACATGCGTGGTGCGTTCGCCGTGGCGACCGAGCCGGCGCATCAGCCCCTCGACTTCCTCGCCGCGGCTCTCGAGCTCGGCGCGGCCCTTGTCGGTCACCGCGAAGGGCTTCTTGGCGCCCTCGGCTTCGGCCTCCTCGATCGCGCCCTCGTCCTCGAGCAGCTGGAGCGTCGGGTAGACCGCGCCCGGGCTCGGCGCATAGCCGCCGCCGGTCATCTCCTCGATCGCCTTGATGAGCTCGTAACCGTGCGAGGGGTTTTCCGCGATCAGCGCGAGCAGCGCGAGGCGCAGTTCGCCCTGTCCGAACATCCGCCCGCGGCGTCCGCGGCGGCCGGGCTCGCCCGCGCCTTCACCCTCGGCCTCGTCGCTGTCGTAGCGCCAGCGCATCTTCATGCCGCTGCGCTCGGGACCCGGGCCACCGAAATTCATGTTGCCGTTCATGGCCATCATGGCGATCGCTTCGCCAAGCTTGTCCCAGCCGCTCCCGCGCCCATACTTGTTCCAGGTCATGCCGTCCTCCTTGGGTGATCTAAGATAGGTCCAAGATATATCTTAGACCTATCGTTTCAAGGGGCCTCACCCAGACCAGTTTCCTTTTCCGCCCGATGTCCTATCACGCCCGACGAATGGCTGACCTGTTCGGACAAGACGCCCCTGAGGCTCCGCGCGGCGACGGCGCGCCCGCGGCGGACGCGCCGCTGGCCGACCGGCTGCGCCCGCGTGCGCTCGAAGAGGTGGTGGGGCAGGAGCACCTGACCGGACCCGAAGGCGCGATCGGGCGGATGGTTGCGGCAGGCCGCCTTGCGAGCATGATCCTGTGGGGGCCGCCCGGCACGGGCAAGACGAGCATCGCCCGCCTGCTCGCCGATGCTGTGGGGATGCGTTACGCGGCGATCAGCGCGGTGTTTTCGGGCGTGGCGGACCTGAAGCAGGCCTTCGCGGAAGCCGAGAAGATGGCCAAGGCAGGCAAGCGCACGCTGCTGTTCGTGGACGAGATCCATCGGTTCAACCGCGCCCAGCAGGACGGTTTCCTCCCCTTTGTCGAGCGGGGGGTGGTGACGCTGGTCGGCGCGACCACCGAAAACCCGAGCTTCGCGCTCAACGCCGCATTGCTCAGCCGTGCGCAGGTGCTGGTGCTGAACCGGCTGGACGATGCCGCGCTCGGGGCGCTGCTGGCGAAGGCCGAGGCGCTCGAAGGCTCCCTCCCCCTTAAGCCGGACGCCCGTGCCGCCCTGATCGCGCAGGCCGACGGCGACGGGCGCTTTCTGCTCGGTCAGGCCGAGACGCTCTATGCCGCAGGGCTTGGCGAGCTCCTCGATCCGGCGGGCCTCGGCAGCTTCCTCCAGCGGCGGGTCGCGGTCTACGACAAGGACCGCGACGGGCATTACAATCTCGTTTCGGCGCTCCACAAGGCGGTGCGCGGCAGCGATCCGCAGGCGGCGCTCTACTGGATGGCGCGGATGCTGGTTGCGGGCGAGGAACCGCTGTTCGTCGCCCGGCGGCTGGTGCGCATGGCGGTCGAGGACATCGGCCTCGCCGACCCGCAGGCGCTCCCGCAATGCATGGCGGCGATGGAAGCCTACCGCTTCCTCGGCAGCCCCGAAGGCGAGCTCGCGCTGGTGCAGGCCTGCCTCTACCTCGCCACCGCTCCCAAATCGAACGCCGCCTACAAGGCGCAAAAGGCAGCGTGGAAGGCGGCCACCGACACGGGCAGCCTCGCCCCGCCCGCCAACATATTGAACGCGCCGACCAAGCTGATGAAGGATTTGGGCTACGGCAAGGGCTACACCTACGACCACGATGCCGCCGAGGGCTTCTCGGGCGACAACTACTGGCCCGAAGGCATGGAGCCTGCGCAATTCTACACGCCGGTGGAACGCGGCTTCGAGCGCGAGATCGCCAAGCGGCTCGATTACTGGAACAAGCTCAGAAGCGAGCGCGGGTGAGCCGCTTCTCGCACTTCCTTGCCGTCGACTGGTCGGGCGCTAAAGGCCCCCGCCAGAAGGGCATTGCGCTCGCGGTAGCGCTGGCCGAGGGCGGCGCCCCGGTGCTGGTCACCCCGCCTGATCCCAAGGGATGGGCTCGCAGCGAGGTGCTGGCGCTGCTGCTCGATCTGCCGGGAGCAACGCTGGTGGGCCTCGACCTCGGCCTCTCGCTGCCGTTCCACGATGCGGGCGCGTTCTTTCCCGGCTGGGATGCCTCGCCCTCTGACGCGCGCGGGCTGTGGGCGCTGATCGATGCCCTGTGCGCCGCCGATCCGCATCTTGAGGCGGGCGGCTTTGTCACCCACCCCGAGGCGAGCCGCTACTTCCGCCACGGCGCTGGCGCCACGGGCGACCGCTTCCTGCTCCCCGGCGCCGCCACCCGCGAGGGCCGCTTCCGCATCGCCGAGGCCGCGCAGAGGAGCCAAGGCGTACGGCCGGTGAGCAACTTCAATCTCGTCGGCGCGGCGCAGGTCGGCAAGTCGAGCCTTACGGGCATGCGGATGCTCCGCCGCCTTGCGGGGCGCGTGCCGGTGTGGCCCGTCGATCCGCTGCCCGAAGCAGGCTCGGTGGTGACCGAGATCTACACCTCGATGGCCGCGAGGCTCGGCGGCGTGACCGGCGCGGCGACCAAGCTGCGGACCTATGAAGCCCTGAACGACGCGCTCGACAGGCTGGGTTCGCCGCCGGTCGCGGGCAGCGGCACCATCGGCGATCACGCGTCAGATGCACTGCTCACCGCCGCCTGGCTGCGCCGCGTGCACGGCAACCGCGATCTGTGGCACCCGCCATCGCTAACACCCGATGTGGCGCGCACCGAGGGGTGGACTTTCGGCGCTTTATAGTTGCCCTACCGCTTCGCTACTTGAGGGCTGGTTTGGTTTGGCGTAGTGGCGCTGCACGGTCAGCCGGCTTAGCTCAGTTGGTAGAGCACCTGATTTGTAATCAGGGGGCCGCGGGTTCGAATCCTGCAGCCGGCACCATTTTTATCGTTACTTTTCAATGGCAAATTTAGTGCTTTTTCGGACGGCTGTGGCTCAAAAGGCTCGCGAGCACCGAATAGACACCGACATGCCTGTAACTCGGCTTGGACGCTCGCCTTCATGCGCCAACCGATTGAGACTTCAGCAAGTCCGCAAAGCTACAACCGCTGCCAACCATGGAAATTGCTTCTTGCATGGTCGACAAATGGCGATACGGATTGCGAAAAATGGGGGTGGATATGGCGGCTGGCCAATATGTGATGACGATATCCCGGATGACGGTCGATAAGCTCGGAGTGAAGCTATATGACCGAGTATCGGCAGTCATCGCAGAATTGGTGGCCAATGCGTACGACGCCGACGCGGAAAATGTAACAATCGAAGCGCCGATGGGCACGTATCTTGCCACTACTAGGGGGGATGCGGGCTACAAGATCATTGTGACGGACGATGGCGTGGGTATGGAGCCTGATGTCGTCAATCCATTCTATCTTAAAGTGGGTGGTGAACGTCGCAAAGACCCAAGACGCGGAAACGTGAGCGCCAAACATGGCCGTCGAGTGATGGGCCGCAAGGGCGTTGGGAAGCTGGCACCCTTCGGGATTTGCAACACCATTGAAGTCCTAACCGCCGGTGGCGACATCGTGGATGGTATTGGTCCAGATGGCAGTCCAGCCAGGGGCTATCGTGCTGCTCACTTCATCATGAAGCGATCCGAGATCATGGCAGATCATGAGGAGGACTATAGGCCGGATATCGGTAATCTCGATCAACGAGTGCTGCCTCAACACGGCACCAAGTTGATTCTGAGTGATTTTATCCGGCGTATGGTGCCCGAAATGACAACTTTCTCGCGCCAATTGTCGCAGAGGTTCGGGGTCGCCGCAGCAAGTTGGTCGGTCAATCTCGTTGATACTGAGAAAGCGGTTGGGACACCGTCGCGTGAGGCCGCCGTCGGAGCCTTCGACATCGATACGATGCCAAATACGAAGGTAACCTTCAGAGGTGACGGAACCGAAGCGACCGCAGCAAATGAAATGTCAAAATGGCAAGCTCTTGGTCCCGACGGGGAAGTGCTGCCAGGATTCAATCCTGGCTTCGTCCATTCTGATGGTCGCTTCTATCCGATTACCGGCTGGGTCGCATACGCGAAAGAGTCCTATCGCGACGAGCTAATGGCTGGGGTGCGCATCTATTGCCGAGGCAAAATTGCCGCCCAGACCCCTTTGTTCAATCTCCGGTCGGGCTTTACTGGCGAGTATCAGGTTCGCAGTTACCTCGTTGGGGAATTGGAAGCAGACTGGCTGGATGAAGGTGAAGACCTTATCCAAACTGATCGCCGCGATATTCTGTGGTCAGATGATCTGGGCCAGAGGTTCGAAGAGTGGGGTCAAAATGTCGTCAAGCTACTTGGCACTCTTTCGCGAGAGCCCCTAAAGAAGCAAGTGACGGCTGACTTCATGAGAGCGGGTAACGTCTTAGAGCGTGTTCAGCAGCAGTTCCCGGGAGATGAGTGGAAGCCCATCCGAGAGACCACGTTACGCATTGCCAAGATGATGGGCGAGCGGCTGCGTCAGGGCGAGATCGAAGATCAGGAGCATGTCGACGCGTTGGTCCAGCTCAGTCTGATGCTCGGTCCGCACGTAACGCTTGATGACACCCTGCGGGAAGCAGCTGACGCGGAAGAAGGTGCTGTTGGTGTACTGGCCTCCATCCTTCGAACCGCTAGGGTCGCTGAGCTCTCGTCCTACGGCATGATTGCGGAAAAGCGGGTGCAGGTAATTGAAAAGATCATGCACCTCAAAGATGATCCAGCGAAGCTTGAGCAGGCGCTTCAGGATTCGATCGAAGAGGCACCATGGCTGATTAATCCGCAATGGTCTCCTATCACCTCCAACCAGTCTCTCTCCACCCTAAAAACCGAGTTTGAAAAATTCTTCAAGAAAGAGACCGGACACAAAATTGAGCTAAATAATTTCGATCAAAAGGATAAACGTCCGGACTTCATCTTATCTAGCCAAGATTACGGACTTCAAATCATTGAAATCAAGCGCGGCGGTCACTCCATAACCAATAAAGAGTGGGATAGGATTCAAGTCTACATTGATGCAATGGATAAATTTTTGAACCTACCCGGTCACAAGGAATTTCTGGATATCTTCAAACGTTTCTTTGTCACATTGGTGTGCGACGGAATCGGTTTGACGGGCGCGCAAAAGAAAGCATTCGATTCCTACTGCAAAGATAATGCGGTCGAGCATATTACTTGGACAAACTTCCTTCGACGGACGCAGCACATGCACAAGGAATTTCTCGAAGAAGCCAACAGGCAGAAGAAGTTGGCGCTTATGTCATGACCAATCGTCAGCTGACCGCAGTGGAGATCTTTGCGGGTGGGGGCGGACTCGCAGTTGGGTTGGAGCGTGCTGGCTTCCGAGCCGTGGCCGCGATCGAGGTTGAAAGGCACGCTGCTGCGACTTTCAAGGCCAATCACCCTGAAGTGCAGGTATTTCGGCAAGATGTTCGCGAGATTTCAGGCTCCGCGCTGCTTGCTCTAGGCGGCGGCTCGATAGACGTTTTAGCCGCATGCCCACCCTGTCAGGGATTCTCCAGTCTCACCTCTAAGTATCGGCGTGATGACCCGAGGAACCTCCTCGTTTCTGAGGTCGCGCGCTTAACCGAGGAAATTAGGCCGACGGCCATCATGATTGAGAATGTACCCGGACTTGCGAAGAAGGGCCGACCACTATTTGACGACCTACTTAAGAGATTAGAAACTTTGGGGTATATCTGCACCTGGGGCATCCTACAGGTTGCAGATTTTGGCGTACCCCAGATGCGCAAACGCCTTGTTTTACTTGCCGGAAGAGGCTTCAAGATAGAGATGCCGGTTCCCACTCATTCTAAGGACGGCGCCGATGGGAAGCTCTGCTGGCGCACAGTCCGAGATGCGATCGGCCATATGAGCGAGGCAGTTCCTTTCGTCGAAGCAGTTCAAAAGGGTGGGGCCCACCTTGTCGATTGGCATGTTGTTCGAAAGCTTTCGAATCAAAATATTGAACGCCTCCGGCATGCGAAGGCTGGAGCGAACGGTATAGACTTGCCCGACCGTCTGCGCCCCCCGTGCCATCAGGGCGGCTATCGTGGATTTTCAAATGTCTACGGCCGGATGTCTTGGGACGAGCCCTCCCCTACCATCACTGCCGGGTGTACAACACTGAGCAAGGGACGGTTCGGTCACCCTGACCAGCTTCGAACCATATCACTCCGGGAAGCGGCGCTTTTACAGACTTTCCCAGAGGGCTACCATTTCGAAACGGATGCGTTTGAGCGGGCCTGTGAAATTGTCGGGAACGCCTTGCCATGCGATTTCGCGGAGGCAATCGCCACACGGGTCAATGTGGCTATTAGACAAGCGTCAGCATAGCCGGTCAGTACTGGATTGCGCCTGGTTTTAGCTCGGTGCTCGGACGAGCACTGGTACAGCCGGTGGGTGCGCTAACCGTCAAACAAGTTGCGAGGGTGACAGCGCAAGGCCTTAGCGATCCGGCCCAGAACATCGACAGACGGGTTCCGGTGCCCACGCTCGATGCCGCCAAGGTAGGTTAGGTCAATCCCCGCATCATGGGCAAGCTGCTCCTGGGTCAGCCCGCGCTCGACCCGGATGCGCCGCACGTTTGCGCCCACGATCCTACCCCATTCCATTGGTGGACAAGGGTAAGCGCTGTTTGGACCCCACCTTGCGCTGACGGCTGATTGGTTCAGACGCTTGGAGCCATGGAACATGGCATCCTTACGAGCAGACTGGACACCAGGTCTGGAGTGGGTCTGGAGC
>JAIYAM010000004.1 GCA_027489065.1 Erythrobacteraceae bacterium | reverse complement strand
TCCGCCAACAAGGCCGAACTCCTCGCGATCGCCAACGCGGTCGCCTCGGAAAAGATGATCGACAAGTCGATCGTCATCGAGGCGATGGAAGAAGCGATCCAGAAATCCGCGCGCAACCGTTACGGTGCGGAAAACGACATCCGTGCCAAGCTCGATCCTCTGACCGGCGATCTGACGCTGTGGCGCGTCGTCGAGGTGGTCGAAGAGGTCGAGGACTACTTCAAGCAGGTCGATCTCAAGCAGGCCGACAAGCTCCAGCCTGGCGCCAAAGTCGGCGACTTCATCGTCGATCCGCTGCCCCCGGTCGATCTGGGCCGCATCGACGCGCAGTCGGCCAAGCAGGTGATCTTCCAGAAGGTCCGCGATGCCGAGCGCGAGCGCCAGTTCGAGGAATTCAAGGACCGCCAGGGTGAAGTCATCACCGGCGTGATCAAGTCGGTCGAATTCGGCCACGTGATCGTCAACCTCGGCCGTGCCGAGGGTGTGATCCGCCGCGACCAGCAGATCCCGCGCGAAGCGGCCCGCGTGGGGGAGCGCGTCCGCGCGCTCATCACCAAGGTCGAACGCAACAATCGGGGCCCGCAGATCTTCCTCAGCCGTGCGCACCCCGACTTCATGAAGAAGCTGTTCGCGCAGGAAGTGCCCGAAATCTACGACAACATCATCGAGATCAAGGCCGCCGCCCGTGACCCGGGCAGCCGCGCCAAGATCGGTGTGATCAGCCGCGATTCCTCGATCGATCCGGTTGGCGCCTGCGTCGGCATGAAGGGCAGCCGCGTGCAGGCCGTCGTGCAAGAGCTGCAGGGCGAGAAGATCGACATCATTCCGTGGTCGGAAGACACCGCGACCTTCGTCGTCAACGCGCTCCAGCCCGCCACGGTCAGCCGCGTCGTCCTCGACGAGGACGATGGCCGCATCGAAGTGGTGGTTCCTGACGATCAGCTGTCGCTGGCGATCGGCCGCCGTGGCCAGAACGTGCGTCTGGCGAGCCAGCTCACCGGCCACCAGATCGACATCATGACCGAGGAAGAAGCCTCGGAGAAGCGCTCGAAGGAATTCGCCGAGCGTTCGAAGATGTTCGAGGAAGAGCTCGACGTCGACGAGACCCTGTCGCAGCTGCTCGTGGCCGAAGGCTTCGCCGAGCTCGAGGAAGTCGGCTATGTCGACCTCGCCGAACTCGCCAGCATCGAAGGCTTCGACGAGGAGCTCGCCGAGGAACTCCAGAGCCGTGCGCTCGAAGCGCTCGAGCGTCAGGAAGCAGGGCACCGCGAAGTGCGCCGCGGGCTGGGTGTGGAAGACGCGCTTGCCGAAATCCCGCACCTCACCGAAGCGATGCTGGTCACGCTCGGGAAGGCCGGGATCAAGACGCTCGACGATCTTGCCGATCTCGCCACCGACGAGCTGATCGCCAAGAAGCGCGAAGCCCCGCGTCGCCGCAACAACGACGCCGCCGGCCCGCCGCAGCGTCGTCCGCAGCGCGAGACCGACAAGGGCGGCGTGCTGGGCGAATACGGCCTCAGCGAAGAGCAGGGCAACGCAATCATCATGGCTGCGCGTGCGCACTGGTTCGAAGACGAAGTCTCCGAGCCGACCGAGGAGGCCGCCAGTGCGGACTCCACCCAATGAGCGCCTGACGTCCGACATCGCCGAGCCGGCGCTTCCCGCTGATGCGGGGAGCGAACGGCGCTGTATCCTGACCGGGGACACCTCGGCGCGGGACGACCTCCTGCGCCTTGCGATCTCGCCTGACGGGCTGGTGCTCCCCGACGCCGGCGCGAAGGCGCCCGGACGCGGTGCGTGGATCGGCGTGAACCGCGCAGCGCTTGAAGAAGCGCTTGCCGAGGGCCATCTGAAGAAGGCCCTGATGCGCGCCTTCAAGGGTGCGCCTCTCACCATTCCCGAAGACCTGCCCGCCAAGGTCGAGGCCGCTCTTGCGCGCCACCTCTGCGACCGGCTGGGCCTCGAACTGCGCTCCGGCAATATCGTGATGGGCTCTGCCCGGATCGAGGAGCAGGCGCGCAGCGGCCGCATCGCCTTCCTGCTCCACGCCAGCGACAGCAGCGCGGACGGGCGGCGCAAGCTCGATCAGGCCTGGCGCGTCGGCACCGACGCGGAAGGCTCGGGCCAGCGTGGACAAGTCTTGCCTCTGGACCGCCATGCGTTGTCTGTGGCATTGGGCCGCGACAACGTGGTGCACCTGGGCGTTGCCGGCCACCCCGGCGACATGCGTGCAGCCAACCGGGTGCTGCAAGCGGTTTCCCGGCTTGTGCATTACGCCGGGAATGATCGAGCGAACGAAACGATTGAGACAGGCCGGGACACTTCCGGCGACGCCGACCAGCCTTCGGGCGGGACGACGCATAGTGACGAATACGTGAAGGACTGACGAGCGATAATGAGCGACGACAACGACAACCAACGCATCCGCAAACCTCTGGGCCTCAAGCGCTCGGTGGACGCGGGCGAGGTCAAGCAGACCTTCAGCCACGGCCGCACCAACAAGGTGGTGGTCGAGGTGAAGCGCCGCCGTGTGCTCGGCAAGCCCGGTAGCGAGCCCGCCGCACCGGCGCCGACGCCCGCACCTGAACCCGTGGCCGAAGCGCCGCGTCCGGCCCCGACTCCGCCGCCGGCGGCACCCGCGCCCAAGCCCGCGCGCCCCGCTCCGGCGGGCGAGACCCCGCAGGAGCGCGTCAAGCGGCTCCAGCTGGAGGCCGAGGAAGAGCGTCTGCGCATGGCCGAGGAAGGCCGCAAGCGCGAGGAAGCCGAAGCCCGCGAGCGCGAGGAAGAAGCCCGTCGCCGTGCGGAAGAAAACCGCCGTGCCGAGGAAGAGGCCGAGCGCCAGCGCAACGCCCCGCCAGCCGCCGCGCCCGCTGCCGAGCCTGAGGCTCCGGCCGAGGTCGCGGCTCCCGCTGCGACCAGCGAAGCTGCCGCTGCGCCCGCGCCCCAGGCCGATGCGGCCCCCGCCGCACGCCGCTTCACCCCTGTGGAGCGTCCCGAGGTCAAGCGCCCGGAACTCAAGTCCAAGAAGAAGGACGACAAGCGCGCCGCACCCGTCGACGAGGGCAAGGACAACCGTCGTTCGGGCAAGCTCACCGTCACCCGTGCCCTCAACGAGGACGAAGGCCGCCGTGCGCGCAGCCTCGCGGCCTTGAAGCGTGCCCGCGAAAAGGAACGCCGCGGTCAGGGCGGCCCCAGCAAGCCGCGCGAGAAGCAGGTCCGCGATGTGGTCGTCCCCGAGGCGATCACTGTCAGCGAGCTCGCCAACCGCATGGCCGAGAAGGGCGCCGACCTCGTGAAGGCGCTGTTCAACCTCGGCATGATGGTCACGGTCAACCAGACCATCGATCAGGACACCGCGGAGCTGCTGGTCGAGGAATTCGGCCACAACATCCTGCGCGTCTCGGAGAGCGATGTCGACATCGACACCAGCGAGGACACCGATCCCGAGGAGACCCTCGTCACCCGTCCGCCGGTGGTCACGATCATGGGCCATGTCGATCACGGCAAGACCAGTCTGCTCGACGCCCTGCGCGGCACCGACGTCGTGAAGGGCGAGGCCGGCGGCATCACCCAGCACATCGGCGCCTACCAGATCACCACAAGGGACAAGTCGAAGATCACCTTCCTCGACACCCCCGGCCACGCGGCCTTCACCGAAATGCGGATGCGCGGCGCGAACGTCACCGACATCGTCATTCTGGTGGTGGCCGGCGATGACGGGCTGATGCCGCAGACCATCGAGGCGATCAACCACACCAAGGCGGCCGGCGTGCCGATGATCGTGGCGATCACCAAGGCTGACAAGGCGGAGTACAACCCGCAGAAGATCCGCGAGCGCCTGCTCGAACACGAGATCGTCGTCGAGGCGATGTCGGGCGATGTGCAGGATGTCGAGGTTTCGGCCAAGACCGGCGCGGGTCTCGATCAGCTGATCGAGGCGATCGGGCTTCAGGCCGAACTGCTCGAACTCAAGGCCCGTCCGGACCGCGATGCCGAGGCCACCGTGATCGAAGCCCAGCTCGACAAGGGCCGCGGGCCGGTTGCAACCGTGCTCGTCACCCGCGGGACGCTCAAGCGCGGCGACACCTTCGTGGTCGGCACGCAGAGCGGCAAGGTCCGTGCGATCGTCGATGACAAGGGCCAGCAGCTCAAGGAAGCCGGCCCCTCCATGCCGGTCGAGGTGCTCGGCCTCGGCGGCGTGCCGTCGGCGGGCGACAACCTCACCGTGGTCGAGAACGAACAGCGTGCCCGCGAGGTCGCCAAGTATCGTCAGGAGAAGGCGACCGAGAAGCGCACCGCGTTGGCGCCGACCAACTTCGACACGATGTTTGCCGGCCTGTCCTCGAACCTCATCGAATTCCCGGTGGTGGTGAAGGCGGACGTGCAGGGTTCGGTCGAAGCGATCGTCAATGCGCTCCACAACCTCTCGAACGACGAGATCAAGGTGCGCGTGCTCAACGCGGGCGTTGGTGCGATCACCGAAAGCGATGTGCTGCTGGCGGCAGCGTCGAAGGCGCCGATCATCGGCTTCAACGTGCGTCCCAACGCCAAGGCCCGCGATCTGGTCAAGCGCGACGGGGTGCGGATGATGTATTACGACGTCATCTACCACCTCACCGATGCGGTCGCCAAGGAGATGGCGGGCGAGCTCGGACCGGAGCGGATCGAAACCGTTGTCGGCCGCGCAGAGGTCAAGCAGGTCTTCCCGGCGGGCAAGAAGGACAAGGCGGCTGGTCTGCTGGTTCTGGAAGGCGCGATCCGCAAGGGGCTCTTCGCACGTCTTACGCGCGCGGATGTCATCGTCTCGGCGACCAAGATCCAGTCGCTGCGGCGATTCAAGGACGATGTCGACGAGGTCCGCACGGGTCTCGAATGCGGCGTGGTGCTCGAGGATACCAACGACATCAAGCCGGGCGACATGCTCGAAGTCTTCTCCGTCGAGGAGCGTGAGCGGACACTGTGAGCCTGACGAGCAAGCACTATCCCGAGGATGCCGGGCAGTCGCCGCACACGGCGCTGCTCGGCTCCGAGTTCGTGGGCTGGGACGCGGAAACGCAGACTGCCACGATGCGCTTCACCGTGAAGCGCGAGATGTGCACCTGGCGCGGCGGCGTGCAGGGCGGGCTTGTCGCGGGCTATCTCGATGACGTGATGGGCTATGCCTATGTCGCGGCGACCGGCGGCGAGATGGCGCCGCTCAACCTCGACATCACCATGAGCCTGATCCGCCTGATCCCCGAGGGTCCGCTGCTCGGCAAGGGCCGGGTGGTGCGGGCCGGCCGCCGGGTGATCTTCCTCGAAGGCGAGCTCTATGGCGAGGACGGGACGCTCCACGCCCGCGCGACCTCGACCGCGATACCCACCCCGCGCCCCACCGCGACCGATACGGGCATGGGTGCCTGATGGCCAAGGCTCCCTTCACCGCCGAACAGCAATCGGTCCGCACCCTCAAGGTGGGCGAGCGGGTGCGGCACATCCTTTCGGAACTCCTCGCCCGCGGCGAAGTGCACGACGATGTGGTGAGCGCCTCTCATATCTCGGTTACCGAGGTGCGCATGACCCCCGATCTGCGCAATGCCACCGCCTATGTGAAGCCGCTGCTCGGTGCGAGCGAGGACGAGGTCGTCCATGCCCTGCGCCAGAACACCGCCTTCCTCCAGCGCGAGGTTGCCCAGCGGCTGGGGCTGAAATTCGCGCCCAAGCTCAAGTTCCGCAAGGACGAGAGCTTTGCCGAGGCCGACCGCATCGAGGCCCTGCTGCGCGATCCCAAGGTGCTGCGCGACCTCGATGACGAGGGCGACGACGAGGCCTAGCCTAGCCGCACTCGAAGGTCAGCTCAACCTTGTCCCACCGGCCTGCTGCGAGATTTTCCGGGCTGATCCAGAACTGGTAAAGGCCCATGTCGCCGAAGCGGAATTCGGGCAGGTGGTCGTAGACGATCTGGAGAAGCAGGTGATCGCACAGGTGGTCGTAAAGGGCGTATTGCCGGCACCCGCCAAGCCCGAACATCTGGTGCTGCCAAGAGGTCGGCAAACGGTATTGCTCGTTGATCGGGGACAGCACAGCGTCGGGTAGCGCGCCGGCCGCGTGGCTGTCGCCGGTAATCATGCGCCGGATGGCGGCATCCCTAAGGTCACCAAGGCGCGAAGAGACGACGTAGTTACAGGCACTCTCGAAATCCCTTTTTGCGGTTGCCAGCACTTCGGTGAGTACTGCGATCTCCTCCTGCGTCATCACCTCCCAAGGATCGCGCCCGGCCACGAAGCCCGCAAAGTGCTCGATGAATTCGGCAAGGCCGCGGCCCTCGCTCTCCAGTTTCGGTATCGCAGCCCGGTTGACCTCTTCCCAGCTCCTGGAGTTCGCGAGCGCCTCTTCATCGAGTTCGGGCGCAGCTCGCAGGCGGGCCTGGTAGGCCTGCCCGTCCGCGATGGACTTTTCGCGCCCCGCGATCGCGCGCGGCACGTAATCGAGCGCGGCCTGCAATTGTCGCAGCGCAAGATCCGCGCAATACCACCAGACGGTGTCGGCCCCCGCAATCGCTTCCATCTGCGAGCTGCTGGCCGAGAAGAAGTACTTTCGCCGCGGCACGATGGCGGTGAGGGCCCCGCTCTGCGCCGCCTCGATAGCCTCGGCATTCTCGCCGTCTTCGTCCATCGGTGGCAGATCGTCCGGCATCCGCAGCCGCACCGGCTCGACCGGCCAGAACGGGAACAGCGGCTGGGTGACCGGCGATGGCCTTTCCGGCAGCGGATAGTGGCACTCCTCGTAGGCGTGCGGCAGGTCGTCGGGGCCAGGGGTGGGCGAATGATCGCCGGGCGGCACGTAGAGCACTGCGCCCGTGTTGATGAAGAAGGCGAGCGATCCCGCCTTGGGCAGCGGCGTATCGGGGTTGGCCGCGGCAATCTCGGCAAGGTCGAGCTGGGCGACGAAGGGCAGGGGCACCCCGTCCTTCCCCCGCGGCCAGGCCTGCCCGTCAAGACGCGGGAGCCCGCCGAACCACGAGCGGTCCTTGCTCCAGTCGCGGTCCTTCTCGCGGGGCTTACGGATGATCGCGATCGGATCGACGCGCTTTCCATGCGGCGTGCCGCGGCGCTCCCATTCGGCGGCGAGCGACATGGCGCGGTCGGCGATGTCATCGGTGAGCTCGAAGTCGTCACCCATCACCGCGCGCATCTGCCCCTCGAGCGTGATGGTCTGGGGCTTGCGAGGCGCGGTGCTTACGGCTTCGACATCGCGCAGCTCCGCGATGGCCGTCAGCCCTCGCCGGCGCGCGAGCGGAGCCGCCGGCACGTCGATGGTCTCTTCCGGCGCGGTAAATTCGGGCAAGGACGGAAAGGCCGGGGCCGAGAGCCGGGGCAGCCGCAGTCCCAGCGCATAACCCGCGCCCAGCGCCGCGACGACGCCCAGCGCGATGATCAGCGGCATCTTTCCGACCAAGTCGACGAGCGGGATTATGACCGCATCGATCGCTTTCGCGACGATTTCGCCCTTGCTGGTATTGGGAAAGGCGGACACAGGCGCGAGCCACACCAGCGCCGCCATTGCGCAGGAGAGCACGACGATCGCGCTGCCGCGTCTCATCTCCTCGATCGTTTTGTCCATGCCAGCCCCTTGCTCAGCCAGCCGGCCTAGCGCTGTCATGGTTAAGGCAAGGCTAAATGCCTGCTATCGTGATAATTTCGCGCGATCAGCGCGGCACCATCCGGGCCTTCAGCGTGATGTCGACCTTGTTGCCGACGATGAACTGATAGCTCGTCATCCCGAATTGCCGGCGGTCGATGGTGGTGGTGCCGGTGAAGCTCACGGGCTTTCCGGCCATTGCGATCGGATCGGCATCGAAGGTCACGGCGAGGCTTGCCGGCTTGGTCACCCCGCGCGCGGTGAGCTGCCCTTCGACCGTTCCGCGCGTTGTGCTCGAAAGCTTGAGGGCACGGCCGACGAAGTGGATGCTCGGATATTTGTCGACCCAGAAGAACTTGCTCCCCCGCAGCCGTGCGAGCGTGACGCTGTCGGGCGCCTGGATTGCGGTCGCATCGAAGGTCACGTCGATCACCGCCTTTTCCGGCGCGCCGGGGACGATCATCACCGCTCCCTCCATGCGGGGGAACTTCGCTGTCTTGCTCGCTAGGCCGAAGAAGGGAACCTTGGCCGCGACATTGCTGGCCGAAGCGTCCAGCGTGTAGCGCTGCGGCACGCTCGCGGCATTGGCGAGCGCGAAGACTGCCAACAAGGGGAGGAGCACGAACCGCGAAACGGCTTCGAGGTTGTATGTCATGACATAGATACGCTCCAGCCGGGCAAAAGGTGCAAACCCGGCTCGCCGTGCATGCGCCGAACGGGTAGGTGAGTGCGATGGCCAAGCTCTATTTCTACTACGCGAGCATGAACGCGGGCAAATCCTCGCACCTGTTGCAGGCCGATTTCAATTATCGCGAGCGCGGCATGGCGACGATGCTCTGGACCGCAGCTCTCGACAGCCGCTCGGCCGGGATGGTGCGCAGCCGCATCGGCCTCGAGAGCGAGGCGCACCGCTTCCACCCCGACACCGACCTGTGGGCGGAGGTCGGCGCGGTCCATGCGCGCACCAAGCTCGATTGCGTGCTGGTCGACGAGGCGCAGTTCCTCTCGTCCGATCAGGTCTGGCAGCTTGCGCGCCTTGCCGACGCGGCGGGCATACCGGTGCTGTGCTATGGCCTCAGGACCGATTTCCAGGGCGCGCTGTTCCCGGGCTCGGCGGTGTTGCTGGGGATCGCGGATGCTCTCGTCGAGCTGAAGGCGGTGTGCCACTGCGGACGCAAGGCGACCATGAACCTGCGCGTCGATGCCGAGGGGAACGCGGTGCGGCAGGGCCGGCAGACCGAGATCGGCGGGAACGACCGCTACGTTGCCCTGTGCCGCCAGCATTTCTCCGAGGCGATGGGGTAGGGCGCCACTGGCTTTCGGCCTGCGGCTTCCTATCTCGGCAGCAATGACCGACACTCTCGCATTTGCGCTCATCCTGATCCCTTCGCTGGTGATCGCGATCGTCTTCCACGAGGTCGCGCACGGCTATGTCGCGCGGATGCTGGGCGATCCGACGGCCGCGCGGCTCGGACGGCTGACGCTCAATCCGCTGCGCCACGTCGATCCGGTGGGCACGCTGCTGGTGCCGGGGTTTCTCGCGCTTGTGGGCGGGCCCGTGTTCGGCTGGGCCAAGCCCGTTCCGGTCGACAAGAACCGCCTCGATAATCCGCGCTTCGGCATGATGGCGGTTGCGGCGGCGGGGCCGGGGAGCAACTTCCTGCTCGCAGGCCTTGGCGCGGTGCTGCTCGGGCTGGTCATGCCGCAGGGCCTCGGCTTTGCAGGCGATGCGGCCGGAGGCGCGAGCGTGCTGATCGACGCGCTCGGCCAGACCCAGTGGCTGGCGACGGGCCTGTTCACCTTCATCCTCATCAACATCTTCCTTGGCCTGTTCAACCTCTTGCCGATCCCGCCTTTCGACGGTTCGCATATCGTCGGCGGGCTGCTTCCCCGCGGGCTTAGCGGGGCGTGGGAGAAGCTGCAGGGCCTTGGCATGGTGCTGATCGTGGTACTGATCGCGTCCAGCTGGGTGTTCGGGACGAGCTTTCTCGGCAACATCCTCATGGGGCCGGTGATGTGGATGATGAGCCAATACCTCGGCCTTGCCGACAGCGTCGCGGGGCTGGTCAGCTGACGCATGGCTGCTTGCCGCCGGACGGCCCGGCTGCTTAGGGAAGGCACGTGAACCAGCAATCCCCCGATCCCCGCGCCCGCCCGCTGTCCGGCTGGCTGATCCTCGACAAGCCCAAAGGCATGGGCTCGACCCAAGGCGTGAGCGCAGTCAAGCGGGTGCTGCGGCAGAATGGCTATGCCAAGACCAAGGTCGGCCACGGAGGCACGCTCGATCCGCTGGCCGAAGGCGTGCTGCCGATCGCGCTGGGCGAGGCGACCAAGCTCGCCGGGCGGATGCTGGACAGCGACAAGATCTACGCCTTCACGATCCGCTTCGGCGAGGAGACCGACACGCTCGATACCGAAGGGCCGGTGGTGGCGACCAGTGCGGTGCGCCCGACCATGGAGCAGGTGGAAGCGGTGCTCCCGCGCTTCACTGGCGCGATCGAACAGGTGCCACCGGCCTATTCCGCGCTGAAGGTCGGCGGCCAGCGCGCCTATGATCTCGCGCGGGCGGGGGAGGTGGTAGAACTCAAGGCACGCAGCGTTACCATCCACGCGCTCACCATCGACCCCAAGCCGGCGAGCGAGGACGAGGTGACCCTTACCGCCCACGTCTCCAAAGGCACCTACATCCGAAGCCTCGCGCGGGACATCGCATACGCGCTTGGCACCTGTGGGCACGTCACTTATCTCAGGCGCATCAAGGCCGGTCCCTTCCGCGAGGAACAGGCGATTTCTCTGGACAATCTGGAGCAAAACGCTAAGGGCGCAGGCCTTGAACACCTTCTCCTGCCGCTGGAGGCGGGGCTGGACGACATCCCGGCCCTCGATCTCGACCAGACAAGCGCGCAGGCGGTCCGACAGGGCCGGGTGCT
>JAIYAM010000018.1 GCA_027489065.1 Erythrobacteraceae bacterium | reverse complement strand
ATCGAGATGAACATCGGCTTCTTCGGCCTCCAGTTCAGCTTCGGATTGCAGCAGGCCAACATGGGGCCGATCTACGGCTTCCTCGGCGCGGACGAGGCGACCATGCTGCGGCTGTGGCTGGCGGGGCCGATGACTGGCCTTATCATCCAGCCGATCGTCGGCGCGATGAGCGACCGCACCAACACCCGCCTCGGCCGCCGCACGCCCTATTTCCTGATCGGTGCGGTGATCTGCACGCTCGGCCTGTTCGCCATGCCCTATTCGAGCGCGCTGTGGATGGCCGCATCGCTGCTGTGGATCCTCGATGCCGGCAACAACATCACCATGGAGCCCTACCGCGCCTATGTCGCCGACCGGCTCGCGCCCGAGCAGCGATCGGCCGGGTTCCTGACGCAGAGCGCCTTCACCGGGCTTGCCCAGACGCTCTCCTACCTCGCGCCCAGCCTGCTGACTGCCTTCGTGGCGCGCGACGTGCTGGACGCGAACGGCATTCCGGTGATCGTGCGGATCGCCTTCATCATCGGGGCGATCCTGTCGATCTCGACGATCCTGTGGTCCGTGCTGCGCGTGCCCGAACTGCCGCTGGACGCCGCCGAGCAGGCCGAGCTTGCGGACAAGCCGCTCACCGCCCGCGCGACTCTGACGGAGATTCGCGACGCGATCCGCGACATGCCGCGCCCGATGCGCCAATTGGCGGGCGCGATGCTGTGCCAGTGGTACGCGATGTTCGCCTATTGGCAGTATATCAGCTTCGCGGTCGGCCGCTCGGTCTACGGCACATCCGACCATGCCAGCGCCGCCTACCGCGCGGCGACGCTGACCACCCAGGAGGCGGGCGCGATCTACAACTTCATCGCGTTCCTTGGCGCGCTGGCCCTGATCCCGGTGGTGAAGCGCATCGGCGCGCGGTACGCCCACGCGGTGTGCCTCGCCGCCTCGGGCGCGGCGATGCTGATGATCCCGGGCGCCTCCACCCCTGCGGCGCTGTTCGTGCTGATGCTCGGCATCGGGCTCGGCTGGGCGGGGATGATGGGCAACACCTACGTGATGCTCGCCGACTGCATCCCGCCGGAGCGGAACGGCATCTACATGGGCATCTTCAACCTGTTCATCGTCATTCCCATGCTGATCCAGACCCTTACCATGCCGCTCATCTACCGCCCGCTTCTGGGCGGCGATCCGCGCAACGTGCTGCTGCTCGGCGGCGGCTTGATGCTTCTGGGCGCGCTGGCTACGCTGTGCGTCGACGCAGGGCACAAAGCCCCGCGCACAGAGGGGCTGGCGACAGGACAGGGATGAGCGAGGACACGCCCGAAGCCAGGCCAGACCGCCCAATGCGAGAGGGGGCGGTGCGCAACATCACCGATCTGGCGCGGCTCGCCGGAGTCTCGCCCGGCACGGTCAGCCGCGCGCTGGCAGGCAAGAGCCTCGTCAACACCAAGACCCGCGAGAAGATCGAGAGCCTCGCACGCGAGCACGGCTTCCGCCCCAACCAGATGGCGAGCGGGCTGCGCCGCCAGAAGACCGGCGTGATCGGGGTCGTCATCCCGCTCGGCCACGACACCCGCCAGCAGGTCTCCGACAGCTTCTTCATGACCCTGCTCGGCCACCTCGCCGACGAGCTGACGCGCAAGGGATACGACCTGATGCTGCGCCGCGTGGTGCCGGGCGAGGACAGCGACTGGCTCGACCGCTTCATCCGCTCCGGCATGATCGACGGGGTGATCGTGATCGGCCAGTCCGACCAGTTCGAGCGCATCGAGGAAGTTGCCGACGGGTTCCGCGCAATGGTGGTGTGGGGCAACCACCAGCAGGGCCAGCACCACTGCGTCGTGGGCACCGACAATCGCCTCGGCGGGCGGCTCGCGGCCGAGCGCCTGATCGCGGCCGGGGCGCGGCGGATCGCCTTCCTCGGCGACACCGGCCCGATGGAATTCGCCGCGCGCTTCGCCGGGGCACAGGACGCCGCCGCGCGCATGGGCCTTCCGGACGTCCTCCCCCTTCCCACCCACCTCTCGCCCGACCGCGCCAGCGAGGAAATCGCGCAGCACCTCGCCGTGCATCTTTCCGGGCATGGCGACGCCGTCGACGGGATCTTCGCCGCGACCGACACGCTTGCCGCGCTGTGCCTCACCGAGCTGCGCGCGCTGGGCATCGCGGTGCCGGACGATGTCAGGCTGGTCGGCTTCGACGACCTGCCGATCGCCCGCCAGACGGTGCCGCCGCTGACCACGGTGCGGCAGGACATCGCGGCAGGCGCACGGGGCCTTGTCGATCTGCTGCTGCGGCGACTGGCCGGAGAGAGCACCGAAAGCCTCGTGCTCCCGCCCGAACTGGTGGTCCGCGAGACGGCCTGACCGGCCCCCGGCTCCAGCGCGGCAGCACGCGCTGCTCCATGAATTGCCGGACCCCGGCTAGCGCCCGGATGAGCGGATCGGGGCAATCATCTTATCCCGCAGAAGCTGCAGAATGGCGCTTGCGTTATTGCGAATCATTCGTAATAGAAGCCGCGAATGATTATCAGGAACAGTTCATCCATGCGTCTCGCCCTCCTCCTTTCCGCCGCGCTTCTCCCCCTTGCCACTGCCGCGCAGGCCGAGGAGACTGCTGCCGACACCCCTACGCCCGAGCAGGACGAGGCGCCCATCATCGTCACCGCCGCGCGCACTGCCCTGCCGATCACTGCCCTGCCGCTCACCGCCGAGGTGATCGACCGCAAGACGCTTGAGCGCCAGCTCCAGATTTCAGGCTCGGTGGTCGATGCCATCGCCGCGCTCACCCCCTCCTTCTCGCCGGCGCGCCAGAAGCTCAGCGGTCAGGGCGAGACCCTGCGTGGCCGCTCGCCGCTGTTCGCGATCGACGGCATCCCCCAGACCGCCCCCTTGCGCGACGGGTCGCGCGACGGCTTCACCATCGATCCCTTCTTCATCGACCGGGTCGAGCTGATCCTCGGCTCCAACGCGCTGCAAGGCATCGGCGGCACCGGCGGCGTGATCAATCAGGTCACCGTCTCCGCCCCCGCCGAGGAAGGCTGGAGCGCGCGCACCATCCTCCAGGGCACCGCCGAGAGCGGCTTCCGGAGCGACGGCTTCGGCGGCAAGATCGGCGCGCTCATCGCCAACCGTTCGGGCGTGTTCGACGTGGTGGTCGGCGCGGCTTACGAGACACGCGGCGTGTTCCGCGACGGCGAGCAGCGCCGCATCGCGCCCGACGGCACGCAGGGCGACCTGCAGGATTCGGACAGCCTCTCCTTCTTTGCCAAGGCCGGCGTCCAGCTGGGCGACACCGTCCGGATCGAGGCGATGGGCCAGCGCTTCCGCCTTCAGGGCGAGGGCGATCTGATCGCGGTCGCGGGCAACCGGCTGACGGGCCTCCCCTCGACCGGCGCGCCCGGCATCGTCCCCGGCGAAGCGCCCGAGAACCTTGCCGAGAGCCTCGCCCTCACCCTCTCCGCCGACGATCTTGCAGGCGGCAGCCTGCGCGTGCGCGGCTTCTGGAACCGCACCGCCGATATCTACGGCGGCGGCACCTTCGCCGATTTCCAGGACCCGGCCATCGCCCCGGTCGGCACGCTGTTCGACCAGTCGCAGAACATCAGTCGCAAGTGGGGCGTCAACGCCAGCTGGGAGCGCGGCTTCGGGCCGCTGAACATCGTGCTCGGCACGGACCTTCTCAACGACCACACCGTGCAGAAGCTCGCCGCGACGGACCGCGCCTGGGTGCCGCCGACCGATTACCGCAGCATCGCGCCCTTCGGTCAGGCCAACCTCGCGCTATGGGACGGCAAGCTGCGCCTCGCAGGGGGCTTGCGCTGGGAGAACGTCGAAATCTCCATCCCCGATTACCAGACGCTCTGGTTTTACGGGCCGCAAGCCGTCGGTGGCGGCTCGCCCAGCTTCGACCGCGTGCTCCCGAACGGCGGGATCGTCATCGAGCCGACCCCCGGCATCCGCGCCTATGCCAGCTATGCGCAGGGCTACACCGTCCCCGATGTGGGCCGCATCACCCGCGCGATCCGCACACCCAATGTGGACCTCGACCGCTTCCTCGACATCGCGCCGATCGTGGCCGACAACCGCGAGATCGGGGTCGAGGTCAATCGCGGGCCGGTCAACGCCAGCGCCACCTATTACTGGTCGGACAGCGACAAGGGCCAGCTTCTCGTGCTGGTCGGCGACGTGTTCGAGGTGCAGCGCCAGCGGATCGAGATTCAGGGGATCGAGCTCAACCTCTCGGTTGCGACGCCGGTCAAGGGCCTGCGGGTGGGCATCGGCTATGCGCATCTCGACGGGCAGGTCGACACCAACAATGATGGCCGGGTGAATGCCGATCTCGACGGGGCGAACATCGGCCCGGATCGCCTCAACCTGTCGGCCGATTACACCAGCGGTCCGGTGAGCTTGCGCCTGCAATCGCGCACGCACTTCTCGAAGAAGTTCGACGGCGGCGATCCCCGCAACGATTTCGGCGGATACCACCTGCTCGACGGGTCGGTCAGCGTGGCGACCGAGGTCGGCAGCTTCACCCTCGCCGCGCAGAACCTGCTCGACCGCCAGTATATCGACTACAACTCAGACACCCAGCGCCCCGCCGATAACCTGCGCTTCTTCGCCGGGCGCGGGCGTTCGGTGACGCTGAGCTGGCTCGGCCAGTTCTGATGCGGCGCGCGCTTGTCCTGCTCCATCGCTGGCTCGGCGGCCTCGTCGGCCTCGGGCTGGCGGTGCTCGGGCTGACCGGCGCGGCGCTGATGTGGAAGCCGTGGTGGGTCAGCGTCCCGCTCGCAGGCCGCGCGCCCACGGATGCCGAGACGCTGGCGATCATCGAGGCGGCGGGCAAACTGGGTGCGCGCCATGTCACGCTCCCCTCCGCAGAGTTCGGCGTAGCGCAGGCCGGGCTTGGCGAGGGCGCCGGGGCCTATCTGGCGCATGACGGCTCGCTGCTGGCCCGCTGGGGGAGTTCGTGGGACCGGCCCGAGACCTTCCTCTTCGATCTCCACCACCACCTGCTGATGGGCGAAACGGGCGAGCTGATTGCCGGGTGGCTGGGGATCGCCGCGGCGGCCTTCGTCGTCACCGGCCTCATCCTGTGGTGGCCGACCCGGCGGACGTTCCGGCCCAGCGCGCTCCCCGCGCGGCTGACCCGCCCTGCGATCATCCGCCACCACCGTGACATCGGCGTGGTGCTGGCGCTGCCGATCCTGCTCGCCGGGGTGACCGGCGCGCTGATGGTCTTGAAGCCGCTGGGCGCCGCGATCATCGCCCCCTTGTCGCCCAAGGCAGCGGTCGCGGCATGGCAGGCCAAGCCGCCCGCCCCTGCGACTGACGCCGCCCCCGATTGGCCCGCGATCCTCGCCGCCGCCCACGCCCGCTTTCCCGATGCCGAGGCCCGGATGATCGTCTGGCCCAAGACGCCGGGCGAGGCGGTGGTGATCCGGATGCGCCGTCCGCAGGAGTGGCACCCCAACGGGCGCACCACTCTGGCGCTGGCGGGTGACGGCGCGGTGCTGATGGCGCGCGACGCCCCGGCCGCGCCGCTCGCCGTGCGGACGCAGAACGCGCTCTATCCGCTGCACGCGGCCCGGCTGGCGGGGAGCGCGCTGGCGCTTCCCCTGCGGATCGTCATGACGCTCGCCGGGCTCGGCCTTGCCCTGTTGGGAAGCCTCGCCGTGGTGACCTTCTGGCGCGGGCGCGTGTCGGACCGCAAACGCTCCGCCCCGATCCTCCCGCAGGGCCTCGGCGCGGGCTGACCTACCAGCGGATCAGGCGCGGGATCACCAGCCGGCCTGCCGCTGCCATGGCGACCACCGTCGCCGCGTGCCAGATTCCGATGTGGACGATGTCGTTGTCCGGGCAGTGAAGCGAGACCGCAAAGCTGCCGAACGCGCCTGCCGCCACCCCTGCGACCAGCCCCGCGCGCGCAGGCGCCGTCGGCGCGCCGCGGCGCAGCCACGCCGTGAGCATTGCCGCAACCAGCAGCGACGCGGCCGCGCCCAATCCGAAGCACTCAGCCCCGTGGCGCATCACTTCCGGGGCCATGGCTTCGCGCCCCCGCCCGATCGCCGCCGCCAGTCCGACGAGCGGCAGCAGCGCCGCCATTCCCGCCGCCCAGCGCCATCCTCCATGGTCGCTGCCCACCTGCGGGCGGCCCATGACGATCACCGTCACGCTTGCCGCAAGGCCCAGCCCACCGAACAGCCCGGTCGCCACGAGATGCATCGGATCGGCCGATCCCGCGACCCAGTCCGGGCGCAGACCGAGCAGCATCACGACCCCCGCTGCCGAAAGGCCCGCCGCCGTCAGCGCGCCGGCCAGCCCGGCCCCGAAACGGAGCGGCCGGACCGGCTCGAGCTCGCCCACCAGCGCGGCGATCAGGGCGTCGGAATCGCGGTGCATTGTCATTCTTTCTCGATCATGAGGGCGAGCTTTCTAAGCCCGCGATGGATGTTGACCTTGACGAGGCTCTCGCTCTGGCCGGTCATGGCCGAGGCCTCGGCGATGCTCAGCCCCTCGATCTTGACCAGCGCGATGGCACGTTCCTGCGCCGGCGGCAGCAGGCCGAGCAGCCGGTCGAGGCTGATCCGTGCGGCGATGGCGGGCTCGTCATCGGTGCCGAGCAGCTCCTCGTGGAGTTCGTGCTCGTCGGCGCGGTAGAGGCGGCGCAGGTGATCGACCCAGCGATAGCGCGCAATCGCGGCGAGCCAGGGGAGGAAAGGCCGCGTCGCGTCCCACGAAGCGCGCTTGGTGTGGAGCGCGATCAGCGTCTCCTGCACCAGATCATCGAGGCTGGAAGGCGCGATCCGGCGGCTGTAATAGCCGCGCAGCCACCTCTGGCACGCCTCAAGAAGCGCGGCATAGGACTGCCTGTCGCCTTGCTGCGAGAGCGCCATCAGACGGGCGAGCGTGGCTTCGTCGGCTCTCATGGACCCCGGTTCGCGCCGCGCCGCGCAGCGGTTACAGCGCGAACGCAAAGGACCCGCTCTCGCACGCGCGGGAGCGGGGCCTGATGCATTGCGGGGGCCGCGTTAGGAGAGCGCGACGTGGCGCTTCAGGTGGTGGTCGACATTGCCGAATTCGCTGTCGAAGATCGTCAATCGCTTGAAATAGTGGCCGATCGCATATTCGTCGGTCACGCCGTTCCCGCCGTGGATCTGCACCGCTTCCTGCCCGATCAGCCGCGCCGCCTGGCCCACACCGACCTTCGCGGCCGAGACCGCCTTCTTGCGCTCGACCTCGTCCGAGCCGAGACGCAGCGTCGCCAGATAGGTCAGCGAGACGGCGGTTTCATAGGCGGTGTACATGTCGACCATGCGGTGCTGGAGCACCTGGAAGGAGCCGATCGGCACGCCGAACTGCTTGCGCTGGCGGCTGTATTCGACCGTCATCGCATGGGCGACCTTCATCGCCCCGCAGGCCTCGGCGCAGGTCGCGGCGATGGCTTCGTCGGTCACCAGTTCGATCAGCGCCAGCCCCTCGCCCTCGGCGCCGATCAGCGCTTCGGCGGGGATGGAGACGTTCTCGAAATAGACTTCCGAAGCGCGGCGGCCGTCGACCGTCACATAGTCGCGGGTGGTGATCCCGGCGGTGTCCTTGGCCACCACGAAGACCGAAACGCCCGAGCGATCCCGCCGCTCGCCGCCGGTGCGGGCGGTGACGATCAGGTGGCTCGCCCAGGGCGCGCCGAACACGACCGCCTTGTGGCCGTTCAGCACATAGGCGCTGCCGTCCTTCTTCGCGGTGGTTTCGAGGTCGGCATAGTCATAGCGGCCCTTGGGTTCGGCATAGGCGAAGGCGAAGACCCGCTCGCCCGACACGATCCCGCCGATATGCTCTTCCTTCTGCGCCGCCGTTCCGCCGTGCTTGAGGAAGCCGCCGGCGCACACCACGGTGGGCACGAAAGGCTCGATCACGAGGCCCTTGCCGAACTCTTCCATGATGACCATCGCGTCGACCGCGCCGCCGCCGAAGCCGCCGTCGGCCTCGGAGAATGGCATGCCGAGGATGCCCAGTTCGGCCAATTGCGCCCAGACTTCGGGGCGCCATCCGGCCCCCGAAGCGATCGCCTTGCGGCGCGTTTCCCAGTCGTATTGCTCACGCACCAGCCGCGAGAGGCCGTCGCGCACCATGCCTTGTTCTTCGGTGAAGTTGAAATCCACGAATTCTCTCCCGTCCCAGGCCTTACAGACCGAGGATCATCTTGGTGATGATGTTGCGCTGGATCTCGTTGGACCCGCCGTAGATCGACGTCTTGCGCATGTTGAAATAGGTCGCCGCAGCGTGGGCCGCATAGTCGGGGCCGACCGGGTGCTCGTTGGAATTGTCGTTGGACACCCCGCCCATGTAGGGCGCGGAATAGGTGCCGACGGCTTCCAGCGTCAGCTCGGTGAGGCGCTGCTGGATCTCGGTGCCCTTGATCTTGAGGATCGAGCTTTCCGGCCCCGGCCCCTTGCCCGCCTGTTCACCGGCGAGGGTGCGCAGTTCGGTGATTTCCAGCGCGGCCAGATCGATCTCGAGCTGGCTGACCTTCTTGGCGAAATCGAAGTCCTTGATCAGCGGCGCGCCTTCGAGGGTCTCGTTCGCGGCGATCTCGCGCAGCTTCTCGATGCCGCGCTTGGAGCGCGCCACACCGGCGATGCCCGAGCGTTCGTGGGCGAGCAGGAACTTGGCATAGGTCCAGCCCTTGTTCTCTTGGCCCACGAGGTTCTCGACCGGCACGCGCACGTCGGTGAGCCAGGTCTCGTTGACCTCGTAGCCGCCGTCCAAGAGCTTGATCGGCTTCACTTCCACGCCCGGCGACTTCATGTCGACGAGGATGAAGCTGATGCCCTCCTGCGCCTTCGCGGTGGGGTCGGTGCGGCACAGGAAGAAGCCCCAGTCGGCATGCTGGGCGAGCGTCGTCCAGGTCTTCTGGCCGTTGATCACGTAGTGATCGCCGTCACGCACCGCGGTGGTCTTGAGGCTGGCAAGGTCGGAGCCTGCGCCGGGTTCCGAGTAACCCTGACACCACCACACTTCGCCCGAAACGATGCCGGGCAGGTGGCGGGCCTTCTGCTCGGCATTGCCGAAGGTGTAGATGACGGGGCCGACCATCGAGACGCCGAAGGGCAGCGGCATCACCGTGCTGGCGCGGGCGTTCTCTTCCGACCAGATGTAGCGCTGGGTCGGGGTCCAGCCGGTGCCGCCGTACTCCACGGGCCATGCCGGGACCGACCAGCCCTTACGGCCCAAGATCTTGTGCCAGGCGAGGAAGTCCTCGCGGCTCATGTCCTCGCGCATGCCGAAATCGGCGAGGTGCTTGGGATAGTTCTCGGCGATGAAGCTGCGGACTTCCTCGCGGAAGGCCTGCTCTTCGGGGGTGAACTCGAGGTTCATGGGTCTCTCCTGTCAAATCGGTTTCGATTTGGGATACGTCTTGTCACCCCGGACGGACGCCGAAAAGAGGAAATTGCAGGCCAATTGCCGAGGGCGAGGGTGCAGTAGGGGAAGGTTTCACGTGAAACACGCCGAAAGGCGCCCGCAAGCCGGGTCTAAGGGGGGTCTGGAGGGGGTCTAGGAGGGGTCTGGAAGGGGTTTGAGTCGGGCGAGCGCCGCTTTTGCGCGGCCTACAATTTCGCGGCTCGGGCCTTGGAAGTTTGCGCCCATTCGTCATCCCGGCGCAGGCCGGGACCCAGACGGTGAGCGATGCCCGTCCCGCACTGGGCCCCGGCCTGCGCCGGGGAGACGTTGAGGCTCACATCTCCAGCGGGCCGTGCTGGATATGCGGCAGCACATGGCGCGCGAACAGGTCCGCTTCCTGCATGTGCGGATAGCCCGAGAGGATGAAGGCCTCGATGCCTTCGGCCTGATAGGCGCGCAGCTTGGCGAGCACCTGATCGGGCGTGCCGACGATCGCCGCCCCGCAGCCGGACCGCGCGCGGCCGATCCCGGTCCACAGGTTCTCCTCGACGAAGCCGTCGCCATCCGCCGCGCCGCGCAATTCCTGCTGGCGCTGGACGCCGTAGTTCTTGGCATCGAGGCTCTTCTCGCGGATCGCGCGGCCCGCCTCGTCGTCGAGCTTCGACAGGAGCCGGTCGGCATAGGCCCGCGCCTCGTCCTCGGTCTCGCGCACGATCACGTGGGCGCGGTAGCCGAACTTGAGGGTGCGGCCATAGTTCGCGGCGCGGGCCTTGAGGTCGGCGATGTTCTCGCGGACCTTGTCCATCGTGTCCGGCCACATCAGGTAGACATCCGCCGCCTCCGCCGCACATTCGCGGGCCTCATGGCTGAGGCCGCCGAAGTAGAAGGGCGGGCACTTGCCGGAGAGCGTCGTGATGCGCGGCGGATCGAGCTTCAGCTTGTAGAACTCGCCGTCGAAATCGAGGTGCTCGCCGTTCAGCAGCGTCTTGACGATCTTCATGATCTCGGTGCCGCGGCGGTAGCGCGGGCCGCTCTCGATCTTCTCGCCCGGCATGTCCGAGGAGATGATGTTGACGTTCAAACGCCCGCCGGTGCCGGCCGCGTTCGGCCCGAGGATGCGGTCCAATGTGGCGATCCGGCGCGCCAACTGCGGCGGCCAGTCCTCACCCATGCGCGTTGCCCAGAGGAGCTTGATGCGCTTGACCTGCGTGGCGACCGCGGCAGCGAAGATCGTCGTGTCCAGCCCCAGTTGGTACCCCGAGGGCAGCAGGATGTTGTCAAACCCGCCTTCTTCGGCGCGGGTGACGATGTTGCGGCAATGCTCCCAGCTCGAGGCGAGGTAGGGGTCGGGGACGCCGAGGAACTCGTAATCATCGTCGCACAGCGCGGAGAACCACGCGATTTCGCATTGTTGGGTCATTGCTTCTCGTTCCTCGTCCAAATCCCGTATCCGTCCCCCCGGCCCCAACTCAGGGCAAAGGCACGCCCCGCGCCGCGACCAGCACCGCGTACCAACCCGCCCTCGTCCAGCGCACGTTCAGCGCCTGCGCCCCTTCCGCGATCCGGCTTGCGTTCTGCGAGCCGATGATCGGGATGATCCCGGCAGGGTGCGCCATCAGCCAGCTATAGGCGGCGACAGTGCGCGAGACGCCCTGCGCCTCGGCCACGGCATCGAGCGCAGCGGCCACCGCCTTGTCGCGCGGGCTCTCGGGCGCAGCGAGCCTGCCGCCGCCCAAGGGCGACCACGCCATCGGGGTGAGGCCCCAGGCCATCGCCTGATCCAGCTGCCCGTTCTCGAAGCAGTCGATCCGCAAGGGGCTGATCTCGGGCTGGGTGCTGACCAGCTTGTTCTCCAGAAACCTCGCCAGCGCGGGAATCTGGAACAAGGTGAAGTTGGAAACGCCGAGCGTGCGGACCTTGCCGGAGGCCACGGCATCGTCGAGCACGCGGGCCACTTCCTGCGGGTGGGTGAGAATGTCGGGGCGGTGGATCTGCCACAGGTCGACGTGATCGACCTTGAGGCGGGTCAGCGACGCGTCGATCGCCTTCTTCAGGTAATCCGCGCTCTGGTCGTAGGGGAGCGGCGGGAGGATGCCCCCCTTGGTCGCCAGCACCATCCGGTCGCGAAGCCCCGGCTCCGCGCTCAGCACCTCGCCCAGCAGCGCCTCGGCATCGCCGAAGCCGCCGCTGCCGTCGAAGCCGTAGATATCGGCGGTGTCGAGGAAGGTGATCCCGGCATCCAGCGCCGCGTGCACCAGCTTTGCCGCATCGCTCGCCGTGCGCCCGTTCTCGGCAAGCCGCCACATCCCCCAGGCGAGGGGCGAAACCTCGATATCGCTGACGCCGAGGCGGCGGGTCGCGGGCGGCAGGGGCAGTTCACTCATTGTCATTTCCTCATTGGGGGAGCGACCGAAGCGCGCTCGACAAGGTCGTGGGGCAGGCGTTTGTGGGTGATGTCCCCGCCTGCGATCAAAATCTGGGTCGCCGTGCGGGCGAGGTCGGCCATCGGCTGGCGGATCGTGGTGAGCGGCGGCCAGACGGTGCGCGCCAGCGTGGTATCGTCGAAGCCCGCCACCGACAGCTCGGCGGGCACGTTGATGCCGCGATCATGCGCGACCGCAAGCACCCCTGCTGCCATATCGTCGTTCGAGGCGAAAATCGCGGTGGGCCGTGCGGGTTGGTCGAGCAGCAGCCGCGCGCCCGCGACGCCGCTGTCGAAGTCGAACTCGCCATCGACCACGAGGCTGGGCTCGAAGGGGATGCCCACACGGTCGAGCGCGCGGCGGTATCCGAACAGGCGGTCGTCGGACGCCATATGGTTGGTGTGGCCCTTGATGAAGCCGATGCGGCGGTGGCCCGCATTGATGAGGTGCGTGGTCATGTCGTCGGCGGCCTGCGCGTCGTCCATGAACACCGATGATGTGAGCGCGTGGTTGGTGCCCGGCGAGATGCGCACGAAGGGCACGTCCATCGTCTCCAAGGCGCGCAGCACCGGATCGCAATCGGTGACGGGGGAGGAGAGGATGATGCCGTCGACATGGGTTTCGCTGACCAGCCCGCGCACCTGTTCGCCGACACGCGGATCGGCGACGTCCACGGGCTGCGCCAGCAGGCGGATGCCGCTTTCGTGGCACACCTCCCAGCAGCCCTTCTGGATCTGGAACATGTAGTAGGGGCTGTGATTGTCGTAGATCAGCGCGATCTGCCCCGACTTGGCGCCCGACAGGATACGCGCTGCGACCGAGGGCCGGAAGTCGAGCTCGGCCATCGCCTCCTGCACCTTGGCGCGCAGGGTGTCGGAGACATAGGGGTGGCCGTTGAGCACGCGGCTGACGGTCTTGACCGCCACGCCCGCGCGGGCGGCGACATCGCGGATGTTGGCGCGGCTCATGCAGCGAGGCTCGCGAGAAGGTCGGCGAAAGCGCTGTCCGGGCGGTAGAACACCGGCGGCTCGCCGATGGGCGCGGCCACGTCGTGCCAGCCGGGGGCGTAGTCCTGCCCGCTCCACAGGTGCCGCCAGGCCTCACCCGGCAGATAGACTTTCCGCATTCCCGCCCCCGCTTCGATCACCGGTGCCACCATGACGTCGCTGCCATAGAGGTATTGGTCCTGTATCGTGAAGGTCTCCGCGTCGTCGGGGTAGTGGAGGAACAACGCACGCTGGGCGGGCAACCCGATGGCTTGCGCCTCGGCGACGAGGTGGCGGACATAGGGCGCGAGGGCTGCGTGGACGCGGCTCCAGCGGACGAAGCCCTGGATCAGTGCAGGGGTGGAGTCGATCTGGAGGTTGTCGTCCGGCCGGTTGCCCTCGTGGGTGCGCATGACGGGGGAGAAGGCACCGAGTTCGTACCACCTGAGGATCAGCTCCTCGGTACGGACATTGCCGAACAGGCTGGTGTAGCCGCCCACATCCGAGTGACTGAAGGCGTTGCCGACGAGGCCGGAGGAGAGCGCAGCGGTGATGACCGTCCCGATCCCGTCATGGCGCGAGAAGTCCACCGACTGGTCGCCCGCCCAAAGCAGGGGGCAATGCGCCTGCACACCGGTGTGGCCTGCGCGCATGAACCACAGGATCTCGCCGGTCTTGCCCCTTGAGGTGACCGCGCGCGCGTTGACCTCGGCCCAGCGCACGGGCCAGCGGTTGTGCTCCTGCATCGGGTCGCCATCGAAGAGCCTGAGGTCGGTGGGGAGATATTCGCCGAAATCCGCCATCCACCCATCGAGGCCGACATCGAGCATCCGCTTGCCGATCACCTCCTCGGCGAACCAGTGGCAAGCGGCGGGGTTGGTGAAATCGACCACGCCTGCATCGAACTCGCCGAAGTCGACGAGGTAGGGTTCGTCGCTGTCGAGGCGCCTGGCAAAGAAGCCCTGCGCCGCGGCCTCGGGGTAAAGCGGGCCGTCGACCGCGAGATAGGGGTTCACGTAGCCGAGGAAGCGGATGCCCCTCGCCTTGAGGCTCGCGATGCGGACGGGCAGATCGGGGTAGCGGGCGGGGTTCCACTGCCAGTCCCAGAACAGCCGCCGCCCGAAGCTGGTCTCGCGGATGCCGACCCAGTCCTCGCACCACAGGCCCGAGACCGCCGCGCCAGCGTCGATCAGCGCCTCGAGCCGGTCGAAGCTCGCCTCGCCCTGCTTGAGGCCGACAACCGCGCCGCCAGTCGCCCAGTCGGGGAGCGCGTGGCGGGGGCCGAACCTTGCGCCCAATTGGCGGACGAGATCGGCGGGGGTGCCTTCGAACAGATCGATCACGACCTCGCCCGACCACACCGTGATCCTCAGCCGCCCCGGCTCGCGCGCGTCGAACTCGGCGTATTCGGCGTTGGCGAGGCTCAGCGCCCAGCCGCCCGAGCACAGCACCGTGGGTTCGGGATAATTGGTCGTCCAGTAGTCCCCGCCCGCGAAGCTCCCGTCGGCGCTCGCCTGATCGGTGAGCGCGGTGCCGGGTTCGCGCCCCACGCCCGGTTCGCTGGTCCACAGCGGAAAATTGCGGCCATTGAGGACAAGGTGGCTCATCTGCTCGCCCCCGCCCCACAGCACATCCTCCGGTGCGAGGGCCAGATCGAGGGTGATGCGATCATGCGGCGCGCGCGCGGCGAGGGTCAGCCTTGCGCCCTCCAGCCGGGCCGTGACCTCGGCGCTGCCATCCGGGCTCGAGAGCACCGCCGCGCCGCGATCATCGCGATTCATGCTAGTGAGTTGCTCTCCTGCCACAGGGCGGTCGGCGAGCCGGAAATTGCCGCGCACCATCGTCACCGCCGGATCGCCGCAAGCCACGAATATCGCGGGAGAATCATCCCGATGGCGCAGGATCGCACGGCCTGCGATCAGCAGGTCCATGCCCCCTTCAACTGGCTCCAGCTGCGCCGCCACGTCCCTCGATCTCTCCACCGGGCCGTGCCTTCGCCCGTTCTGACACCGCTTGACAGAATGGGGCATAAAGCGCAACCCGAAGGCCGAAAGATCGACCGCACGGGCGATGATCTTTGCTGTCGCCCGAACGAAAACCCGATCAAGCAAGGGGAGAGAATCAATGCCCGCAACCACTCGTATTGCGCGTGCCTATGCGCTCAGGGCGCTTGCCCTGTCGGCCAGCACGCTGGCCTTCGCCAACGCCGCGCCCGCCATGGCGCAGGTCGAGGAAATCATCGTCACCGCCCAGAAGGTGAAGGAAAACGTCCAGGACGTGCCGATCGCGGTCACCGCGGTTTCGGGCGACCGGCTCGACCAGGCACTGGTCCGCAGCCTCGAGAACATCGCGAACGTGGTCCCCTCGGTGAGCTTCCGCAAGGGCACCACCAGCGCCAACAACGCGATCGTGATGCGCGGCGTGGGCACCATCACCTTCGCGATCGCTGCCGAGCCGAGCGTCTCGACCGTGGTCGACGGCGTGGTGCTGAGCCGCTCGGGCCAGGCCTTCGCCGACCTGCTCGACCTCGATCGCATCGAAGTGCTGCGCGGGCCGCAGGGTACGCTGTTCGGCAAGAACGCGAGCGCCGGTCTCATCAACATCGTCTCGAAGGGCGGCACCGACACGCTGCAGGTCGATGCGCTGGCCGAAGCCTACGAAGGCAACGAGTATCGCGCGCGCATCGCCGTCTCCGGCCCGCTCGCCGAGAACCTCACCGCGCGCGTGACCGGCTTCTATGGCACTTACGATGGCAACATCACCAACATCAACGGCGGCCGCAACCGCAAGGTCAACGGCTACGAGCATTACGGCTTGCGCGGGATCGTCGACTATGACGACGGCAGCAACAAGCTCCGCCTGATCGCCGACTACTTCAAGGCCAATGACGATTGCTGCGCGGACGTGACCGGCATCAGCCGCGGCGCGGTGCTCGATGCGGAGCTCGGCCTCCCCGGCGGCGTCGCCAAGGGCGAGAACCAGCGGTTCATCAACCACAACACCCCCACCACCACCGAAGACAAGCAGTGGAGCCTCACCGCCAACGGCGATTTCGCGCTGGGCGAGAGCCACACGCTTTCGGTGATCGCGGGCTACCGCAACTGGTTCAACGCAGAACAGCGCGAGGCCGATTTCCTGCCGCGCGCGCTGGTCGGCACGGGGGGCGAGCGGCAGCAGGTCGACTCCGGCATCGTGCGCACCGAGCAGATCAGCCTCGAGGCGCGGATCGCGTCTGATCAGTCGCAGCCGTTCTTCTATCAGGTCGGCGCCTTCGCCTGGCAGTCGAAGAACCGTCAGGACTTCACCCGCCGCGCCATCACCTGCACCTCCTCGACCCTGCCGGTCGGGCCGAGCGGCGGGCGGCCGTGCAACCTCACCGACACCGTCAACACGCTCTTCCCCTTCGCAGTCGGCGACAGCGACGTGAAGGTGAACAACTACGCGCTGTTCGGCCAGGCGACCTACAAGTTCACCGAGCAGCTCGCGCTGATCGGCGGCCTGCGCTACACTTGGGATGAGGTCTCCTTCACCCACACCCGTGCGCCGGGCGTCAACGCGACCAATGGCCTGCCGGCCACCGGCCCGGGGATTCTCGATGTGGGCGCGGGCGGCACAATCGCCAACGGCGGCAACGGCACCAACACCTCGCGCGGCAACACCAGCAACGAGAACCTCTCGGGCCGCGCGGTGCTGCAGTACAACCCGACCGATGACGTGATGCTCTACGGCTCGTACACCCGCGGCTACAAGGGTCCGGCGTTCAACGTGTTCTTCAACCACGTCGCGCCCAACAACGCCGTGCCGATCAGCGAGGAAATCTCCGACAGCTTCGAAATCGGCCTGAAGTCGCAGTTCCTCGACAACCGCGTGCAGTTCAACCTTGCCGCCTTCACTGTCACCTATGACGGGTATCAGGCGAACAACTTCATCACCGTCAACGGCGCGCTGGTGTCGAACCTGACCAATGCGGGGACCGTGAAGAGCGAAGGCTTCGAAGCCGATCTGGTGGTGAACCCGATCGACGGGCTGAACCTGCGCGCCAGCGCCGCCTATGCCGATGCCAAGGTGAAGAAGTTCAACCCCAACCCGCAGACCAACGCGCCCGACGCGCGCAACGGCACCAAGCTGCCCTTCGCGCCCGAGTTCGTCTACACCATCGGTGCGGACTACACCCGCGACATCGGCGACAAGGCGGTGCTCTACCTCACCACCGACTATCGCCACACCAGCAGCCAGTATTCGGACCTTGGCCAATCGGCCGCGACCCGGGTGGCACCCTACGGCATGTGGAACGCCTCGGTCGGCGTCTCGGACCCCGACGACAAGTACCGCGTGACCTTCCATGTCCGCAACATCACCGACGACAGCTACTACCTCGTCAACCTGGCGAACTTCCAGCGGCTCCAGATCCCGCGCGACGCGGACCGCTATGTCGGCGTCAGCCTGCGCGTGCGCACGCGTTGATCCGCGCCGGCCACTGACAACCGGAAAGGGCCGTCGGAGCGATCCGGCGGCCCTTCTTGTCAGAGCCGCCCTTCCCCGCCGCGTCCGCGCGCCCTAGGAGCCACAAGATGGCCGCCGATCATTCCTCGCCTCTTTCCGCCCGGCTGCGCTGGTCGCTGTTCACGGTGCTGTGCATCGCGGGCGTCTTCAACGCGATGGACCGCCCGATCATCGCCATCCTCAAGCCCGACATGATGGCGGACTTCGGCTGGACCGACAGCGATTTCGGCGATCTGGCCGCGGTCACGCAGTTCTCCGCCGCCTTCGCCTTCCTGTTCACCGGCTGGCTGGTCGATCGGCTCGGCGTCAACCGCTCGATGCAGGTCGGCGCCACCGCCTGGAGCCTTGCGGCGATGGCGCATGGCTGGGCGCTGACGACATGGCAGGTGGTCGCCGCGCGCGTCGGCCTCGGCGTGACCGAGGCGGTGCAGACCCCGCTCACCATCAAGACCGTGGCGAGCCTGTTCGCGCCCGACAAGCGCAGCTTCGCCTTCGGTTTCGCCACTCTGCTGGCCGGCGCGGGGACGATCGCGATGCCCTTCGTGATCCCCTCGCTGGCGGCCGAGGTCGGCTGGCGCGGGGCGCTGGTGGCGGGCGGGATCGGCGGTCTTGTCTCGCTGATCGCATGGATGTGGCTGGCGCGCGGCCTCGCCGTACTGAACGCGCGCGCTGCCAACCCCACCGTCGCCGAAGCCGCCGAGGACGCCGCCTATGGCCCGATCCTTCTGGCCCGCGCGACATGGGCGATCGTCGTCGCCAAGGCGCTGTCGGACATGACCTGGTGGTTCATCAATTTCTGGCTCGCCGACTATTACCGCAAGGTTTTCGGCCTCTCGACCCTCGAACTCGCCGTGCCGCTGGCGATCGCCTTTGCGGGATCGGGGCTCGGCGCGCTGCTGGCGGGCTGGGTCTCGACCCGGCTGCTCGAGGCAGGCGTGAGCCCCAACCGGGTGCGCAAGGGCGTGATGCTCGCCTGCGCGCTGCTGGTCGCGCCGCTGCCGCTGGTGCTGGGCCTCAATTCCTTCTGGCCGGTGGCGGTGATGATCGGGGTGGTGATGGCCGGGCATCAGGGCTTCTCGCTGTCGATCTTCTCGACCATCACCGATGTCGTGCCCCGCGCCAAGGTCGGGCGGGTGACGGCCTTCGGCGCGTTCATGGGCAACATGGGCGGGGTGGCGATCAGCCTCGTCACCGGACGCGTGCTCGATGCCGGGTTCGGCTTCGTGCCGCTGTTCGTCTTCGCCGCAGCCTCGTACCTCGTCGCGCTGGCGTGGTTCCAGCTGCTGCTCCCCGTGATCCGCCGCCCCGAGGACGCCCCCACCCCCGCCCCCGCCCCCGCCGCCTGAGCGTGTTTGACTGATCGCGCCGCCGGTTGCATTCAGGAGGAGCGCGCGATAGGGCTGTGACACCGTGAGACATAGCTGAACTCAGGCAGAAGGGCGTAACTGGCAAGGGCATGAACCGAAGGTCCCGCCCCGATTTCGAGGCTTACGCCGGCGACCTGTTCGGCGAGATGATTCTCGCCGATAGCGCCGGGGTGGGCGGCGTCGCCGCCAAGCCTGCCAGAAAGCCGCTTGCGCGCTTCGTACCCGGCGTCGCGATCTGCGCCATCGCCGCTGCGGCCGCCGCCTGGCTCAGCCAGAATTACGGCGTGCCGGTGATCCTCGCCGGGCTGCTGATCGGCCTTGCCGTCAACTTCGCCGCGACCGACCCGCGCACCCACGATGGCCTCGACGCGGTCTCGCGCCACGGCTTGCGCGGCGGGATCGTGCTGCTCGGCTTTCAGGTCACCGCCATGCAGGTCGCCGCGATGGGCATCGTCCCCTTCGCGGGCCTTGCCCTTGTTATGAGCGCCGCGCTGATCGCCGCGCTCGTCGCCGCCCGCGTCACAGGACAGAGCCCTGCCATCGGCCTCCTCGGCGGCGGGGCGACCGCGATCTGCGGGGCCTCGGCCGCGCTCGCACTCTACGGCGTGATCGGGCGCGAGCGGGTCGACCAGGCGCAGTTCACCCTGACGCTGGTGATCCTCGCCGCCGCTTCTGCCATCGCGCTGATCGCTTATCCGCCGCTCACCCAGATGCTCGGCTTCAACGACCTTCAGGCAGGCTTCCTCGTCGGCGCATCGATCCATGACGTGGCGCAGGCCATCGGCGCGGGCTTCGCCGTGTCGGACGCGGCGGGCGCGCAGGCGACCGTGGTGAAGCTCACCCGGGTGGCGCTGCTCGCCCCGCTGGTGGCGCTCGCGGCCCTGTGGATCGCCCGCGTTCAGCCGCTCCCCGCTGGCGTCGGCCGGGCGCGGGTGCCGGTGCTGCCGGGCTTCATCCTCGCCTTCCTCGCGCTGGTGGCGCTGAATTCGCTGATCGCCCTGCCGCCCGTGCTGGCGGGCCATGCGCTGACCCTGTCGAAGACGCTGCTGCTGCTCGCCGTCACCGCCACCGCGATGCGCACGCGGACCGACCTGCTGCTCGGCCTCGGCTGGCGTTCGGTCATGCCGGTGCTCGCCGCGACGATCGCCTCGCTGCTGACGGCGCTCGCCTATGCCGAATGGGTGATCCGATGAGTGCGATCCACGACCTTGCGGTAATCGGCGGCGGCGTGAACGGCGCAGGCATCGCGCGCGATGCGGCGGGGCGCGGCGCGAAGGTGCTGCTGCTCGAAAGGGGCGACCTTGCGACAGGCACCTCGTCGAACTCGACCAAGCTGATCCACGGCGGACTTCGCTATCTCGAGCACTACGAATTCGCCCTCGTGCGCGAGTCCCTGTCCGAGCGCGAAGTGCTGTGGGGCATTGCCCCGCACATCATCTGGCCGCTGCGCTTCATCCTCCCCCACCGCCCCGGCCTGCGCCCGCGCTGGCTGCTGCGGCTGGGCCTGTTCCTCTACGACCATATCGGCGGCCGCAAGCGCCTGCCGTCCGCCGAGGGCGTGGACCTGCGCCAGCATCCCGCCGGCGCGCCGCTCAAGCCGGAATACACCCGCGCCTTTGCCTATTCCGATGGCTGGGTGGACGATGCGCGCCTTGTCGTCCTCAACGCCCGCGATGCTGCGGACAGGGGTGCAGAGGTGCGCACCCGCTGCGAAGTGACCGCGCTCGCCCGCGAGGGCGAGGTGTGGCGCATCGAAACCGGAGCCGAAACCTTTCACGCCCGCGCGGTGGTCAACGCCGCCGGCCCGCGGGTGCTCGAGCTGCTGGGCCGCGCCGGTGAGCCCACCACGCAGAAGATGCGCCTCGTGCGCGGCTCGCACATCGTGGTGAAGAAGCTCTTCGACCACGACTTCGCCTATTTCTTCCAGCTGCCCGACGGGCGGATCTTCTTCGCCATTCCCTACGAGAGCGACTTCACCCTGATCGGCACGACCGATGTGGACCACCAAGCTGGCCTCGACGAGGTCAAGGCGAGCCCCGAGGAAATCGCCTACCTGTGCGAAGGCGCGTCCGAATACTTCCGCAAACCCGTGACCCCCGCCGATGTCGTCTGGACCTATTCCGGCGTGCGCCCGCTGGTCGACGACGGCTCGGGCAAGCCCGAGGCGGCGACCCGCGGCTATCGCTTCGAACTTGACGGCGGGACCGACGGAACCGCGCCGCTGCTCTCGGTGTTCGGCGGCAAGATCACCACCTACCGGCACCTTGCGGCCGAGGCGGTCGAGCAGCTCGCCCCCTTCCTTGCCGTCCTGGAAGGCAAGGACTGGACCGGCGGCGCCTTCCTTCCCGGCGGCGATTTCGGACGTGACGAGGCGGGCGCCAAAATGCGCGAATTGGCCGCACGCTATCCGTTCCTCTCGGAGCGCGACGCCCGGCGGCTCATCCAGCTCTATGGCACCTGCGCCTTCGACTTCCTCGGCGATGCCACGCAGCCGAGCGACCTCGGCCAGCACTTCGGCCACGGCTTGACCGCCGCGGAGGTCGACCACCTCGTCACGACCGAATGGGCGCGCACCGCCGAGGACGTGCTATGGCGGCGCACCAAGCTCGGCCTGCATTTCTCGGCGCAAGAGACCGCCGCCCTCGCCGCCTACCTCACCGAAAGGACAACCACTTCATGACGCGCATCGTAGCCCTTGGCGGCACGGTCAATCCCGGCTCTTCCACGGAGCAGGCGCTGCGCCTCGCGGCCGGAATCGCCGCGGGCGAAGGGGCCGAGGTGACGGTGTTCGGCGGGGAATATTGCGCCGCCCTCTCCCATTACCGCGGCCCCGGCTACACCACCCAGATGGGCGCGGAGCTCGTCGAAGCTGTGCGCGCGGCGGACGGGCTCCTTGTGGCTGCGCCGGGCTATCACGGCACGATCTCGGGCGTGGTCAAGAATGCGCTCGATTACCTGGAGGACCTCGCCAAAGACGAGCGGCCCTATCTCGATGGCCGCGCCGTCGGCCTTATCGCCACCGCTTTCGGCGATCAGGCGTCGATGTCGACGCTGCTCACCATGCGCGCGATCACCCATGCCCTGCGCGGCTGGCCCACCCCGATGGGCGCGACGATCCGCACCTATCAGGGCATGTTCTCGCCCGACGGCGAATGCCTCGACGAGCGCGCCCGCGGCCAGCTGGAGCTGGTCGGCAAGCAGGTCGTGCTCGGGGCGAAGAGCTTCGCTGCCGGAAGGGACCTTGCGTGATGAGCGCCGAATTCGACGCAGCGCTTGAGGCGATTGCGGCGGGCCGGATGGTCGTCATCTCGGGCGACCGGCTGCGGGGCGGCGACATCGACCTGATGATCGCGGCGAAGCATGTCACACCCGAGGCGATCAACTTCATGGCCACCCACGGGCGGGGCCTGATCTGCCTTTCGGTGACGCCCGAACGCGCCGAGCGACTGGGGCTCACCCTCGTCAATCCCGGCACGGCGCGCCAGACCGGGCGGCCCTTCGCCCGCTCGATCGAGGCGGCGCACGGCGTGTCGACCGGCATCTCCGCCGCCGACCGCGCGCACACCGTCAGCGTCGCGATTGCCGAGGGGGCGACCAATGCCGACATCCATTCCCCCGGCCACGTCTTCCCGCTGATCGCGAGGCCCGGCGGCGTGCTGGAGCGGGCCGCGGCCTGCGAAGCCTCGATCGACCTTGCAAGGGCCGCGGGCGCGGGCGATGCGGCGGTGATCTGCTCGATCATGCGCGACGACGGCGAGATGGCGCGGCTCGACGACATCGGCGATCTGATCGCGGCGCATGATCTGGCGGTCGCCGACATCGGCGCGCTGATCGCAAGGCTCGAGGGCGCGGAGGCGTGAGTTCTCAGAGGCTTACCCGCCGCGCGCTGATCGCTGGCGCTGGCGGCGCGGCGCTGGCGGGGCCGGTGTTCGGCCAGAAGCTCATCGACCTCGGGCTTCCCGGTGGGCCGAGCCTCAGGCCGCTGGATCCGCAATTCCCTGGCAAGGGCGAGATGATCGTCCAGCGCATCCGGCCGCCCCTGCTCGAAGCCCCGATGGAGGTGTTCCGCACCGGCACGATCACCCCGAACAATCGGATGTTCGTGCGCTGGAACTGGCCGATGCCGACCGAGGTGAGCGCCGCGAAGCACCGCGTTGCGGTGGGCGGAGCGGTCAAGGCGCCGGTGGCGCTGACCTTGGACGAGATCGCCTCGGCAGGCGAAACCGTTGAGATCGTTGCGATCAACCAGTGCGCAGGCAACGGGCGGGGCCTCTCGGAGCCGCGCGTCACCGGCACCCAGTGGGGCAACGGCGCGATGGGCTGCGCGAAGTGGACGGGGGTGCGCCTCAAGGACGTGCTCGCCAAGGCGGGCGTCGCCGAGGGGGCGAAGCGCGTTCGCTTCGCCGGGCTCGACGTGCCGATGACCGACGGCGCGCCGCAATTCATCAAGTCGATCCCGATCGATATCGCGATGCGCGACGATGTGCTGGTCGCCTGGGCGATGAACGACGAGCCGCTGCCGATCCTCCACGGCTTCCCCTTGCGGATCGTGGTGCCGGGCTGGTTCTCGACCTATTGGGTGAAGATGCTCTCAACCATCGAGGCGCTCTCCGGCGAGGACGAAAGCCATTACGTCGCAGAGACTTACCGCTGGCCGACGGTGGCGGTGAAGCCGGGGGACAAGGACTTCCCGACCGTGCCGATCACCGCCATGCCGCCGCGCAGCTTCATCACCAGCCATGCCGACGGGGCCACCGTGGCGCTCGGCAAACCGCTCACCCTTGAGGGCATAGCGATGGGCGGGGACGCGGGTCTCGCCAAGGTCGATCTGGTCGGGGATGGCTGGGAAATCCCCTGCACCCTCGGCCCCGACGAGCACGGCCCCTACGCCTTCCGCCGCTGGTCGGTGACGCTGCCGAGTGTGTCAGGTGACCTGACGCAAATCGGCACCAAAGCGGCCAATTCCAATGGCTTGACCCAGCCCGGCGAACTCGTCTGGAACCCCTCGGGCTATGCCCGGAGCGTCATCGAACGCATCACCCTGAGGGCGCAATGAGGGGCGTCCTCGCCCTACTGGCGCTGCTGTGTCTGGCGGGCTGCGATGCCTCGCCCGTGGTGCAGTTCAAGGACGCCAGCATCACCCTGCCGGACGATTCCGACGACCTGCCCGAAGGACCGGGCCGTCAGGCGGTCATCGAGAACTGCACCGCCTGCCACTCGCCATCGACCATGCTCCAGCAGCCCGGGGTCCCGCGCGCAAAGTGGGAGGCGACGGTTGCCAAGATGATCACGCTCTACAAGGCTCCGGTCGATCCCGAGGCAGTGCCGGCCATCGTCGACTACATGGTCGCGGTGCAGGCCCGTCAAAGCGATGTTCCACGTGAAACAGCGCGCTGAGCGAGGTCTAGGAGGGGTCTAGCAGGGGTCTGGAGGGGGTCTAACAGGGGTCTGGCGCCAACATACGCCCGGCAAACCCGCCCCTTGATCACCCGCCCATCAATCACCGAGCGCGGAATTCGCCGGATCGCGCAACAATGCCAGCGTCAGGCCCGCGATCGTCAGTGTCCGTGCCAGCCCTTCGTTGGCGGGGTCGGCAAGGATCAGCCGCGCCTTGCCGTTCAGTTCCACCGCGCCAACCTCGCGGCCCTGCTGTTCGAAGATGTAGCCGATCGGGCTCGCCAGCTCGAAGGGCGAGCCTGCGACCCTGTGCACCGAGCGGATCTGCACCACCTCGCCGCCCAGCGCGATTTCGCCCAAGCGCTGGCGGCGGCTCAGCGCATCGGCGAGGCCGGTCCTCGCCTCCTGCAATTCGAAGCGCGCGGGGAAACTCCTCCCCTCTGCCGTGAACTGGCAGGCATAGGCCATGCGTCCGGGCGTGAAGGACACGACGCCCAGCTCCACCACCCGCTCGCGCATCCGGCATGTCGCCTCGATCGTCTCCGAAATGCCCGGCCCCTCGATGATGAAGTCCGCGCCCGCGCGGTTGGTCACCAGCGCATCGAACAGCGCGAGCCGCTCCTCCGATCGGGTGAAGCTGCCCTGCCACGCGCCGATATAGAAGCGGCCCCTGTTGCCGCCGCCGATCCCCTCGACAGGCAGCACCTGCCCGGCGGCGGCAAGGCCATCGGGCAGGCGCATCTGGGCAGGGGTGCACGCCGCGGCCAGCAGCGCGGCGGCAAGAGTTGCGAGGGTCCTCATACCTTTCGTCCATTCATTCGCGAAGAGTGGGGGTGCCGGCGCAGCGGGGGGGCATGCGACAACCGGCACCCCGCGCACATCACCAGCCGAAGCGGAGCGATGCGCGCAAAGAGTAGCCGATCTGGCCGAACTGTTCTTCCAGCCCGACCTCGCCGGCGATCCTGTAGCTGCCGTCCCCGCCCAGCGCGCGGGCGCGGGCGAACCAGCCGCTGTCACGGCCTTCCGGCGTCAGCGTGAACTGCGTGCCGGTGTTGTAGCGCGCCCGGGTCTCGCCGAGATCGCTGGTTAGAAGCTCGCGCCAGCCGCCTTCGGCCTCGAGCCGCAGCCAGCCGCGATCGCGCGACTGCATGCCCCACAGGTCCGCGCCCACCGCAAGCCCGCCATTGACCGCCAGCTCCTTGCTGGACCGGCCATCGACCGTGAGATTGAGCGCATTGCCACCGCCGGTCTCGGTGTAGCCGTCCTCCTTGAGGCGCAGGTAATCGACCACCACCGAGGGGCGGAAGAAGAAGAACTGCCCGCCGCCCTCGATCGAGACGCCGCCGGTGGCGGTGACGAAATCACCGCTCCACTCGCGCGCGATCGTGTAGTTGACCGCGTTGGTGCCCGTGCCGCCGGCGAAGACGCGGCTGCCCGAGAAGTCGGACTTGCCCGCACCGACCCGCGCAAAGCCGAGCACCGGACCGAACTTGCCGCGCCAGTGCACGCCCGCCTCGTAGCTGTCCGAGAGCACCGAATTGTCGCCCGGCCCGCTGGTGTGCTTGTTCCACAGCCAGGTTCCGGTGATCCCGAAGGCGCCGATCCCGGTGATGTATTCCGCCCCGGCGCGCACGCCGAGCCCGCCGAGATCGAAATCGGCCGATGTCCCGCGTTCCTTGTCGACGTTCCAGTTGCCGAAGTCGGCGATGATCTTCAGCTTGCCTTCCTCGTCGAAGGGCGCGCTGGGGTCCATGAAGCTGCGGGCGAGCGTGCGCAGGCCCTGGCTCACGCCTTCGAAGCTGCCACCGGCGTGGTCGGGCAGGGTCTGGGCGACATAGGCCTGGAACACCTCGGCGTTGTTGATGTTGAGGAACAGGTCGGCGACCTTGGCGTCCTTGGAAAGCGCCGCGAACAGCGGGTCGAAGGCGCGGCCTTCCGAGGCGTTGAGGCCCAGCTCGCTGGTCGCCTTGCGGGTCACCGCGACGTTCACGTTGTTGCCGCTCACCGCCACGGCCGCCTTGTAGAGGAACGGCACCAGCGCGGAATCCGCGGTGAGGTTGGCAGCTCCGGTCAGGCTCCCGGCGTTGATGACGGTGAAGGTGCCCACGGCCGAGTTGATGTCGGCAAGGCGGATGCGCAGCTTGGTGCCGGTGCCGAAGGTGGCATTGCCGGTCACGGTGATCGCGGTGTTGGTGCCGGCAGGTCCGCCGACCGTCGCGCCGATCACGCCGCCTGCGCCGGTTTCGAGGCTGGCGATGGTCGTCTGCCCGGCCAGCTGGAGCGTGCCGCTGCCGACATTGACCGCAACGTTCTGCGCATTGGTCAGCCGTCCATTGAACAGCGCGGTGTTGGCGAGCGTCAGGAAGCCCTGCCCGCCGCCGAAGTCGGCATTGCCGATCATCACCGCATCGCCGCTCATGATCAGCCGGTTGGTGCCGCCGCCGAAGCTGACATTGCCGTTCATCGTGCCGTCGAGCAGTTCGAGCCGGTCATTGCCGCTGCCGAAGCGGACCGCCCCGGTGATGATCGGCGCGGCCACGCCCGAGGCGACCACGGTCTGACGGATGATGCTGTCGCCGGTGCGCGCCGACAGGTCGATCGCGACATTGCGGGTCGAGGCGGCGTCCGCCCCGCTCGCGGTGATCGCGCCGCTGTTCTCGACAAGGGCGAGCGTGCCCGACCGGTCGAGGATCGCGGTCGCGCTGCCGGTGGTGATGCCGGTTGCGCTGATCGCCTTGGAATTGCGCAAGGTCGGCACGTTCGCATTCTCGCCGATCAGCACTGCCGTCGCCTGGCCCGTGCCGGCGGTGCCGGTGACGGTCGCGGCGATGGTGCCGGCGTTGCGCAGTTCGGGCAGGTCGGTGCCGGCCGCAAGGTTGAGGCCGGTGGCATTGCCGCCCCGCGATGCGCCGCGGATCTCGCCGTTGACGAGCATCCCGCCCGCCACCGCGACCGAGCCGCCGCGCCCGCCGATGCGCATGCCCGTGCCGTCAACGCCCTGATAGACGCCGTCGCCGGTGATCTGGCCGGCCATGATGATGCCGAAGCCGGTTGCGGTGTTCTGGGTCGCGCCGACGGTCATGTTGTTCGCGCCGCCGATCTGCACCGCGGGCGCCGCGCCATAGGCGATGATGCGGGTGGTGCCTTCCTTGGCGTCCTCGATCCCGTCCTTGTCCTCGTCGGGGTCGGACGCGACGGCATCGACGGGGGGCACCTCGAAGACGATGCCGCGCGCGACATTGCCCTCGATGGTGAGCGCGCTGCCGCCTTGCAGCAGGTCATCGGCATCGAGCTTGGTGACGTCGGACGGCGCAGGCGCGGTGCGATAACCGGTCGCGGTGATGCTGCTCTGCACCTGCAGGCGGCCGCCGATGTCGCCGCTGAGCACGGCGCCGCGCGCGTCCTGCCCGCGCACGGAGATCTCGCCCGCGAGCCGGACATTGCCCGAGACAGCGCCAAGCGCCACGCCGGTCGCGTTGGTGCCGATCACGGTGGTCTTGCCTTCGTGGGTCACGGTGCCGGTGATCGGGCCGACCGCGCGGATACCGGCCGAATTGTTGCCTTCGACGAGGATCGTGCCGGTGTGCGAAAGGTTGCCGGTCAGCGCGCCTTCGAGGAGGATCGCGGTGCGGCCCGTGCCGGTGGCGAAGGGCCCGTCGAGATCGCCGTCATTGTCGGTGTCGGTCGGGGTGTAGGTCTCGTCGATGGTGATCGTGCCGGAGTTTACGATGTTCGCCGTGCGGCCCGCAGTCACGCGGATGCCGACCGCGTTGTCGGCATTGGTGATCTTGACGTTGCCCGCGTTGGTGACCGAGTTGTTGCTGTCGACCGTCACCGCCGTGCCGCTGGCGACCGTCACCGATCCGGCGGCGTCGATCCGCACGTCGGCGGGCTGTCCGGCGTTCACGGTCGAGGTGACGACCGGCGTGGTGCGCGCGGTGTTGATGACGGTCTGCGCGGCGAGCGGCTGGGACAGCGCGGCCACGGCAGTGCCGGCGAGCAGGGTGCAGACGAGGGGGGTAGTACGGGGCATTTGGGGTCCTCCTGGTGGGTTTTCACCAAGAGACGGAGGCGTCGGCACGGCACCTTGGCCGCGCGCGCAAAAAAATTCAGAAGCGCGCGTCGAAACCGATGCGGATGGTGCGCGGCTGGAGCGGGGTGATCTGCGCGCGGCCGGTGGAGAACGGCGTGCCCAATGCGAAGCGGTTGCCCACGGTCCCGGCGAGGTTGGTGACCGACAGCGTCAGCCCCGCGCTCTGGCGGCCCCAGCGCAGGTTCGCCCCGCTGTCGAGGTAATCGCCCTGCAATTCGCCCAGCTCCGGCCCGATCCCGAGCCGCGACTTGCCGACATAGCTCGCCCAGCCTTCCGCCTCGATCGCCGTACCGTCGTCGAAATCGCGCCGCCATTGCAGCCCCGCGCGCCCCGAGAACCGCGCGATGTTGGGGATGCGGCTGAGCCGGTCGAGGGGCACCACCACCGGCTCGTCGACATCGCTGTCGTTGAGCGTCGCGCCGAATTCCAGCCGCAGGTCCCCGGCAAGCCGCGCGCTGCCGTTGACGCTCGCCGCTAGAATCGTGCCGTTGCCGATATTCGCGGTCGAGGGCAGGCCGCCATCGTCGATGAAATCGGCCTGGATGTCGCGCCAGCGGGTGTAGGACAGGCTCACCCCGATATCGAAGGGCCCTCGCCCCGGCAGGCCCCAGCCGCCGCCCAGCTCCACGGTGCGCGCATGGTCGGACCGGAACTGGCGCACGAAGTCGCCCGAAACCGCCAGACCGCCGGGGCGGAAGCCCTCCTGATAGCGCAGATACGCCCGCCCCTTCTCGCCGATGTCGAGCAGGGCCGAGGCGGAGGGGAGATAGGCCGTCTCGCGCCGCTTGGCGGTGATCGCAGCCCCTGCGACAGCGATCTGCCGCGCAACGTCCTCGCCCGCCCCGCCGATCTCCACGCTGGTGACCCTGAGGCCCGCCGACAGCGTCAGCGCCCGCAGCACGCGGTAGCTCGCCTCGCCGTAGCCGGTGATCTCGAAAACGGTGTTGGTGACGCCGGTCGCGGCCGGGATTGCGGCGAACCTCGGCCCGGCCGGGCCGGAGACGATGCCGCCCGCCCCGGCGTTAGCGGAGGACGGGGGCACGGCTCCCTCGCCGAGGGCGCGGGTCAGGGTGTTGCGGTTGTCGATGATGCTCGAGCCGAGCACCCAGCCGAAACCGCTTGCCCCCACGGGTTGCCAGATGCGCGTCTCGTTGGCGATCATGCGCGTCTCGTTGCGCTGCCGGAACAGCCGCGGCGCACCGCCCGGGACAGTCGCGTCATAGCGCTCGGCGAGGTCCTGCGCGCCGAGCCCGGTCGAGGACCTCAGACGGATGTCGCCCATCCGCCCGCTCAGCACCACCTGCGCCTGCCCGTATTGCGCGCGGCTTCCCTCGGGCACCTGCGCCGAGCTGTCGAGCCGCCGCCGGGCGCCGCGGTCGGCATACTGGCTGTCCCTCGCCTCGGTGTCCTGCCCGAGCAGGATCACGTCGGCGCTCCAGTCCGGCGCGATGTCGACCCGCAGGGCCGCACGCCCGGCGAAGATCGCCGTGCGGTTGACGTCGCGGCGGCCGATCACCGGCTTGTCGATATAGCCGCCGAGCGTCGCCGCATCGAAATTGAGCCGCAGGGTGGCGGTCTCCCCGGCGAGCGGCAGGTTGAGCGTCGCATGGGCATCGGCGCCCGGCTCGCCATTGGCGATCGCGCTCGCCCCGCCCGAGACGATGAGTTGCGTCTCGCCCGGCTCGGGCGCGCGCGGCACCAGACGGATGATCCCGCCCAGCGAACCTGCGCCGTAGAGCGTCCCTTGCGGCCCTTCGAGGATCTCGACGCGCTCCATATCCGACAGGCGCAGGTCCGGATCGGGCGCGTTGTAGGAGAGGCGCAGGTCGCCGAAATACTGGCCCACGGTCGCCTGCGTCGGCCCGGTGAAGCTCGAATCCGCGATGCCCCGGATGAACAGCTTGTTGCGCCCGCTGCCGAGATAGGTCGAGCTGACGGTCGCGGCGCGCTGCGTGATGCGCTCGGTCCCGCCGACCCCGCCACGTTCGAGCACCGCGCCGTCGAGCAGCGTCACCTGCCCGGCGAATTCGCCGAAGCTGAGGTCGCGCTTGGAGGCGGTGACGGTGATCGGCTCGCCTTCTTCGGCGGCCGGCGGGGCGCTGCTCGGGGTATAGGCTGCGGGCACGAGGCGCGCCGGGCGGGCGCGCGCGAACACGGGCGCGGGGCGCGGCGCGGCGACCAGCCGCCATGCGCTCGGGCCCACGCGCACCGCCTTCATGCCGCTGGCGCGGGCGAGCTTCTGCACCGCATCCTCGGCGTCCATCCGGCCCTTGATCCCCGCCACCCGCGTGCGGCCCAGCGCCGGATCGGCGATCACGATGCTGGCATTGGTCGCCCGCGCGATGCCGATCGCCACCTCCGACACCGTGCCCGCCGGAACCGCAAGCACCGCCTCGCGCGCGGCAAGCGGCGCAGGGGCGGCGATCACCGCGACCGCAAGTAGCGGGAGGAGAGCGGGCTTCATGCCAGTCACTCGGCCTCGAGCACCCAGTCCTCGCCCGCCGCGCGCACCTTCACGCCGAGCAGCGCTTCGAGCGCGCGCGGATCGGTGCGCACTTCATCGAGCGCAATGCTGCCCGACAGCTTGGTCGTGCTGTCGGCGCTGGTGAAGCGGCGTCCGGTGGCGCGGCTGAGTTCGGCGGCGATCTCGGCGAGGCTCGCGCTCTCGAAGCTGATCCGCCCGCGGCTCCATTCGCCGACCGCCTGCGGATCGACGGATGCGAGGCTGTAGCGCCCGCCAGCTTGGCGCACCGCCCGCCCGCCGGCGGTGACCATGAGGTTCTGGCCCTTGGGGTTCACGATCACCGCGCCCTCGGCCACGGTGAGGTCGACGCGGCTGCCCGCGAGCCGCACGTCGAACACGGTCCCGGCATCGACCAGCCGGTCCTCGCCCGCAGTGAGCACGAAGGGATTGGCGGTTTGATGGCGGATGGTGAAGAGCGCCTGACCCGCCTCGAGCCGCGCTTCGCGCTCGCCCTCGATCGCGATGCGGCTGCCGCCCGCGAGCGTCACCGTGCTGCCATCGGCGAGCGCGATCAGCCGGGTTTCTCCGGGCGCGGTGGCGTAGAGCTGCTCGCCCCGCGGCGAGAACCACAGCACCGAGGTGATCGCCAGCACCAGCGAAGCGGCGATCGCCCCGCCGAGCCAGCCGCGGCGGCTGGCGAACCAGCCGGGAGGGTTATCGTTCGCGGCGGCGACATATGCCGGCTCCGCTGCGGCGTCGGGCAGCAGTTCGAGCGCCGCGTCGGCCTCGCCGAGCGCGAATTGCACTTCGTCATAGGCGGCGGAATGCGCCGGGTCGATCTCGAGCCAGGCGGTGAAACCGTCCCAGTCGGCAAAGTCCGGCTCGCGCATGCGCAGCGCCCAGCCCACGGCTTCGTCGCGGATCGATTGTTCAGGGTTCATCGCACCGGTCATCGCTCAGGGCCTCCTGACAGCAAGACGGAGCCGTTCGCCTCATGCCTCATCGATCGCCCTTCTGACATCGCAAATTCGTGCATAGACGCGCCTCAGGTCGCTTTCGACCGTGCTGACGCTCACCCTGAATTCCTCCGCGAGCGCGCGCTGCGACACGCCGTCGACGCGGTGGCGGCGGAACAGGGCGGCGGCGCGCTCCCCCACCTCCTCGAGCGCCTGGCTGACCAGAGCGACCTGCTGGCGCGCAGCGATGCTCCGTTCGGGGCCGGGGGCAGGGGCGATGTTGTCGGCAAGGCCCGGTTGCGTTTCGGCCCAGGCCTTCTCGCGGGAGGCCGCCTGCTTTTCCGAACGGTAGCGGTCGATCATCAGCCGGTCGGCAGCGCGCATCATGTAGGCCATGCCGCAGGCCGCTGCCGGATCGGGCGCGGCGGCGAGGCGCAGCCACAATTCCTGAAGCAGGTCCTCCGTCGCATCCCCCGCCCCGCGCGCGCGCAGGAACCGCGCGAGGCGGTCACGCTGGGCGAGGTAGGCCGTTTCGAGCGGTGCGGTGGAAGCCATGAGCGGGTTGGGTCACAATCGACAGGCGGATGCGTCGGCGCTTGTCCCGATCCTGCCTGAACGAAGGCCGAACGAGGCAGGAGTGCGGCTAGTCGTTGCGGCGGCGTGGCACTCCACCGGCAGGGCCGCAAGGCGGGCTCGACGAACACGCTGCGGCTTCGGATGAAGCGCGTGCCCCTTGCGCGGCGAGGCCCGAAGGGAGCACAAGGGCGCGCATGATCGAACCGAACGCCCACCCCGACGATCCGCACTATGTCCACCGCACCGGCTGGCTGCGGGCCGCGGTGCTCGGCGCGAATGACGGGATCATCTCGGTCGCCTCGCTGATCATCGGGGTGGCGGCGGCAACCCCGGAGCCCGGCGCGATCCTGATCGCCGGGTCGGCCGCGCTGATCGCCGGCGCGATGTCGATGGCGGCGGGGGAGTACATCTCCGTCTCTTCGCAGGCCGACAGCGAACGCGCCGACATCGCCCGCGAGGAGGAGGCGCTCGCTGCGACGCCGGCCGACGAGGAGGCCGAGCTCGCCGCGATCTACGTCGCCCGCGGGCTGAGCGAGGCGACCGCGGCGGCGGTGGCGCGCGAACTCACCGCGCTCGATCCGCTTGCGGCGCATGTGCGCGACGAGCTGGGTCTTTCGGAGCATCTCGCGGCCCGGCCGCTGCAGGCCGCGCTCGCTTCGGGTGCGACCTTCAGCGCGGCCGCCGCCGTGCCGCTGATCGCCGCATGGCTCGCGCCGGGCGGAGCGATCATCGCCAGCGTCGTCGCCGTATCGGTGCTGAGCCTCGCGATCCTCGGCGCGCTCGGCGCGAAAGCCGGGGCCGCACCGCTTGTGCCGGCGACCTTGCGGGTGGTGGGCTGGGGGGTGTTCGCGATGGCGATCACCGCCGCCGTCGGCCGCCTGTTCGGGGTCAGCGCCTGAGCTTAATCGCCGATGAAGCGAGGCTCCGCGTCGCCGAAATCAAATGAGGCAATAGCAGGATAGAGCGCCCACCGTGTGCTTCGTGCCACTGTCCAGTCCCAGGCGAGGAGGGGTCAAAGCCCCCACGAAAAGGAACCCGACATGGCCATCTGGAATCTCTTCAAGTCCAAGTCCCGCATCAGCGCGAAGGCAGAACCCGCTGCCGACATGCAGGTCGACTACAGCTACACCCAGTGGCGTCATGCGCAGATGCAGCAGGCTGTCCACAACTACCACGCCGCCTGCGACTCCACCGAGAGCGCCCCGGCCTGACCTGCCCCTTGGGGAGCGTTCGCCAGCGGCGCTCCCTATCCTTCCGCGCCGAAGCGGAAGATCATGCGGTGCTCGTATGTCTCGCCCGGCGCGAGACGGATTTCACCGAACTCCGGACGATTGGGCGTATCCGGGAACATCTGCGGCTCGAGCGCGATGCCGTCGCCCATCCGGTAGCACTGCCCCGCCTTGCCGATGCTGCTGCCGTCCAGAAAATTCCCCGAATAGAACTGCGCCCCGGGCTCGGTGGAAAGCACCGCGAGCGTGCGTCCCGACTCCGGATGCGCGAGCGTGGCCAGCAGCCGCGGCGCATCGCTGCGCGTGCGGGCGACTACCCAGTTATGATCATAGCCGGTACCGATGCGGATCTGCGGATGCGAGGCATCGCGCACCCGCGCGCCGATCGCGGTCGGCTGGCGAAAGTCGAAGGGGGTGCCTTCGACGGACACGAATTCGCCGGTGGGGATCGCGGTCGCATCGGTCGGCAGGAAGTGCTCGGCCGGGATCATCAGCACGTGATCCATCGCGCCGGTCGCTGCGCCCTCGCCCGCGAGGTTCCAGTAGGCGTGGTTGGTCATGTTGACGATCGTCGGGCGGTCGGTGGTCGCGGTGTACTCGATCGCCAGATCACCGCCATCGGTGAGGGTGTAGGTCGCCGTGACGCTGAGTTCGCCAGGGAAGCCCTGGTCGCCGTCCGGGCTGACATGGGCGAAGCGGACGAGCGGTTCGGGGCCGCCAGCGACCTCGGTGATCTCCCACAGCGCCTTGTCGAAGCCGCCCGGGCCGCCGTGCAGCGCGTTGGGGCCGTTGTTTGCGGGGATATGGTATTCCTGCCCGTCGAGCACGAAGCGCCCGCCCGCGATGCGGTTGGCGACCCGCCCCACGCTCGATCCGAAATATTGCGGCTGATCGAGATACTCAGCGAGGCTGGCGTGGCCGAGGGTGACATCGGCGAGCACGCCGTCGCGGTCCGGGACGATCAGCGACTGGAGCGTCGCCCCGTAGGCAAGGATTGTCGCGCTCATGCCGTGGCGGTTGACGAGCGTTACCGCCTCGACCGCTCGGCCATCCGGCAGGTGGCCGAAGATCGATCGATGCGCGCCGGGCGTGGACGGGTGGTGGTGAGGCTCTTTCATCTGCCAGTCATTTATATGATAATACGCTCCGAACAAGCCGCGATGCCAGTGCAGCGCTGCAACCAGCCTCAAGGGAGCCCCGCTTGCGCCAGTCCGCCACGTTCGCTTTTTCGTTCGCCCTGCTCGCCTGCGCCGCGCCTGCGGCATCGACTGCCGAGCCGCAACCTTTCGTGCCGGTGTACCCGGTCAACTTCCCCGACCCCTTCGTGCTGCCGCATGACGGCAAGTATCTCGCCTATGCCACCAATGCCGAGCGCGATCAGGCCAATGTGCAGATGGCGGTCTCCGACGATCTGGTCACCTGGGGGCCGCTGAAGGACGGCGAGAAGCTTCACGATGCCATGCCGGTCCTGCCCGCCTGGGCGCAGCGCGGGTGGACCTGGGCGCCCGAGGTGATGAAGCTGGGTGAGCGGTACCTGCTCTTCTTCACCGCGCGCGAGAAGGCGAGCGGGAAGCAGTGCACAGGCGTTGCGACCAGCGCCGATCCGCTCGGGCCGTTCACCTCGGACGCGAAGGAGCCGCTGATCTGCCAGCGCGCGCTCGGCGGGACGATCGACGCCAGCCCCTTCCGCGACGCGGACGGCAAGCTCTACCTCTACTACAAGGCCGATGCCAACGCGGTGGGCAAGCCGACCGACATCTACGTGCAGCCGATGACGCCCGACGGGCTGGGCCTGACCGGAGAGCCGACCGTGCTGCTCACCAACGACCTGCCGTGGGAAGCCCACGTGATCGAATCCCCGACGATGGTGAAGCACGGCGCAGGGTATGTGCTGTTCTATTCGGCCAACCATTTCGGCTGGGAACCGCACCAGCGCCTGTCACCTTACGCCATGGGCTATGCGACCTGCACCGGGCCGACGGGGCCGTGCAAGGACGCGCCCGACAACCCGATCCTCTACAGCTACATGGACAAGACCGCAGGCTGCCTCAGCGGGCCGGGGCATCAGGCAGTCTTCGAGGCGAACGGGCGCCAGTACATCATGTTCCACGCCCATATCGCGCGCGGCGGGTGCCAGAACGCGAAGAAGGGCCGCGCGATGTACATTGCCCCGCTCGGATGGCGGGACGGCAAGCCGGTGATTGCACCGAGCCTGCGTCCCGCCGCCGCGCGCAAGTGACCTAGCGTCCGAAGCGGAACCGGAAGCCGAGCGAGACGGTGCTCTCGTCGTCGCGCAGATAGCGGATGAAGTCCGCCCGCGGCGCGCCGTTGCGGGCCGAGGAAGCGTCCTGCCGGAACTGCTCGCGGGTGATGTTCGTCCAGTCGCCGAAGATCGAGAGATCGTCGTTGATGTTGTAGCTCAGCGACAGGTCGAGGCGTCCGGCCGGGCGGGCCGTCTCTGTGTAGATGTCGTCGCCGCGGAACTGCTGCGTGGCGCGGTAGCTCGAGCGGTCGTTGTAGGCGAGCCGCACCGAAGCGCCGTAGCGTTCGTAGATGCCGACCACGTTGGCATTCCACTTCGACACGCCGTTGAGTTGGTCGGTGATCGGCTGGTAGGATAGCCCGCCCGCACCGTTGTTCTGCTGGGTCTTGGCGTCGAGATACGTGACGTTGACCTGCACCCCGAAGCCCTTGGCCCAATCGGGCAGGCTGTCGAAATCGGCGAAGGCCTGGCCCTGCAATTCGACGCCCGTGATCCGGCCCTTCCCGGTGTTCTCAGGCGCGAAGATGCGCAGGTAGCCGACCGGGGTGTCGGGGATGTCGACGCTGCCCGGCTGGATGAAGCCATCGACCTGGCGGTGGAAGCCGGTCAGCGAGACGAAGGAGGCCGGGGCGAAGTACCACTCGATCGCCGCGTCGAAGTTCCACGAAGTGAAGGGGTTCAGGAACGGGTTGCCGCCGCTGCCCGTGCGCGGCTGGCTCGGCGTGCCGAGACCGTCCGGGGTTTGCGGCGCCTGGTTGAGCACGAGGGCGGGGTTGAGATCGGCGAAGGTCGGAAGAGTGCGGGTCTTGGAGACCGCCGCGCGCAGCTGGATTTCGGGCGTGACGCGGTAGCGGACGCTCGCGTTGGGCAGCCACGAGGTGTCGGTGCTGCCCTCGTCGATCTGCGGAATGCCGGTCGGCGTGGGTCCGGCGACGCGGGTCTTCACCCGGACGTAGCGGACGCCGAAGGTACCTTCGAGATCGCCCGAGCCGAGGTTGACCTGGCCATAGCCGGCAAGGTTCTTCTCGCTCGCGGTGTAGAGCAGATTGCGCGCAACCGGATCCGTGGTACCGAAGCCGGCGATCTGCCGGATCTGCTCGATATTGTCGCGGATGCTCTCGTAGGTGGGCGCCGCCCAGCGATAGGTGCCGCCGACATCCACGCCCTGGAACACGTTGAAGATCACCGGCAGGGTTGAGGCGTTGGTCGGCGTCGCGGGGCGCGAGAAGCGGTTGGCGTATTCGCGCCGCGCATCGCGGTCGGTGTAGCGCACGCCGGCCTGGATGCTGCGGATGAAGGTGCCGTCGACGAGATATTCCAGATCGCCGCGGAACTGCCAGTCGTCACCCTTCGACTGCTGGTTCTCCTCGAACAGCCCGTCGAAGAACTGCGCGGATTCGTCGCGGAAGTTGATATTGGTGATCTCGAAGGATGGGCGATCGGTGTTGAAGTTGATCGTCGGCCCGGCCGTCCAGCGGCGATCGACCGACTCGGTCGAGCCGGTGAAGGTGCTGCGCGTGCGGGCGACATCGACATGCACGTTGAGCTTGTCGAAGGTCGCCTTCACGCCGCCGGCATACTGGTAGGTGTCGGTCTTGTTGAAGGTCGCGCCCTGGAAGGAGAACAGGGAGCCTGGAGGGGCGTTGACCGTGCCGCTGCGCACGAAGTTGGTGCCGTCGCGGAACTGGAGGCCGGAGACCTGCGCCCCGTTGAACAGCTCGGCGGCGAGCAGCCGGTCGTCGATCTTGTTGCGGAAGCCCTGCCACAGGCCCTCGGCGTAGAATTCGATGTCCGGGGTGGGCTTGTACTGGATCGCGCCGTTGACCGAGGGCCGCACGCGGTTGCCCGAGCGGTAGAACAGGCGCTGGATATCGGGGAAGCGCGCCGCGGTTCCCGCGCCAGCATCCGCGATCAGCGTCCCGTTGCCGCCATTGCGGAAGGTCTGGAGGAAGTCGGTGTTGGAGATTTCCGCATCGAGATATTGCATCTCGACCCGCGAGGCGTTGAGCAGCACCCCGAACTCGCCGCCGTCACCCACGTCCCAGCGCTTGGTGGCGAGGAAGACGAAGTTGGGCGAAACCTCGCGGCCTTGGCGGGTGTAGAGACCCCACACCGAACCGGCGACCTGCCCGTCCTGGAAATCGAAGGGCATGCGCGAGCGCACGTTGATGAGGCCGGCGAGGCCCGGCTCGACGAGGTCGGCGGCAGACGTCTTGTAGACCTCGAGCGCGGCGACGTTGGCGGCCGGGAAGTCCTGCAGCGCGACGACGCGAGTCTCGGCGGTGAAGATCTCGCGGCCGTTGTAGGTGGTGGTGAAGTTGGGCAGGCCGCGCACCAGCACGTTCTGCGCCTCGCCGCCCTGGCGATAGACCTGCACGCCCGGAATGCGCGCGGCGATCTGGGCGGTGTTGAGATCGGGCAGCTTGGCGATGTCTTCGGCGACGACGGCGTCGATGATCTCGTCGGAATTGCGGCGGATGTTGCGCACGCTCTCGAGCGATGCGCGAAGGCCCGTCACGACGATCGCATCGCTTTCGTTGACCTCGTCTGCCGTGGTGGTGGTGGCCGCCGGATCGGCGGTGGTGGTGGTCGCCTGCTGGGCCTGAGCCGCTGTCGCTGCGAGCGACATGGCCATGACCGAAACGGTGCAGCGGACTAGAGTGATCGCACGCATCAACATCTCCCCTTGTTGTAACGGCCGCGTTGTGCGGCTCGTTTTCGTAGCGCAATTTTAGATGGCCGAAACGGCCCTGAACCCAATATGTATTATAAATAAGATATACACCGGAGCAATGTGGCTTTTTAGCCACGCTTTCGGCGTCACCATTCAGCGAAACTTCCGTCTTCGTGCCGCCACACGGGATTGCGCCAGCGGTGCGGTGTGCTCGCGGCGGCACGTACCCGGGCCTCGTCGATGTCGATCCCGAGGCCGGGGCCGGCGGGAATCGGCAGGTGGCCATCGACCGGGGTCAGCACCGCGGGATCGGTCATGAACTCGAGCAGGTCGTGCCCCTCGTTATAGTGGATGCCGAGCGACATCTCCTGCAGCACCACGTTGGGCGCGCAGGCGGCCAGCTGCAGGCAGGCACCCAGCGCGAGCGGCCCGAGCGGGCAGTGCGGGGCGACCGCGACGTCGTGCATCTCGGCCATGGCGGCGATGCGGCGGCATTCGCTGAGGCCGCCTGCGTGGCTGAGATCGGGCTGGATCACGTCCACGGCGCCCGCCTCCAGCAGCGGCTTGAAGTCCCAGCGGGAATACAGGCGCTCGCCCATCGCGATGGGGATGCTGGCGAGCGCGGCGATCTGCGGCAGGGCGCCGGCATGTTCGGACAGCACCGGCTCCTCGATGAACAGCAGCCCCAGCGGCTCGAGGGCTCGGGCGAGCTGCTTGGCCATCGGGCGGTGCACCCGCCCGTGGAAATCGAGCGCGACGTCCATCCCTTCGGCCTGCGCGGCCTGCACCCGCGCGACGACCTCGGCAAAGCGCGGCGCAGCGAGGAAGGGAGCCTCGGCGGTCGCGTTCATCTTGACCGCGGTGAAGCCCTGCGCCCGGCGCGCGGCGGCGGCGGCGGCGATATCGTCGGGGCGGTCGCCGCCGATCCAGGCATAGGCGCGCACCTTGTCGCGCACCCGCCCGCCGAGCATCTCGAAGGCGGGCATGCCGTAGTGACGGCCCTTCCAGTCCCACAGTGCCTGATCGAGGCCGGAGATCGCCGACATCAGCACCGCCCCGCCGCGGTAGAAGCCGCCGCGGTAGCAGATCTGCCAGATATCCTCGATGCGGCGCGGATCGGCGCCGATCAGCCGGTCGCGGATCGCCTCGAAGGCACCGGCCACGGCCTCGGCATGGCCTTCGAGACTCGCCTCGCCCCAGCCGAAGCTGCCGTCATCGGCCTCGATCCGCACGAACAGCCAGCGCGGGGGCACGAGGAAGGTCTCGATCCGGGCAAGCTTCATAGGTGCATATCCCTGTTGGCGTTTACTCGGGTCATATTTATAATATAAATGACGGACGGCAAGCGATCAAACGCGCAATTTCGAGGATACTGGTTTGGACTGGCATGGCCCCTTCATCGCGGTCGACTGGGGCACCACCAACCGCCGCGCGTGGCGCATCGCTGCGGACGGGACGGTCGAGGATTCGCTCTCCGACAGCGGCGGGATCACCTCGGTTCCCGCCGAAGGCTTCGACGCCGAGGCGGCGGATATCCGTGCGCGGCTGGGCGATCTGCCCATGCTGCTGGGCGGGATGATCGGTTCCGACCGCGGCTGGCGCAACGTGCCCTACGTCCCCTGCCCCGCCGATCCGCAGGCGCTCGCCGCCGGGATCTGCTGGATCGACCCGCGCACCGGCATCGTTCCCGGCGTCTGCCAGCGCGACGCGCAAGCCCCCGAGGTGATGCGCGGCGAGGAGGTGCAGATCATCGGCGGCCTCGCCAGCGGCCCGCTGCGCGGCGATTCGCTCGTCTGCCTCCCCGGCACCCATGCCAAGTGGGTGCAGATCGACGCGGGGCGAATCGCGCGCTTCGCCACCTGGATGACCGGCGAGGTCTTTGCGCTCCTCACCCGCCATTCGATCCTCGCGCCCCTGCTGGAAGGCGAGGCTGCGCCCGGCGCGGGCTTCGCCGCGGGCGTCGCGGCATCGGCGGACGGCGATCCTCTCGGGCACCTGTTCGCGCTTCGCGCAGGCGCGGTGCTCGGCATACCCCGTTCCGACCCGGCGAGCTACGCCAGCGGGCTGCTGATCGGTGCCGAGGTGCGCGCGGCATCGGCCCGCTTCGCCACACGTTCCGGGGGCACGGCCCCCTACCTCATTGGCCGCCCCGACCTCGGCGTGCTCTATGCTGCTGCCATCGCGCAGGTCCACAGCGCAGCCCTGCCACCCGGCCACATCATCGGCGGCGAAACGGCCTTCCGCGAAGGCATCCGCGCAATCATCAGGGAATTGGCATGACGAGCCCCGAAACCTTCACACGCCTGTTCGCCGCGTGCCCGCTGGTCGCGATCCTGCGCGGGGTCCAGCCCGACGAGATCGAGAGCATCGGCGCCGCGCTGGTCGAGGCGGGCATCCGGATCATCGAGGTGCCGCTCAACTCGCCCACGCCATTCGACAGCATCGCCCGCCTCGCCAAGGCGTGCGGCGAGGAGGCGCTGGTCGGCGCGGGCACAGTGCTCGACCGGGCCGATGTCATGCGCGTTGCCGATGCGGGCGGACGGCTGATCGTCTCTCCCGGCACCGATCCCGAGGTCATCACGGCCGCCTGCGCCGCCGGGCTGGTGTCCGCGCCCGGCTACTTCACGCCCAGCGAAGCCTTCACCGCAATCCGCGCCGGGGCGCATGCGTTGAAGCTGTTCCCCGCCGAGGCCGCGTCGCCCGCTGTGGTGAAGGCCCAGCGTGCGGTGCTGCCCAGGGACAAGCCCCTGATCGTCGTCGGCGGGATCACGCCCGACAAGATGGCCGCCTACCGCGCCGCCGGGGCGGACGGCTTCGGCCTTGGCGGGGCGATCTATGCGCCCGGCATGACGGCCGGCGACGTCGCCGAACGCGCCCGCGCCTTCGTTACGGCTCTCGGTCAGGACGCCGCCGCATGACGATCCGCATCGCCATCATCGGCTTCGGGAAGATCGCCCGAACCGAGCACGTTCCTGCCATCGCGGCGCACCCGGAGTTCGAGCTCGTCGCCGTCGTCGCCCCGAACGGCGCAGACGAGGCCGGGGTCCCGGTCTTCGCCTCGCTCGCCGAGATGCTCGCCGCCATGCCGGGGGAGGTCGATGCGGTGAGCCTGTGCACCCCGCCGAGCGTGCGCCACGCCATCGCCGCCGAGGCCATCGCGGCGGGGATCGCCGTAATGCTCGAAAAGCCCCCCGCCGCCACCTTCGGCGAGCTCGAAGACCTCGAAGCCCGCGCCCGCACCGCCGGCACCTGCCTGTTCGCCGCCTGGCACTCGCAGCACGCCCCCGCCGTCGCTCCGGCCGCCGATCTCCTCAAGGGCGAGACCGTCACGCAGCTCGCCATCGAATGGCGCGAGGACGTGAACCGCTGGCACCCGGGGCAGGAGTGGATCTGGGAGCCCGAGGGCTTCGGGGTGCTCGACACCGGGATCAACGCGCTCTCGATCGCCTCGGCAATTCTCCCCCAGCCGCTGTTCGTCGAGGCAGCGGAATTCACCATCCCCTCCAATCGCCAGACGCCGATCGCGGCACGAATACGGTTCGTCGGCGGCGAGCTTGGCGCTGCCTTCGACTGGCGCGAGACCCATGAGGAGGTGCGGGAAATCCATGTCGCAACCGCCAGCGGACGGCGGGTCGCGATCGTCGAGGGCGGCGCGCGGCTGATCGCGGACGGCACCGAACACCCGCTCGGCCCCTTTGCCGAATACCCCGCGCTCTACGCCCGCTTCGCCGCGCTCGTGCCGGACCGCGCCATCGACGTGGACTCCGCCCCGATGCGTATCCTAGCCGATGCCGCGCTGATCGCGCGCCGCCTCTCCACGGCTGCCCATGGCTGAACAATTGCACCCGCCCACGATATCTGCGAACCCCCGTGGAAAGCGAGAAAGGGGCATCTCGGAAATGACGAAAATGGAAGCCGTGGGATCGGGCGGACGCAACCTGACCTACGCGCTGCTCGAATCGGTGGGCAAGGCCATCGTCACGGGCCACTACGATGCGGTCCCCTTTCCGACCGAGGCTGACCTTGCCACCCAATTCCAGGTGAGCCGTTCGGTGACCCGAGAAGCGGTCAAGATGCTGACGGCGAAGGGACTGCTGGTGGCCCGCCCCCGCAAGGGCACCACCGTCCAGCCGCCGCGCGCCTGGAACCTGTTCGACCCCGACGTGCTGCGCTGGATGCTCGAGCGCAAGTTCTCGCTCGATCTGCTGCGCCAGTTCAACGAGCTGCGCATCGCGATCGAGCCGATGGCGGCGGCGATCGCGGCCAAGGCGGCGAGCGCCGAAGGCATCGCCGGGATCGAGGCGGGCTACCAGCGCATGGTCGCGGCCGAGATCGGGGACGACGACCCGCTCGAGGCCGACATCGCCTTCCACATCGCCATCCTCGAAGCCTCGGCCAATCCGTTCTACGCGCAGTTCCGCGACGTGGTGATGACCGCGCTGAGGACCTCGATCCGCTTCACCAACCGCTTCAAGGGCCGCACCGCGAGCTTGCCGCAGCACCGCGCGGTGCTGACCGCCATCGAGGCGCGCGACGCCGACGCCGCCCGCGCCGCCATGGCTGCGCTGATCGACGACGTGATGGACCTCATCGCCGACGCGGAGCGCGCGGCATGACGATGGAGTGCGTCGCCGACGTCGGCGCGATCCTCGGCGAGGGACCGGTCTGGGTCGCACGCGAACAGACGCTCTACTGGGTCGATATCCGCAGCCCTCGCGTGTTCCGCTGGAGCGAGGCCGAAGGGGCGCGCACCATCGCCGTCAGCCAGCACGTCTGCTCGATCCTTCCGCGCGCGGGCGGCGGCTTCATCGGCGGCGGGTATGACGGGTTCATCGCAATGGACCCGGATTTCGGCATCACCGACCTCGGAAATCCCGAGCCGGAACACCCCGGCAACCGCTTCAACGACGCCAAGATCGACCGCGCGGGCAGGCTGTGGGCCGGCACCATGGACCGCGCCGAACGGCAGGCGAGCGGGTCGCTTTACCGGATGCAACCCGACCTCGCCTGGGAGCGGGTCGACAGCGGCTACCGCGTCACCAACGGCCCCGCCTTCAGCCGCGACGGGCGGGTGATGTACCACACCGATTCCGCGCTCCAGACCGTCTACGCCTTCGACCTCGCGCCCGATGGCAGCGTCGGCGAGCGGCGCGTGCACCTCACCTTCAGGGAGGGTGATGGCTATCCCGACGGGATGACGGTGGATGCCGAGGACTGCCTGTGGATCGCCTTCTGGGACGGCTGGTGCGTGCGGCGCTTTGCCCCCTCGGGCGAGCTGCTGGCGGAGATCGCGGTGCCCGTCCAGCGCCCCACCAGCGTCGCCTTCGGAGGTGCGGCGATGGACGAGCTGTTCGTCACCTCGGCGGCGCGTGACCTGACGCCGGAGGAGCTCAAGCGCCAGCCTCGGGCGGGCGGCCTGTTCCGCGCGCATCCGGGCGTCACCGGGATTGTCGAACTGCCATTTGCCGGTTAGAGGCTCAGGCTAGCTCACATCATCTGCGCGTAGAGCCGGTTCACCCGCCGCTCGGCGTCCTTCAGCGCGGTCTCGACCGGCTTGGTGCCCGTGATCGCCGCCTCCAGCTCCTCGCCGATCAGGCCCTGCACCGCACTCTGGCGCTCGACATAGCCGGGCAGCTGCTTGCCGGTGCGCGAGAGGGCCGCGATATCCTCTCGGTGGGGCAGGGCCTTGAACTCGCTGCGATCCAGCACCGCCGCGAAAGCGGGAAGCTGGCCGGTGCGCGACCAGTCGTAATTGTAGCGTGACAGAAAGGCGAGGAACCGCGCCATCGCCGCGCGCTCTTGCGGGCTGCGTGTCGCAGCGGGGACGACCCACGCGTGCCCGTCGACGAAGGGCGCTGCCGTGCCCCACAGCCGCGGGAAGGGGGCAACGGCATAGTGCCCCTTGATCGGCGAGCCTTCGCGGGCAGCCTCGGCATCGTAGGGCCCGAGCATCCATGTGCCGACCGGGAAAATCCCGCCCTTGCCTTGCGTGAAGGCGGCGGTGGCGGCGGGGAAGTCCTGATCTCTCGTGGTCAGCCCCTCCGTGTTGAGCTGGCGCATCAGCGTGACGATCGCGCGGGCCTCGGGCGTGTCGAGCTTGATGTGGCGATCGTCGGGGTAGATCGGCGATCCTTGCGCAAGGAGGTAGGTGTAGAGGAAGGCGACCATGAAGTCGGGCGCGCTGACCTGTGCCTGGATGAGGTAGGGCTTGCCGGTCTTCGCCTTGAACTGGCGTGCCTGCGCGAGCAGCTCTTCCGGCGAGTTGGGCAGCACCGGCTTGCCGCCGCGCATCAGCCCGGCCTCGGCCATCAGCTCGGTGTTGATGTGGAACAGGCGCCCGATGGTGTCCCACGGCATCCCGTAGAGCTTGCCCTGCTTTTCCACCCCCGCCCGCGCCGCCGGGGTGAAGCCGGCGGGATCGATCTTCGCCTGGGCAAGCAGGCCCTCCACCGGCTCGATCAGCCCGCGGCTCGAATAGTCGGAGATCACCGACTGGTGCATGGTGACGAGGTCAGGCGGATCGCCCGCCGCCATCTGGGCGGCAAGCTGCGGGTAGCCCGGCCATGCGACGACGTTGACCTTGACCCGGATGTCCGGATTTTCGGCTTCGAAGCGGTTGATCAGCGTGGTGAGGATGCCGCACTCGGTGTCGGCGTTGGCCACATCGGTGCTGGCGCCGTAGACCGCGCCGCACTCGCCGAAGAAGCGCTGGACGACAATCTCGGGCCGGTCGTCGGCGGGCGCGCATCCCGCCAGCAATGCGGCAAGCCCCAAAGCGAAGACACGCCTCATCGCACCGCCGTCCCCGCCATGGCGCGCACGATCTGCTTCTGGAAGGCGATATAGACGACGAGGATCGGGATCGAGGCGAACACCGCCTGCGCCATCAGGAAGCCCAGCCCGCTGGTCTGCGCATAGTTCATCTGCGCCGAGGCGAGGCCGACAGTCAGGGTGAAATAGTCGCTGGTCGTCGCCGAGATCAGCGGCCACCAATAGTCGTTCCACGATCCGAGGAAGGTGAACACGCCCAAGGTCGCCTGCGCGGGCCAAGTGAGCGGCAGCAGCACCTTCCAGAACAGCGTCAAGCGGCTCGCGCCGTCGAGCAGCGCGGCTTCGTCGAGCTCGGGCGGGATGGCGCGGAAGTACTGCGTCATGAAGAACACGCCGAAGGCGCCGGTAAGGCTCGGCAGGATCAGGCCGGGGTAGGAATTGTGCAGCCCCAGCATCGCGAAAAGCTGGTGGCGCGGGAGGATCACCGCCTGCTCGGGCACGGCAAGGCCCAGCAGCACGATCACGAACAGGGTGCGGCGGAAGGGGAAGTCGAGCCGCGCGAAGCCGTATCCGGCGAGGCTCGAGAGGACCAGCACGCCGATGGTCGAGCCGGTCGAGACGATCAGGCTGTTGATCAGCCAGCGTGTGGTGAGCGAGCCTTGGAAGATTGCCGCGTAGTTCTCCAACGTCCACGGCGGCATGAAGGCCGAACCGCTGTCGGCCATCAGCGCGGCATTGCTCTTGAAGGACAGCAGCAGCGTCCACAGCATCGGCATCAGCATGATGCCTGCGCCGATCAGCAGCAGCACCGTGACCAGCGGCGAAAGGCGCTGCGATGAAGGTGCGGTCTCGCTCATGCGCGATCACCCTCCTGGCGGGTGACGAACCAGTATTGCAGCAGCGTCACGAGCAGGATCATGCCGAACAACAGCTCGGCGATGGCGGTGGCGTAGCCCAGCTCCCAGCGCCCGAAGGACACCTCGAAGATGTAGAGCACGATGGTCCGCGAGGCCCCGCCCGGCCCGCCGCCGGTCAGCAGCTGCGCCTGCCCGAAGATCTGGAGCTGCGCGGCGGTCTGGAGCATCACCACCAGCAGCAGCGTGCGGCGGATCGAGGGCAGCGTGATGCGCCGGAACACCGTCCAGCGGCCCGCGCCGTCCAGAGCGGCGGCTTCGTAGATGTCGCCCGGCACCTGCTGCAAGCCAGCGAGGAACAGCATGATCGGGAAGCCCAGCGACCACCACAAGGTCGTCACCGCGAGGGCCGGAATGACATAGGCGGGATCGCTCAGGAAGGGGATCGGCGGCTGGCCCACGGCCTGAAGCCCCACGGCCACCAGCCCCGCGTCGGGCGTGAGGATGAAGCGCCAGATCAGGGTGACGATCGTCACCGAGAGCACCAGCGAGGAGAAGAACACCCCGCGCAGCACCGCCGCCAGCCGTGTGTTGCGGTTCAAGGCCAAGGCCAGCAGCAGCGCAATCACCGTCAGCGGCGGGACGATCAGCAGCGTCAGGGTCAGCGTGTTGAAGAAGGCCTGCCGCAGCACCGGATCGCTCAAGGCCTGCGCGTAATTGGCGAGCCCGATCCATTCGCGCCGCCCGAACAGGTCGGCATTGTTGAAGCTGATGACGATGCCCATCAGCAGCGGCACGACGAGGACTGCGGCATAGACCAGCAGGAACGGCCCGACGAAGGCGTACCCCACCAGCGCGTCACGCCGCGCGCGGTTCACGCGCTGGCCTCGGGGTGGTGGGCGGTGCCGTCGGCAGAGAAGACGTGCGCCGCGGCAGCGTCGATGGCGAGCAGCACCTCGTCGCCCGGGCGCACTTCGCTGAAGCCGGGAGCACAGGCGATGACTTCGCTGCCCTCGGCAAGGCGGGTGTAGATGAATGTGCGGTCGCCGAGGCGCTCGACCAGCTCCACGGTTGCAGCGATCCCTCCGCTGCCCGGCGGAGCGAGGGTGACGTGTTCGGGGCGCAGGCCGACTTCGACCGGCGCATCGGCGGCAATTCCGGCCGCGGCGACCGCGGTCTGCAATTCCGCGCCGCCGGCCAGCCGGACGCGCAGCCGGCCACTCTCGCCGCTGATGACCCGGCCCGCGAGCATCGCCATCGCGGGCGAGCCGACAAAGCGTGCCACGAAGGCATTGGCGGGGCGTGCGTAGACTTCAGCCGGGGTTCCGACCTGCTGGATCCGCCGGTCATTCATCACGACGATCCGGTCGGCGAGCGTCATCGCCTCGGCCTGATCGTGCGTCACCATGATCAGCGCCGCGTCGACCCGGTTCCTGAGTTGCGCCAGCTCAACCCGCGTGCGGCTGCGCAGCGCCGCATCGAGGTTGGACAGGGGCTCGTCGAGCAGGAACAGGCGCGGCTGCTTGACGATGGCGCGCCCGATCGCGACCCGCTGGCGCTGCCCGCCGGACATCTGACCCGGCTTCTTGTCGAGCTGGCTGCCGATCTCGAGAATGTCCGCGGCCTGCGCAATGCGGCTGGCGATCTCGTCCTTGGGCACCTTCGCGTTGATGAGCCCGAAGGCCATGTTCTCGCGCACCGTCATGTGCGGGTAGAGCGCGTAGTGCTGGAACACCATCGCGATCCCCCGTGCGCCCGGCGCCAGCCCGTCGATCCGCTGCCCGCCGAGATGCACCTCGCCCGAGTCCAGCGTCTCCAGCCCGGCGATGATCCGCAGCAAGGTCGACTTGCCGCTGCCGGACGGCCCGAGGAAGGCGATGAACTCGCGCGGGGCGATCGACAGCGAGACGCCGTCGAGCACGCGCGTCGCGCCATAGGATTTGGAGACGTCGATCAGCTCCAGGCCTGACAAGCAGCTATCCCCTTTTATCGTATTTATCATACATTGCGTGACAAACTGGATGAGGTCAACGCATCCTGTTCAATAGGCAGGCGTCAGCAACCCATCGATAACATGGTGTTGGATGACCGGCTCCAGCCGCTCGACGATCCGCGCGGGAAGATGATCGCGCACCACGGGCGGCAAGGCGTCATACCAGGCGGCGGTCGCCTGCAGGTCGTGATGCGCGCCGTTGGTAGCGTCCGGCGCGTCGACACCGATCACCAGCACCGGGCGCGGCTCGTCGGAGACGTTGGCTGTGCCGCGGTGCACTGTCAGCGCCGATCGAGCCGAGATGTCGCCGCGCTTGGGCAGTTTCCTGACCGCGCGCGCCTCGTAACGCGGCCACAGGTGCTGCGGCGGGAACATGCCCTTGGCGCAGCCTTCGAACTGGTCCCACTGCGTGCCGGGCGCAATCTCGAAGGGGCCGTGCTCGGGCCGGGTGTCGACCGTGGTCATGTTGAAGGCGAGCGAATTGAGGCGCCGCCCGATGGTGGTCGCTTGCGGAACGATGAAGTCGCGGTGCCAAGGCTGGTCGGCGGCGCCCGGGAAGGGAATGTCGAAGCCGACCTCGATGATCCGGTAATCGGCCCCCAGGACCGCCTTGCACACGGCGACGAACCACGGGTGCGATGTGATCGCCACGAAAGCCGAAATCCGTTCGGGCTGGATTTCGACATACCAGCGCTCGGGCCCGCGCGGCAGCGCGCCGCCGGGCAGGTCCTTCACCTCGGCAAAGATCGCCATGATCTCGGCATTGAGCCCGTCGATCATCCCGGAATCGAAGGCCGCCGGCAGCGCAATGATGCCTTCGCCATAAAGCCCGCCCATGATATCCGCAGCTTCGTAGTCCGAAGCGTCGAAAGCGCTTGCCATTGCCGGTCCCTCATTTATCTTACAAATAAGATTTAACACCTGATCCAGGCCTTGGCGAGAGGCTTAAGAGGCGAGCTGATGGACAAGACCGACACGATCGAGACCTTTGAGGTCGATGCCGTTGCCGAAGGGATCGCGACGCGCTTCACGGTGCGGCTCGGCGACCTCGAGAAGACCTACCGCATCCCCACCGGGCAGCACAATCACTATGCTGTGTTCTTCAGCGAACTCGCGCGCGATTTCGGCACGCGCGCGCATCACCACCGCCCCGCCCCGATCGACGGTGACAGCGAACCCGACTGGCGCCCGCTGATCCTCGAAAATCTCTCGCCCCGCACCACCGCAGGCTACGGCGATCCGGCGGTGCTCAAGACCGACGAGGGCTACTTCCTCGTCGCGACGTCGAACGACGCGCTCGACGCCTTCCCGATCCTCCATTCCGACGATCTCGAAACCTGGACCCACCGCGGCTTCGTCTTCCCGGAAGGCGAAGCACCGGAATGGACCGCACACGGCCGCACCGTGGGTGATTACTGGGCGCCCGAGATGGCCAAGTGCGGCGACGAATACTGGCTGGTCTACACTGCCCGCCAGCGGTCCAACGCGCTCGCCATCGGCCTTGCCAAGGCGCCGCACCCGACAGGCCCGTGGACCGATCTCGGCCACCCGCTGGTGAGCGGCTTCGCGATCAACACCACCAATTACCCCGACGATCCGAGCCAGCCGATGCTGAGCGGCGGGGTGATCGATTCGCACATCTTCATTGACGCCAATGGCGAGCGCTACCTGTTCTGGAAGCGCGACACGAACGGCGTGTGGCCGCGCCCGCTCGCCGGGCTGCTGCGCCGCCGCCCCGATCTTGTCGACCAGCTTTTCGAGAACGATGCCGAGCGCCGCGCGGCGCGTTTCGCCGCCGCCGTTCAGCCCTGGGCCAACACCCGCCGCCCCATGGAACGCTTCTTCCTGATGCAGCCGCTGATCGAGGCGGTGCTCGACAACTGGGAGCGGGTGCGCACCATCCTGTCCGAAGTGCCGGAAGCGGACTTCATCTACGACGCGATGAGCACGCCGATCCATGCCCAGCGCCTCGACGAGAACGGCGAGCTGATCGGCACCGACACGATCGTGCTGACCAACGATCAGGAGTGGGAAGGCCATCTCATCGAGGGCCCGTGGGTCACCTTGCAGGAAGGCCGCTACTGGATGTTCTATGCGGGCAACGATTTCGGCACGCCCGCCTACGGCATCGGCGTGGCGGTCGCCGACCACCCGCTCGGGCCCTACGTCAAGCAGGACGGGCCGCTGCTGAAGTCGGTCAAGACCTGGTGGGCTCCGGGCCATGCCTCGGTCGCGCCGGGGCTCGACGACAAGCCGCAGCTGTTCTTCCACGCCTTCTTCCCCGGCACCGGCGGCTACAACGCCTTCCGCGCTCTGCTGACGACGAGGCTCGAGTTCAGCCGCGAGAAGGTGACGCTGGGTTGAGGTCGTGCCGCGTCCTCGGCCCGACGAGGGTCGAGGAACGTCGACGAAGGTCGGGGATGAATCTACCAGCGTGATTGGCCCTCCCCGTGAGGTCGCTAAGATAGCCTGATAAAATCAAGGCAATCAGGGGTCCATCATGCTCGAACTCTCCGGCGTCAGTCACGTCTATCCGAACGGTACGCATGCGCTCACAGACGTGAACCTGTCGATCCCCAAGGGGATGTTCGGGCTGCTCGGGCCGAACGGTGCGGGCAAGTCGACGCTGATGCGCACCATCGCGACGCTGCAGGCGCCGACCAGCGGCAGCATCCGCTTCGGCGACATCGACGTCCTCGCCGAACCCGACCGGCTGCGGCGCACGCTCGGCTACCTGCCCCAGGATTTCGGCGTGTATCCGCGCGTCTCGGCCTACCAGATGCTCGATCACATGGCGGTGCTGAAGGGCGTGAACCAGACGGTCGAGCGCAAGGCGATGGTCGAGCATCTGCTCAACCAGACCAACCTGTGGGCCGTGCGCGGCAAGGCGATCGCGGGCTTCTCGGGCGGGATGCGCCAGCGCTTCGGCATCGCCCAGGCGCTGATCGGCCAACCCGAACTGATCATCGTCGACGAACCGACCGCCGGGCTCGACCCGGAAGAGCGCAACCGCTTCCTCAACCTGCTCGCCGGGATCGGCGAGAACGTGGTGGTGATCCTGTCCACCCACATCGTGGATGACGTGGCCGACCTGTGCCCGCGCATGGCGGTGCTGGCAGGCGGCAGGCTGCGACTGGAAGGCGCGCCGCTCGAACTGATCCGTCAGACCCAAGGCCGCGTCTGGCAGAAGACCGTGCCACACACGGCGCTAGCCGAGATGCAGGCAGCTCACGAAGTCATCTCGCACCGCTTCTTCGCGGGCGAGATCGTCGTCCACGTGCTCGCCGACAGCCAGCCCGAGGGCTTCGCACCGGTCAGCGGAGGCCTCGAGGACGTGTACTTCGCGACTCTGGCCGAAACCCGCCGCACGCCTGCCGCGCCCACGCCTGCACACGCCGCGTAAGGGAGGCCGAGCACATGCTGACCGCCAGCCTCGCTGCGTTCGAAATCCGTTATCAGCTCCGCAATCCGGTGTTCTGGGTCTCGGTCGCGATCTTCCTGCTCTTGGGCTTCGGCCTTGCCGCCAGCGAGAACGTCAGCTTCGGCGCGCCCGGCGCGGTGCACGAGAATTCGCCCTACACCCTGACCATCGCGATGGCGCTGTTCGCGACCTTCTACCTGTTCGTCATCACCTCCTTCGTCGCCAACGCGGTGGTGCGCGATGACGTGACCAAGTTCGGGCCGATGATCCGCGCCACGCCGGTGGGCCGCAGCCAGTTTCTTGCCGGACGCTTCCTCGGCGGGCTGGCGATCGCCACGCTCGGCTACATCGCGGTGCCGCTCGGCATCGCGATCGGCTCGGCAATGCCGTGGGTGGACCCCGAGACCGTCGGGCCGGGAGGGTTCGCGACCTACGCCTGGCCGTTCCTGATCATCGCCATCCCCAACCTGATCCTGTCCTCGGCACTTCTGTTCAGCCTGGCGACCGTGACCCGGTCGATGCTGGCGAGCTATATCGGCGTGCTGGTGCTGGTGATGGGCTACCTTGCGGTCAGCATCGTCGCCTCGGCCGACCCCGACAACCTCGTCATCGCCGCACGCTACGAACCGCTCGGCACCGCGGCGATCGGGGAGGCCACCCGCTACTGGACCTCCGCCGAAATGAACACGCGGCTGATCCCGTTCGAGGGCAACCTGCTGTTCAACCGCATCTTCACGCTCGGCCTGTCGGCGCTGTTCCTCGGTATTGCTTGGGCACGCTTCAGCATGACCGAACGCGCGCCCTCGCGCTGGCAGCTGCGCCGCCTCGCCAAGCAGGCCGCCAAGGCTTCCAAGGCAGAAGCGGTCGCGCCGCGCGCGCTGACCGCGCCCGTCAGCCGCAGCTTCGGCGCAGGCCACGCGCTCGCCGCCTTCTGGATACGCCTCAAGACGGAAATCATGCTGGTGCTCAAGAGCCCCGGCCTGATCGTGCTGCTGCTGATCTCGGTGTCCTTCACGATCCTCAACCTTGTGTTCTCCGAAACCACGTTCAGCACGCCGTCCTATCCGCTGACCGCCAATGTCATCGGCACGGTGAACGGCAGCATCGCGCTGTTCAACCTGATCATCGCGGTCTTCTACGGCGGCGAACTGGTGTGGCGCGAGCGCGACGTGAAGATCAACGAGATCGTCGACGCGACCCCGGTGCCCGGCTGGGCGGTGTTCGCGCCCAAGATCCTCGCAATCTTCACCGTGCTGATCGCCATGTCGCTTGCCGGGATGGCGACCGGTGTGGCCTACCAGCTCGCCAAAGGCACCGGCAGCATCGACCTCGGCCTCTACATCTCCGCCTTCGTCGTGCCGCAGAGCATCGACCTGCTGCTGATCGCGGTGCTTTCGGTGTTCTTCCAGGTGCTCAGCCCCAACAAGTATGTCGGCTGGGGGATCATCCTCGTCTGGTTCGTGAGCCGGATCTTCCTCAGCAACCTCGGCTATTCGAACATGCTCTACACGTTCGGCGCGACGCCGGGCGAGCCGCTGAGCGACATGAACGGCACCGGAGGCTTCTGGGTCGGGGCCCTGATCGCGCGGGCCTACTGGGCGTGCTTCGGGGTGCTGCTGCTGGTCGTCTCGCACTGGGCTTGGCCGCGCGGGACGGTGGTCGCCGTGATGCCGCGCCTCAAGAGCATCCGCGGCCGCATGACCCTCCAGTCGGGTGGCCTTGCGCTGGCCGCAGTCGCCGGGATGATCGGCACCGGACTGGTCATCAACAACAACATCAAGGTGCTCAACACCTACGAGACCTCCGACGAGAGCGAGGCGCGGCTTGCCGAGTTCGAGCGCAAGTACCTCAAGTACGAGAGCCTGCCCCGCCCGGTCGTCACCGATGTCGCCTTCGACGTCGCGGTCTATCCCAAGGAGCGCAAGCTCGATGTCTCGGGCCATTACAACCTGCGCAACGACAGCGGCGTTCCGATCACCGAACTGCACGTGCGGCAAGGTGACAGCGACGTGACCTTCTCGCGGTTGGAGATCGCCGGGGCGAAGCTTGCAAGCTTCGACAAGCGCCACTCCTACCGCATCTACCGCTTTGCCACGCCGCTCGCCCCCGGGGCGACGACGCGGCTCGACTTCGCCTCGCAGGCGTGGCGGCGCGGCTTCCCGAACGGATCGCCCGCGACCGACATCGTCGACAACGGCACCTTCGTGAACAACTACACCTTCGCGCCCATCGTCGGCATGGACCGCCGCGGCCTGCTTCAGGATCGCACCCAGCGGCGGCGGCAGGGCCTGCCTGCCGAGTTGCGCATGGCCAAGCTCGAGGACACGACCGCACAGAAGGAGAACTACATCGGGGCCGACTGGGTCAATTCGCGGGTCACCATCAGCACCGACGCCGATCAGGTTCCGATCGCACCGGGCAACAAGATCTCCGACGAAGTACGGGGCGGCCGCCGTGTCGCGGTGTTCCAGAGCCCGGCACCGATCCTCAACTTCTTCTCGGTGCAATCGGCGCGCTATGCGGTCGCCGAGCAACAGGCCGGGCCGATCCTCCTGTCGGTGTACCACGACCCGCGTCACCCCTGGAACGTGCCCGCGATGCTCAAGGCGATGGACACCTCGCTCGCCTACTATCAGCGCAACTTCGGTCCCTACCAGTTCAACTATGCGCGCATCATCGAATTCCCGGGCTACGCCAGCTTCGCGCAGGCGTTCGCGGGCACCATGCCCTATTCGGAGAGCATCGGCTTTGCCGCCGACGTGCGCGATCCGGACACGATCGACTACGTCACCTACATCACCGCACACGAAGTGGCGCACCAGTACTGGGCGCACCAGATCGTCGGCGGGAACATGCAGGGCCAGACGCTTCTGTCGGAAACGCTGGCGCAATACTCGGCGCTGATGGTGATGAAGGAGCTCTACGGCGAGGACAAGATTCGCCGCTTCCTCAAGTTTGAGCTCAACGGCTACCTCGCAGGCCGCAAGGCTGACGTGCTCGACGAGCAGCCGATCATGCGGGTCGAGAACCAGCAGCACATCCACTACCGCAAGGGCAGCCTCGTGATGTACCTGCTCCAGAAGCGGCTCGGCGAGGACGCGGTCAACCGCGCACTCTCCCGGCTGGTTGCCAAGTACCGCTTCAAGGGTGCGCCCTACCCGCGCAGCCTCGACCTGATCGCCGAGCTGCGCAAGGAGGCGACCACGCCCGAGAGCCAGGCGCTGATCACCGATCTGTTCGAGAAGATCACGATCTACGATCTGAAGACCAAGGAAGCGGCGACCACGAAGCTCGCCGACGGTCGCTGGCGGACCCGCATTACCATCGAGGCGGGCAAGTTCTACGCCGACGGCAAGGGGATCGAGAAGCCTGCGAGCCTCGCCGAGAACATCGAGGTCGGGCTCTTCACCGCGCGGCCGGAGAGCGGGGCGTTCGAGAAGGCCAACGTGCTTTCGATGCAGCGTTACCCGATCCGTGCGGGTCGGCAGGTGATCGAGGTGATCACCGCGAAGGAGCCGAAGTTCGCCGGGGTCGATCCATACAACTTCTACATCGACCGCAATTCGGACGATAACCTGCTGGCGGTCGATGCGCCCAAGTGAGGGAGGAGCCCCTGCGATGTTTCACGTGAAACACGCCCGCTGGCCGGAGGCTGGCGCAGGGCAAGGAGGGGCTGAGCGGGGCCTGAGGGGGGTCTAGGCGGGGTCTAGGGAGGGTCTAGGCGCGGTCTGCGAGAATGGCGGGTCACCGCGGACCTCTGCCCCATCCGGTCTGCGTCCCGGATCAGTTGGGCCAGTAGATGAATTCGTCCCCCGCCCTGAAAGGTTCGGCCAGCGTCCTGTCGATCGAGACCGGAGTGTCGAAGGTGCTCGCATAGAGCGGCGGCTTGCGGCCCCGTTCGTGAGCGGCGAGCAGCGCCGCGAGCTCGGCACGCTTGGCCGGCTGCGCAGCGGCGAGGTTGGTGCGCTCGGTCGGATCGGCCGCGAGGTTGTAGAGCCATGCCTTGCCCTGCTTGCCGTTGACCTGCAGCTTCCAGTCGCCCGCGCGCACGGCCTTGTAATAGCCGCTGCTCCAGAACAGCGGTGTATCGGCCCGCAGCGGCCCGCCCTGTCCGGTCAGCGCGGGCATCAGGTTGCGCCCGTCGACCGTGAGCCCGGACGGAAGCGGGGCGCCGGCGGCAGCGGCGAAGGTTGGCATGAGGTCGACCTGCCCGACGGGGAGCGCGATCCGTGATCCGGCAGCGATCCGCGCCGGCCAGCGCGCCAGCAGCGGGACACGGATGCCGCCTTCGAAGAAGGTCCCCTTCCCGCCGCGGAACGGCGCGTTGAGATCCGGCAACCCGACATAGCCGGGCGCACCATTGTCCGAAGAGATCACCACCAGCGTGTTGTCCGCCAGCCCCTCTTCGCGGAGCTTCGCCATGATCCGCCCGACGCTACGGTCCAAAGCGCGGACCATCGCTGCGTAGACCCTGAGGCGGTGGGGGCCGATATCGCCCACCGCGTCGTAGTCGGCGCGGGTCGCCTGCAACGGGGAGTGGACGCCCCATTGCGCAAGATAGAGGAAGAACGGGCGGTTGCGGTTTGCCTCGATCACCTCGAGGCTCTGGTCGGTCCAGTAATCGGCAAGATAGCCGCCGGGCGCGAACTTTTCGCCGCCGTTGTAGCTGGTGACGTAATGCGCCGAGGCCCACAGGAAGCGGTCGATGGGATCGAAATCGACGTGCGCGTTGACGACATCGGGCGAGTCCTCGGGCAGGTGCAGCATCCCGTCCATGTTGAGGCTCTCGTCGAAGCCTTGCGCATGGGGGAGGAAGCGGGGCGCATTGCCGAGGTGCCACTTGCCGATGTGGACGGTGTGATAGCCGCGGGCCTTGAGTACCTCGGCGACCGTCACCTCTTCGGGCGGAAGGCCCTGGTCCTGGAAGGGCGGAGACTCGGCATCCGATCCGGCGTTGTAGAGGATCGGCGGGCGATCCGGCTGGATGTCGGACCACACCATCGAGACCACCCGTGCAAAGCCCGGCGGGGTCGGCGTGAATTCGAAGCCGGTGCGGGTCGCGTAGCGCCCGGTCATCAGCTGCGCGCGGCTGGGCGAGCAGGTGGCGTTGCCGGCATAGGCCTGGGTGAAGATCGCGCCTTCGGCCGCCAGCTGGTCGATGTTCGGGGTCTTGATCTTGCCGCCCGCCACGCCGCCGCCGAAGGTGCTGAGGTCGTTCATTCCCAGATCGTCGAACAGGATGAAGACGATGTTGGGCGGCCGCTCGGCGCCGGGCTCCGCAGCTTGTTGCGGACCCTGTTGCCACGGCACGGGCCTGTTCGCCGCCACCTCCTGCGTGCTGCGCCAGCGCACCAGCGCGAGCGCGAGGTCGGTGCGGAATGCCCATCCGCCTGCGCCGAGCACCGCCAGTCCGGCCAGCGTTCCGAGCGCCGCCTTGTGCGCGCGCTTCACGTCTGTCTCTCGTGGGTGCAGATGTTGAGTTGCCCCGCCAGCCCTGCATCACGGTGCTTCGTGATGGCTTGGTATTCGGGCGATTGGACCATCGCCAGCATCGCCTTGCGCGAGGGGTATTCGGCGATCGCCACCATGTCCCACAGCTCCTCGACCTCGCCGATCAAGAGGCCGGTAACTGCCCCGCCAAAGCGCAAGTTGCCGCCCACCGCAGCGATGCAGGCACCCACGCCTGCGGCATAGCGGGCATAGGCTTCGCGGCCGGGCAGTTCCGGCTCCGAGCCGTCGGCATAGGCAGCCTTGTCCCTGAACTTCAGGAGATTGACCATGCACATCGGCGCTCCGTCATCGGCGGCGAAAAAGGTCATGGCCTGCTGCGGCGCGGGATGGAGCATGTTGGTGACGATCATTGCGGCGCTCCCTTGGCAGCGACTTCGAGGATGGCGGCGACGAAGCCCTGCGGATCATCCTCCTGGATGAAATGTCCGCCCCTCAGCGTGCGGTGGGCTTGCCCCTCGGTGCCCGGGACGCGGCCGATGAAGCGGGTCTCGCCCGTGCGCGTGATCGGGTCGCCATCGGAAAAGGCGCACAGGAAGGGCTTGTGCCACTGGTCGAGCACTGTCCACGCCTCCTTCTGGTCGGGGACGGCCGGGTTGTCAGCGAAGGGCACGAAGCTCGGAAAAATCCGCGCACCGGCCTTGTAGCGCGCATCGGGGAACGGTGCGTCGTAGGCGGCGATCTCTTGCGCAGAGAGCCCGCGCTTGGTGCCTTTGGCGATGATCCGGCCGATCGGGAACAGCGGGCTCCACTTGGAGAAGGCGCGCCAGATCGCAAAGGCGCGCGGCGCGGGGCCGCCCTCGGGCAGGCCGCCGTTGGATAGCGCCACGGCACGGAACCGATCGGGCGCGGCGGCGACCAGCCGCAGCCCGATCAGCGAGCCCCAGTCCTGACAGGCGAGCGTGATGTCCTTGAGGTCGAGCCCCTCGAGCCACTGGCGCATCCACCCCACATGGCGCGCGTAGCTGTAGTCCGATTTCGCCGCAGGCTTGTCGGATTTGCCGAAGCCGACGAGATCGGGCGCGACGACGCGGTAGCCCGCCTCCACGACAGGGCCGATCATGTGGCGATAGAGGTAGGACCATGTCGGCTCGCCATGCATCATCAGCACCACCGGCGCATCGCGGGAGCCTTCGTCGATGTAGTGGACCCGCAGGGGGGTGCCGGTCGCGGGGTCGCGCACCTCGGCATAATGCGGCGTGTAGGGGAAATCCGAAAGGGCGGCGAATGTCTCATCCGGGGTGCGTAGGACTTTCACGGCGGCGATCTTCCCCCTCTATTGACACAAGGAATGTCATTATCCTCCGCGGTCGTCAATCCTGAGGCGGGGGGCGCCGGGTGTCGATCAGCCTGAAACCGATATGATCGGTGCCGAGCCCGCGCTCCTGGAACTGCCGGGCGGCGGGGCGATAGCGGGCGCAGTAGTTGGCGGCGCACAGGAAGGAGCCGCCCTTGATCACCCCCACGGCCTCGCGCGCGTCGGCGCGTTCTCCCGGTGTGCGGGTCCATTCCCAGACATTGCCGATCATGTCGTGAAGCCCGTAACCGTTCGCCGCAAAGCAGCCGACGGGCGCCCGGCCGGTGAAGCCGTCGGTGCCGAGGTCGCGCTCCGGGAAGACCCCCTGGTAATAGTTGGCCTGCGGCTTGCCCGCGGCGTCGACCGGCTCGGGCAGTCCGCGCGAACCGGCCCGCGCGGCATATTCCCACTGGGCCTCGTCGGGGAGCTGCTTGCCCGCCCATGCGGCGTAGGCGAGCGCGTCCTCGTAGGCGACCTGCACCACGGGATGGCGCTCCTGCCCGGCACTGCCCGCCTTCCCGCCGGACGGGTCACGCCACTGCGCGCCCGCCGCCCAGCGCCACCACGCCGGATCGTCCTGCGTCGGCACGCGGAACACCGCCGATCCGGGCTGGAGCATGGCGGGCGGCGCGCCGGGGAGCGCGGGCGGCGTGCGCTCGGCCATGGTGACGTAGCCCGTCGCGGCGACAAAGGCGGCAAACTGGGCGTTGGTCACCTCGTGGGCATCCATCCAGAAGCCTTCGACCCTGACCGCGCGCGGGGGGCCTTCTTCAGGGTAGCCCGGGTCCTCGCCCATGATGAACGTCCCGCCGGGCACCCACACCATCGCATCGCTGGCAAGCCCCTTGCAGCTGTTCGCCGTCGGCTGCGTCGGGGGCGCCTCGCCGCAGGCCGCCAGCACTGCCGAGGCGAGCAGAAGAGCGAGCCAGCGCGGCGCCACCATCACGCCTCGGGCCACCGCGCCAGCGCATCCTCGAGCATCCGCCGCACGACCGCCCCGGCTTCCTCGGCGGGCAGGTTCTGGTCGTGGCGCAGCAGCCGCCAGGTGGTGAAGCTTAGGATGACGTTGAGCCCCCGCGCGCCCGCGCTGTCCGCCCGCACCTCTTCGGGCAGGTGGGCCGTAAGCGCCTCCCCCTCGAGCCGCAGCATGCGCCGGTAGTCGTCCATCAGGTAGGCGGATTCGAAGCGCCGGACATTGGCCGAGATGCGATAGGGCATGATCGCCTCGAAGATCCGGGCGCGGCGTGCGGCGAGATCGAAGAGGCGTTGCTGCCATGTAGCCCCCTCCGGCGGGCGCATCAGGATCGGGAGCACCTGCACCTCGATCGCCTCGGTCATCTCGCGATAGAGCGCGTCCATGTCCTTGAAGTGCCGGAACACCGAGCGCAGGCCCACGCCCGCCACCTCGGCGACCTGCGCTGCGGCGGGCGCCACCTCCCCGGCGGCGACCAGATCGAGCATCGCGGCGACGATCCTGGCGCGGCTGGACCGGCTGCGCGCCCGTCTCCCGTCGCCGGGAGCGGGAGTGCCGCCCGAAGTGCGCGAGATGCCCGGTGTGCCCATGATGATTGCACGCTAGGTAACGGCACTTGCCGTGTCAATTGGCCCGCGCGACCAGCCTCGAAACCGCGAAAACCTAGGTCAGACTGGTCCTTGGGAACAGCATGCGCAGGGCCAAGGGCGGGGCAAAGGGGGCCCAAACGCCGTCTGGCTGGGCCAGACGGTCGGCTATCGCGACCATGACGCTGGGGTTTACACCCAGGCCGAGGTGGCTGGCATAGACTTCGATGTTCTCGGCCGGGGTGGCCGTGGGCTTCTGCACGGATCCGCGCCAGTGCACGATGCCGTCCGTCTTGGTCAGGATCGAGGTGGTCGGCACCGGCGGCGCCTCGCCGAGCCTGCGGAACCGGCCGCCGCGCATCGCCTCGGGCTCCTTGCCGTTGAGCATCTCGAACAGGCGCGCGGCGCTGGTGTGGTTGCGGTCATCGGATATCGGACTGCCGAGGCTGATCACGAGCCGCACCCGGTCCGGGTGCAGCTTGGCGAGCTCGCGCGCCAGCACGCCGCCCAGACTCCACCCGACCAGCGAGACCTTGCGCCCGCTTTCGTCGTTCAGCCGCTTGAGCTGGCTTTCGAGCCGCGCGATCAGCGCATTGTCGACCCGCACATTGCGACCGTTGTTCCAGCCGTGCGCGTCATAGCCCAGCTTTGTGAGCAGCCGCCGCAAGGGCACGGTCGAGGTGTCGGTCGCCATAAAGCCCGGCAGCACCTGCACCGTGTGCCCGTCGCCCTTGGGCAGGTGCGACAGGAGCGGGCGGGCCATGAAGAACGCGCCCAGTTCAAAGACGGCGCGCCCTTCGGCGAGGGTCCAGATGCGGTTGGGCGGGCGGGCGGTTTCTGCCTGTGTGCGTGCCGATGCTGCTGCGGCCATGTTCGTGTCCTTCGATGTTTCGGTCTTGCGGCCGGTCATGCAGTCTTTGCCCTACCCGCGGAGCGCTTTGGCGGGACCGCAGTGCGCTTGCGCTTCGCCGCAGGCTCGGTCTTCGGAGCGGCGGCGGGAGCCTGCCGTGTAGCAGCCAGCAATTCTGTGAAACTATCCTCGATGCATTTCACGTAAAAATCGGGATCGGGGAGCAGTTCGCGGTCCGCCGTGAAGGCTATGGTGGCCTCGTCGCAATAGCTCTGCACGACATGGCCGAGGCCGAGGCCGTCGGTGAGGCACAGCAGCCCCATCATGCTCTCCAGCCGCGCCCCGGCGAAATGGATCGGAACGGGCGGGCCCGGCACGTTGGTCACCACCGTGGTGAACGGCGGGGCGACGCCGCGGTTGGCAAGGCCCAGCCGGGTGTAGAGTTGCGCGCCCAGCGCCATGAAAAGCGCCGGCGAGACCTTGCTCATTTCGGTCATGTTGCGCGCGCCGATCGCGTCCGACATCGCCTTGCTGTTGGCGGTCTGCGAAAAGACGAAGGCGAGCCGCTCCGCCGGGTCCTCGATATGGGTGCCCAAGGGCGCGATCATCGCGGCGACCTGATTGCCCATGTCCCCCTTCTCTCCGCTCGACCGGACCGAGATCGGGGCCATCGCGGTCAGGGTCTTCTTGGGCAGATCGTCCTTGGCGAGCAGATAGCGGCGCATCGCCCCGCCGATGATGGCGAGGAACACGTCGTTGACCTTCGCGCCCTCGGCGAGGCTGCGGATCGCCTTGATGTCTGCAAGCTTGAAGCTGCGCCCCTCGACCACGCGGTGCGGGGAGATCGTGCGGTTGAAGCGCGATTTGGGCGCGATCATGTCCGCGCTGACGGTGAAGTCCTTGACCACTAGCCCCTTGATCGCCTTCGCCAGACTGGGCGCGGCCTTGGCTGCGACTTCCAGCTGCTTCAGGGGGTTGGTCAGCGCGTTGAAGTAGCTCTTGCCCAGCAGTTCGATCGCGGTGGGGATGCGCTCGGGCCTCCAGGTGTCCGGCTTGGACGGCGGCGGATCGGTCGGCCGCAGCGTGTGCAGCGCCTCCATCAGGTCGATGCCGCTCATCCCGTCGATCGCGGCATGGTGCACCTTGGTCACCATCGCGAAGCTGCCCTTGGCAACGCCGGGGACGTTGTCGAGCCCCTCGACCACGGTGAACTCCCAAGGCGGCCGCTCGAGATCGAGTGGCCGGGCGAAGATGCGGGCGGCCTGGATGCACAATTGGCGCCAATCTCCCGGCTGGGGCAAGGCGACATGGCGGACATGGAACTCCAGATCGAAGTCGGGATCCTCGACCCAGTAGGGATAGTCGAGGTCCAGGGGCACCCGCACCAGCCGCTGGCGCATGGTGCGGCTCAGCTGCGCGCGCTCCCCGATGAACTGGAGAATGTCCTTGAAGCGCACGAAGCTGCCGGGCGCCGTTTCCGGGTTGTAGACCAGGATCGAGCCGATGTGCATCGGCGAGTTGCGCGTTTCCAGCGCGACGAAGGACGCATCCATTCCCTGCAGTTGGCGCAAGGTTCTCTCCCCATTGCCACCCTTTTGTGGGTGTTTGTTGCGCACAAGGCTAACAGACGCAGGGGCGCGGTCAACTTGCCGCCCCCGTTAAGGCATGACGCGAGGGTCTGGGGGGCAGCGCCAGCAGGGGTAGGCTGGCGATCCGGTGCTAGGGAGGGTCAGGTGGCGGTGCTGCCAGCCCAATCGCAACCCGTCTCCGGTTGGCGGAGCTCACCCTTACCCGCTGTGAGCTCAGGCCATGAGGCTGCGCCACTCAGCCAGGGCGGCTGAGCGGGCGGTCTTGCAGGTCTGGCGGTCGCCCTGCCCGTTCACCCCTTACCAGCCTGTTCATCTGCTCTGACAGAACCCCCGGGATTGCTCGCTTTTTTAGATTAAGCCAACTTCCATATAGCAGCGCCCAGCGCCACCGTTGTCGACGCCAACACCCAGGCGATCAGCCGTAGTTGCACCGGCGCAAGCATGGCAATCCGATGCGCCGCAAGTCGGTTGATTGCCCGGCGTGCCCGCCGTTCGGCCGACAGGAAAATGAAGACTGCGATCAGGAGAAAAACCGTGGCAATAGCCTTAGGGATCCAGGCAGGCTCCAGCGTCTTGAACAACGCGTTGAAAGCTATTCCAATGCCGACACCAGCCATCCCGGTGCGAACCCAACTGGCGAAGCTTCGCTCATGCGCAAGCAGCGTGCGATCTTCTGCCAGGTTCGTTCGATCCTGAGCGAGCTCGGAACTCGAAGCTGTTTCATCGCCCACTCTTTTTCGATCGGTGCCCATCGTCACCTCTTAATGATGCGAGGAACATCGCACCCTCTGACATGCTTACAAAGCTAGCCGTGGTTCAGAATCCTGTCTCCAAGCTAAGTCAGGAGTAAGGCTGCTCTAAAGTCGCAAGCTGAACGGCGGAGATAGGCGGTTGTTGTAATGTCCGCCGACAGGTGTTCAACGCCATCACTCGCGATCCTTAGCGAGGCGCTTCACACCCGATTTTTGAGCGGCCTGATCCCGAGATTGCGCGTCTGTGAACATCAACTCGGTTCCGTCAGTAAAGCCAGTGGATAGCAACGCATGCAGCGATGCCCACCACGATGTTCATGGGCACGCCGATCTTCACGAAATCCATGAAGCGGTAGTTGGCAGCTCCATAGACAAGGGTGTTGGTCTGGTAGCCGATCGGGGTTGCAAAGCTGGCGCTGGCGCCGAACATGACAGCAACCACGAGTGGGCGTGGGTCAACCCCGGTGATCGGAGCCAGTCCGATGGCGATCGGAGCCATAATGACGGCCACGGCATTGTTTGTGACGGTTTCGGTCAGAAGGCTTGTGACGGCATAGATCGCGACCAGCAGGAGAAACGGCGTCATGGTGGTCAGCAAGGGTTGCAGGCTGGACACGATCAGCTCTACCGTTCCAGCATTTTCCAGGCCTTTGCCAAACGCCAGCATGCCGAAGATCATCACCAGAGTATTTCCGTCGATGGCACTCCATGCCTCTTCGGGTTCAAGACAGCGGAACAGCAGGACAATGCCGACCCCCGCCAAAGCCAAGGCTTCTATCGGCCAGCCGAAGGCAGCGGCGAGCAGCACTACTCCTGCAAGCGTGCCAATGGCGATAGGCGCCTGAGCACGGCGAAACGCGCGGGTCGTGGCCTCGCTGACATCGGTGAGGCCGACATTTGATTGAAGAGCCTGGGCTGCGTCACTGCCTCCGGCAATCAGCAGCCGGTCGCCCGCCCGCACGCGCGCATTGGCAAGATCGGGGCCCGCAATATGGCGGGGCCGGGCGAGGCCAAGCACGCGAACCTTCAGGCGAGACAGGAATGGTATATCTGCCAGCCTGCGCCCGATGATCGAGTGCGACGGCGAGATGACTGCTTGGATTAGCCGCAAGTCCTTGGGCCTGTCAGGCCCAGCGGTCGCTACACCGCCGCCAACGCCCATCAAGCCGACCTTGAAATCATCCGCCTCTGAAAGCGAAGCAAGCTCTGTAGGGCTGGCGGTCACGATCAGCTGGTCGCCCGCTGCAAGCAGCCATTCGTCAAAACCACGCCGATCGAATCTCTTACCTCGCTGTGCGCCGATCAGACGCAGACCTGGTCGGCGAAAAAGGGCAATGTCTCCAATCTTGCGGCCGATCAGCGGGCTGTTTCCCACCAGCGTAAGGTGAGAGAGGAAGGCATCGCTTTCGCCCTGCTCATCGATCGCATGAGCGGCCCGGTCGGGTAGCAGGAACTTCCCGCTCAGCGTCAGCATCGCGAGCCCGGACGCAGCAGCGCAAAGTCCGACAATGGTGATCTCGAAGATGCCAAATGCTGCGAGCCCCTGTTGCTGCGCCACACCGTCAACGAGCAGGTTGGTCGAGGTGCCGATCAACGTCAGCGATCCCCCAAGGATCGAGATGTAAGACAGTGGGATCAGCAACCGCGTGGCTGCGACGCCCAGCACCCTGGCCAGCCGCTGGACGATAGGGATCAGCACCATCACGACAGGAGTATTGTTCATGAATGCGGAGGCCGCGATGGTGCCGACTCCGATCTCGACCAATGCCAAACGGGGTTTGCGCAAAGTGCGGCGAATGACCCAGCCCGACACTTCTTCGAGCGCACCGGTGCGCAAAAGCGCTCCGGACAGCACGAACATGGCAGCAATCGTAACGGGCGCCGGATTGCTGAACACACCTAGTAGTTCACGGGGGGGGAGAAAACCGAATGCCATCGTCAGCACCGCGCCTGTCACGGCAACAACCACCGGTGGTCTTCGCTCAGTCGCGAAGGCAGCGAAGATGCCGACGAGAAGTGCGAGGCCGATGTAAGGCGCGTAAAAAGTGACATATTCGCCGGCAAAGCTCTGCATCACCAATTGCTACATCAGCGATGCGGCACATGCCAGCATGTGCCCGTGACCCCATCGGCGCGTCAGCGGAGTTGTCACGTGATGATCGGAAGCGAATTCGGCTTCAGCCTCATCCAGCAGAGCACGTTTGATAGCACCTTCGCTTTCGGCCATGACAATGGTGACCGGAAGGCGCGCAAACAGCGGGGAATGGGCAAGCCGTTCCAGCGCACGCTTGGCTGCCGGGCTGCCATCATAGGCGAACACGATGTGCTGTGGCTCGGCGAAAGCGCGGGTCACCACCAGCACCGGCTTGGCGCTGGCGCGCACCACCCGCTCGATGATCGAGCCGAGTTCGCCCGGGCTGAAACCAGCGCGGGGCCTCGACTTCGTTCACGACCGGATGGCTTCTGGCAGACGGCTCCGGGTGCTCAACGTCGTCGATGATGTGATCAGGGAGTGCCAGGCGGCGGTGCCGGACACCTCGATCTCGGGGTACCGTGTCGTGCGCGAGCTGACCCAGCCGATCAGCGAGCGCGGCAAGCCCGGCATGATCGTCAGCGATAATGGCACCGAACTCACCAGCAATGCCGTGCTCGCGTGGTGCGGCCAAACCGGCGAAGAGTGGCACTACATCGCTCCGGGCCCGTCTCGGCCGCTGTCACGCGATAGGCGTGGCGAGGTTTTCGGCAGTGCGCAGTTTGTCACACCATATTGCGCGTCGGTCGAGACAGCGTATGATTTGAGCAATACGCCGGGGATGAACGCGGCATGGCACGTCGGCTTGTTGCAGTGTTCGCTGCACTTCTCGCACTCCCCCTTCACGCTGAACCCCTTTTGGTCGAGGGCGATCGCCTGTTCCTTCCCGTCGAGGTGGGCGGTGAGTCGGTTCGGGCTCTGGTCGACAGCGGCGCGGAGGTCACGGTCTTCGACACCGCAACGGCCCGGCAGCTGCGTCTCGGGAGCGGCACCGAAGTGGAGGCGAGGGGCACCGGCGCTGCCACCACCCGCGCCGAGCTCGTCAAGGACGTGAGCGTTACGGCCTTGGGCCGCGACCTGCTGATCCCGACTGCGGCCATCATGGACCTCTCGGACGTCGGCGCGCGCCTGTTGAACGCACCGCTTCCCATGATTCTGGGCCGCGAACTGTTCGACGCCGGCCGGGTGCTGGTCGATATCGAAGGCGGGCGGATCGAGTGGTTGGCCAGCCATGCGGTGCCTGAGGGTGTCATGCTCGATCTGACAGCCGCGCACGGCATCGAGACCATCGCGGTAAGCTTCGGAACCGCCGGGACACAAGCGGCCGATTTCGATCTCGGTAACGGCTCTGGCTTGCTGATTTCCGCAGGCTTGGCTTCCGAACTGTCGCTGACGCCCGTGGCGACCGAGCCTGGTGGCGGGATCGGCGGGGTGGTGTCGCGCCCGGTGGTCTATGTCCCGGAGCTGACGATTGCGGGCAAGACCTTCCGCAATGTCCGAGCGCAGGTCAGCGCCGATGCCCGTGTTCCGGCCAACATCGGTGTTGATTTGCTGCGCGAATTCACCATCGTGACCGATTTTCCGGGGCGGCGCGTCTGGCTTAGTCCACGCTGAGGGCGCGCAGCGGCCGGGGTTTTGCAGCGACGCCGGTCACCGATCTTCGTCTCGCTGCCCGATCGACCAAAAGAGGTGCGCATGCAACGCTGGGTGACCCCATTTCTGCTACTGGCTGCGCTGTCGGCGTCGTTATCGGCTGCACGAGAGCCGTTAACTCCGGGCGAAGGAAGGTTCGACAATGCGCCGGGCCCGGTTTCGCAATGGTTCCGCGTTGCAGGCAAGCCGTCCAGCATCCCCATCATTACCCTGCATGGCGGTCCGGGGCAGGGAAGCCAGACCTTCCAGGCCTCCGTCGGCCCTCTGATCGAACAATTCGCCACCGTGGTCTATTACGATCAGCGCGGGTCGGGGCATTCGCAGCGCCCGTCCGATCCCGATCTCTATTCCATCCCGATCCTCGTTTCGGACATTGATGTCCTGCGCGATCATCTCGGGGCCGATCGCGTGATCCTGCTCGGGCATAGTTTCGGCAGCATTCTGGCGCTTGAATATGCCGCCAAGCATCCTGACCGCGTGGCGGGGCTCATCCTCACAGGCGCGGTGCCGGACATGCCAGCAGCGATGAAAGCGCTGTGTGACCGGCTCCTTCGCGAAGATCCGCCCGCCTATGCCCGGGCGATCGCAGCGGCGGGCGACGGGGAATGTCAGCCTTTTGCCGCTTATGACGATGCCCGCAGGAAGCAGTGGATCGAAGAGGCCATGTTCCCGAACCCCGCCACAGCGCGGCAGGTGGAACAATGGGACAATGCGGAGGGGCTCGGCAATTCCGGCGAAATGGGCAATGCGCTGTGGAGCAAGGGGCTGCTCCAATACCACTTCGAGCAGCCGGACCGGCTGACCATGCCGGTGCTCTTCATCGACGGCGCGCTTGACCAGCAGACTGCCGAAGAGCCGCAGCAAAGACTTGCTGCGAAACTGGCGAACGGCGCTTTCGTATCCTATCCGCGTGCCGGCCATTTCCCCTTCGTGGACGAGCCGGCCCGCTTCGCGCGCGATGTGCGATCCTTCATGGAACAGAGTGGAGGAGGCGATAGATAGACCATCCCTGCCCTCGCCACGGCGTGGGGCTCTGCCAAATTCGGGCCGCGTGAAGCAGCACCTACTCGATTGCTTCACGTACGCCGGTTTCGGCTAAGTCGGTCGTTCCGGCATGCGATGCCCATCGAGGGCTTTGTCCCAGAACCTTCCGGCAGATGTCGACCCAAGATCGGTCGTTCACGACCACCGAATTGAACGTCTGGCTCCGCCGGAAGCCGCCAGACAGTTGTCGGGATCGCAGATCGGCTCCGCTTATGACCGGGGGGTGGGTGGAAGCTGCCACCTCACAGTGAGTCGCGACCGGCAGCGCGTTCGGCTGTATTCTGGAGCGGTATTCGGCGAACAAAAAATACGAGTATCACGGCAAGTGCGGTAAGCACCCCGATCAACAACCATGCGTCGTTGATTGCCTCGACCAGAGCTTGTCGTTCAACCAGAGGACGGATCATCTCCTCGGTGAATTCATCGGGCGGTATGCCGAGCTGTTCGATGAACGCATCGCGCGGTATGCCGATCCTTACCGCCGTTTCGATGTTGCCTGCCTTCAATTCCTCGACGATTTTTGCCCCGTAGGTCGCAGCGCGGCTGAAAATCGTGGTGTCGATGAGGGCAAGGCCTATCGCCCCGCCAAGGTTGCGCATCAGGTTGAACAGGCCGCTGCCGTCCGCCACCAATTCGGATGACAGGCGCCCCAGCGCCATCCGTGTCGGGGGCAGCAGGCAGAACATGGTCGCAACGCCCCGCAAGACCTGCGGCACAAGCATCTCGGCAAAATCGGTGTCGGCGGTTTGGTTGGCGCTCATCAGCAGGCCGGCGGCAAACAGGACGAAGCCGAACACGGTGAGCGAGCGCGCGCCCACGCGCTGCTCAAGGTAGACCGCGACAGGCGCGGCGATGAGTTGGGCGACGCCGGTGACGAGCATGATCTCGCCAATGCGCAGCGCATCATGTTCGCGTACGAGGCCCAGGAAGAACGGCATCAGATAGGTCGAACCGAACAGCCCCACGCCAAGAATGAAGCTCAGCGCGCAGCCGATGGCGAAGTTGCGATCGCTGAAGCACCGCAGCTCGACCAAAGGGCTTGCTGACCGGGACGTGCGCCAGACGAAGCCCGCCCCGCACACAACGAAGCCCAGCAGCAGCGCGGCCACGTTGGGGGCAAGCCAGCCATCGGTCGGCGCATCCTTCAGGCCGATCTGAAGTGCGGTCAGTCCCACCGCCAGAAGGGTCAGCGCAGCCGCATCGACCGTCCGGGCGGTGCGCGTATTGCTCGCCGGACCGCGAAGCGTTACCGCAGCACCAATTGCCGCGACGATGCCCGGCACGACGTTGATCCGGAATAGCCAGTGCCACGAGTAGGTCTCGGTGATCCACCCGCCGACGATCGGGCCAATCGTCGGCGCGAAAACGGCAGCAACACCCGCGATGGTGGTGGCAATTCCCTGCGATCTAACCGGAAACAGCAGAAACACTGCGGAAAACACGGCCGGGATCAAAGTGCCCCCGGCAAAGCCCTGAACGATCCGCCACGCGATCAGTGAGACGAAGGTCTGGCTCTCCGAACAGCCAACTGATGCGATGGTGAACACCGCGACCGCCGAAACGAACAGCCAGCGCATCCCCAACCGCGCGGTCAGGAAGCCGGTCAGCGGGATCGCCACGATTTCCGCGGTGAGATAGGCGGTCTGGATCCAGATCATCTGGTCGGTGCCGATGTTCAGCGCGCTCTGGATCGTGGGCAGCGATGTCGCGACGATCTGGATATCGAGGATCGCCATGAACATGCCGACGCACATGAACAGGAACCCGGCCCACGTCAGCAGGCCAGCCTCGGGTGTTTCGTTGCCATTCATCGCATGTTCGGTAGCCGAAGACCTGGGGGATGACTAAAGGAAACTGGCATCCGCGTGTCGAACAGCGCCGTATCTACTAGCAGAACCACGCTTCTTTGATGCCGTTCGCCTGAAAAATTTGAACCAGATTGCCGTTCGATCGGCCGATGCGAGGCTCCCTTCATGATCCCGGTAAGCATCCACTCACTCGCGACGGCGACCCCGCTCAATGTCCTCGACCAAACGACCGGTGCGCAGGTCGCGGAGCAGTTGCTCGGCGGGGCCTTCGAAGATTTCGGCAGGCTTCGCTCGATCTACGGCAATGCAGGCATCGAGTTTCGCCAGCTGGCCCGCCCGGTCGCCTGGTACATGGAACCGCGCAGCATCGTCGAGCGTACCGAAGCCTATCTCGAGGTCGCGCTCGACCTTTTCGTCGAAGCGGCCGAGAAGGCGCTGGCCGAGGCAGGTATCGCGGCGCACGAGGTGGATGCCATCGTCACCGTATCCTCGACCGGCATCGCCACACCGAGCCTGGAAGCGCGCGCCATGGGCCGCATTGGCTTCCGCGACAATGTCTCGCGGGTGCCGGTGTTCGGCCTCGGCTGTGCCGGCGGCGTATCGGGCTTGGGGCTGGCCGCCAAGCTCGCACGGGTGGGACCAGGTGCAACGGTCCTGTTCGTCACCGTTGAGCTGTGCAGCCTTGCTCTCAGAACCGAGAATGTCGGCAAGGCGGACATTGTCTCGACCGCATTGTTCGGCGACGGGGCGGCGGCCAGCGTGATCCGGCCTGGCGACGAAGGATTCACCCAGATCGCCGGCAGCGCCGAAAAGACTTGGGCCGATACGCTCGACATCATGGGCTGGCAGATGGAGCCGGCCGGTCTGGGCGTCATTCTCAACCGCGCCATTCCCGCCTTCGCCCGCAAGGAATTTCGCGGCGCGGTAGAAGAGATGCTGACCCCGCAAGGCGTGCAGATCGAGGACGTCGATCGCTTCATCTGCCACCCCGGCGGGGCCAAGGTCGTCGATGCGATCGAGGTGGCGCTCGCCTTGCCACAGGGGAGCCTCAACGATGAACGCGAGGTTCTGCGCCTGCACGGCAACATGTCCGCGCCGACCGCCTTGTTCGTGCTCGACCGTGTCCGCAAGCAGGGGCTTCCGCCCTTGTCGGTGATGACCGCGCTCGGCCCCGGATTCACGGCCAGCACGGTAACGTTGCGGAGCGCAGCATGACCCTGACCCTGCCCTATGCCATCATGCTGTTCATCACGCTTCAGCGGATCTCCGAGCTTGTTATCGCGCAAAGCAACACGAAGGCATTGCTCGCGCGCGGAGCGGTAGAGTTCGGGCGATCCCATTATCCGGTCATGGTGCTCATGCATGCATCCTGGCTGGCCGTTCTATGGGGAACTGTTGGCGGCGCGTCGGTTAGCATACCCCTACTCGCGGTCTTCGCGGTCCTTCAAGCCATGCGTGTGTGGGTCCTGGCGACACTTGGACGGCGCTGGACGACGCGCATCATTGTTCCCAAGGAGGAGGCGCCGATCACCAGCGGGCCGTTCCGCATCATGCGTCACCCGAACTATTTCGTTGTGATTTGCGAGATCGCGGTTGTGCCGCTGATGTTCGGCCTCGTCTGGGTGGCGGTGCTCTATTCCGCGCTCAATGCGGCGATGCTGTGGGTGCGTATCCGGGCGGAGAATGCGGCCTATTCTGACGCCGCAGCCTGAACTTTCCCCGCTCGCCGGGCCAAGGCTTCGCGTTCGGCCTTGATCCTGAGCATCGCCGATTTGCATGTGGGGGATGTCTTCTCGATGTTCCGGATCATGCACGCTTCGACCTTCTTGCGGCTCAGCGATTTCATCTCGGCGGGGCAAAGCTTGCGCGCTTCATGTGCACAGGCCTTCTTGCCGAGATCGGGGGCTGCAAAGGCTGGGCTGATCATGGCGATCGACGCTGTGATCACTCCGATGCGAAAAGCTATACCGCCAATTCCGTTCCGTCTCATGCTCTGTCATCCCTTCGGCACCGTGGTCTCGTGTCGCACAACTGCGTCGATAGAGTCGAACCATCAATGAATATGAATGTCGAAACGTGTCACCGGGGCGCCGCAAGTCGTATTCCACATGCTTCATGGCTTTCCGGCCATTTACCAGAGCTGCCGCGTACGGCGAGGGCAGGCGAGTAGTCGCGGTGCGAGCCCGCACCGATTGTCAGCTCCTGGCAGAACCTGCCGCTCGAAACATCGCCGGGACCGACTGGTAATTCCCAAGAGCTTCGGGCAGCTCTCAACCAGGTTTTGTCGTTCGCGTCCGCCTTAGCGAACGTCTTTCGGGCATCGAATTCGCATTTTTCCCTGTTCTTCCCTGTTTATCAGGCAGACCGCACCGATGCAGGTACCGCCAGAGACGGGCCGCGCAAATGCCGCCTGATATGGCTGAAGAGACGCCCAAGACGATGCCGCCATAACGGTTCGGGGTGTCCAAACCCGCCTGTTCCGCGGCCTTGCGCGCGGCGCCTGAAAGAAGAGACGAGTGCTGGGGGTCTGTGGCGGAGCGGGTGGGATTCGAACCCACGATACGCTTTTGACGTATACACACTTTCCAGGCGTGCGCCTTCGACCACTCGGCCACCGCTCCGTTCGCCGGCTAGGGCGAGTGCGGGCGGATAGCCGCGAATGGATTGCTTCGCAAGGCGCGTGGTGGCACCACTCGGCGCATGAGAACCATGCTTCTGGCGGCTTCGGCCGCGCTCGCCCTTTCGCTGCCGCTTGCCGCTCAGGACGAGCCGCCCTCAAGTAGCGAAGCGGTAGGGCAGACAAAGACTCCAGCCCCTGCCCCTGCCGAGATCGTCGCCGCCGCGCCCAAGGCTGACTGGGTGACGATCCCGGCGGAGGAGCTGCTGGTGATGACCCTCGCTCCGGATGCCGAGGGCAAGCCGCGGCAGGTGGTGATCCAGCTGATGCCCGCGCCTTTTTCGCAGGGCTGGATCCACAACATCAAGCTGTTCGCGCGCGCCAAGTGGTTCGACAACATCTCGGTCAACCGGGTGCAGGACAATTACGTTACCCAGTGGGGGGATCTCAATTACGACAACCCGGAAGCGAAGGGGAAGCCGAAGCCGCTGCCCGAGGGGCTCAAGGTTATGACGGAGGCGGAGTATACTGCCGATATGCCGTTCCGCTCTCTAAGCACCGGCTTCAAGGGTTCGCGGAAAGATCCTTACGCGGAAGAGGCCGCTTTTTCTGGCGGCTTTCCGGTTGCCTTTCGCTTCTATCCTCCGCCGCCCGGAGCGAAACTCAGTGAATTCGCGACATCCTCTTGGCCCACCCACTGCTACGGCATGGTCGGCGTGGGCCGGAACTATTCGCCTGACACCGGCTCGGGCGCGGAGCTCTACACCGTGATCGGCCATGCCCCCCGCCACCTTGATCGCAATATCGCGCTGGTTGGTCGGGTGATCGAGGGGATGCAGTTCCTCTCCTCGCTGCCGCGCGGGTCGGGGGACCTTGGGTTCTACACCGAGGCGGAGGCTGCCAAGCGCACGCCGATACTGACGGTGCGGGTGGCAAGTGACCTTCCGGCGGGGGAGCAGCCCAAGTTCGAATACCTTTCGACCGAGAGCCAAGCCTTCGCGACCTATGCCGATGCCATCGCCAATCGCCGCGATCCGTTCTTCATCGTTCCGGCTGGCGGGGCGGATATCTGCAACATCAAGGTGCCGGTCCGGCGGGTGGTCGAGGCGAACTAGCCCGATCAGCGATGTTCCACGTGAAACACGGCTCCCACCCCCGGCTGGAGGGGGTCTGGAAGGGGTCTAGCGGGGGTCTAGCCGCCACCAACCGCTGCGCAAACGGCACCGAAGGTCACCCACCCTGAGGTCGGGAAAGACTACTGCCGTTCCGCCTGCGCCACGGCGTCGCTCGCGCGCAGGGCCGATACCACGCGGTTCAAGTGCCCTGCGTCCTGCACCTCGACCTCGATGTCGTAGGTCACGAAAGGCGGATCAAGCTGCGACTGGGCGAGCGTCGTGATGTTCGCCTTGTTCTGCGCAAAGACCCCGGTCATCTCGGCGAGCGTGCCGATCCGGTCGTAGATCGTCACCGACAGCTGGCCGACCGCCCCGACCGAGCGGTTGCCCCAGGCAAGGTCGATCCAGTCACTGTCGACCCCGCTTGCCAGTTCGAGGCAGTCGATCGCATGGACCAGCACCGGCTCGCCCTTGCGGCGGATGCCGACGATGCGGTCGCCGGGGACGGGGTGGCAGCAGGTCGCCAGCTCGAAGGCGACGCCGGGCGTCAGGCCGCGGATCGAGATCGCCCGCTCGCGCCGGGTCCAGTGCTCGTCATCGTCGATTCCGGCGGTGCAGCCGGGGACCAGCGCCTCCATCACGTCGCGGTCGGAGATCTTGGCCGCGCCGATCGCATACATGAGATCGTCTGGCTCCTCCATGCCGAGGCGCTGGACTGCGGCGCGGATCGCCTTCTTGCCGATCTTTGCCGGCACGCGGGAGGAAATCTCGTCGAACAGCTTGGTGCCGATCGCGGCGACCTCGTCACGCTCCTTCATGCGCACCGCACGGCGGACCGCAGCGCGCGCCTTGCCGGTGACCACGAAGGAGAGCCACGAGAGCTGCGGCGAGGCATGGGGGTTCTTGATGATCTCCACCACATCGCCGTTGGCCAGCGGCGTGCGCAGCGGCATGTGCCGCCCGTTGATCTTCACGCCCGCCGTCTGGAGCCCGAGATTGGTATGCACCGCAAAGGCGAAATCCACCGCCGTCGCGCCCTTGGGCAGCTGGAACAGCGCGCCCTTGGGGGTGAAGGCGAAGATGCGGTCCTGATAGATCGCCATGCGGGTATGCTCGAGCAGCTCCTCGGCATCGTGGCTCGCATCGACGATCTCGATCAGGTCGCGCAGCCAGCCCACCTCGCCATCGGGCTTGTCGCCCTGCTTGTAGGCCCAGTGCGCCGCGAGGCCGAATTCGTTGGTGCGATGCATCTCCCGCGTGCGGATCTGCACTTCGACGCGCATCGAGTTTTCGTACATCAGCGAGGTGTGCAAGGACCGGTAGCCGTTCGACTTCGGTGTCGAGATGTAATCCTTGAAGCGCCCGGGGAGGAACTGCCACGTCGTGTGCAGCACGCCCAGCGCACGGTAGCAGTCCTCGTCGCTTTCGGTGACGACGCGGAAGGCCATGATGTCGGTCACCTGCTCGAAGCTGACGTGCCGCTCGGACATCTTGTTCCAGATCGAGTAGGGATGCTTCTCGCGGCCGTAGACCTCGACCTTGAGGCCGGCCTCGGCGAGCCGCTGCTTCATCTTCAAGGCGATCGCATCGACCTGCCCGCCGTCCTGCGAACGCAGCTGTTCAAGGCGGTTGGTGATGGTGGCGTGCGCCTCGGGCTCAAGCTCGCGGAAGGCCAGCGCCTGCATCTCGTGCATGTATTCGTACATGCCCACCCGCTCGGCGAGCGGCGCGTAGATATCCATCGTCTCGCGCGCGATGCGCTGGCGTTTTTCGGGCGACTTGATGAAGTGCAGCGTGCGCATGTTGTGCAGCCGGTCGGCGAGCTTGACCAGCAGCACGCGGATGTCTTCCGACATGGCGAGCAGGAACTTGCGCAGGTTCTCCGCCGCCCGCTCGTTCTCGGGCATGGCCTCGATCTTGGAAAGCTTGGTCACCCCGTCGACCAGCCGCGCCACTTCGGGGCCGAAATGCAGCTCGATATCGTCGATCGTTGCCAGCGTATCCTCGACCGTGTCGTGGAGCAGCGCAGTGATGATCGTCGCCAGATCGAGCTTCAGATCGGTCATCAATCCCGCGACTTCGACCGGGTGCGAGAAATAGGGGTCGCCGCTGGCGCGCTTCTGCGTGCCGTGCTTCTGCACGGTGTAGACATAGGCGCGGTTGAGCATCGCCTCGTCGGCGTCGGGGTCGTATTCGAGAACCTTCTCGACGAGTTCGTACTGGCGGAGCATCGTCAGGGAATATGGGGCGGGGGCGTGACCGGGGCAAGCGCGTTGTTGCGGTGCGGCAGAGGGAGTGTTATAACGGGCGTATGAACAAGCCCATTCCCCGCACCCGCAGCCTCAAGATCACCAAGATCGGGAATTCCGCCGGTATCATCCTGCCCAAGGAGCTTTTGGCCACGCTCAATGCCGATATCGGTGATGAAATCAGCCTGACCATGACCGATGATGGCGTGACGTTGACCCCGGTGGACCCCGAGTTCGAGGAAGAAATGCGCCTCGCTCGCCAGATCATGCGGGAGCGCGTGAAGGTGCTGCGCGAACTGGCGAAGTAAGCACATGTCGGGCTGGAGGTGGGTCAGCCACCGGGCGGCGCTGACAGCCCATGCGGAACAGATTGCCGAACATGGCGGCGGCGCTGGCATCCGCGACATGGGACTGTTCGAGAGCGCCATGGCGCGGCCCCAACAGCTTGAGGCATATGGCAACCCCGATGCAGCGGCGCTGTCAGCAGCCTATGCCTTCGGCCTCGCGCGCAACCATCCCTTCGTTGATGGTAACAAGCGCACCGCGAACGTGGTCAGCCTGCTGTTCCTGCTGAAGAACGGCATCCGGGTCGAAGCGACCGATGCGGACATGACCGTCACCTTCATCGCCCTCGCCGCCGGGGAGCTGTCCGAGGACGAACTCGCCGACTGGTTCCGGCAGCGGGTGGCGAAGGTCGGCTAGGCGCGCCTCAGCTCCACGTCGCGCGTCAGCTCCATGTGGCGCGCGGCGGCAGGCTCATCAGGATCGCGTCGATATTGCCGCCGGTCTTCAATCCGAAGATCGTGCCGCGGTCATAGACGAGGTTGAATTCGGCGTAGCGGCCCCGGTATTCGAACATCTGCGCCTCGTCGGCGGCATCGAAGGGCGTGTTCATGCGCTTGCGCACGATCTTCGGATAGACCTCGAGGAACTGCTTGCCGATGTCCTGAATGAAGGCGAAGTTGGCATCGAAACCCGCATCATCGGCGCATTCGAGATGGTCGGCGAAGATCCCGCCCACCCCGCGTCCGACCTGCCGGTGGGGAATGTAGAAATAGTCCTCCGCCCACTTGGCGAAGCGCTCGTAATAGCCGGGATCGTGGGGGTCGCAGGCGGCCTGCATCGCGGCGTGGAACTCGGCCGTGTCCTCCTCGTAGGGGATCGGCGGATTGAGGTCCGCGCCGCCGCCGAACCACGCCTTGGTGGTGGTGAGGAAGCGGGTGTTCATGTGGACCGCGGGCACGTGCGGGTTGCTCATGTGCGCGACGAGGCTGATGCCGGTCGCGACGAACCCGGGAGCCTCGGCGCTCGCCCCGTTGATCGAGCCTGCAAACTCCTTGGCGAAGCTGCCGCGCACGGTCGAGACGTTGACGCCGACCTTCTCGAAGACCTTGCCCTTCATCAGGCCCTGAACGCCGCCGCCGGGATCGGGGTTGCCCTCCTCCTCGCGGTTCCACGGGGTGTACTGGAAGGCGGCGTCGGAGCCCGCCTCGCGCTCGATTGCCTCGAATTCGGCGCAGATCTGGTTGCGCAAGTCTTCAAACCACGCGCGAGCGCGGGTGGTGTGGTGTGTCCAGTCTGTCATACATCCCCGTCCGTCATTCCCCCTCCACCATAGGCGATGAAGCGCATGGCACAAGCCCATCCTTGGCCCCGCTGCGGGAGTTGCAAACCCGATTGTTTGCAGGCAGAGGCACGGGCATGGTTCGCTATATGTTCGCCTCTTTCGAATTCGCCGGGCACGAGATGCGCCTCGGTCAGGCGCGTGCGCTGTACTGGCCCGCAGAACGCGCGCTGCTGGTCGCCGACCTGCACCTCGAGAAGGCGAGCTGGTTCGCGGCGCGGGGCCAGATGCTCCCGCCCTATGACAGCCGCGACACGCTCGAACGGCTGGCCGATGCGGTGAAGGCTTGCGGCGCGCGGCGGGTGATCACGCTGGGCGACAATTTCCACGATGACGCGGGCGCATCGAGGCTCGATCCTTACGCGACCGGGATGCTGGAGGCGCTGACCCGCGCGCTCGACTGGGTGTGGATCACCGGCAACCACGACGAGGCGTTTGGTAGTTTGGGGCCCCGCGGCTTCGGCGGGACGATCGTTCCGGAGTTGCAGATCGGCGGCGTGATCCTGCGCCACGAAGCCCGCGCGGGCGAGACCGCACCCGAGCTTTCGGGACACTATCACCCCAAGCTCAGGCTCAACGTCCGCAACCGCCACATCGCGCGCCCCTGTGCGGTGATGGGGCGCAGCGCGAGCGGGGCCGAGCGGATGATCCTCCCCGCCTTCGGCAGCCTCACCGGCGGCATGGACGCCGGCGCGCCCGAGATCCTCGGCGCGCTGCAACCGGCCCGCACGATCGAGGCGCTGATGCCCGCAAAGGACAGGATCGCGCGGTTTCCGCTTTGGCAGTCGGCGGCGTGAGACTCCACCTAGCGCTCGGCCCCGTTTCGCACTACATAGCCGCCAGCACGTAAGCCACCACAGGAGAACACCCCATATCACGTCCACCCCGGCGCTCGATGGCCCCGCCCGTAAAAAGCGGCCCTCGTTTTGATAACATGATCAATGTCCCCAAGGTCCGCGTCATCGACGATGAAGGCGAAAACCTTGGCGTGATGTTCACCCGCGAAGCGATCGAGCAGGCCAACGAGAAGGGCCTGAACCTCGTCGAAGTGTCCCCCAACGCGGACCCGCCGGTGTGCAAGTACCTCGATGTCGGCAAATTCCGCTACGAAGCGCAGAAGAAGGCCAACCTGGCGCGCAAGACGCAGAAGACCCAGGACATCAAGGAAGTGAAGATGCGCCCGAACATCGACACGCATGATTATGACGTGAAGATGCGCAACGTGACCAAGTTCATCGAACATGGCGACAAGGTGAAGATCACCCTGCGGTTCCGCGGGCGTGAAATGGCGCACCAGCATCTCGGCATGGACCTTCTCAAGAAGGTGCAGGAAGATGTGGCCGAGGTCGCCAAGGTCGAAGCTTTCCCGCGGCTCGAAGGCCGCCAGATGCTGATGGTCCTCGCGCCCAAGTAGGCACAAGGAACCTTCCGCGACGAAAAAGGGGCGAGGCCATGCGGCTTTCGCCCCTTTTCCTTGGCCCTTTTGCTTGGCCCCATCCCCGCCCGTCCTCCGGGCTGCACTTGCCGGGACGGGCGGCGTGCTGATAGTCCGGCTGCCGATGCACGGGGGAGATCGCACAGCATGATGGCACGCCGGATCGGTCTGGTGCTCGGCGCGCTCGCCTTCGCGCTGACGGTGCTGCTCCCTGCGCCCGCCGGGATGAGCCAGGGCGCCTGGGCCGTCGCGGGGCTGACGGTGTGGATGGCCGCATGGTGGATGACCGAGGCGGTGCCGCTGACGGTCACTGCGCTGCTGCCCTTCGTCATCCTGCCGCTCGCCGGGGTTTCCAATGCCGAGGTGACCGCGAGCACCTATTATTCGCCGATCCTGTTCCTGCTGCTGGGCGGCGCCTTCATCGCGCTCGCCATCGAGCGCACCGGGCTGCACCGCCGCCTGAGCCTCGCGATCCTGCGCGCCGTGGGCGCGGATGGCGGGCCGGTGCGGCTGCTGCTCGCCTTCATGATCGCCGCCGCGCTGCTCTCGATGTTCATCTCCAACACCTCGACCGCGCTGATCATGATGCCGATGGCGCTGGCGGTGCTGGAAGGCGGAGGAAGCGTAGGGCAGGGAGACGACATTCCGCACGAAGGCATTGCCGGCGCCCTCCCCATGGGCATTGCCTTCGCCGCCAGCATCGGCGGGCTCGGCACCATCGTCGGCTCGCCCACCAACGCCATCGCCGTCGGTCTGCTGGACAAGATCGTCGGCGTGCGGATCACCTTTGCCGAATGGTCGCTATACGGCATCCCGCTGGTGCTGCTCGGCATTCCGCTCGCCGCGTGGATCGTTGCGCGGGTGCAGCGTGTCTCCGAGCACCCCTTCGACATCGCCGCCGCCCGCGCCGCGATCGTCAGCCACGCGACCTGGACCACGCCCGAACAGCGCCTCGTCCCGCTGTTCGCACTCACCTTCATCGCCTGGACCACCCAGCCGCTGGTCGCGCCGATGCTGCCGGCGGGATCGTGGACCGACGGCACCATCGCGGTGATCGCGGCGCTGGCGCTGTTCCTCCTGCCCGACGGCACCGGACGCCCGCTGCTGGTCTGGCACGAGGCCGAGCGCGCGCCGTGGAGCGTGATCTTCATGTTCGGCGGCGGGCTGGCTCTGGCGGCCGGGATGTCCGCCTCGGGCCTTGCCGCATGGATCGGGCAGGCGCTGCTCCCGCTGGCGAGCTGGCCGCTGATCCTCGTCGCGCTCGCGGTGGTGACGCTGGTGATCGTGGTCACCGAATTCGCGAGCAACGTCGCCACCGCCACGGGGATCGTTCCGGTGGTCGGCTCGCTGGTCGTGGCGCTGGGAGTCGATCCGGTGCTCCTCGCCCTGCCCGCAGCCCTCGCGGCGAGCTGGGGCTTCATGCTGCCCGCCGGCACCGGGCCGAACGCCATCGCCTGGGCCACGGGCCGGATCCGGATCGGCAGGATGGTGACCGCGGGCGCGCTGCTCGACGTGGCAGGCGCTCTGCTCATCGTGGGCGTGGTGTGGTTGATCGCATCTCTCACGTGAAACCTTTCGCGTGCGGCTTGTAACGATCGTGCGCGCACGATACCCCTCCCCCAGCACAGCGGTGGCAGCGGAGAGGCGTTCCTGCGGAGGTTAGGAACGGGCGCCCTGCTTATCGCGACCGGCTCCCGCCTTCCTGGGAGCGCGCGCACAAGGAAGGACACGTCGCCATGACCGACGCCGTCGACGCCGCCCAGACCCCCACCCCCCGCCGCAAGCCCAAGCCCGCCAGACGCGAGATCGGCGGCCGGCCGCTGAAGCCCTCCACCCTGATGATGGGCCACGGCTTCGATCCCGTTCTCTCGGAAGGATCGTTGAAGGCCCCGATCTTCCTCACCAGCACCTTCGCTTTCGAGAGCGCGGCTGCGGGCAAGCGCCACTTCGAAGGCATCACGGGCCTGCGCGAAGGAGGCGCGGAAGGCCTCGTCTATTCGCGCTTCAATGGCCCCAATCAGGAGATTCTCGAAGACCGCCTCGCGGTATGGGACGGGGCCGAGGACGCCCTGACCTTCTCCTCCGGCATGACCGCGATCTGCATCCTGATGATGGCCTATGCCAATCAGAACGACGTGATCGTCCACTCCGGCCCGCTCTACGCCGCGACCGAGGGCTTCGTCGCCAAGGTGCTGAGCCGCTTCGGCGTGACCTATGTCGATTTCCCGGCCGGCGCGACCCGCGAGGAACTGGATGAGGTGCTGGCGAGGGCCGGGTCCGAGGCGGCACAAAAGGGGGGCAAGGTGGCGATGATCTACCTCGAGAGCCCGGCAAACCCGACCAACGCGCTGGTCGATGTCGAGGCGGTCCGCGCTGCGAGGGACGCAAACCTCGCCGGCTGCCCGATCGCGATCGACAACACCTTCCTCGGTCCCCTGTGGTCCCGTCCGCTCGATCACGGCGCGGACATCGTCGCCTATTCGCTGACCAAATATGTCGGCGGGCACTCCGACCTTGTCGCCGGCTCCATCGCGGGCGCGAAAACGTGGATCAATCCGGTGCGGGCGCTGCGCAACACGATGGGCGGGATTGTCGATCCCCACACCGCGTGGATGCTGCTGCGGAGCCTCGAAACGGTGGAGCTCCGGATGCAGCGCGCCGGCGAGAATGCCGCCAAGGTCTGCGCCTTCCTGCGCGACCATCCCAAGGTCGAGGGCCTCGGCTATCTGGGCTTCATCGCCGATCCCCGCCAGCAGGACATCTATGACCGCCATTGCCTCGGCGCTGGCAGCACCTTCTCGGTGTTCATCAAGGGCGGCGAGGCGGAATGCTTCGCTTTCCTCGACAACCTCACCATCGCCAAGCTCGCGGTGAGCCTCGGCGGCACCGAGACGCTGGCGAGCCACCCCGCCTCGATGACCCACCTCTCGGTCCCGCAGGCGAGGAAGGACCTGCTCGGCATCACCGACAACCTCGTGCGCATCAGCGTCGGGATCGAGGATGCGGACGATCTCATCGCCGACTTCGCGCAGGCGCTGGAGCACGTCTAAGTGACAGTTGCCCACCCCCAACCCCTCCCGCAAGCGGGAGGGGAGCGAGACTTGGCGGCTCTGCCGCCTAGTCGCAGCGGGGTGGGAACCGAGGAGAGACCAGCATGACCGACAGCCGCAAACCCGTGTTCCTTGTGATCGGCGCAGGGGCCGGGATCGGGGGCAATGCCGCGATGCGCTTTGCCGCGGGCGGCTACCACGCGGTGCTGGCAAGGCGCTCGGACGAGGAGGGGCTCCAGCGCATGGTGGCGCAGATCGAGGCGGCGGGCGGCAGCGCCTCGGGCACGCTGCTCAACGCCGCCGAGGATGGCACCATCGAGGAACTGGTCGAGCGCACCGAGCGCGACATCGGCCCCGTCACGTGCGCGCTCTACAATCTCGGCGCGCAGATCGGGAATCGCAGCCTCGAGAACACCCCGCACCGCATCTTCGAGCTCGGCTGGCGGCTCGGCACCTACGGCGTCTTCCGCCTCGCCCACGCGCTGTTCCCGGCGATGGTCGAGCGCGCGAAGGACGGCGGGCCGCACGGCACCCTGCTCGTCACCTCGGCGACGGCGGCGGTGCGCGGCAATGCCGGGCAGCACAGCCATGCGGCGGCGATGGGCGGGCGGCGGATGCTGTGCCAGACCCTCAACGCAGAGTTCGCGCCCAAGGGCGTCCATGTCGCGCACGTGGTGGTCGACGGCGCGGTCGATGCGCCCGACACGCTGGGCAAGCTGCTCGGCGACAGGTTCGAGGCGTTCAAGGCGAACAAGGGTACCGACGGCGTGATCGACCCGGCTGCCCTTGCCGAGACCTACTGGAACCTCGCCCACCAGCCGCGCAATTGCTGGACCCACGAGATCGACGTGCGGCCATGGACCGACGTGGCGTGGTGGAACGACAACCCCGATCCGCAGATCAACTCGACCGGCAAGGGCTTCGCAGGGCCTCGATCCGAATAGGCTCGGACCAGGCGCTCAGCCCTTCCACTCGCGGCGTTCTTCGGCGGCGCGCAGGACTTCGTAGCTGGTCTGGATCAGCTGGAACTGCCTGGCCGCGTCCGCATCGCCCGGCTTCACGTCGGGGTGCACTTCCTTGGCGCGGGCGCGGTAGGCCTTCTTGATGGCCTCGAAGTCGGCATCCGCCTCAAGCCCCAGCACCTCAAGCGCGCGCATTTCGTCGGCGCTGCGTGATCCGTCGCCCGATCCCGCCCAGCCATAATGCGCGCTTTCGGCGTAGCCGGCGCTTTCGGCCCGTTCGGCCCGTGCGCGCTCTTCCTTTTCGGCAGCCTCGAGGCCTTCGAAATAGTCCCACTTCGAATTGTATTCGGCGGCGTGCTTCTGGCAGAAATACCAGCGGTCGCGACTGTTGGGCGCCTTGGGCGCGGGGCAATCGCCGCGTTCGTCACAGCCGTGGCGGTCGCAGATGCGCACCTTGGCCGCCTCCTGCGACGAGCCATAGCCACGCCAGCGCGGGAAGCCCCAATCGGTCGACCGGCCGGCGCGGCTCATGGCCGCAGCGCCCGTGCGAAAAGCATCATGTCGTTCATCGATTGAGTCACGCTGCCCATCTAGGCGCTGTGGCCTGCAATGGAAAGGCATGAGAACGCGGGAACCGGTTGCAATCTGAAATGTTGCATCGCAGTAGAACCAGAAGCGACGTATCGTGTCGCACTCGAGAGACCGGATGATGAGCCAGCAACTGACCCTTTCCAGCCTGTTCTGCGTGCTTGCGCTCGCGGGCCTGTGCGTGGTCAGCTCGGCGCGCGATCTGGCCGGGTACCCGGCGCCGGTCATGGCCGAGCAGGCCGAGCTTTCACCCGGCCTGCTGAGCGGTTGATCAGTTGATCAGGACGGAAGCCGCACGGCGGTTCTGCGCCCACGAACCTTCGTCCGAACCGAGCGCCACCGGGCGTTCCTTGCCGTAGCTCACCACCGCGATGCGGTTGCCATCGACTCCGAGGCTGACGAGGTAGGCCTTGGCCGAGTTGGCGCGCTTTTCGCCCAGCGCGATGTTGTATTCGCGGGTGCCGCGTTCGTCGGCGTGGCCTTCGATGGTGAAGGTCAGCTGCGGGAAGCGCGCGAAGTACTGCGCCTGCGCCTGAAGCGCGGCGGCGTCCTGCGAATCGACGTTGTAGCGATCGGTGTCGAAGTAGATCGTCGTCGACGAGCCGACAGCCTGTTCGAAGTGCGCCTGGGTGCCGACCGAGGGTCCGCTCGGCGTCGTCGGAGTGGTCGGGGTCGTCGGAGACGAGGTCGGGCCGGCGACCGGGGGGAGAGTCTCCGGTGCCTTCTTGGAGCAGGCAGCGAGGCCGGTGGCCGATGCCAGCAGCAGGATCGTCGCAATCTTCCGGTTCATCGTTTTTTCCTTTCAGACGGTTGCAAAGATTTTCGGGATGGTCGGCTAGATAACGGGCAAGAAGGCGAAAATATGACCTCGTTCAGGGACGGATCGGTCCCCAGGCGGGATCGGAGGCATCCACCGGGGTCGGCAGGCGGCGCTCGTTCTGGCCGGTGAGGTCCACCTGCCAGATCCCGGAGCGGCCCGAATTCTTCTCGGTGCGGAAGAACTGGATGATGCGGCCGTTGGGCGCCCACGTCGGGGCCTCGTCCTGCCAGCCATTCGTCAACGCACGCATGCCGCCGCCGCTGGTGTTCATCACCGCCACGTTGAAGTCGCCCGCGATCCGCGTGAAGGCGATCTGGTCGCCGCGCGGGCTCCATTCGGGCGTGGCGCAGCGCCCGCCGAAAAAGCTGATCCGCTTCTGGTTCCGGCCGTCGGCGTCCATGATGTAGCACTGCTGGGTGCCCGAGCGGTCGCTCTCGAAGACGATCTTGGTGCCGTCGGGCGAGTAGGAGCCGCCCACATCGATGCCGGGCGAGTCGGTGAGCTTGACCGCGGTGCCGCCGGTCGCGGCGATGCGGTAGATATCGGTGTTGCCGCCCACCGCCATGGAGAACAGGATCGAGCGCCCGTCGGGCGACCAGCGCGGGGCGATGGTCGGATTGCGGTTCTCGGTCACCAGCGTCTGCTTGCCGCTGCCGATGTCATAGACATAGATGCGCGGGTTGCCGTCGACATAGGAGAGGTAGAGGATCTTCGAATAATCGGGCGAATAGCGCGGGGTAAGCGCGGTGGCGCTGCCCAGCGTCAGGAAGCGGTGGTTCGCGCCGTCGCTGTCCATGACGGCGAGGCGCTTGACCCGGCGGTCCTTGGGGCCGGTCTCGGCGATATAGGCGATGCGGCTGTCGAAGAACGGGCTCTCGCCGGTAAGGCGGCTGAAGATCAGGTCCGAACACTTGTGCGCCGCGCGCCGCCAGTCGCCGGGCGCGACCACCCAGCCCTCGCGCACCAGCTGGTTCTTGAGCGCGACGTCGTAGAGGTAGCAGCCGACCACCAGCCGGCCATCGTCACGCGCGCGGACATAGCCCTGCACCAGCATCTCCGCCCCGCGCCCGCTCCACGTGTCATAGGCAGGCGCGGTAATCTGCGGGAAGCCGGGCTGCGGCAGGCTGTCGGGGCCGACGGGCTTGAAGAGCCCGTTGTTCCTGAGGTTCGCGGTGATCACCCGCGATATCTCGCGGCCCAGTGCCGCGGTGCCGGCCTCGTTCGCCGGGGTCGGCTTGTTGGCGTCGGTGGCGAAGGCGGGGATGGCAATGCCGATGTCGGACCACGCGCTCTCGTCGGTCACGGTGCCGCGCAGCGGGCCGTCGTCATCGTCCGCGCCCTCGACCTGCGTCTTCTCGACCGGCTGGTCGGTGCCGATCGGCGCGCCGAGGTCCTGCGCGGCAAGCGGGCTTGCCAGCAGCGCGGCGGAGAGGAGCAGGATAAGCTTCTTGGTCATGTCACAGCCTTCGGTCGAATTGCCACTCGAGCGCTTTCCAGCGATCGTAGAACTGGTCGGGAAGATTGAAAGGTGCCGCGCGCTGCACCGCCCGGATCGCGCGCTCGCAATGGAGATTTGCCTGAGGGCGGTTGCTCTCGTTGATGCTCGATGCGGCGGTGCGGCAGCGGGGCGTGCCTTTGAGCGTGCCGTCCGGATTGAGCTCCCAGCTCACCGTCGAGACGAGCAGTTCGGCATCGAGGCCCGACGGCGCGCTCCAGTTGGGGCGCAGCTGGCGGGTGATCGCGCTTGCCAGAGCGGCGCGCTCGGCGGAGCCGAACTTCGCGGCAGGCGCCCGCGTCTCCTGTGTGGTCGTCGAGGAGCCTTTGCCCTCGAGGAAGTCGTCGCCGATCCGGCTCCCGCCGCCGCTTTTGGGCACGGCCTTGGGGGGTGTCGCGGCGGCCTGCTTGGGGGGCGTGCGATCGGGACGCGAACGGTCGCGGCTGGGCGCGGGCTGGTTCGTCGCGGTGCGCGCCGCCGGCTTGGGCGGAGGGACCGGCGCCGGTCGCGCGGCGGGCTCGGGCCTGGCCGGTTCGGGCGCGGGAGCGGGTTCCGGCGCGAGCGTCGGCGCAATCGAGGCGCGGCTTTCCGACACGGGGTCGGGCGCGGCGGCTTCAAGGCCGACTTCGGTGGTGAGGCTCACCGTCATGCGTTCCGGGAAGACCGAGACCTCGCTCCGCACCGCCTGCATCAGCAGCACGGCGACCAGCGCGCCGTGCAGGATCACTGCGGCGGCAAGTCCGACCTTCTCGTCGCTGCGGAGCACCCTTTCACCCATCTCCCGGCCCGGACTATGGCGGCGAAACTGAACCGTCGGTGACCAGCGAGATCGAGGTGAACCCGGCGCGGCCGAGCTCTCCCATCACCGCTATCACCCGGCCGTAGTCGAGGCTGCGGTCGCCGCGCAGCACGATCAGCGGCGGCACGCCGCCACGATCCAGCGCCTCGAGCGCCGCCGGAAGCCCGCCTGCCGGGACCGGCTCGTCCTCGATGTAGATCGTGCCCGCACGGTCGATCGAGACGGTGATCTGGTCGGGCTTTTCCTCGACCGGCGCGGCGCGGCTCTCGGGCAGCTCGACCGGCACGCCGACTGCCGGCAGCGTCACCGTCACCATGAAGATGATGAGCAGCACCAGCATCACGTCGACCAGCGGCGTGACGTTGATCTCCGACATCGCCGCGCGGCGACCACGCTTGCCGCCTTTGCGGCGCGAGGAGGAGGACAGACCCATCCCCATCAGACGCGGTCCAGTTCGCGGCTCAACCCCATGTGGAGCTTGTCAGCAAATCGCTGGAGGGTCGCCTCATAGCGATCGACCGCCGCGCCGAAGCGGTTGTAGGCGATCACCGCGGGGATGGCCGCGAACAGGCCGATCGCAGTCGCGAACAGCGCCTCGGCGATACCCGGAGCCACGACCGCGAGGCTCGCGCTCTGCTGCGCGCCGATCTGGAAGAAGCTGTTCATGATCCCCCACACCGTGCCGAACAGCCCGACGAAGGGCGCGACCGAGCCGACCGTGGCGAGGAAGTTCAGTCGCCCGGCGAGATCGTCGGCTTCTTCCCCGATCTGGCTTTCCATTGCTGCGGCGATGCGCTGACGGGCGGCGTCACGGTCGACCGGCTGCTTGGCGGTGGACTTCCTCCACTCGTCGAGCCCCGCGCCAGCCACGCGTGCGGCGGGGACTTCCTTCCTCGCCTGCTTGGTCAGCAGCCCCTCGCGGTCGCGCTGTTCCCAGAACTCCTCCTCGTACTCGCGTGACTTCTTCCGAAGCGCGCCGACCCGCAGCGAGAAGGAGACGATGATCGTCCACACCCAGATGCTGGCGAGGATCAGCCCGAACATCACCGCCTGGACGATGATGTCGGCCTGAAGGAACAGGTCCACGGGGTTGAGCCGGGTCGGTGCAGTAGCGGCGGCGCTGAGCAGGGCGAGCGTCACGGGGTCAGGTGTCCTTATTCATGAAAGTCTGGAAAGCGTCCCGCCATTCGGCAGGCTGACGGCGCGGGCGGCCGTCGAGCGTGATGAAGCCGACGCGCAGGTGTCCGTCGCAGAGCAGCTCGTCGCCGCGGCTGGCGGTCTGGTGCATCCGGCACGAAGCCGCGCCCAGTTCGGTGCAGCGGGTTTCGATCACCACGTCGTCATCGAGCCTGGCCGGGCGCAGGTATCTGAGGTTCACTTCGGACAGAGCGTAAGCCCCCTCCCCGCCTTCGATTGCGGCGCGCTGGTCGATTCCGAGCAGGCGCAGGAGGTCGGAGCGCGCGCGTTCGAACCAGCGTAGATAGTTGGCGTGATAGGTGATCCCCGACAGGTCGGTGTCCTCGTAATAGACGCGCACGGCATAGAGATGCCGCGCACCATCGAGGATGCCGCCGGGAGGGGTGGGAGAAGCCATGAACCGCCACCTAGCCCAGCAGGGAATCCCTGCAAAGGCTGCTATGTTGGTTTTTCCCGCTGACCGGGCGGTGAAATCCGAAAGGGTGCGGAGGTATCAGCGCCGCGCGATCATCGGCCCCAGCGGCTCACCGCCGAAAATGTGGACATGGAGGTGCGGCACCTCCTGCCCGCCGTGGGGGCCGATATTGGCGAGCAGGCGGTAGCCCGGCGCGACGAGACCCTTGGCCCGCGCCACCTCGCCCACCGCGCGGATGAAGCCCGCGATCTCGACGTCGCTGGCCCGGGCCGAAAAGTCGTCCCAGCTCACGTAGCGCCCCTTGGGGATGACCAGCGTGTGCACCTCGGCCTGAGGGTTGATGTCCTCAAAGGCGAAGGCCCATTCATCCTCGTAGACTGCTTTCGAAGGGATTTCCCCGCGCAGGATCCGTGCGAAGATGTTGGCGTCGTCATAGGGGAGGGTCGGGTCGATCGGCATTATTCGCTCCGTGAGGCTTTCTCGGCGATCCCCGAGGTGCCCTCGCGGCGGTCGAGTTCGGCGAGGACCTTGTCGAGGGGCACGCCCTTCTCGGCGAGCAGCACCATCAGGTGGAACAAGAGGTCCGCCGCCTCCCCGACAAGTTCGGCCTCGTCTCCGCTCAGCGCGGCGATCACCGTCTCGGTCGCTTCCTCGCCGAGCTTCTGGGCGATCTTGTTGAGGCCTTTCGCATGGAGCTTCGCCACGTAGCTCGTCTCGGGCGAAGCGGTGAGGCGCTGGGCGATGGTCGCTTCGAGGCGGGTCAGGGTTTCGGACACTTGGCTCTTTCTCGTCATTGCGAGGAGCCGCAGGCGACGCGGCAATCCATGATCGGACGGACCTGCAAGCTGCACGACCAGTCCATGGATTGCTTCGCTACGCTCGCAATGACGAAGTTTCAACCGCGCGCCGGAAGCCCCGCCGCTCTGAGCGCCGCGTGGGCCTCGGCGATGGTGTGATGGCCGAAGTGGAAGATCGAGGCGGCGAGCACCGCGCTCGCGTGGCCCTTCGTCACACCTTCCACGAGATGATCGAGGCTCCCCACCCCGCCGCTGGCGATCACTGGGACGCTCACCGCGTCAGCGATCTCGCGGGTGAGGTCGAGGTCATAGCCGCGCTGCGTGCCGTCCCCATCCATCGAGGTGACGAGCAGCTCGCCTGCGCCCAGCCCCGCGACCTTCAGCGCATATTCGACCGCGTCGATCCCGGTCGGCTTGCGCCCGCCGTGGGTGAAGATTTCCCAGTTCCCGCGCGGGGTGCGGCGCGCATCGACGCTGGCGACGACGCACTGGCTGCCGAATTTCTGCGCGATCTCGCCGACCAGCTCGGGCCGGGCGACGGCAGCGCTGTTCACCGCGACCTTGTCCGCCCCGGCGAGCAGTAGAGCCCGTGCGTCGTCAGCGGAGCGCACGCCGCCGCCGACAGTGAGCGGCATGAAGCACACCTCGGCCGTGCGCCGCACCATGTCGAGCAAGGTGCCGCGGCCTTCGTGGCTCGCCGAGATGTCGAGGAAGCACAGCTCGTCCGCGCCCGCCGCATCATAGGCACGCGCCTGCTCGACCGGATCGCCCGCGTCCTTGAGATCGACGAAATTGACGCCCTTGACCACGCGCCCCTCGGCGACGTCGAGGCAGGGAATGACGCGGATGCGGACGGTCATGGGGCGGGTGTCTCGGCTTGGATTGTCACGGTGCATCGCCCCAACTCGTCGCACGTTGCGGGGACTAGAAAAGCGCCTAGTGCACTCAACGCACAGAGCAGGGCAGCGCTCGCCTCGAGCGTGACAAGTCCCCAGAAAGGCAAAGGGTGCTTCCACTTGCGAAGCGTCATGAACACAAGCCCGGCATTCCCGGCACGAACATCCCTGATGGCCAGCGCTCCGAAGGCAAGCGACAGACCCGCCATGATCAAGCCGACGATGGTCACCGCAACTCAGCCTTTTGACCCATCGCAATCGCCGCTGCCAGATCGAGCCGTCCCTCGTAGAGCGCGCGGCCCGTGATGACCCCCTCGATCCCCTCGTGCGCGTGAAGCGAGAGCATGTGGATGTCGTCGAGGCCTTTAACCCCACCACTGGCGATCACCGGAATGTCGACACGGCGCGCCAGATCGACGGTCGCCTCAATGTTCACGCCCTTCAAGAGCCCGTCGCGGCCGATGTCGGTGAACAGCAGCGAGGCTACCCCTGCGTCCTCGAAGCGGCGGGCGAGGTCGGTGACGGGGACGTCGGAAACTTCCGCCCAGCCCTCGGTCGCGACCATGCCGTCCTTGGCATCGACCGCGACGACGATGCCGTTCCCCCATTCGCGCGCCATGTCTTTCACGAATTCGGGGTTCTTGAGCGCGGCGGAACCCATAACGACCCGCGCGACGCCGAGGTTGAACCAGCCCTCTACCGCCGCCGCATCGCGGATGCCGCCGCCCAGTTGGACGTAACCCGGGAAGGCCGCGACGATCGCTTCCACCGCCGCGCGGTTGCGGCTTTCACCCGCGAAGCTGCCGTCGAGGTCGACGACGTGGAGGTGCTCGGCCCCGGCATCGGCGAAGATGAGCGCCTGCGCGGCGGGGTCATCGCCGTAGATCGTGGCGCGGTCCATGTCGCCTTCAGCGAGGCGGACGACCTGGCCGCCCTTCAAATCGATGGCGGGGAAGATGATCACGGATACCACTCCAGAAAGCGCCGGAGCGTCGCCAAACCATAGGCCTGGCTCTTCTCCGGGTGGAACTGCACGCCGACAATGTTGTCGCGAGCGACCGCTGCGACCAGCCCCTCGCCGTGATCGGTCATCGCGGCGACATGGTGCGGATCGTCGACCGCGAAATGGTAGGAGTGGAGGAAATAGGCCTCGCCCTCCTCGATGACGGGATCGTCCTTGGCATGGGGGAGCACGGCGACATCGTTCCAGCCCATGTGCGGCACCTTGATGGCAGGATCGGAGGGCTGGATCAGCCGCACCTCGCCGGGCACCCAGCCGAGCCCCGGCGTCTCGCCATGTTCGAGGCCGCGCGTGGCGAGCAATTGCATCCCCACACAGATGCCGAGGAACGGCGCGCCGCCTACATGGACGCGCTCGGTCATGGCTTCGATCATGTGGGGGATGCCGGCAAGGCCCTCTGCGCAAGACCGGAAGCTGCCGACGCCGGGCAGCACGATCCGGTCGGCGGCGCGCACCACGAAGGGATCGGCGGTGACGGTGACCTCGGCCCCTGCTGCCTTGAGCGCATTGTGGACCGAGTGGAGGTTGCCCGCGCCGTAATCCACGAGCGCGACAACTTCAGCCACCGAGCTGCCCCTTGGTGCTGGGGATCGCGCCGCCCTTCCTCGGGTCGCGCTCCACCGCCTGTCGCATCGCGCGCGCGAAGCCCTTGTAGAGGCTCTCGCAGATGTGGTGGTTGTTGGTGCCGTAGAGCAGTTCCATGTGGAGCGTGATGCCCGCCGCTTGGGCAACCGAATGGAACCAGTGCTCGATCAGCTCGGTGTCCCACTCGCCGAGGCGTTCCTGCGTGAACCTGGCCTTCCAGACGAGGAAGGGCCGCCCTGAAATATCGAGCGCCACGCGGCTCAGAGTCTCGTCCATCGGCGAATAGGCCGCGCCGTAACGCCCGATCCCGGCCTTGTCGCCCAGAGCATTGCTGATCGCCTGCCCCAGCGCGATCGCCGAATCCTCGGTGGTGTGGTGCTGGTCGACATGCAGGTCGCCCTTCACCTTCATGGTCACGTCGATCAGCGAGTGGCGGCTGAATTGTTCGACCATGTGGTCAAGGAAGCCGATGCCGGTGGAGACATCATAGGCGCCGGTCCCATCGAGATCGACGTGAATCGCGATGCTGGTCTCGGTCGTGTTGCGCTCAACCGAGCCGGTGCGCTGGTGGGTTTGGGCGGGTATGCTGGCCATGCCTCGCGCTATAGTCCGCTTGGGCCTCATGACAAGCGCGAGGCATCGGGGGATGCGCTGCGGCGTTGTTTTGCCTGACAATCGTGCCGGCAATCGTGCGGGACACCAAAGCACTTGACCAAGGCCGCATGTGCCGCCACGAATCCGGGTCGATGACAAGCGACACGCCCGACAGCCTGATACCCTACGACGAGATCGTGCAGGAGGCCCTGCGCGCGGTGGTCGGCCGGGTGCTCGGCTCGATCGTCGGCGGCGGCGGCACGCTGCCCGGGGCGCACCACTTCTACATCACCTTCAAGACCGGCGCGCCCGGCGTCTCGATCCCGCCGCACCTGCGCGAGCGGTTCCCGGACGAGATGACCATCGTGCTCCAGAACAAGTTCTGGGATCTCGAGGTGCTGCCGCAGCTCTTCTCGGTCAGCCTCACCTTCAATCAGGTGCCGGCCAAGCTGACGATTCCCTTCGCGGCGATCACCGCCTTCGTCGACCCGGCGGTCGATTTCGGCCTCCAGTTCCAGGCCGCAGCCGAGGAGCTCGAACCCGAAGCGCACGAGGACGCGGAGAACGACGGTCCGGACAGCGATCCTGACGGCTCGAATGTCGTGAGCATCGATTTCGGGCGCAAGAAATAGACGCGATGGCGCGCAAGCGGGCCAAGGGCGGCAAGGGCGCGGCGCCGGTCGAGGGGGCTGCGGAAACGCCGCCGGCCAGCAAATCCTGTCTGAAGCTACCCAGCCCCGAGGCCGCCACCAATCTCGTCATCGCGGATGTCGTGCTGCGCGCCGCCGGCGGCCTGCTGCGCGACCGGCTGGAAAAGGGCCTGATCAACCGCCACCACCACGATGATCCCAAGGCGCACCGGCTCGTCGACAAGCGCGGCGTCGGCACCAGCGCGATGCTGTGGGCCGCGAGCCACCTTGCGCGCCGCTCGCCGGTCGGACTCGCGGTGGTGGTCGGCGGGCTTGCAGCGAAAGTCTTCTACGATCGCGGCAAGCGGCTCGAAAGCAAGCGCGGCAGGACCCCGCGCAAGGGCGAATCCTGATCGCTGCTTGATTTCGTCGCCGCGAATGGTGCAACGGGGCCCATGGGCGACTCCTCAGACACGACTGCCGACCAGCTCCATCGCCGGGGCCTGATGTTCATCCTCTCCTCGCCTTCCGGTGCGGGCAAGACCACGTTGTCGCGGATGCTGCTCGCCAAGGATCCGGAGATCCGCCTGTCGGTCTCGGCCACCACCCGCCCGCCGCGCCCCGGCGAGGTCGATGGCAAGCATTACCATTTCGTCTCGCCGGAACGCTTCCAGGCGATGATCGACGAGGACGATTTCTACGAATGGGCCGAGGTCTTCGGCCATCGCTACGGCACGCCCAAAGGAATGATCCGCGCCGGCCTCAAGCAGGGCCAGGACTTCCTCTTCGACATCGACTGGCAGGGCACGCAGCAGCTCTACCAGAAGGACCAGCAGGACGTGGTGCGGGTCTTCATCCTGCCCCCCTCGATCGACGAGTTGCATCGCCGCCTCCACAGCCGCGCCACCGACAGCGCCGAGGTGATTGCCGCCCGCATGGAGCGCGCCCGCGCCGAGATCAGCCACTGGGACGGCTACGACTACGTGATCATCAATGATGATATCGAGGTGTGCTTCGACAAGGTCCGCGCGATTCTCGAGGCAGAACGCATGAAGCGCGCCCGCCAGACCGGGCTGATCCCCTTCGTGCGCGGGCTGATGGTCTGATCCAGGTGATGGCCGCAAGGAGTCATCGCCTGTTCAACCGCGCGTCGCCACACGGCTGCCACTGACCCGCGGACACCGGCAGACAGCCGCGCTCCGCAAACCGAAACTGAGAGAGAGTATGCCCATGAAGGCCCGTATCCTGGTCCCGATCCTGTCGACCGTCTGCGCCGCCGCGCTCGCCGTGCCGGCCGCCGCCGCAGCAAAACGGGCCGAAGCAGAAGGAAATGCCATGTCCGCTGCCGCTCCCGCCATGAGCAAGAAGCCCGCTTTCAAGCCCGCCGCAGCCGCAGCGCCCACTGCCAGCGGGCCCTTCGCTACGGTGAGCACCCTGCCCTTCCAGGCGCCTGACTTCACGAAGATCAAGGAGGACGACTACCTCCCCGCCTTCGAACAGGCGATGGCGATCCACCGGGGCGAGGTCGATGCGATCATCGCCAACAAGGACGCAGCCACCTTCGAGAACACGATTGTCGCGCTGGAGACCTCGGGCCAGATGCTCGGCCGGGTGGCGCGCGTGTTCTTCGCCCTCACCGGCGCCAACACCACCGACCGGCTGGATGCGATCGACACCGAGGTGAGCCCCAAGCTGGCCGCGCACTCCGACGCGATCAACCTCGATCCCCGGCTTTTCGCCCGCGTGAAGGCGGTCTACGACAACCGCGCCGCGATGAGCATGACGCCCGAGGACGCGCGCCTGCTGGAGCGCACCTACGAGCAGATGGTCCATGCCGGCGCGATGCTGACCGATGCGCAGCGTGAGCAGGTGAAGGCGATCAACACGCAGCTTTCCACCCTCGCGACCCAGTTCGGCCAAGCGGTGCGCGCCGCCACCAACGGCCAGCCGCTGATCGTCGACACGAAGGAGGAGCTTGCCGGGCTTTCGGACGCCGACATCAAGGCCGCCGCCGATCTCGCCGCCGAGCGCGGGGCGCCGGGCAAGTATGCCATCGCGCTCCAGAACACGACGCAGCAGCCGCTCCTGCCCGCGCTCGAGAACCGGGCGACGCGCGAGGCGCTGTTCAACCGCAGCTACCACCGTGCGGACGGCACCTCTGCCGGGAACGACACCCGACTGCTGCTCGCCCGGATCGCCGAACTGCGTGCGAAGAAGGCGGCGCTGTTCGGCGCGCCCGACTGGGCCAGCTACGCCATGTACGACCGCATGGCCAAGGAGCCGAAAACGGCTCTCGACTTCATGGAGCAGATGGTCCCCGCCCTTGCCGCCACCCAGCGGCGCGAGGCGGCCGAGCTGACCGCGGCGATCGCCAAGGACGGCGGCAATTACGAGGTCAAGCCGTGGGACTGGCAGCGCTACGCCAACCGCATCAAGGCCGAGCGCTACCAGCTCGACGAGGATGCGGTCGCGCAGTACTTCCAGATCGACAAGGTGCTGGAAGACGGCGTGTTCTTTGCCGCCAACAAGCTCTACGGCATCAGCTTCAAGAAGCGCACCGACCTGCCGACCTATCATCCCGACGTGTCGGTCTACACCGTCTATGACAAGGACGGCTCGGAATTGGGCGTGTTCTACTTCGACCCCTACCAGCGCCCCTCGAAGCGCGGCGGCGCGTGGATGAGCAATTTCGTGGACCAGAGCCATCTCGCCGGGACCAAGCCGGTGATCTACAACGTGCTCAACATCTCGAAGGCGGCACCGGGCGAGGTCCAGCTTGTCACCTTCGACGACGTGACGACGATGTTCCATGAATTCGGCCACGCGCTCCACGGCCTGTTCGCCGACCAGCGCTACGCCTCGATCTCGGGCACGGCGACGGCCCGCGACTTCGTGGAGTACCCCAGTCAGGTCAACGAGATGTGGGCGACCGATCCGGCGGTGCTGAGCAATTACGCCAAGCACTACAAGACCGGCGAAACGATCCCGGCCGCAATGATCGACAAGATGAAGGCGGCGAGCAAGTTCAACCAAGGCTACGAATTCGGAGAGACGGTGGAAGCCGCGCTCCTCGACATGAAGTGGGCCGCGCTCACGCCGGAACAGGCTGCCGCGATCGACACGCCGGAGAAGGTCGACGCTTTCGAGGACAAGGCGCTCAAGGAGCTCGGGCTGGAGGTCGGCCTCGTGCCGCCGCGCTATCGCTCGACCTACTTCAACCACATCTTCAGCGATCCGGAAGGGTATTCGGCGGGCTATTATAGCTACCTGTGGACCCAGATGCTCGACGAGGACAGCCGCAAGTGGTTCCGCGACAATGGCGGTCTGACGCGCGCCAACGGCGACCACTATCGCAAGACAGTGCTGAGCCGCGGCGGGACGATGGACTATTTCGAGATGTTCCGGAACTTCGCCGGGCGCGAGCCCGACGTGCCCCCGATGCTCGAAGCGCGCGGGCTGGTAACGCCGGCCGCAGAGCCGGCTGCATCCAAGTGATCGCCGCCCCGCGAGGGGCGCGGCCACGAGCCTGAACGGAAAAGAACGGCTGCGGTTGTCGCAATTGTCGCAATTGTCACAAGACTGACATGTAGGCGACATATTTGCGGGGCCGCAGCCGGTTCATCGTGAGCGGGCAGATTCCAAAGGCGCCCCACATGCCCCGCCGCTCCACTGGATCCTCGATCCGCCTTATCGCTGCCGCCATGCTGGCGGGCGCGAGCGCGCCCGTGCTGGCGCAGGCCACTGCTCCGGCTGATGCTGGCCCGGCGCAGCAAGCGCCCACCGTGGCCGACCTCCAGCGCCAGATCGACGAGCTCAAGGCGATGGTTGCGGCGCTTCAGGCCCAGCAGGCGCAGGCCGGGCCTCCGCCCGCGCTGGCGACCGCTCCGGTTCCCGCTGGTACCCCCGTGGTGGCGCAGGCCACTGCGCCGGGCAGCGCCCAACCGGCAGCCGCTCCCGCAGCCGGCGACCCGCGGCTCGCCGAGGCCACCCCGCCCAAGCCCAAGGCGAAGGCCTGGTACGAGAAGCTGCGCCTGCGCGGCTACACCCAGCTGCGTTTCAACCAGATCGTCTCGGGCGATGCCGACGCGCCTGCGGGCATCTCGCGCCTGCGCACCATCGGCGACAGCGAAGTGCGCCCCGACAACAACTTCAGCTTCCGCCGTATCCGCCTGATCATCCAGGGCGACGTCAACGACCACCTTTCGCTCTATTTCCAGCCCGATTTCGCGGCCGCCGTATCAAACCAATCGGCGGGCGAGCGGCGCGAAGGCACGGTCTCGCTGCGCGACATGTATGCCGATGTCTTCCCCACCGGCGACAAGGCGTTCCGCATCCGCCTCGGCCAGTCGAAGGTGCCTTACGGGTGGGAGAACATGCAGTCCTCGTCCAACCGCCTTGCGCTTGACCGCACCGACGCGATCAACAGCGCAGCCTCGGGCGAGCGCGATCTCGGGATCGTCGCCTATTACACCCCGCCCAAGGTGCAGAAGATCTGGGACCGCCTCACCGCCGACGGGCAGAAGCTCTTCGGCAATTACGGCGCCTTCGGCTTCGGCGCATTCAACGGGCAAGGCCTCAACCGGACCGAAGGCAATGACGGCGTGATGCTGGTCGGCCTTGCGACATGGCCCTTCGAGCTGGACGGGCTCGGGCTCGATGGTCAGGTGTTCGAAATCGGCGGATCGGTGATGCACAACCGCATCCGCCCGGAAGTCCGCACCGGCGGGCTCAGCGCCGCCAGCTTCAAGGACGAGCGCGTCAACCTCCACGCGATCCTCTACCCGCAGCCCATCGGGATACAGGCCGAGTGGAACTGGGGGACCGGTCCTGAATTCGTGCCGGCCAGCGGCCGGATCGAGGAACGCCCGCTCGATGGCGGCTATGTCCAGCTGATGGGCAAGATCGACAAGTCGCCGATCGGGCCGTTTTATCCCTTCGCGCGGTGGCAATATTACCGCGGCGGCTTCAAGGCGGCGATCAACGCGCCGCGGCTGGAGACCGAGGAGCTGGAGCTGGGCTTCGAATTCCAGCTCGATCCGGCGCTTGAAATCACCACGACCTACGGTTTTGCCAAGCGCAAGGAAGCCGACGAGCGCCGCTTCGGACAGGCCGAGGGGCAGATCCTGCGCGTGCAGGCGCAGTGGAATTACTGAGGTGAGCGCGCCCCCCGGATCACTCCGGCGGCAGCTCGTCCGGCCCGCGACCGGGCTCGTCGATATCGGGCGGGGTCGGCTCGGTTTCCGGTGGTGACGGTTCTTCGGGTTCAATGGAGGGCGGCGGCGTTTCCGCAGGCTGCGGGTCCGGCTCGATGATGTCCGGGTCGGGCGACGGTATTGTGGCCATTGGCTCTCTCCAAGAGGCGGGATGTCCTTCTGAATCAACCATTTCAAGAGCCGATTGTGCCGCCTCCTTGCGCCGTTGATCCTGTTCAAGCGGCGCTCTGGCCGCTGAAGGCATCGAAAAAGGGCCGCCGGATCGCTCCGGCGGCCCTTTTCGTGTCGAGTGCGCGGAAGCTTAGTGCCCGCCGCCGCTCGGATCGGCGAAGTGGTTGGGGAGGAGCGCGTTGACCACCCCGCCATCGACCGTGAGCGTCTCGCCCACCACGTAGTCGCCGGCGCGGCTGCACAGATAAATCGCGGCCGCCGCCATATCCTCGGCCGTGCCGATGCGCTTGGCCGGGATGCCCGAGGCCGAAGCGTCCGGCGCGTCCTTGGCGGCCTTGTTCATCTCGGACGGGAAGGCCCCCGGCGCGATCGAAGAGACGACGATATTGTCCTGGATAAGCCGCGCGGCCATGCGCCGTGTCAGCTGGATCACTGCCGCCTTGGAAGCCTGATAGGCGTAGGTCTCCCACGGGTTGATCCGCTGCCCGTCAATCGAGGAGACGTGGATCACCTTGGCCGGATGCCCCGCCTTGCCGCCGGCGACCAGCAGGTCGTGGAGCTTCTGGGTGAGGAAAAACGGCGTCTTGACGTTCAGGTCCATCGTCCGGTGCCAGCCGGCCTCGGAGAACTCGAGATAGGGCTGGCCCCAGGCCGCGCCGGCATTGTTGATGAGGATGTCGAGCCGGCTCTCGCGCGCCTTCAGCTCATTGGCGAGGCTCACCATGCCGTCCATCTGCGAAAGGTCGGCGGAGATGCCGATGACGCGGTCCGCGCCGAACTCGTCGATCGTGGCCTGCATCTGCTCGACCTTGCGCGCCGAGATGTAGACCCGCGCGCAGCCTGCGGCGAGCAGGCCCTCGACGAACATCTTGCCGATCCCGCGGCTGCCGCCGGTGACGAGGGCGATGCGGCCTTCGAGGCTGAAGAGTGATTGAATGTTCATTGTATTAACTGCTCCCTCATTCGTCATTGCGAGCGAAGCGAAGCAATCCATGGACCAACCTTGCCGCTCTCGGAGAGCGTGATCCATGGATTGCGGCGTCGCCTGCGGCTCCTCGCAATGACGAGGAGCGATGGTTGCTCAGTACCCGCTAAGTTCGGCCACGCGGTTTGCGTGGAAATAGGCATCGCCCAGGAATTCGGCCAAGGCGCGGTCGCGCTTCATGTAGAGGCCGATGTCGTATTCGTCGGTCATGCCGATGCCGCCGTGCATCTGCACGCCTTCCTGCACCGCAAGGCGCGCGGTCTTGGCGACCTTGGCCTTGGCGACGCTCGCCATCAGTTCGGCACTCGGCGCGCCTGCATCGAGCAGTTGCTGCGCCTTGATGGTGACCGCGCGGGCGATCTCGACCTCGGAATAGAGGTGGCTGGCGCGGTGCTGGAGCGCCTGGAATTCGCCGATCAGCTTGCCGAACTGCTTCCTCTGCTTGAGGTAGTCGACGGTCATGTCCATCGCCCCGCGCGCGACGCCGACGCCTTCCGCCGCCGCGCCGACGCGGCCGGCGAGCAGCATGGCATCGAGCACGGCGCGTCCGCCGTCGATCTCGCCGATCACGGCGTCGCCATCGAGCTCGACACCGTCGAACTTCGTGTGGGTCGCCATCGAGGAATCGACCAGCCGCACCGCCTCATGGCTCATGCCCGAAGCGTCCTTGGGGACGGCGAACAGCGTGATCCCGTCCGCGTCCTCATCCGAGCCGCTCGTGCGCGCCGCGACCACGATCATGTCGGAGCTGGCGCCCTGAATGACGAAGCTCTTGGAGCCCGTCAGGCGGAACCCATTGCCCGACTTCTCGGCGCGGGTGGCGATGCGCGATGGGCGGTGCTTGGCGGTCTCGTCAATCGCCACGGCGAAGACGGAATCGCCCGCAATGAGCCCGGGAAGGTAGCGGCCCTTGAGGTCATTCGATCCGTGCTTCAGCGCGGTCGCCGCCAGCACCGAGGAGGTGAGGAAGGGCGAAGGCGTGAGGTTGCGGCCGATCTCTTCCAGCACGATCCCCGCCTCGACATGGCCCATGCCGAGCCCGCCGTCGGCTTCCTCCACCAGCATGCCGGTGAAGCCCATCTCGGCCATCTGCTTCCATAAGCCGTGGCCGAAGCCGTCCTTGCAATTGCGGTCGCGCCAGTGGCGCAGCTGCTTGGCGATATTGCCTTCCTCGGCAATGAAGCCGCGCGCGGTGTCGGCGAGCATCGCCTGATCTTCGTCGTGATACAGGGGCATTGTTTTCCCTCTCCAATTCTTCGTCTTCCCGGGCTTGACCCGGGACCCCGCTGCCTTCTTCCCCGCCAATGGAAGCGGGGCCCCGGGTCAAGCCCGGGGAGGCGCGTGTTGCTAAATCAGGCGCCCGGCAGGTCGAGAATGCGCTTGGCGATCACGTTGAGCATCACCTCGCTGGTGCCGCCCTCGATCGAGTTCGCCTTGGTACGCAGCCAGTTGCGCGACGGCTTGCCGCCCTCGGTCGCCTCGCTCTCCCACTCCAGAGAGCGCGACCCGCCGACCGCCATCACCAGTTCGTGGCGGCGCTTGTTGAGCTCGGTGCCGGCATATTTCATCATGTTCGGCTGCGCGGGGTGCGCCTTGCCGACCTTGATCTCGTCGAGGAACTTCTCGCCCATCGCGGTGTAGGCGAGCGCATCGACATCGAACATCGCGAGCTCGGCGCGCAGCACCGGATCGAGATCGTCGCCCAGCTTGGTCGCATGGCGCTTCATCGCCGCGCCGATTCCGGCGGTACGATCCCCGCCGTCGGCGCCCGAGATCATCTCGCGCTCGTGGCCGAGCAGATACTTGGCGACGTCCCAGCCGCGATTGACCGTGCCGACCTGCGCCGGGCAGTCATCGCCATAGGACTTCGGCACGGCGACATTGTCGAAGAAGGTTTCGCAGAAGGGCGAATTGCCGCTGATCAGCAGGATCGGCTTGGTGGTCACGCCTTCGCTCGCCATGTCGAAGAGCATGAAGGTGATGCCCTGATACTTGTCCGCCTTGTCGGTGCGCACGAGGCAGAAGATCCAGTCGGCGTGGTCGGCATAGGAGGTCCAGATCTTCTGGCCGTTGACGACCCAGTGATCGCCCTTGTCCTCGCCGAAGGTCTGCAAGGATACGAGGTCGCTGCCCGAGCCCGGCTCCGAATAGCCCTGGCACCAGCGGATCTCGCCGCGCGCGATCTCGTTGAGGAAGCGCTGCTTCTGACCCTCGGTGCCGAAGTGCAGCAGCGCCGGGCCGAGCATCCAGATGCCGAAGGAGCTGAGCGGCGGGCGGGCGCTGATGCGGCCCATCTCTTCGCGCAGCACCTTGGCTTCGGCCGGGCTTAGACCCGCCCCGCCATAGGCCTTGGGCCAGCTAGGCACGGTGTAGCCCTTGGCCACACAGGCTTCGAGCCAGGCCTTCTGGGCATCGTTCTTGAAGGTGGCGCGGCGCCCGCCCCAATAGATGTCGCTCTCGTCGCGGACGGGCTCGCGCATTTCGGGCGGGCAGTTCGCTTCCAGCCACGCACGGGTTTCGGCGCGGAATGCTTCCAGATCGGCCATGACCGATTCTCCTCTCTCAGGCTCAAACTTGACGCTTACGTTAGTGGCATTCCGCGCACGGCTGCAAGCGCTCTTCGCCCTCGCCAGAATGCCGTAGCGTCAGGATGAGCGCGATTGACGTCACGCGCTTTCGCCCTAGGGTCGCTCCCCGAGAGAGGGAGTTCCGGATGATCGCAACGAGCCGCGCGGCGAGGATGGAGAGGCGCGCCGCATGAAAGCTGCCCAAGGTCCACTGCCCCTTCGCCTGAAGATGATCCACGGTGCCGGCTCGATTGCCTTCGGGGTGAAGGACAACGGCTTCTCGTTCTTCCTGCTGATCTACTACAATCAGGTCCTGGGCATGGACGCAGGCTCGGTCAGCCTCGCACTGCTGATCGCGTTGCTGGTCGATGCCGCGGTCGATCCCTTCATCGGCAACCTTTCCGACCGCACCTACTCGCGCTGGGGCCGCCGCCTGCCGTGGCTCTACATCGCGCCCCTGCCGCTTGCCGTCGCATGGGCCGTGCTGTGGAGCGCGCAGGCGGCTGGGCCGCCGAGCTTCCTCGGCCTCGTCGGCATCGCGATCCTCGTGCGGCTGCTGCTGTCCGCGTGCGAGGTCCCCTCCATCAGCCTCGTGCCCGAGCTGACGCAGGACTACGACGAGCGCACGACCCTGTTCCGCTACCGCGCGCTAGCCGCGTGGATCGGTGGGCTGATGATGATGGTGCTCGCCTACACGGTGTTCATGCCGGGCAAGGAAGGCCTGCTCCAGGCCGAGGGCTATGCCAATTTCGGCCTGTTCGGTGCGGCGCTGATGGCCATCTCGGTGATCGGCTCGGCACTGGGTCAGCACCGCCTGCTGGCGCACCTGCCCGCGCACAAGCCCCCGCCCTTCTCGATGCGCCTCGCTTTCGCCGAGATCGTCGAGGTTTTTTCCGAGCGGGCTTTCCTGATCTTCGCCGCCGGGGCGCTCGCCGCCTATGTGAGCCAGGGAATGGTGTTCTCGATCACCAATTACCTCAACCTCTTCGTGTGGCGGCTCTCGGGTGATCAATTGATGCTGTTCCCCTTCGTGCTGTTCGCCTCGGTGGTGCTGATGTTCGTTATCATCGCCCCGCTGCACCGGAGGTTCGGCAAGGCGCGGGCGGCGGCGATCTCGGCGGTGGCGGGCGTGGTGATCGGCCTTGCGCCCTATGTCTTGCTGCTCGCCGGCATTTGGCCGGAGGTCGGGACCAACGCCTCCAGCTACGCCTTCTATGCCCTGCTGCTGTTCGCCAACGCGCTCGGTACCACGGCGGTGGTTTCGGCCACCTCGATGATCGCCGAGGTCATCGAGGAGTTCGAGGAGAAGACGGGGCGGAGGGCGGAAGCTTCGTTCTATTCGGGCAACTGGCTGATCCAGAAGTGCGCGACCGGCGGGGGCATCTTCCTCACCGGGCAGATCATCGCCTTCTCCGGCCTTCCGACCAACGCAACGCCGGGGAGCGTGGCACCGGGAATCATCGCAGATTTCGTGATCGCCTTCGGGGTGGCCGTGGTTGTGCTCGGACTTGCGTCAGCATGGTGGCTCGCCCGCTTCCCGATCAGCCGCGCCGAGCACGAGGCGCGGCTCGAACGGTTGGCGGCGCGTCACGCGCACGCCCCTGCAAGCCCGCTCGACGAGGCTGCCCGCGCCGACCCGGAGGGGCACTCGATCGGCGCCTGACGCCACAAATGACAGCTTGGCGGGTGGCTTTGGCTCTGCAAAGGTCGCCCGCAGATTCGGTTTTTAAATAGGACGAGAGAGGAACTACCCCATGGATTTCGAACCCACCGAACGCCAGCTTTACTGGCGCAATCGCGTGCGCGATTTCATCGAGGCGCATGTCCGCCCGAACATGGCGGTCTATAACCAGCAGGAGCACGAGGGTGAGCGCTGGAAGGTCCTCCCCATCGTCGAGGAGACCAAGGCCAAGGCCAAGGAAGCCGGCATCTGGAACCTGTTCATGCCGCCGCGCAACGACAGCCACCACCACGTCGACGACACCTTCGAATTCGAAGGCCCCGGCCTCACCAACCTCGAATACGCCATGTGCGCCGAGGAAATGGGCCGCATCGGCTGGGCTTCGGAAGTGTTCAACTGCTCGGCGCCCGACACCGGCAACATGGAAGTGTTCCACCGTTACGGCACGCGCGAGCAGAAGGAAGCCTGGCTGCGTCCGCTGATGAACGGCGAGATCCGTTCGGCCTTCCTGATGACCGAGCCGAACACCGCCTCCTCCGACGCGACCAACATCGAGACCCGCATCGAGCGCGACGGCGACCACTACATCATCAACGGCCGCAAGTGGTGGTCTTCGGGCCTCGGCGATCCGCGCTGCAAGATCGCGATCCTGATGGGCAAGACCAACCCTGACGCCCAGCGCCATTCGCAGCAGTCGCAGATCCTCATGCCGATCGACACGCCCGGCGTGAACATCCTGCGCCACCTGCCCGTGTTCGGCTATGACGATGCGCCCCACGGCCACATGGAAGTCGAGATGGTCAACGTCCGCGTGCCGGCCGACAACATCCTGCTCGGCGAGGGCCGCGGCTTCGAGATCGCCCAAGGGCGCCTCGGGCCGGGCCGCATCCACCACTGCATGCGCACCATCGGCGCCGCTGAGGAGGCACTGGAGAAGATGTGCCGCCGCCTTCAGGAGCGCGAAGCCTTCGGCAAGCCGGTCTACAAGCATTCGGTGTGGGAAGAGCGCGTCGCGCGCGCCCGCATCGACATCGACATGACCCGTCTGCTCTGCCTCAAGGCCGCCGACATGATGGACAAGGTCGGCAACAAGGCCGCCAAGCAGGAAATCGCGATGATCAAGGTGCAGGCGCCCAACATGGCGCTGCGCATCATCGATGACGCGATCCAGGCGCATGGCGGCGGCGGTGTGTCGGACGACTACGGCCTCGCCCGCTCTTACGCCAACCAGCGCACTCTGCGCCTCGCCGACGGGCCGGACGAAGTCCATGCCCGCTCGATCGCGCACATGGAGTTCGCCAAGCACGCCCCGCGCCCGGGTCCGACGGCGAACGCCCTGCGCGGCGATCATGGCCGCGCGGTCGAACCGCAGAGCTTCAGCTCGGGAGACATGGGCGTGGCGCGCTGACACTTAACTCCCCTCCCGCTTGCGGGAGGGGGCGGGGGTGGGCACGGGCCAACCGCGAGGAAGGCCCACCCCGCTGCGACTAGGCCTTGCGAGGCAAGCCCAAGTCTCGCTCCCCTCCCGCATGCGGGAGGGAAAGGAACAAACATGGCAAAAGCCGCCATTCTCGAAGCACCCGGCGAGGGGCTCAAGATCGTAGAAGTCACCTATGCCGAGCCCGGCCCGCACGAGGTCCTGATCGACACCAAGGCTTGCGGCCTGTGCCATTCGGACCTGCACTTCATCGACGGGCACTACCCCCACGCCCTGCCCTGCATTCCGGGTCACGAGGCGGCAGGGATCGTGCGCGCCGTCGGTTCGGAGGTGTGCACGGTGAAGCCCGGCGATCACGTCGTCTCCTGCCTTTCGGCTTTCTGCGGCCACTGCGAATTCTGCGTGACGGGCCGCATGGCCCTGTGCCTTGGCGGCGACACCCGCCGCGCCAAGGGCGATGCCTCGCGCATCGCCTTTGCCGATGGCTCGCCCGTCAACCAGATGCTCAACCTTTCGGCCCTCTCGGAACAGATGCTGATCCACGAGCATGCCTGCGTGTCCATCGACAAGGACATGCCCTTCGACCGTGCCGCCCTGCTCGGCTGCGCGGTGACGACCGGCGCGGGGACGATCTTCAACGCCTGCAAGGTCACGCCGGGCGAGACCGTGCTGGTGGTGGGCTGCGGCGGGGTGGGCCTTGCCGCGATCAACGCCGCCAGAATCGCGGGCGCATCCAAGATCATCGCCGCAGATCCGCTCCCCGAGAAGCGCGCGCTTGCCGAAGTGCTTGGCGCGACCCACACCGTCGATGCCCTTGCAGAAGACGCCGCCAAGCAGATCGTCGCGATCTCGAACGGCGGAGTCGATTGGGGGATCGAGGCGGTCGGCCGTCAGGCTTCCGCCGATCTCGCGGTCGCTTCGCTGCGCCGCGGGGGGACCGCGGTGATCCTCGGGATGATGCCGCTCGACTGCAAGGTCGGCCTGTCCGCCTTCGACCTGCTCGGCGGCAAGAAACTGATGGGGGCGCTGATGGGGATGAACCACTTCCCCGTCGATCTGCCGCGTCTCGTGGATTTCTACCTTCGCGGGCTGCTCGATCTCGACACGATCATCGCCGAGCGCATCCCGCTCGAAGCGGTGAACGAAGGCTTCGACACGATGCGCAAGGGCACTTCGGCCCGCACAGTAGTGGTGTTCGACTGATGGATATCGATTACGACGCCGAAATGGTCGGCACCGTCGAAGTCACCGAGAGGGATGCGCTCGACCTTGTCGCGCTGACCGCATGGTTCGAAGAAAACGTCGAGGGCTTCGAAGGCCCGATCAGCTACACCAAGTTCAAGGGCGGCCAGTCGAACCCGACCTACCGTATCGACACGCCGGGGGCGAGCTACGTGCTGCGCCGCCAACCGTTCGGCAAGCTGCTGCCGAGCGCCCACGCGGTCGACCGTGAATATGCGGCGATGACCGGTCTCTACCCGACCGGCTTCCCCGTGCCGCGCACCTACGGCCTCTGCGAGGACCCCGAGGTGATCGGCTCGAAGTTCTTCGTGATGAGCATGGCCGATGGCCGCAGCTTGTGGAACGGCGCGCTGCCCGGCCTGTCGCCCGAGGAACGCCGCGCCCATTACCACGCGCTGATCGACACGATGGCCGACCTGCACCTCAACCAGCCCGAGAACATCGGCATGGGTGATTACGGCAAGCCCACCGATTACTGCGCGCGCCAGATCACCCGCTGGACCAAGCAGTACAAGCTCTCCGAAACCGAGCTGATGCCCGAGATGGAGCGGCTGATCGAGTGGCTGCCACAGACCATCCCGCCGCAGCATGGATCATCCGTGGTGCACGGCGATTACCGGCTCGACAACGTGATCTTCCACAAGACGGAGCCCCGGATCATCGCGGTGCTCGACTGGGAGCTGTCGACGCTGGGCGATCCGATCGCCGACTTCAGCTACCTGATGCTCAACTGGCACAACCCGGCGGACGGCCGCGCGGGGCTGTTGGGGCTCGACATCGAAGCGCTCGGCATCCCCTCGCAGGAGGAAGCGGTCGAACGCTATGTCGCGCGCACCGGCTTCCCTGTGCCGCCGATGGACTGGTACTTCGCCTACAACCTGTTCCGGCTCGCAGGCATCATGCAGGGCATCAAGAAGCGGGTGATCGACGGCACGGCCTCCAGCGCCCACGCTCAGGCGATGAGCGACCGGGTGCGCCCGCTGGCCGAGCGTGCCTACCACTTCGCGCTGGCCGCCGGGATGCCTGAGTAAGAATTAGGCAGGCTGCAGGCAGTTTACGTATACCTGCCTGCGGCTTGTGCAGCCGCCGCTTGCCGCAGGCGCGCGGCGCGGCTAGGCGCGCGGGTCACAACCTGTCGCCGGAGACCGCCCGCATGACCGACGCCCTGATCACCGCCATCGAAGCCGCGTGGGAAGACCGCGCCAACGTCACCCCCGGCAGCCTTGATGTTGCGGCCGTGGTGGACGAGGTGCTCGGACTGCTCGATTCCGGCGAACGGCGCGTCGCCGAACCTGACGGCAACGGCGGCTGGAAGGTCAACCAGTGGCTCAAGAAGGCGGTGCTCTTGAGCTTCCGCCTTAACGACAACGCCGTGGTCGACGGCGGCGCGGCCAGTGCGCCGGCCTATGACAAGGTGCCGCTCAAGTTTGCCGGCTGGGATGACGCGCGCTTCCGCGAGGGCGGCTTCCGCGTCGTTCCCGGCGCGGTCGTGCGGCGCGGGGCGCATATTTCCAAAGGCGCCGTGCTGATGCCGAGCTTCGTGAACATCGGCGCTTACGTTGGCGAGAACACGATGATCGACACCTGGGCAACCGTGGGCTCCTGCGCGCAGATCGGTGCGAATGTCCATATCTCGGGCGGCGCAGGGATCGGCGGGGTGCTCGAGCCGCTTCAGGCGGAACCTGTGATCATCGGCGATGGCGCCTTCATCGGCGCGCGCGCCGAGGTGGCCGAAGGCGTGCGTGTCGGCGAGGGCGCGGTGCTCTCGATGGGTGTCTATCTCGGCGCTTCCACGAAGATCGTCGACCGCTCCACCGGCGAGGTCCACATCGGTTCGGTGCCGCCCTACGCGGTGGTCGTGCCCGGCTCGATGCCGGGCAAGCCGCTGCCCGACGGCACAATGGGCCCGAGCCTCTACTGTGCGGTGATCGTCAAGACCGTCGACGCGCAGACCCGCTCGAAGACCGGGATCAACGAACTCCTGCGCGACTGAGCGGAGCGGAGTCTCGCCCTGCCCCGTTTCGGCAAGTTCCTTGCCGAAGTCGGCGAAACTTCAGCGCGGCGCGCGCATAGCCTCTTGCCCGATCTTCGCAGGAGACTTTCATGCCCAAACCAAACCGCCGGACCAGCATCGACGAAACCGATGCCAAGGGAGGCAGCAATGAAGGGGTGGTGCGCTGGGTGCTGGCGATCAGCCTCGGCCTTACTGTGATCGCCTTCGCCGTGCTCTTTATCTCCGGCGCGCTCAGCCAGGACCCGGTCGAAAGCCAGCAGAACGTGGAGCGCAAGGTCGAAGCGCAGCGCGAACAACGCGGCGCAAACGACAGCTCCATCGACGGCATCGTCGCCGATGATCCCGACGCGGGAGCGCCCAAGACAAGCGCCGACCAATGAGCGACACCTTCCGCAAGGGCCAGAAGGTCATCTGGGAATGGGGCGGCGGCACCGCCTCAGGCCAGATCAAGGACCGCTACGAACGCAAGGTGACGCGCAAGATCAAGGGGTCCGAAATCACCCGCAATGGCGATAGTGAGAACCCCGCCTACCTCATCGAACAGGAAGACGGCGGAGAGGTGCTGAAGCTTGCCAGCGAGCTCAAGCCCGCAGGCTGACTTTCCAAAGGTTTCACGGCTCGTCGCATTTCGGGAACAAACAGTCCCGCTCCGCTTTGATTGACGCTACGTAAGAACTTTACGTAGCGTCAATCAAGACGGGGAGAGCAATGATGGCCGACAGCAAGCATTCCATCCGCATCAACGAAGAGTCCGCTCGCGGCGCCGTGGGCAACACGGGTCTGCGCTATGTGCTGGGCTTCAGCACCGGCCTTGCGGTGATCGCGATGAGCCTCGTGTGGATCATCCCCGCCCTGTACCACGCGCACCACTGATCACGGGGCCGAAGCCCCGGCCGGGGCGCCGATCAGCGTCTCGATCGGAGGCTGGTCGGCCACACTCGCGGCGTAGGCTTCAGCCTGGCGCATGACGCGCAGGATGTTGCGGCTCGCGATCATTTCGAGCTCGGCCTGCGAAAACCCCCGCCGGGCGAGTTCGGCGAAGAGCAGCGGGTAGCCGCGCACGTCCTCGAAGCCTACCGGGCCCGAGGGCATGCCGTCGAAGTCGCCACCGATCCCGATATGCTCCACACCGGCGATTGTGCGGATGTGCTCGATATGGTCGGCCATGTCCTTGATCGTCGCCTTGGGTTCGGGATTGGCCTTGTCCCAGGCCGCAAGGCCCTCGGTCACCTTGGCCGGCTGGCCTTGCCATAGACCTTTCAATCGCGCTTCCTCGCCCGCGCGCTTCGCGGTCCATTGCCGCACCGCCTCGCTGATGAAGCGCGGGAGGGCGACGACCATCACGATCCCCCCGTTCTCCGGCAGACGCGCCAGCACGGTATCGGGCACGTTCCGCGGGTGCCCGCCCACCGCCCGTGCGCCCGAGTGGCTGAAGATCACAGGTGCCTTGGCGACATCGAGCGCGTCCATCATCGTCGCCTCGCTGACATGGCTGAGGTCGACCAGCATTCCCAGCCGGTTCATCTCGCGCACCACGTCCTTGCCGAAGTCGCTGAGGCCATCGAATTTGGGGTTGTCGGTCGCCGCATCAGCCCAGGGCGTGTTGCTGTTATGCGTGAGCGTCATGTAGCGCGCGCCCAAAGCGTGAAGCTGGCGCAGCACGCCAAGGCTCGAGCCGATCGAATGGCCGCCTTCCATGCCCAGCAGGGAGGCGACCTTGCCCTCGGCCATCGCCCGCTCGACCTCGTCGGCGGTGGTGGCAAAGCGCAGGGCGTCGGGGTTGCGCGCGATGAGGCGCTTGGTGACGTCGATCTGCTCGATCACCTGCTGCACCGCCTGCGGCTCGTCAGGGGTGAAGGGGACATAGACCGACCAGAACTGCGCGCCGACCTTGCCCTGCTTGAGCCGCGCCAGATCGGTCTGCATCGCTCCGCCCTCGGGACCGGTCGCGGTGTGGCTTGTATCTTCGAAGTCGAAGGCATTGATCTGGTTCTTCACCCGGTCGCGCAGCTGGTTGGGCACATCATTATGCCCGTCGAACACCGGCGCGGCCTCGAGCGCTGCATTGGCGGTAGCAGTCGCGGTCGCATCGTCGATCTGCGGAGGCGCCGCCTTCTGGGCTGCAAGCGGGGCCGCGCCGGCCAGGGCGGCGGCGATAACGAGGCCTGAGGCGGCGAGGCGTTGCATGGAGGCGGCTCCGGAAGCTAGAGCGCCTGAACCCGATGATGCCGGGCCAGGCTGGACGACGAGGCACATGGATAGCGCAGGCACACTGATCGAACAATTGGGCCTTGCCGCCCATCCCGAGGGCGGGTGGTACAAGGAGACATGGCGGGGTGCGGCCTCCGCCGCGGGGCGGGCGGATGCTGGGGCGGACGGCCGCGCGAGCGGCACCGCGATCCTGTTCCTGCTGCGGGCCGGGGAGGCATCGCACTGGCACACGGTCGACGCCGCCGAGCTGTGGCTATGGCAGGCGGGCGACCCGCTCGAACTGCGGCTTGCGGCGAGCGACGCGGGGCCGGTGCGCTCGGTGATCCTTGGCAGTGATGTGGCTGCGGGCCAGCACCTCCAAGGGCTCGTCGCCCCGCACGAATGGCAGGCGGCACGGAGTTACGGCGAGCCGCAGCACGGCTACAGCCTCGTCTCCTGTGTGGTGGTGCCGGGCTTCGAATTCGCCGGCTTTACGCTCGCCCCGCCGGGGTGGGAGCCGGGCGAGGCGCAGGCGACCACATGAAGCCCGCCGTGCGCTGGCTGCTAGCGGCGTTCTACCTGCTCGTCGGCGTGATCCATGTGGCGAGGCCAGCGCCTTTCCTGACGATCATGCCCGGCTGGGTGCCTGCTCCGCACGCGGTGGTGCTGTGGACGGGAGTGGCCGAGATCCTTGGCGCCATCGGGCTGGCGCAGTGGTTCTCCCCTTCCCTGCGGCGCGCGGCGGGGTGGGGACTGGCGCTCTACGCGCTGTGCGTGTGGCCGGCGAATATGCACCACTTCGCGCTCGACATGGCCAAGCCGGACGGCGGCTTGGGGCTCGCCTACCACGTACCGCGCATGTTCGCGCAGCCGGCGATCATCTGGCTGGCGCTGTGGGTGGGCGAATGCCTGCCACTGCGCCGACAACCTGCGCCCTAGGCAAACAAAAGCGGCGCGGACCCTGCCGGGTCGCGCGCCGCCGATGCTTCAAGTCCGAAGGGCGCGCAACCGGCGCCCGGCGGGCTTACTTGAGGTGCTTCGAGACCGCAGCGGTCATCTTGAACATCGAGATCTGGTCCTTGCCGATCACCGCGCCAAGCTTGGCATCGGGATTGATCTGACGCTTGTCCGTCTTGTCCTGAAGATCGTTGCCCTTGATGTATTCCCACACCTTCGAGGTCACCTGAGCGCGGGTCATCGGGCCCTTGCCGATCACCGCTTCGAGTTCACCCGAAAGCGTAACCGGCTTCTGCAGTGCGTTTGTCGTTCCAGCCATCATCTACTCCCTTGTCATAGTGGCAGGTCAAATATCGTCGTCTTCCCAAGCCGCATCATCGTCTTCTCCGCCCCCGGTGAAGGTTGCATGAAGCACCGCACAGGCCAGAACCGACCCTTGCAGGGATGCGAGCAGTTCCGCCCGACCTGCACCGGGCATCAGCACCAGCGGCAGTTCGGTCGCGAACATCTGAAACAGGTAGTGGCGCGTCTCGCCCTCGGGCGGGGACGGCAGCAGCCATTCGGAATTGCCGACGGCGTTCTTGCCGGTGCGCGGTGGCACCTCGCCCTCGAGCAGCTTGCCGCGCTGGCCTGGCAGGCCCCAGACGAGCCAGTGGCAGGCGGGCTCTGCGCTGTTGGTCGAGGCTTCCTCTACCACAAGCACGAGCTCCTGCGACAGCGGGGGCGGCGCGGTCCATTCTAGCGGCGGAGCGACAGCATCTTCTTCGGCGGCGGTGAAGCTGGGATCGAGCTCGTCCCCGCTCCGGAACGCCGGGCTGGTCAGAGCAAATCCGCCGCGCGCCATCGCTTGCGCCGAACCCAGCTTCGCGATCGCGAGGCCGGGATGACGCGCAGGCGCAGGCACGTGGGTTTCGAGCCAGCCGGGGAAGTCAGACATGATTCTGCCGTTTCATCGCCCTCGTGCTAGTCCGTTCGGATGCGCGATACGAGACTGCGCAAGCGCGATTTTGGTGGTTTCTGAGGAAAACCATGCAAATGCGGGCAAAATGGTCACGCTTTTTGGGGATCGCTGCGCAATTCACCGCTGGCTTCTTGCTCTTGCCCTCGCGCCCATGCATCTCTGCGGCACCGAACCGCGCCGCCGAACCGGCGCGAAATGCCCGGAGTCGCCGCGCTCATGAAGCCTGCCCGCACTGTTCTCAGCCTTGTCCTGGCTCTCCAGCTTGCCGCCTGCGGCGGAGGCGGGGGCTCGTCACCTCCGCCCACCGGCGGCGGCGGCACCCCGACGCCAACGCCCACGCCCTCGGCGTGTTCGCTGAGCGCGCAGCAGGACTTCGCCGACCAGGTCCTCAACGAATGGTACCTGTTCCCCGACCTGCTGGCGGCGGCGAACAAGTCGGCGTTCAGCAATCTCGACGACTATCTCGATGCCCGCGTCGCCCCGGCCCGCGCGGCAAACCGTGACCGGTTCTTCACCTTCTCGACTTCGATCGCGCAGGAGAACGCGCTCATCAATTCGGGCTCCAGCGCCGGCTTCGGCGTGCGCCTGTTCTACGATACCCCCAATCGCCGCCTGTTGGTGGTCGAAGCCTATGAAGGGACGCCGGGCCTTGCCGCCGGGCTCGACCGCGGCGCCGAGATCACCGCCATCGGCACCACCAGCGCCAACCTCCAGTCGGTCTCCAGCCTGTTCGCCACCACCGGCGCCAACGGCGGAGCGCAGGCCGTGGCGAACGCCCTCGGCCCGGCGACAGCGGGTACCACGCGCGTCCTGCGATTCACCCAGCCGGGCGGCGCGGTCGTCGAACGGACCGTGACCAAGGCCGACTACTCGATGACCCCGGTCTCGAGCCGTTACGGCGCGCTGGTGCTCACCGACGGGGCCCGCAAGATCGGCTACATCAACCTGCGCACGTTCATCATCGCCGACGCGTCCAATCAGCTGCGCAGCGCCTTTGCGACTTTCTCGGCCCAGGGCGTGACCGAACTGATCATCGACCTGCGCTACAATGGCGGCGGTCTGGTGAGCGTCGCCGATGTCTTCGGCGACCTGATGGGCGCTGGCCGGGTCGGACAGGTGTGGAGCCGCGAGATCCTGCGTCCCTCGAAGTCGGCGCAGAACGAGACCCGTCTGTTCCGCTCAGAAGTGAACGCAATCGCCCCGACCAAGGTCGCCGTGATCACCACCGAGGCCAGCGCCTCGGCAAGCGAGCTCGTCACCAATTCGCTGATCCCCTACCTCGGCAACAATCTCGCGCTGGTCGGCGCCAATTCCTTCGGCAAGCCGGTCGGTCAGTTCGGCTTCGACCGTCCGGAATGTGACCTGCGGGTCCGTGCGGTGGCGTTCCAGACGGTCAATGCCAACAACCAGGGCGAGTACTTCACCGGCCTTGCCAGCGTGGTGCCCAACACCTGCCGCGCAGGGGACGATCTCACCCGCCCGCTGGGGGACCCGCGCGAGGCTTCGATCGCCGCTGCGCTCGACTTCCTTGCAGGCCGGGCCTGCACGCCGATTGCGGGGGGCGCGGGCAATGCCGTCAGCGCCGCGTCCGGCACGACCGAGGCCCAGAGCGCGAGGGTCGGGCTGGACCTGCCCGCGCTCCAGCCGCTCCAGCCGCGGCGGCCCATGCCGGCGCAGCATGAGCTGCCGGGGCTCTACTAGAGCTCCTTCTAGAGCCCCTGCGGCACGGTCTCGAAGCTCGGCAGGTCGCCGAGATCGACCCAGTCCTGCTTGCTCTTGGCGTAGCAGTGGAAGGCGGGCTTGAGGACGCTCGTGTCGTCGAGCGTACCGGCCTTGATGAACATCATGCCCGGCGGGCTGTCGACGCGGGTGAACACCGGAGAGCCGCAGGTCTGGCAGAATTGCCGCCGCACGGTCGCCCCGCTGTCGCCGGTGTCGTTGTAGGTGGCAAGCTCCCCTTCGAGACTGACGGAGGTCTCGGGCACCATCACGATCACCGAAAGCGCGCTGCCCGCCTGTCGCTGGCAGTTCTTGCAGTGGCAGGTGACGCAGAGCAGCGGATCGCTTTCGCAGGTGTAGCGCACGGCGCCGCACAGGCAGCCCCCGGTCATGGTCATCGCGTCCTTCTCCCCTGTTGTCCGGCGCGTCTCAGGGCGCCTTGTCGCCGCTGAACGGCTGGCTGGTGGTATAGCCGCAGCCCTCGAATGTCTCCCCGCCCAAAGCGATAGTGGCGACGAAGGGAAAACGCCGGTCGCTCATTCCGTCGCTGCAGGTGCCGGGGGTGAGCGTGGCGGTGAGCGCCTTGCCGTCGAGCGAACCCGTGAAGCCGAGGCCTCCATTTCCGGGAAAGCGCTTGAGCGGCAGCGTCGTACCAGGCTGGTTATCGGGCGTGGTCCATACGCCGGCGCCGCCTTGGATGCGCAGGTTCCAGAAGGGCTCGGTACCCAGCAGCGTGACGACCTCGTCCGGTGCGACGCGGTCGAAGGCCTTGCCTTCGGGGTCGATCCCGTCCTGCTTGGCCGGGGTGCAGGCAGCGAGGGCCAGCGGCAAGGCGACGAGCGGCAGAAGGCGGGGGTTCATCGTGTCTCTCCTCGGGCGCGAGAATAGGGCGGAACCAGCGGCGCGCCAAGGGATTGGGCGCGCATGGACTTCACCCCCACCCGCCAGGCCGGCCTCGCCCGCCTCGCCGCATTCCTCCCCGTCGCCGGCCGCCGCTATGCCGAAACCCGCAATGCCGATGACGGTCCAGCCGAAGAGGGCCGCGGCAATGTCTCGCAGCTGTCGCCATGGCTCCACGCGGGCTTGATCGGAGATCGCGAGGTGCTCGAGGCGGTAGTGGCTGCGCACGGGCCTCGCGCGGCGGAGAAGTTCGTCGCGGAGGTGTTCTGGCGCATCTACTTCAAGGGCTATCTCGAACAGCGCCCTGCCATCTGGTGCGACTACCGCAGCGATCTCGAGAGCGCGCTGGCATTGCTCGCGGGCAATGGCGGGCTGAGAACGGCGTATGCCGAGGCCACCGAGGGACGCACGGGAATCGAAGCCTTCGACGTCTGGGCGCATGAGTTGCAGGACACAGGCTACCTCCACAACCACGCGCGGATGTGGTTCGCGAGCATCTGGATATTCACGCTCAAGCTCGACTGGCGGCTGGGTGCGGACTTTTTCCTGCGCCACCTGATCGACGCTGACGCCGCCTCGAACACACTTTCGTGGCGCTGGGTTGCGGGGCTGCACACCAAAGGTAAGCATTACCTGGCGCGGGCCGAGAATATCGCGCGCTACACCGCAGGCCGTTCCGGTGGCGCCCTCGCGGCTGAAGGCCTTGCCGAAGAAGCCGAGCCCTTGAGCGAGACGCAGGATTACCCGCGTCGGCCTCTGGACCTCCCCCCGCCAGTGACCGCTGCCGACCTCACCGCGCCCTTCGCGCTGCTGCTCCATGACGAGGCCGCGCACCACGCCTCCCTCGCGCTACCTGCGTCTCCCGCGCTGGTGATCGGGGCGAGCCGGGCTGCAGCCCGTTCGCCCGGCACCACGAGCGAGCCGGCGCGTGCCTTCGCACATGCCGCCGTCGCGGGCGGCATGGCAGAGGCCGCCGCCGCCTACGGCTGCCCGGCCGTTGCATGGCACGAGGGCGAACCGCTCGCGCCGTTGCTCGAAGCGGCGGGTATTGCGCGCGTTGCCCTGCCCTTCCTGCCCACCGGCTGGACCCGTGACGCATTGTCGCCCGACCTCGCTGCGCTGGACCGGCAGGACCGTCTGGTCACAATCCTGAGCGATCTGGACCGCGCCACCTGGCCGCTCGCCAAGGCGGGCTTCTTCGGGGTTGCCAAAGCCATCGACGGCCTGCTCGCCGAAGCCGGGATCACCGGCGCGGGGTGACAATCTCAACCTGGGATTAACCCTGCTGCCTTACGCTGAAGGCCTGTCAAGGAACCGGGTCTCGCTCCATCATGCTCTATCCTAACCGCGTTCAGGCCGCTCTGCTGTTCGACCGCCCGATCAGTGATCTCGAAGCGATCATGCGCGATTTCGCCCGGATCGAAGGGATGCGCAGCGGGGCACAGTTCAACGTGCCCGAAGCCAATCCGGGGTTCTTTTACCGGCTGTTCGGCGGCGCGGAGGAGTTGATGATCACTTTCGAATACCTCGACCGGCCTGCGGCTTCCGAGGTATTCCGGGGGGCGCTCTCTTCGCCTTTCAACGGGATTGCCACGCCCGACATCCGCGAGCGGATCATGCGATCGCAGACCCACATTCTGCTTGAGGTCTCTCACGGGGTGATGGGCGGGGTCGAGGAAGATCCCAAGATCGCGGCATTCCTTAGCCAGATCGGGACGCCTCGTGCCGGGGCCAGCCAGTCGCAGTTCGAGCGGCGCCTCTCGGTCCTCGCGCTGATGGCGCGGGTCACCAGCGAACACACCATGCCGCTTGCCGTGCACTGGACGCAGTCAGACATGCTGATCGGCGGTGAGTTGTTCGATGGGCTCGCCGCCAGCGACGACGCACCCGGCCCCCTCCACATCCACCCCTTCCTGTTCGGCCCGCGCCCCGCGATGGGCGAGGAACCGCTGGTCGGCATCCGCACCTTCGGCGCGCGCCACTGGCTGGGGCGGGAGATCATCGTCCAGCCGAGCGTGCTCCCTTGGGCCGCCAATCTCGAGACGGTGTTCGCCTTCCTGAAGGTGGCGACCATGCCGAACGGCTATGTCATCCCCGATGGCGACACTTTCGGACCCGAAGACCGCAGCCTCTCCTGCCGGGTGCGGCATCACGCGGCGGGCGCGGATATCGGATACGCCGAGCCGGAAGCCGCCGACGTCCCGTTCTACGAACTGGTGCCGCTGAAGCACCTCGCGCTCGGTTTCGTCGCCGAGGGGCACGTGCCCGAAAGCAACGCCTTCGACGACCGCGCTTTCCCGGCGGCGGTCATGCCGGATGACCAGGACGCCAAGATGGCGCTCGCCAACGAGTGGGCGGAGAAACGCAGGCTCGCCGAAGGCGTGGGCGGCCGCTTCGAGGTGCGCGCGATGGGCGATGGCGGGGCCGCGCCGCCCCCGCCGGTCGCCCCGGCGCCCGCACCGGTGATCGCGCCGTCGCCGGGTCAGCCGGGCCTGCCGGGGCTCAGAGGACGCGGCCTCACGCCTCGGGTCTTCGGTCGCAAGGGGCTCTAGCCGCCGCGTCCCGCTGGATCAGATCTGCTTGTCGGGGGAGGGATCACGGCGGTGGCGCTCGGCCTTGCCGAAGATCCGGCCCAGCCGCTCGGCCATGATGCCCGCCGCGATCCGTGCGGCGGCATCGACGTCGGGTGCCTTGCCGGTGACCCCGATCGGACGGCTGCCGCGCGGGCGCGCCTCGATCGTGCAATGCTTGTCATCGTCGCCGTGCTTGGAGCTGTTCACGTCCTCGACATGCACTTCCAGCCGGGTCAGCCGGTCTTCGAACCGGGCGAGCCGCTGGCGCACCTGCGTCTCGATCCGCGCCGCGACCTCGTGAGTGCCCATCACCGAACTGTTGGTGTTGAACTGGAACTGCATGGTGCTCATGGCCTGATCTCCTGTGGCGTCAGTGTCCTGTTGCCCGGGAGAGACCTTGCGGCGGCCGGCGCCGGCTTACCAGCGCAATCAGGTAGGACGTTCGAGAGCGAGGCTGTCTGCCGCCCGGCGCTCGGCGCGCACGTTGTCGGCCTTGATGCGTTCCTCGGCGGTCTTGCGCGCGTGTTCGGCGAGCCCCCGCCAGGTCTTTTCCGAACGCAGTTCGCGCTCGCGCACGTTTTCGAGCGTTGCCTTGTCGGCGAGCAGTGCGGCCTCGTCGGCGCGCTCGCAGTAGAATTCGTAGGTCTGGGCCATCGAGATTGTCCTGCCATGGGAGGGGGTAGGCGGGATTCGGTAGGCGTGCGTGCGTCTGGGGTCGTCAAAAGGGGCAGGACGCGGCTCGCGCGCCCTGCCCCCGGTAAGTGTCGGTCTTAAGCGGCCGAAAGGTTGACGGCGCTTTCCTTGCCGTTGCGCCCGCGCTCGAGGTCGAAGCTCAGACGCTGGTCCTTGTCGAGGCTGTGCATGCCGGCGGCCTGCACGGCCGTGATGTGGACGAAGCTGTCCGACGAGCCATCGTCGGGCTGGATGAAGCCATAACCCTTTTCGGTGTTGAAGAACTTCACGGTTCCGGTCTTGGTGCTCATGCGATGTTCCTTTCAAGAACAATCAGTTACCCTCCGCAACATGCGAGGGGGGAGTGCGTCGTATCGTCCGATGAAAGGAAGTCGTCGTCTGGTAGACGCCGCGCGGATTTGGGCCGGGCGGCGGAGCGCAAATTTCGAAGTCCGTCGCAAATTTCGACGTCAGCGGTCCTCCTGTAGCACACCTTCCCCGGTTCACCTAATCGGCCCGCCGCAAGGTGCGCGTTAAGACATTCGCCAGAGGTGCCGCGTTACCCTGCGCGGTGATGGAACCGCCCTCCGCCTCGCCTACTTTTGCCGACGCTCCGGCCACCCTGCGCCGCCGCCTTTGGCGCACCGGGGCGATCGTCGTCGGCGGGTCGGTGTTCGCCTCGATGGCCTTTGCCCAGATCTCCTTCACCCAGTTCGGGACCATCGATTACGCCGGGACGATGGTCTTTGCCGGCCTCATCCCGCTGATCGTCGCAAGCATGGCCTTCGCCTGGATCGCGTCGCTGACCCTGCGCGTGGAGGCCTCGCGCCGCGAGCTGGAGCACATGGCTTTGCAGGATCCGCTCACCGGGCTTTCCAACCGCCGGGCGGCGATGGCGCAGCTCGAGACGTGGGGGGCGCAGGCCTCCGGCTTGGCTCTGGCGATTGCCGACATCGACTTCTTCAAGCGCGTCAACGACCGGCTGGGCCATGACGGGGGCGATGCGAGCCTTGTGCACTTTGCCGCCCTGCTCCGGCGCATCCTGCCGCATGACTGGCTGATTGCCCGGATCGGCGGCGAAGAGTTTCTCATCGCCGCGCAAGCCACGGATTTCGCGAAGTTTTCCGCGTGCATCGAGGCGCTGCGCGTGGCCGTGGCCGAGACCGCGCTGATCACTCCGGCCGGCCCCTACACCCTCACCGCCAGCTTCGGGCTGGCCGAGCGCGGGGACGCCGAGGCGACCGGGCGGCTGATCACCCGGGCCGACATGGCGCTCTATGCGGCCAAGCAAGCGGGCCGCAACCGGATCGAGAAGGCGGCCTAAAGGGGGGGCTAAGGCGGGTCTGGAGGCCTCTAGAGGGGGTCTGGCGGGGGTCTAAGGGGGGTCTGGCGCGGGGCAAGGGGCACCCTGGCAAAAGCCCATCCCCCTGATTTCGCTAAAAAAGCCCTTCAAATCCGGCCTTGCGCGCCAAATTTCCCGCGATTTCGCCAGCTTGGCGCAGATTTCCGCCTGTAGGAAAGCCCGGCCCAGGCCCGCGCCCGCGCCGGCGAGACGCCCTTACCGCGCGCGCGCACCTCGGCTAGAGCGGCGCCATGTCACCCGCCGCCAATCCCAACTCCATCACGATTCTGGTCGACGCCGACGCCTGCCCGGTCAAGGACGAGATCTATCGCGTGGCCGAGCGTTACCGCGCCGAGGTGCGCGTGGTCAGCAACGCCGCCTTCCGCATCCCCGATTCCCCGCGCATCAAGCGCGTGGTGGTCTCGGACAGCTTCGACGCGGCGGACGACTGGATCGCGGAACACGCCGGTGCGCTGCCCAAAGGCAAGTGCGTGGTCGTCACCGCCGACATATTGCTCGCCGACCGCTGCCTGAAAGCGGGCGCGCGGGTGCTCAAACACAATGGCGAGGCGTTCACCGCCGCCAGCATCGGCGGCGCCATCGCCACCCGCGCGATCATGGCCGACCTGCGCGCCGGCATGGACGGCGTGGGCGGCGGCCCCGCGCCGTTCAGCAAGGCGGACCGCTCGCGGTTCTTGCAAGCGCTGGACCGGGTGCTGGTGGGGATGGCGCGAGGGTAGGGTGTCGCGACGAGGGATGCAGAGCGCCGCCAATGCGGATTAGCGCAGAGGTTGTAGATGGTGAAATGCTCTGAATGGCGCCCACACTAAAACATATAAAGAAAACTTGAAACGGCACTTGCAAGTTGCAACTTGCGCCATCCACATTTTTTTGCGCAAGGAACTTTGCGGAGACTCGCGCGCGCGCAAGTTGTGTGCTAGCCGTTAAGCATGAACAATGCCGTACAAATCCTCCGCCAAGAACGCGACCGAGCCAGTGAGGAAATGAAGCTGCTGCGCATACGGATCAAAGAGCTAGATTCTGCGATTGCGCTTCTTGAACAGCAAAGGCCTGAAATCGCCAGCTCGGCACGTCCAGCTCGGGACATGAAAACGCTTGTCGTAGAGGTACTTGAAGCCGCGGGGCCGGGCGGGATGTCGGTAAAGGACATCGTCAATGAGATAGTTAAGCAAGGGCGCGACACGAAGGAGCCGTCGGTTGCTTCGACTTTGTCGCGCCTCCGCAATGAGGAAAAAGTTCAAAATCACCGCGGGCAATGGATTGCTGACTTGCACATTGTGAAGCCGCAAGCCGCAAGCGAAGGGCCTACGAATGATCATCAATATGAGGCTTATGGCTTCTCGGACGACGAAGATCTGAGTTTCGACGACGATTAGCGTCTGAATAACGAGAATGGCCCGCCCCGAAGGACGGGCCAAACGCGGGAGGTGGGGTGCGCCAACACCTGACCTTCCAGAGTTCAGTCTATCCCACTCGCCGGGAGCAAGAGAAAGGAGAACCCCTATGTGGCATCCCGCTAAATTAACATAACGGCGCGCCACAACGCGGCATCGCCGCGTATCGCGCGCTAGCAAAGTGCAGGGAAAACGTCTACAGAGATGTGCCTTATTCGCGCACTTCTGGAGGACGACCCATGTCTATAACGCCGATCTCTCCTCGGACCGAAACGGCCAGTCGGCATACAGAAGGAAGCGGGCGCGTGTATGCAATCGCCTTTGATATCGACACCCATATCGCTGAGCGCGTTTTGGGTGACAACTGGAAGAACTGCTATGGCATGATCGAACGCGGGCTTGCGGCTCACGGCTTTAAGAGGCAGCAAGGGAGCCTGTTTTTCGGCACCCCCGAGTCAAACGCAATTACCTGTGTTTTGGCGGTTCGCGACCTTGATGATCGCCACGCTTGGTTTAGCCGTATTGTTAAGGACTTGCGGATGCTCCGTATCGATGAAGACAACGATCTTCGTCCAGCCTTGAACAACAGGCTTCGGCTGGGTCAAGTGGACGCAGCTTAAGCAGGTCTTTGCCGCTGCTGCCGGCTAGTTGCCAGCATGAATAGTTGTATTTCGGTATCTCGTTGACCCTTGCGCGCCTCACCCAAAGAGAGAGGGCGCAAGGGCAATTCCGCGTTGTTGAACTCGTAGCCACGTATCACCTCTCCCCCACCCCTCCCCGCCGACCTCACATTGACACCTTCCCCCATCCGGCCCACGCCCTCCTGATGGGCATCTCGCCCGATGGGAGAGCCTCATGGCCAAAGGTCAGCAGAAGAAGTCCAAGGAAGCCCGCAAGCCCAAGAAGGACAAGGGCCCCAAGACCAACGCCAGCCAGCCGAGCCTCAAGCCCGGCGGGATCAAGGGGCTGGAGAACCTGAAGAACAGCTAGGCCCGCTCCGGCGCGCCTCTGCCGGATGGCCTCGCCGCGCAGGGCGGCCCGCATTCCCGCGCACCCTCCCGCGCATCCCGCATTCGACCCGCAGACAGCAAAAGGCCCCCTCCCGCAGACGGGAGAGGGCCTTCGCACCGGCCGCCGAGCGCGCGTCGCTTCGGGGGGCTTGGCGACAGCGCGCGGGCGGTGGTGGGGGGGCTGGTTACGGGCGGCGCTGATCTTCGCTGGGCGGATAGCCGCGCGGTTCGCTGTCATGGGTCCCGTCACGCAGGCGCTCGTCGCGGTTGGCTGCGCCAGGAGTGGTCTCGTTCAGGCCCTGCTGGTTCTGGCCCGCGGGGTTGCCGCGCTGGTTTTCGGCCGGGTCCTCGACATGGCGTTGGTCCGCCGCGAGCGGCTGGAACACGCTGCCGCCGCCGGGGGCCGACTGGGTCTCGCGGATCGCGTCGCCGTGCTGGGTGACGGCGCCCTGACGGCTGACGCCGTGCTGGTCACCCGAACGCTGGGCCGCGCCCTGATCGATCACGTAGTTGCTGTCTTCCTCGCGCTGGCGGTCCTCGTCGGAGCCCATGCGGAGCGGCTCGAAGGCGCTGCCCTCGTGGGGGGTGGCGGTCATGTTGCCGGCCTCGTCGAGCGCGTGTTCGGCGTCCACACCCGGGCGGCTGGCCGCTGCCTGGTTGGCGCGGTTGCGCGCGTCGCTCTGGTTGTTGAGGCCGTCCTGCCTTTCGGCTGGGATGTCCTGACGCATATCCTTGCGGTGGTCGGTCATGGTGGCGTTTCCTCGTCTGTCCCGCGCTGGCGTTCGCCGGGGTCGGCAATTGCGGCGGGATGCGAGGATTACGGGACTTGGCGAAGGGGCGCGCTAAAACAGGTCAGCAACCACGCCCCGCGCGGTCGTGCAGGCGCAACGCTGCACCGGACCGGCGCGTCTGTTCGGGGGGGGCGGCGCTAGGGCTTGCGGAGCGTCAGCTTGATCTCGGTCACCGCGGTGGGCTCGTAGAGCTCGGTCACGCCGACCGCGGTCCATGCCGGGAAGGGGGCCTTGATGTAGCGGTTCTTGACCGGCACCAGATCGTCGAGTTGCCTCGCCATGTTCGTGCCGGCGTGGAAGGTGTCGAACACCAGCACGTCGTCCCATGTCGCGCCCAGCCGCTTGATCGTCGCATCGAGCCGGGCGAAGGCGCGTTCGTAGGCGGGGGCGAGGCCCGTCTCCCCCGGCATCGGCGCGGCGACCACGCCCGAGAGGTAGATGGTGTCGCCGTGCACCACAGCGTCAGAAAAGCCGACCGCCTCCTGAAAGGCGCGGGCCTCGGGGTTCTCGGGCATGAGGGTCTGCTTGGGCTCGCCTGCGTGGGCAGGCGCGGTGGCGGCGAGCGACAGCGCGGCGGCGATGGCCGCACGGCGGATGGTTGCGTGGTGCATGGCAGATCCCTCCCTGAAAGCCCGCATCCTGCGCCCCGCCCGCCGCGCCCGTCAAGCGCCCGCGCTTATCGCCTCAGGCTGCCTGCGCCTCGCGCTGCGCCTTGGGCAGCAGCACTGCGAAGGCCGCCGTGACCATCAACAGCGCCGGGACATCGCCCAGCAGGTGGCCGTGGTGCATCGGGGCCTCCAGCGATTGCACCGCCATGATCGCGGCATGCACCGCGCTCGACACCGCGACGAAGCGGATCAGCGACACATGTGCCAGCGGGTCTTTCGCCGCGAGTATCATGAACACCCCGAGCGTCGCGTAGACCCCGACGATCATCATGAAATATTGCGAGGCTGCGGGCGGCCCCTCGTGCCACGCCCAGCCGCTCGGCCAGACCATCGCCAGCGGGCCGACAAGGCAGAACACGATCCCGAAGGCGACCAGCAGGATTTGCAGCAGGCGGTAGGCGTTCATGTGTCGATCCCCCAGACGAGACGCGGCCCGGCGAAAGGTGTCTACCCTTTCGCCGGGCCGGTCAAATCTGCGCCCTCCCGCAATGGGGGATTGGATCAATCGTGCTCGCGGCCCCCTGCCCCCACATAGAGCTGGCGGCCGGTCTCGTGGTACTTGGCGCTCATCTCGGCCATGCCCTTGAGCGCGGCCTGACGGCTGGCTTCGGCGGTGTCGGCGCCCAGCTTTTCGGAGGCGAGGAAGCTTTCGGGGCTGGAGTTCTGCTTGGCGGCGAAATCACGGACGTCCTGGCTGATCTGCATCGAGCAGAACTTCGGCCCGCACATCGAGCAGAAATGCGCCGACTTCGCGCCTTCCGCCGGGAGCGTCTGGTCGTGATACTGCTCGGCGGTTTCGGGGTCGAGGCTGAGGTTGAACTGGTCGCGCCAGCGGAATTCGAAGCGGGCCTTGGAGAGCGCATCGTCGCGCACCTGCGAGGCTGGATGCCCCTTGGCGAGGTCCGCCGCGTGGGCGGCGAGCTTGTAGGTGATGACGCCGACCTTCACGTCGTCACGGTCGGGCAGGCCCAGGTGCTCCTTGGGCGTGACGTAGCAGAGCATCGCGGTGCCATACCACCCGATCTGCGCCGCCCCGATGCCGCTGGTGATGTGGTCGTAGCCGGGCGCGATATCGGTGACGAGCGGCCCCAGGGTGTAGAACGGCGCCTCGCCGCACACCTGCAGCTGCTTTTCCATGTTCTCCTTGATCTTGTGCATGGGCACGTGGCCGGGCCCTTCGATCATCACCTGCACGTCCTGCGCCCAGGCGCGGTGGGTCAGTTCGCCCAGCGTGTAGAGTTCGGAGAATTGCGCTTCGTCATTGGCGTCCGCGATGCTGCCGGGGCGCAACCCGTCGCCCAGCGAATAGGCGATGTCATAGGCCTTCATGATCTCGGTGATTTCGTCGAAGTGCTCGTAGAGGAAGCTCTCCTTGTGGTGCGCAAGGCACCACTTGGCCATGATCGAGCCGCCGCGGCTCACGATCCCGGTGACGCGCTTGGCGGCCATCGGGACATAGGCGAGGCGCACACCGGCGTGGATGGTGAAGTAGTCGACGCCCTGTTCGGCCTGCTCGATCAGCGTGTCGCGGAAGATTTCCCAGGTCAGCTCCTCGGCCACGCCGCCGACCTTCTCCAGCGCCTGATAGATCGGCACGGTGCCGATGGGGACGGGCGAGTTGCGGATGATCCATTCGCGGGTGTCGTGGATGTTCCGTCCGGTCGAGAGGTCCATGATCGTGTCCGCGCCCCAGCGGGTCGCCCAGACCATCTTGTCCACTTCCTGCGCCACGTTCGAGGCGACGGCGGAGTTGCCGATATTGGCGTTGATCTTGACGAGGAAGTTGCGCCCGATCGCCATCGGCTCGCTTTCGGGGTGGTTGATGTTGTTGGGGATGATCGCGCGGCCCCGTGCCACTTCATCGCGCACGAATTCGGGCGTGATGATGGTCGGGATTTCGGCGCCCCAGCTTTGCCCGTCGCGGATCATGTCGGCAGCGATCTCGCGTCCGAGATTCTCGCGCTCGGCGACATATTCCATTTCGGGCGTGATGATGCCTTTGCGGGCATAGTGCATCTGGCTGACGTTCATGCCCGGCTTGGCGCGCAGGGGACGCTTCACGGCATGGGGGAACTGCGGGACGCCGCCGGAACGGTCCGGGCCGAGCTGGCCGTTGTCCTCGGGCTTCACCTCGCGCCCGTCGTAAGCCTCGACATCGCCGCGCGCCATGATCCAGTCGCGGCGCAGCTGGGGGAGGCCGGCGTTGATGTCGATATGGGCGTTGGGATCGGTGTAGGGGCCGGAGGTGTCGTAGACGCGCACCGAAGGCTCGCCGCCTTCGAGGTCGATCTCGCGCATCGCCACACGGATACCGCTGCCAGTGCGCGCGCCGACATGGATCTTGCGGCTGCCACGGATGGGCCCGGTGGTGACGCCGATTTCTACGGGGCTGTTGATGTCGGCCATGGTCTCTCTCCTCGAGGCGGATGAGACGCGGGTCCGTGGCACTTGCGACCGGCCCACTCCCTCCGCCGATGCTAATCGGTTCAGGTTCGACGGGTCGAGGGTTGCTACACCCACCTCTCAGCCAAGCGGCTCCCCGGGGATGGGGGAGCATTAGCGGGGCGCGGATGCGAAATCCATTTGTTTTGCGCTGCCCCGGCTTTTGTCTAGGCTCGATCGCGCGAGGGGGGATTCGCGGGTGAGCGTATCGGGGGGCCATGTTCCGGGAAGCGTGCTGGCGAAGGTCGAAGCCTTTGCCGGGCTCGGCCCCGATGCGCGAGCGGCGCTGCAAGCGGGCGCGCAGCTTGTCACCGTGCGCGGCGGGGAATTGCTGGTCCGCCACGGCGAGGATGCCGACACGCTCTACATCGTCGCCACGGGCCGCTTCCATGTCATATTGCCCGGTGCGCGCGTGGTCGCCGAGATCGAGGCGGGCGAGCCGATCGGCGAACTCGCCTTCTTTGCAGGCGGCACCCGCACCGCCGATGTGCGCGCCGCGCGCGACAGCACGGTCTTTGCCCTGACCCGCGAGACGTGGCGCGAGGTCACCGACGCGCACCGCGAGATCGCCGATGCGATCCTCGCCGAGATTGCCCGTAGGCTGGCGCGCACCACCGCCCAGTCGGCCGCCATGCCCGCCAAGCCGGGCCGCGTGGTGGCGCTGCTTGCCGCAGGCGCGAGCCGCATTCCCGAGGGCCTGCCGCAGCGCCTCGCCGAGGCTTTGGCGCACTACGAGAGCGTCAGGCTGGTGAGCCCAGCCGACCTGCCCGAGGGCCTCGCGCCGGGCAGCGAGAGCTTCGGCAGCTGGATTGCGGGGCTCGAGGCGAGCGGACCTGCGCGCATCCTGCTGGTCGGCAGCGGCGACGAGGACGAGAGCTGGAACCGCGCCATCGCCCGCAATGCCGACGATCTGCTGCTTACTGCCCCGCTTGGCGCGGCTGACGCGGCGCTCTCGCCGCTCGAGGACTACGCCCTCCCCCGCTTCCGCGAGGATGATCGCACGCTGGTGCTGTGGCGCGACCGGGCAGCGCAGCCGATCGGCGGCTCGGGCCCTTGGCTCGATGCGCGCGGGGTCAAGCTCCACCACCACGTCGCGCTCGACGCCCCCGCGACGATCGCGCGGGTCGCGCGCTTCATCGCAGGGCGCGCCAACGGCGTGGTGCTGGCGGGCGGCGGCGCGCTCGGCTGCGCGCATCTGGGCGTGATGCAGGCGCTGATCGAAGCAGGCGTTCCGATCGATTTCTACGGCGGCACCAGCGCCGGCGCGGCGATGGCCGGCGCCCTCGCCATGGGTCTCACCGCCGAGGAAACCCTCGCGCAGATGCAGGAGATGTTCATCACCCGAAAGGCGATGCGGCGGGTGACGATCCCGGTGCACTCCTTCCTGGATGCCCGCGTTTTCGACGAGCAGCTCAGGACGCGCTATTCGGACCGCGACATCGCCGATCTGCCGTCGAGCTACTTCGCGGTCTCGACCAACCTTTCGACCAACCGCGTCCACGTGCACCGGCGCGGACCCCTGTGGGAGGCGGTGCGCGCCTCGGGGTCCCTGCCGACGATCCTCCCGCCTTTCGTCACCGCCTCGGGCGACGTGCTGATCGACGGGGGGGTGCTCGACAACGTGCCGGTGGAGATCATGCGCAGCGCCAAGGCGGGCCCCAACGTCGTGGTCGCGCTCCACGCCAATGCGGGCGCGGCGTGGCGGATCGAGGCGTGCTACGGCGACGTGCGCACTCCGTGGGAGCTGTTTCGCGACATCGTGCTGCGCCGCAAGCCCGCCCGCGCCTTCCCGAGCATCGTCGAGATCATGACGCGGGCGATGGTGGTCGGCTCGGAAGCGGGGGCGGAGGGCGCGCTCGCCAAGGCCGACGTGCTGCTGATCCCGCCGATCCCGGAGGGGATGCAGATCCTCGACTGGCACCTCGGCGCGCAAGTCGCCGAAGCCGCGCGCGGCTTCACCGCCGAAGCGATTGCCCAGCGGCCCGAGCTTGCGGCCATGAAGGCTCCTTGAAGGAAGAAACATCATGACCGCACCCGTCATCGCCGCCTCGTTCGATCCCGCCACTCACACGATCACCTATCTGGTCCACGATCCGGCAAGCCGCGAGGCGGCGATCATCGACCCCGTGCTCGACTTCACATCCAACAATGCGCGGATCAGCACGGCCTCGGCCGATGGGATGCTCGAGGCAGTGACAGCACAAGGCCTGAAACTGCGCTGGGTCCTCGAAACCCATGCACATGCCGACCACCTTTCCGCCGCGCATTACCTGCGCCAGAAGACCGGCGCGCAGATCGTGATCGGGCGGCAGATCACCGAGGTGCAGGCCATCTTCGCGGCACTTTTCGAGGCGGACGACGTGACCCCCGACGGCGGCCAGTTCGACCGCCTTGTCGGCGAAGGCGACAGCCTGCCCCTCGGCGAGCTGAGCTTCACGGTGATGCACACCCCCGGCCACACACCGGCTTGTGTCACCTACCTCATCGGCGATGCCGCCTTTGTCGGCGACACGCTGTTCATGCCCGACTACGGCACAGCGCGAACCGATTTCCCCGGCGGCAGCGCAGCCGCCCTCTACCGCTCGGCGCGCGCGATCCTCGCCCTGCCGGAGCAGACCCGCATCTTTGTCGGGCACGATTACCTTCCGTCATCGCGCTCCGACATCCGGTGGGAAACCACAGTAGCCGAGCAGCGCGCCGCGAATATCCATGTTCATGACGGAGTGAGCGAAGCGGCCTTCGTGGCGATGCGCACCGCGCGCGATGCGACGCTGGGCGCGCCGCAGCTGATCCTGCCCGCGCTGCAGGTCAACATCCGCGCAGGCGCCCTGCCCCCGCCGACCGCCGCCGGACACACCTACCTGCGCCTGCCCGTCGGCGTCCTCTAGGCGGACAGGGCCGCGAGGCCGGCGCTCACTCGATCACCCGCCCCCGCACCATCACGAAGTCGACCTTCTCGAGCACGGTCACGTCGGCAAGCGGATTGCCCTCGACCGCGATGATGTCCGCCGAATAGCCCGGCGCGAGGCGGCCGATCTGGCTTTCCATGCCGATCACCTTGGCCGCAACCGTGGTCGCCGCAGCGAGCGCCTCGCGGTCAGTCATGCCCTGCTTCTTCATCAGCGCGAGCTCCTGCGCGTTGCGGCCGTGCTGGAAGACGCCCGCATCGGTGCCGAAGGCGACCGTCACGCCCATCGCCCGGGCGCGGGTGACCAGCGAATTCATCAGCGGCGCGACGGCGCGGATCTTGTCCTCGACCACCGGGGTGTAGACGCCCTTGCCCAGCCCCTCGGACACGCCCTGGAAGGCCATCAGCGTCGGGATCAGCACGGTGCCTTTCTCGCGCATCACCTTGGCGGCGGCTTCGTCGATGAAGGTGCCGTGCTCGATCGTGTCGATGCCGGCGCGCGCCGCCTGCTCGATCCCGCGTGCGCCGTGGGCGTGAGCCATGACCTTGAGGCCGAGCGAATGTGCGGTGTCGGCGATCGCCTTCATCTCCTCGGGGGTGAAGTGCGCCTCCAGCCCGCGGCCCTGCTGGCTGAGCACGCCGCCGGTGGCAGTGATCTTGATCACGTCCGATCCGTTCTGGCTGGCGAGCCGCACCTTGGCGGCGCATTCCACCGCCCCGGTGCAGTTGAAGCCGCTGTCGAGCAAGGCGTTCACCTCAGGGGTGAAGCCGTTGACGTCGCCATGCCCGCCGATGATCGCGAGCGGCGGGCCGGCCGCGACAATGCGCGGGCCGGGCACCAATCCGTCGGCCGTGCCGCGGCGCAGCGAGAAGGCGGTTTCCTTGCCGCTCCCCGCCTCGCGCACGGTGGTGAAGCCGGCGAGTGCTGTCAGGCGCGCGTTCTTGGCGCCCACGACCACGCCCCATTCGTCGGGCTCAACCGCTTCCTTCCAGAAATCGCCGCCCGGATCGCCGGTGAGGTGGGTGTGGAGGTCGATCAGGCCTGGGAGCACGGTCTTGCCCTTGAGGTCGATCTCGCGGTCGGCTGTGACGGCGCCGTGCCCGGCGGTGATCGCAACGATCTTGCCGTCCGTGACGAGTATCGTGGCGGGGCCGCTCGGCTCGCCCGCGGCGTCGGCAATGACGCTCCCGGCGCGGATCGCCACGGTCTCTGCGGCGAGCGGACCGCCCAGAATGGTGCTTGCCAGCGCCGCGCCTGCGACGAGAGCCTTGCGTAAGCTGTGCATTGGATGTCTCTCCCCCCGGCCTGATGCCGTGTCTGCCCAAGTGATGCCTCCCGCGCGCCGCCAAGGCAAGCCTGCAAAGCCGGCAGCACGGGCTTGGCGTCGGGGCTGCGGAAACACCGTGACTTCGATCCTGTTTTCCGTGATATTCCGGGGCATGGTCGCACGATTACTCCTTTGCCTGAGCGGTTGCGCCACGCTCGCCGCAGGCTCGGTCAGCGCGCAGGAAACGCCCGCGCCCGATGCTGCCGACAGCAACGCCGCTCGCAGCGGCGAAATCATCGTCGAAGGCTTGCGCGAAAAGGAGGTCCGCACCTTCCTGCGCCGCGCCATCGTTGAAACCGGCGATGTCGTCACACGGCGCAGCACGCCGATCTGCATCGGCATCGACAACGCGCCCGCCAGCCTCAGCGAGCCGATCCGGGCGCGCATCACCGAGAACCTCGCCGCGCTCGGCATCGAGACCGCGCCGCCGGGCTGCCGCGTCAATGCGGTGGTGGTGTTCCACGAGGATGCGCACGCCTTCGTCAACTGGTTCGCCCGCAGGGAAGGCGGCGCGGCTTTGCGGGCGCTCTACCGGCCGGAGAAGCGGCGGCTGATCGGCCCGGTTCGGCAAGCCTATGCCTGGCACCACATCCCCGCCGAAGCACAGCGACTGCGCAATGCCGAGCAGGTCTCGGGCGGAATGGCCGGCGACTCGATCGGGGTCCCTCCGATCAGCACGGACTCCACCCGCGGGCGCATCATGAACGAGACGACCTCCGCTGAGAGCACCCACAGTTTCGCCGTCATCGATAGCGACGCGATTGTCGGGCTGACCTATGCGCAGGTCGCCGACTGGCTGACGATGCAGATGCTCGTCGAAATCCGCCCGCAGGACGAGGAGTCCGAAGGCGCGCAGACGGGGGCGAATTCGATCCTCGACCTGTTCACCGCAACCGGCCACAATCCCTCTGCGCCCCTCGAACTCTCGCCGATCGACCGGGCGCTGCTCGAGCAGATCTATGGGGGAACGGGCGACTTCCGGGCGAGCGCGATCCGGCGGAGCGCGGCGCGGCGGGTCTTTGCCGAGGTCAGGGCGGCGGGCTCTTCGGCTCCGGCGCCCGCGAGCGCAAACGCGCCGCAGCCCTGATTTCCGCGCTGGGGCCACCATCGCCTTGACGTCGCGGCGGCCGCGCGCCCCGCATCATGGCCTCAGAAGGTGTAGGCGAGCCCGAGCCCGAGGATGAACTGGTTCGCGTCGCCGCGCAGGCGGGTATAGGGCGTCCGCGCGCTGTCGCCGATCAGCCGCGAATAGCCGCCCACGCCGGTCAGGCTCAACCCGCCGTTCAGGGGATTGCGGTCCAGATCGTAGGCGAGGATCGCGGTCGTGCCGATGCGGTTGAGGCCGCCGTCTGCGCGGAACTGCGGCAGGCCGGAGGCCGCCGCCTGCGCGGGGCTGACGGAGAAGTAGTAATCGGCAAAGCTGTCGTCGACGAATTCGGCGCTGACCTGCGCCTGCACGGTGAAGGCCTTGCCGAGCAGCGAGCGGTAGCTGACCTGCGGCTCGATCACTGTGCCCCCATGCGCGCCGAGCACGTCGCGACGGGCCTGCACGCCCACCCCGAGCTGGTCGAAACGCCGGAACACGCCGGGAAACAGCACCCCGACATTGCCCCCCACCTCGAGCGCGGAATCGAGCTTGCCCGCACGCGCGACGACGGGATCGCCGATCCGGATCGCCCGGTCGTTGCGCAGGCGCAAGGTCGGACCGAAGGCGATGCGCGGCTTGGTGCGGGGCGCGAGGCTCGGCTTGGGCGAGTTGAAATCGAGCGTGAAGCCCGGTCCGTTGGGGGTGACCCCCACCCCGCCGACCCGGCCCGCGATCAGCGGCAGCGGGAAGGCGATGTAATCATCCGAGCCCGCATAGCTCGGCACCATTCCGGCACCCAGGCCGAGCGTCGCCCAGGTCTCGTCGAAGACCGGCCGGGTGAAGACCATCGCCGGCGGAGCGGAAGGCTGCGCGGCAGCGGGAGCGGCCTGAGCGGCAAGCCCGATGCTCTCCTTGTCCTCGGCAGAGGCCTCGGCTTCGGCGCTTTCCTCGGCGGCAAAGGCAGGTGCCGGCACTGCGGCGGCAAGCGCGGCGGCGAGAGCGAGCGGGCCGGAGGCAGGCGAGCGGAATGCGAGAGAGCGGGCCAAGGTGCGATCCTTTTGCGGGAGTGAACGGGTGAGCGAACGCGCGCGCTTCTTATTGTTTCCGCGTAATGTTGCAACATCCCAGATTCGGTCGCAGCGAGCAGCGTGATTGCCCATCGCGAGGGTCTGGCCTAGGGCTTTGAACGATGGTCGATTCACCGCACAGCTCCGGCGCGCAGGACTCTGCATCCCATGACGTGGTTATCGTCGGCGGCGGACTGGCCGGCGGACTGATGGCGCTCGCGCTGCATCGCCATGCGCCCGCGTGCCGTTTCCTGCTCGTCGAGGCGGGCCGGACGCTGGGCGGCCACCACCGCTGGAGCTGGTTCGAGACCGACATTCGCCCGGCCGCGCGCGGGCTGATGGCAGGCTTTGCCCTGAATGGCTGGGATGAAGGCTACGACATCACCTTCCCCGGCCTCGGCCGCACCCTGCCGACTTCCTACCGCTCGCTCGCCAGCGCCGAGTTCCACCGCGCATTGATGGCGGAGCTGCCGGCCGAGCGGGTGATGCTGGAAACCAAGGCTGCAAGCCTCGATGCTTCCGGCGTGACGCTGGCGGACGGCACGCGGATCGCGGCCCGCCGCGTGATCGACTGCCGCCCGTTCAAGCCCTCCAAGGCATTGAACGGCGGCTGGCAGGTGTTCCTCGGCCAGCACTTCAAGTGCGAGAAACCCCACGGCCTCACCCGCCCCGTCATCATGGACGCGAGCGTCGATCAGGTCGCGCCCTACGGCAACGGCGAGGCCTACCGCTTCGTCTATGTCCTGCCGTTGAGCGAGGACGAGGTCTTCGTCGAGGACACCTACTACGCCGACCAGCCGAAGATGGACGCCGAGGTGCTCAAGGGCCGGGTTGCCGAATTCGCGCATCGCAACGGATGGAAGGGCGAGGTGATCGATCAGGAGGCCGGCATCCTGCCGGTGATCTCCGGCGGGGACTTCAACGCCGCGCTTGCGGAGGTCGCGATCCCCGGCGTCGCGCTGGCCGGTGCGCGCGGAGGCTTTTCGCATCCCCTGACCAGTTACACCCTGCCCTTTGCGGTCGACAACGCGCTCGCCATCGCCGGATTGCTGGCGCGGCGGCCTGAGGTTTCGGGGCAGGAACTCGCCGCCTTCTGCCAGCGCCGCGCCAAGCGCCACTGGCGCGCGACCGCCTATTACCGGATGCTCAGCCGCATGCTGTTCGAGGCCGCCGAGCCGGGCAAGCGGGTGGTGGTGTTCGAGCATTTCTATGCGCTCAAGGGCAATCTCGTGGAGCGCTTCTACGCGGGCCGATCCACCTGGCCCGACCGGCTGCGCATCCTCACGGGCAAACCGCCCGTAGCTATCCCGCGCGCGATCCGTGCGCTATTTTCCTCAGGTAAGCCTCTCAACATGGAGACCCCGGCATGAACGCCGACGTGAAGATCAACATCGCCGGTGCCAAGGGTGTGAACGCCGCCCTCGCAGAACGCTATGCCGGCCGCACCGCCTGCGTGATCGGATCGGGCTTCGGCGGCCTTGCGCTCGCCATCCGGCTCCAGTCGGCGGGGATCACCACGACCGTGATCGAAAGCCGCGACAAGCCGGGCGGGCGCGCCTATTTCTGGGAGAAGGACGGCTTCACCTTCGACGCCGGGCCGACGGTCATCACCGATCCGCCCTGCCTCAAGGAATTGTGGGAACTGACCGGCCACGACATCGCCGAAGATGTCGAGCTGATGAAGGTCATGCCCTTCTACCGCCTCAACTGGCCCGACGGCACCAACTTCGACTATTCGAACGACGAGCAGAGCCTCAACGCCGAAATTGCCAAGCTGAACCCGGCCGACGTCGCGGGCTATGCGCGCTTCCTCGAATATTCGGCGCGGGTCTACGAAGAGGGCTACCTCAAGCTCGGCACCAAGCCCTTCCTCGACTTCAAGTCGATGCTCAAGGCTGCGCCCGCGCTCATCAAGGAGCAGGCCTGGCGCTCGGTCTACGGCATGGTTTCGAGCTATGTCGAAAGCGAGAAGCTGCGCGAGGCCTTGAGCTTCCACACGCTGCTGGTCGGCGGCAACCCGATGAACACCTCCTCGATCTATGCCCTGATCCACAAGCTGGAAAAGGATGGCGGCGTGTGGTGGGCGCGCGGCGGGACCAACCGCCTGATCGCCGGGATGGTGCGCCACTTCGAGCGGCTGGGCGGCACGATGCGGGTCGGCGATCCGGTGGTGCAGGTCCATACCCTCGGCACCAAGGCGACCGAGGTGGAGACCAGGAGCGGCTTCCGCCAGCGCTTCGACGCGGTCGCGTCCAACGCCGACATCATGCACTCCTACAAGGACCTGCTGTCGGGCAGCGAGCGCGGCAAGAAGATGGCCAAGTCGCTGAACCGCAAGAGCTACAGCCCCTCGCTCTTCGTGGTGCACTTCGGGCTGGAGGGCACCTGGCCCGGCATCCCGCACCACATGATCCTCTTCGCCAAGCGTTATAAGGGCCTGCTCGACGACATCTACAAGAACGGCGTCGTGCCCGAGGACTTCGCGATCTACCTCCACCACCCGACCGTCACCGATCCCAGCATGGCGCCTGCCGGCAAGAGCACCTTCTACGCGCTCGTGCCCGTAAGCCACATGGGCAAGATGCCGCTCGATTGGGACGAGGTCGGACCGAAGCTCGAAAAGATGATCCTCGACGAGCTGGAGCGCCGGTTGATCCCCGACATCCACAGCCGGATCGTCACCAAGTTCAGCTATGCGCCCAAGGACTTCAAGGCCGATCTCAACGCCCACATGGGCAGCGCCTTCAGCCTCGAGCCGGTGCTGTGGCAGAGCGCCTGGCTGCGCGGCCACAACCGCGATGACGTGATCGACAACTACTACCTCGTCGGCGCCGGCACCCACCCGGGCGCAGGCATCCCCGGCGTGGTCGGCAGCGCCAAGGCCACTGCGGGCCTGATGCTGGAGGATCTGGCGAAGGTGACTGCGTGAAACGTCTCGCCGTCTATTGCGGCTCGGCCTCGCCCGAGGATCCGCGCTATGTCCAGCTCGCCTATGATGTCGGCGCGGAATTGGCCGCGCGCGGTATCGGGCTCGTCTATGGCGGAGGCAAGCTCGGGCTGATGGGCGCAGTCGCACGCGGGGCCAAGGAGGGCGGCGGCGAGGTCATCGGCATCATCCCCGAGGCGCTGGTCAAGGCAGAGGTCGCCAACCACGATTGCGACGAACTCGTCACGGTCTCGGGGATGCACGAGCGCAAGCAGCGCTTCACCGACCTGTCGGACGGCTTCGTCACCATCCCCGGCGGGGTGGGCACAATGGACGAGCTGTGGGAGGCGATCAGCTGGTCGCAGCTGGGCTACCACTCCAAGCCCGTGGGCCTGCTCAACGCTTTCGGCTTCTACGATCACCTCCTCGCCTTCAACGCCAAGATGGCGGAGGTCGGCTTCGTGCGGCCCCAGCACCAGAACATCCTGATCGCGGCCGAGACCTGCGGCGACCTCCTCGCCAAGATGGAAGCCTACCAGCCGCACACGCCGATCTTCCGCATGAAGGCCGAGGAGCTGTAGGCTCGCTGATGGGGGTCGATGCCGCCACCCGCGCCGCGCTGGTCGAACACGCGCGGCTGTCGATCAAGCTCGGCTCGCAGAGCTTCTCGGCGGCCGCACGCCTGTTCGACCGCGAGACCCGCGAGCGCGCATGGCTGCTCTATGCCTGGTGTCGCCGGGCTGACGACATTGCCGACAATCAGGACATGGGCGGGGAGCTGGGCGACCAGTCCGACCTCGCGGACCGCCTTGCGCTGATCCGCCGCCTTACCGCACTGGCCTTCGAAGGCCGGCCCACGGGCGATCCCGCCTTCGACGCGCTGGGCGTGGTCGCTGCGGAAGTCGGCCTCACGCCGCAGATGGCCGAAGACGTGATCGCCGGCTTCCAGCTCGACGCCGAGGACTGGCGCCCGCGTACCGAGGCCGACATGCTGCGCTATTGCTATCATGTGGCGGGCGCAGTGGGCGTGATGATGGCGGTGGTGATGGGTGTTTCGCCGGACGATCAGGAAACGCTCGACCGCGCCAACGATCTCGGCCTCGCCTTCCAGCTCTCGAACATCGCGCGCGACATCGTCGAGGATGATGCGGCGGGGCGCTGTTACCTGCCGATCGAATGGCTGGTCGAACAGGATATCGAGCCCGGCCAGCACACCAAGCCGCACCATCGCAAGGAATTGGCCGAGATGACCGCGCGGCTCGTCGCGCTGGTGGAAAAGCACGAGGCCGCGGCCCGCGTCGGCGCGGCGCGGCTCCCGTTCCGCAGCCGCTGGGCGGTGCTTTCCGCCGCGCGCATCTACGGCGCGATCGGGCGCAAGGTGAGGAAGCGCGGCACCGAGGCGTGGAACAGCCGCACCTATGTGCCCCGCTCCGAAAAGGCGCTCTACGGCGTGCGCGCGTTGCTGTCGGCAGTGCTCAACCGCGAGAAGATGCCGGCGGGCGGTATCCATTGGGGCATCGCGGATTATCGGCCCTCCGCTCCGGCACCGTCTCCCCGGGCTTGACCCGGGGCCCAGCTCCCAACAACGGGAGGAAAGAAGCGGGGTCCCGGGTCAAGCCCGGGAAGACGAGGTTTATTTTACTTCGGACTGGTTCTAATCCTTTCCCATGAAAGCCCTTCTCCCCATCACCTTCGCGCTCGCCGCCGCACCAATCGCCGCCGAGACCCCCGCTTCAACGCAAGCCCCCGAGCACGCCGCCGTCACCGCCGCCGCAGACGCCTTCTTCGACGCGCTGCGCACTGACGACAAGACGGCGCTCGCCTTGCAGATGGACCCGCAGGGCCTCATCACGATCCACAACCGCATGGACCCGGCTGCGCCCAAGATCCTGTTCGTGCCGGTGGCCAAGCACCTCGAGAACTGGCTCAAGACTCCGCCCGGGCTCGACGAACGCATGGTCTACACCACCGTGCTGGTCGACGGCGACATGGCGCAGGTCTGGGGCCCCTATAGCTTCATCGCGAGCGGGAAGACCACGCATTGCGGGATCAATTCAATGAGCCTCGTGAAGCGGGAGGGCGCGCGGAAAATCGCCAACACCAGCTTCTCGATGGTGCCGCCGGCCGACTGCGATGCGCTCGGCGCGCCGGAGGTGGCACGATGATCACCAAGCTCCTCATCGCCAATCGCGGCGAGATCGCCTGCCGGATCATGCGCACTGCCCGCGCCATGGGTATTGCCACGGTCGCGGTCTATTCCGATGCCGACGCCAAGGCGCTGCATGTGCGCTCCGCTGACGAGGCGGTGCATATCGGCCCCTCGCCCGCGGCGGAGAGCTATCTGGTGGGCGCGAAGATCATCGCGGCCGCCAAGCAGACCGGGGCGGATGCGATCCATCCGGGTTATGGCTTTCTCAGCGAGAACGCCGACTTCGCGCAGGCCGTGCTCGATGCGGGCCTCGTCTGGGTCGGCCCCAAGCCCGCCAGCATCCGCGCGATGGGCCTCAAGGACGCGGCCAAGCAGCTGATGCGCGCCGCGGGCGTACCGGTGACGCCAGGCTATGACGGATCGGACCAGTCGGTCGAGCGGCTCACCGCCGAGGCCGAGGCCATCGGCTATCCCGTGCTTATCAAGGCGGTCGCGGGCGGCGGCGGCAAGGGGATGCGCAAGGTCGAGGCTCCTGCCGATTTCGCCGCCGCGCTGGAGAGCTGCCGCCGCGAGGCCAAGGCGAGCTTCGGCAATGACGAGGTTCTGCTCGAAAAGTGGATCACCTCGCCCCGCCATATCGAGGTGCAGGTGTTCGGCGATGCCCACGGCAACGTCGTCCACCTGTTCGAGCGCGACTGCTCGCTCCAGCGCCGCCACCAGAAGGTGATCGAGGAGGCGCCTGCCCCCGGCATGGACGCAGAGACCCGCGAAGCGATCTGCGCCGCCGCCGTGCGCGCCGCCAAGGCGGTCGATTACGAGGGCGCAGGCACGATCGAATTCATCGCGGACGCCTCCGAAGGCCTGCGCGCCGACCGCATCTTCTTCATGGAGATGAACACCCGTCTGCAAGTGGAGCACCCCGTGACCGAGGAGATCACCGGGGTCGATCTGGTCGAATGGCAGCTGCGCGTCGCGAGCGGCGAGCCGTTGCCCAAGCGGCAGGATGAGTTGTCGATCAACGGCCATGCGATCGAGGCGCGGTTGTATGCGGAAGACCCGGCGAAGGGCTTTCTGCCGAGCACGGGGCGGTTGGAATGCTTTACCCGTCGCGCAGCGGGCGCCCGAGTGGATTCGGGCGTTGCGGAAGGCGACATCGTCTCTCCGTTTTATGATCCGATGATAGCCAAGCTCGTCGTCCATGAGGCAAACCGCAGCGCCGCCATCGACTCACTTCTCGAAACGCTAGCCGACATCAATGTTTGGCCCATCCGTTCGAATGCAGGCTTCCTCTATCGGGCTGCGAACGATGGTGACTTTCGGTCGGGTAGCATCGAAACGAGCTTCATTGAGCGCAAAGGCGCAGAACTGATCCCACCCGCCGTACCCTCGCAAGAGGCATTGGGTGAGGCGCTCCACGTCCTCCAGTGGAACAGCAATAACTGGGAGGACGAACCGTGGAACGGCGGGTTGCACGGCTTTAGGTTGAATGCCGACAAGCGACCTAGCGCGCACATCATGGTCGACGGTCAGCTTGCGACTGCGCCTCTGGACTATGACGTTCCATCGGGCAGACGCACGGATGAACCCTTGCGGCATCTCGCCTTGGTCAACGAGCTTGGCCAAACATACGCTATGACTTTCCCGCGCCACGACGGCACCGGCCAAGCCTCCGCCGCCGATGGCGCGATCATCGCGCCCATGCCGGGCAAGGTCATCGCGGTCGATGTTGCCGAGGGCCAGTCCGTCACCGCCGGGCAGCGGCTGCTGGTGCTCGAGGCGATGAAGATGGAACACGCCCTTGCCGCTCCCTTCGACGGGGTGATCGAGGGGCTGGCGGTCAGCGCAGGCGGGCAGGTGCAGGTCGAGGCGGTGTTGTGCCGGGTGGTGCCTGCGGCTGAGGGCTGACCCATCTTTTCGTCATTGCGGGCGTCAGCGAAGCAATCCATCACCTAACCTCGCGACACGGCACTGGCGCCGGTTCAGGGACTGCCGCGTCGCCTGCGGGTCCTCGCAATGACGAGGGAGAGGGAGAGCCTATGACCTGGGCGAAAGAACTCGAAGAACTGCGCGCCCGCGAGGCGCTGGCCGAGCAGATGGGCGGCGCGGACAAGGTTGCGCGGCAGCACGGGCGCGGGAAGATGGACGCCCGCGCGCGGCTTGCGGCCCTGTGCGACGAGGGCTCGTTCCGCGAGATCGGCAAAATCGCCGGTTCCGCGAAGTATGACCCGAACGGCGACCTCCTAGCTGTCACCCCCGCACCCTTCCTGTTCGGCAAGGCGCTGATCAACGGGCGGCCCGTTGTCGCCACGGCGGACGATTTCACCATCCGCGGCGGCGCGGCGGACGCGGGGATCGCGCGCAAGATGGTGCAGGCCGAGATGATGGCGCACGAATTGAAGCTCCCGATCATCCGCATGATCGACGGCACGGGCGGCGGCGGCTCGGTCAAGACCTTGGAGCAGATCGGGGCGACCTATATCCCCGCGGTGCCCGGCTGGGGCGACGTGGTGACGAACCTCGATACCGTGCCGGTGGTGGCGCTGGCGCTCGGGCCGACAGCAGGCCTCGGCGCGGCGCGCACCGTCGCCAGCCACTACTCGATCATGGTCAAGGGCCTCTCCCAGATCTTCGCCGCTGGCCCCGCTGTGGTCGACGGCTTGGGCGAGGCCTACAAGGGCGGCTCGGCCAATCACGAGGAGGCCAAGGAAGCGCTCGGCGGCTCTGCGATCCACACCCGCAACGGGGTAGTGGATGACGAAGTGGCGAGCGAGGCCGAAGCCTTCGCCCGCGCGCGGCATTTCCTCAGTTTCATGCCCGAATATGTCGGCCAGCCCGCTATGCGCGCCGCATGCGACGACCCCGCCGATCGCCGCGAGGAGGCGCTGCTCAGTCTCGTGCCGCATGATCCCAAACAGGTCTATTCGATGCGCCGCTGCATGGAGATGCTGTTCGACCACGGCACCGTGTTCGAGATCGGCAGGCAATGGGGCCGCGCCGCGATCACCGCCTTTGCGCGGCTCGACGGCTGGCCGGTCTGCGTGGTGGCGAGCGATCCCTCCTACCTCGGCGGTTCATGGGAGGCCAAAACCTCCGAGAAGGTCGAACGCTTCGTCCGCCTCGCCGACCAGTTCCGCCTGCCCATCGTCCACCTCGTCGACAACCCGGGCTTCATGATCGGGCGCGAGGCCGAGATGGCGGGGACAATCAGGTATGGCGTCAACGCGATGAACGCGATCTACCGCGCCACCGTGCCGCTCGCGAGCATCGTGCTCAGGCGCGCCTATGGCATCGCTGGAAGCGCGATGAGCAATGCCGATCGCTATCAGTACCGCTATTGCTGGCCCTCGGGCGACTGGGGCTCGCTGCCGATCGCAGGCGGGCTTGAGGTCGCCTACAAGTCGGAGCTGGAGGCCTCGGACGATCCGCAGGCGCTGCTCGAGGATATCCGCGCGAGGCTGGCGAAAGTGACCTCGCCGTTCCGCTCGGCCGAACGCTTCAATGTCGAGGACATCATCGACCCCCGCGACACGCGGCCGTTGCTGTGCGAGTTCGCGGGGCTCGCGTGGCGGAGGCTGGGAGCGGAGCGCTAGGCCTAATCCGCCGGAGCGTTCCCCACCTCCGCGTCGCTCGGCCCGAACAGCTTGCCCTTCTCGCTCCACAGCACCAGCACGAGGCAGGCAAGCCCGCTCGCCAATAGCGCCAGAGCCAGAGGCCGAGCGGTGCCGTCATAGGCATAGCCGATCGCCCCGCCGAGCAATGCCGCGGTGGTCATCCGCACGAAGCCGTGGGCCGAGCTAGCCGCGCCCGCGATGGCGAAGAACGGGTTCATCGCGATCGCGCCGAAGTTGCTGCCGATAAAGCCAAGCAGTGCCATGTTGATCGCCATCAGCGGAACGAAGTGCCACAACTGTTCCTCACCCCCGAAGGCGAACATTACCTGCACCGCGCTCACGGCGATGAAGGCGAACAAAGCCGTATGGCTCACCCGGCGCGCGCCGAAACGCTCGACGATGCGCGAGTTCGACCAGCTGGCGATCGCCATCGAGCCGGCGCAGATGCCGAACACCAGCGGGAAGATGTCGCCCGCGCCGAAGGTGTTGGCGATGAGCTGCTGCGAGGAATTGATGAAGCCGAACAAGGCGCCGAACACCAGCGCCGAACCGATCACGTAGCCGCTGACGCTCGGCAGCACGAGTGCCCGGCCCATGTTCGCGGCGATTGCGTGCGGGATGATGGGCTGGCGGTTCTCCTCGGTCAGGCTCTCGGGCAGGCGGGTGTACACCCACAGACCCATCGCCACGCCCAGCACCGCCATCGCGCCGAAGATCGCTCGCCAGCTGCCGATCTGGAGGATGCCCTCGCCGATCGTCGGGGCGACCGCGGGGACCATCAGGAAGATCACGAAGATGAGGCTCATCATGCGCGCCATCTTGTCGCCGCCCACCCGGTCGCGGATGATCGCAGGAGGAAGCGCGACGATACCGGCGGCGAAGAAGCCCTGCGCCGCGCGCACCGCGATCAGCGCGTCGTAGGTGGGGGCGAGCGCGGAGAGGATCGAGAGCACGATGTAGACCGCGACCGCGCCGAGCAGGATCGGCCGACGCCCGAAGCGGTCGGCCAGCGCGCCCGGCACCAGCGAGCCGATGCCGCCGGTCAGCAGGTAGACGCCAATCACGAACTGCCGGTCATTCCCCGGCACGGCGAGGTCGCTCGCGAGCGCGTTCAATGCCGGGAGGATCGCATCGATACCGAAGGCGTTCAGCGCCATCAGCATCGCCATCATCCACATCAGCTCGCGCTCGCCCAAAGCCTTGCGGGCGGGCGCGGAAGATGACGGATTGGAGGCGAGCGAGGTAGCCATTGCCGGGTCCTTGCCCATGGGTTCGCCGGAAGACCAGAGTTCTTTTCGCATCTGCACAAAATGGCACCGGACCCGAATTGTTCCAGCAACAGTTCCTTCTCGCGGCGCAAGGTTCTATTTGAAGGGCATGGTTCGAACGTCTCCGTCTGGCGAAGGGGAAGAAGCGCCCCAGCATGAGCTGGGCCTGCGCAAGATCATCCATATCGACATGGACGCCTTCTTCGCGAGCGTGGAGCAGCGCGACGATCCGGAATTGAAGGGCAAGCCCGTCGCGGTGGGCGGGGCGGGTGGGCGCGGGGTGGTCGCGGCGGCGAGCTACGAGGCGCGGGTGTTCGGAGTGAAGAGCGCGATGCCCTCGGTCACCGCCAAGCGCCTGTGCCCCGACCTCGTATTCGTGCGACCGCGCTTCGATGCCTACAAGGAAGCGAGCCGCCAGATCCGCCGGGTCTTCGAGCATTACACCTCGCAAATCGAGCCGCTGAGCCTCGACGAAGCCTATCTCGACGTCACCGACGACCGGCTCGGGATCGGCAGCGCGACCCGCATCGCCGAGCTGATCCGGCAGGAGATTCGCGCCAAAACCCGGCTCACCGCGAGCGCCGGGGTGAGCTACAACAAGTTCCTCGCCAAGCTCGCCAGCGACCAGAACAAGCCCAACGGGCTGTGCGTGATCCGCCCGGGCGATGGCGCGAGCTTCGTCGCGGGCTTGCCGGTGCGGCGCTTCCACGGGGTCGGCCCGCGCGCGGAGGCGAAGATGCAGGCGCTCGGCATCGCCATGGGCGCGGATCTGGCGGCCAAGGATATCGCCTTCCTGCGGCAGCACTTCGGGAGCATGGGCGAATACCTGTTCCGCGCCGCCCGTGGCATCGATCTGAGGCCCGTGCGCGCGCACCGCATCAGGAAATCGGTGGGCGGCGAGCGCACCTTCTCCGAGGATATCGGCAGCGGCAGCGCCCTCCGCGAGACGCTGGAGAACATCGTCGACATCGTCTGGGAGCGAATCGAGGCCGCCGAGGCGCGGGGACGGACCGTTACGCTGAAGCTCAAGTTCACGGATTTCAGAACCATCACCCGCGCGACCTCCCTCCCCGACTACGTCTGCGGCAAGGCGGAGTTCGCCAGGCTCGCCCGCGCGCTGCTCGCAGCGGAGCTGCCGCTGCCCAAGCCGATCCGGCTGATGGGGCTCACGCTCTCGGCGCTGGAGGGTGTGGAGGAGCCGGCGCCCGCGATAGATGAGGCGCAGCTCTCGCTGCTCTAGCCCACCCCGCGCCCCTTCCACGCCGCGATCCGCGAGCGGGTGGTGCGGCCCAGCGGCTCGGGCAGCGAGTGCGGGGGGAAGAAGCGCGCTTCGATGACCTCGCGCCCATCGGGCCGGGGCTGGCGGTCGCAAACGCCGGTGAATATGTGCGCGGTGTGCGGCGAGCCCGAGATTTCCTCCTCGATTACCGCGACGGGCTCGAGCCGCGCCAGTTCGAGGCCCAGCTCCTCGCGCACTTCGCGCCGCGCCGCCTCCATCGGATCTTCGCCGCGCTTGAGCCCGCCGCCGGGCAAGGCCCAGACCGCCGGGCCGTAGGAGTGCTTCAGGAGCAGCACGTCCCCGCCGATATTGGTGACGACGACGCTGACCCCAGCGATCGGCGCCTTGCGCCATTTGCGCCAGCGATGCCGCAGCCGCGCGGCGAGCGGCAACAGGGCGCGGTGGAGCGAGACAGGAAGAAAGCTCGGCATCGGCTCAGGCGAAGACCGTGACGTGGATGCCGCGCGCGTCCGCGGCACGGAGCAGGCGCGCGACAGGCAGGTCGTTCTCTCCCCTTGCGGCGGCATCGAACACCGCCCGCTTGTCCGCCGCTCCGCCGAGCGTGAAAAGCAGCGCATCGGTGTCCAGCAGCGCCGGGATCGTCAGCGTAATGCGATCGAAGGGGGCGTGGGCCGGGAGCGGGTCGGGTGTGAGACGGCGGATCGCCTGGCGATCATCGACCTGCGGATCGGTGTTGGGGAACAGCGAGGCGATGTGCCCGTCCGGGCCCATGCCGAGCCAGGTCAGTGCGAAGTGCGGCGGGGCGGCGTTCTCGGTCAGCGCGACCACCCGCGCACCGACAGGCTCGAACAGTCTACGGATCTTTCCGGTGTTCGAGGCCTCGTGATCCTCGGGAACAATGCGGTCGTCGTTCGGCCACACGGCGAGGCGTGCGAAATCGAGCCCGCGCCGGACCATTGCTTCGAATATGGGAAAGGGTGTCGAGCCACCGGGCACCGATATTGCAACATCGCCACCTGGCGCGGCACTCACGCGTTCGGCGAGCCAATCGGCAATCGCCTCGGCGCTTGCCCCCTCAATGATCGTGATCCCGCTCATGCCCCCCTGCATAGCAAACGGGCCGCCCCCGGCAATGGGGCGGCCCGCCAGATGGTTATGCGTCGACGTGCCGCTCGTTGAGGAACGAGCTCAGCATCCACACGCGCTCTTCGGCCTCGTCGGTCCAGTCATCGATCAGGCTGTCGGTGGCATTGTCATCAGCCTCCTCAGCGAGGTCCTTCAGCTTCTTGAGACGCTCGATCACCTTGACGTTATCGTCGCGCAGCTCGGTGATCATGTCCTCGGCCTTCAGCGCGGTGCTGTCCTGGTCCTTGATCTGGGTGTGCTTCGAGACCGAGCCCGCCGAGGTCAGCGTGTCGCCGCCCTGCTTGCGGACGCGCTCGGCGATCACATCGGTTTGCGCCTGGATCTGCGCCGCCTGTTCGTCGAACAGCAGGTGCAGGTCGCGGAAATGGCGGCCGATGACGTGCCAGTGGAAGTTCTTGGTCTTGATGTAGAGCGCGAAGTGATCGGCAAGCAGCCCGTTCATCTCGTCGATCAGTGCGGCTTTCGAATTGTCTTTGGCATCGGCCATGATTGTCTCCGTTGGCGAGGGTTCGGCGCGACCATGTCGCCCCGCCTGCGGCAGGCATTCACATGCGTTAGACTGTGCGAGCGCCTAGAAGCGCGCGTGGAGTCCGATGAACAGCGCCGCGACGAGCAGCCCTGCGGCAAGCGCCCCCCTGACCGGACGCAGCGGCCATCGGGCGAGCGCCTTGCCGCCTGACGCCCACCCCGCGCAGACCGCGGCCGCTCCGCCCAGCGCTCCGCCGAGCGCGGTCGGAACCGGAGCGCTGGTCCACGCCGCGAGCGCGACGATCCCGAAGCGCGCGCCGTCACCGATCTGGCGCGCGAGGAGGACAAGGAACACCGCGGCGAGCGAGCGCGTCGGCTCCTTCGGACTTTTCGCGCGCACCGGCCACGCCAGCTCAGCCGCGGCGAGCCCCAGGGCGAAGGCGACCAGCATCTGCCGCGCACGGCCGGGCAGGATCGCGGCGAACTCCGCTCCGATCCACGCCATGGCCGCAGCAGCAAGGCTTGCCGCAAGCACCGCGACACCGAGCAGCGGCAGACCTCTTCCGAGCGCATCGGCCCAGTGCGCGACCATCCACTGATCGCGCCCGCCGCTCGCCAGCGCAAGGACGAGCAGGAAGGCGAGCAGGAAGCCGTCCACCGCCTAGAAGGTCACGCGGCCCACGGCCCGGTAATCGCAAGCGTCGCGGTCGGGCCATAGGCGTTGACGAACAGCACCTTGCCATCGGGCGAGAAGCACCCGCCCGCGAGCTCGGTCTGCGCCTTCAGCCGCGCAAGATTATAGGCGCGCCCGTCCGGCGTGATCCCGCGGATGTGGTTGTCGACGATGACGGTGTACTGGTCCTCGCAGACGATCAGGTGGCCATTGGGCGCAACCGTGAGATTGTCGCCGAAGTTGAACTGGTCGGTGCTTTCGCTCTCGAAGAACAGCTCGATCATGTCGGGCTTGCCCGCCGGCCCCGGCGTGAGCTTGAGGATCTGGCCAAGCTCCTTCGCCCCGCCGCTGGTGCAGCAGGCGAAGACTTCGCTCGTGCCGCGGTTCACACCCATGTGCAGCCCCTCGCCCCGCGCCACCAGCGCCGCGCCCTTGGCGACTGCACGCAGGCGCAGATCGTCCTTGGGGGCCTCGACATCGTCGAGATCGATCCACGACACGCGGTAGGGCTGGCCCACCGGCATGTCCGAGGATTTCCAGTTGCGGGTGTCGGCGAGGCCTTCGACCACCATCGCCTGCAAGCGGCCGCCCGCGGCAAGCTTGCCCGGCACCTTGGGCAGGAAGCGGTAGAGCACCCCATCGTCGCGGTCTTCGGTCATGTAGACGATGCCGGTGGCCGGATCGACTGCCGCGGCCTCGTGATTGAAGCGGCCCATCGCCTTCAGCGGCACCGGATCGACCAGCCCGCGCGCGCTGGCGGGAACCTCGAAGACCCAGCCGTGGTTCTGCTCCAGCCCCTCGCCATAGGGTTGCCCCGGGCCGGTCGGCGCTTCCTCGCAGGTCAGCCAGCTGCCCCAAGGCGTGGTCCCGCCCGAACAATTGCGAATGGTGCCGCCGAGGCTGCGGAACTGGCGCTTCACGGCCAGTGTCCCGGCGTCGAGCACGATGGTTGTCGTGCCGCCCGGAACGAAGGCGCCGTCGCGCTTGCCGTAGCCCTTGGCAATGGGCCCGCCTGCATCGTGCTTCGGCTGGAGCTCGTGGTTGCGCACAAGCGCGATCTCGCCGTTTCCGAGGTCGAAGCAGCCCATGCCGTCGGCGCGGTCGGGCACGGTGCCGCCGTCGTCCATGCGATCGCCGAGGCGCGAGATCACGCGGTAGGTGAAGCCCTCCGGCAGATCGAGGAAGCCAGCCGGATCGGGTTTGAGCGGGCCGTATCCGGCAAACTCGCCCGGCTTGGCAGGCTTGCGGGCGATGCTGTCGCTCCCGCGCGCCATGCACCCGTTCGCAGCGAGCGCGGCGAAAGCCGCAGCGGTGGCGGTGGCGGTGACGCCGAGGAAGCGGCGGCGATCGGGCGTAAGGAAGGGCTGTGTCATGCGAAGGGCGTTACTTCCCCTCCCCGAGCGCGGCAAGGATCTCGTCCCAACGTACGAACTTGAAGTTCTGGGCCGCCGGCGCGTTCTGCCCGTCCTGCGCGATAAACAGGCCGCCGGGGAAAGCCGGCCCGAAACCGCGGTTGTCCAATTCGATCCCGTCGGTCTCCTCGACGCTGCCCAAGGTTCCCCGCGCAATGCGGAAGCGGCCCACCGGCGTCACGCCGGGGAGGCGGAACACCGCATAGGCATTGTCGCCTTGCGAGGAGGCGACGAGGTAGCCGCCGTCCGTGCCCTCGGGTGCAAGGGCGAGGCCCTCGACATCGGCGACCAGCAACTTGTTGTCGACCGGAGCGACGATGCGCTGGGCGCCGCTCGTCATGTCGATCGCCCAGATCCCGGCGTCTTCCTCGCCGATATAGAGCGTGCCGGTGCGCGGATCGGCGACGCAGCCTTCGGTCTGGGTCGGCACCTGTGCGAGGGTCGTGGTAGTGCCGGTGAAGCCTGCCGCAGTCTCGGTGATGAGCGTCTTGTAGATCGTCCCGCCCTTGGGTGCGCTGAAGGCGACGATGCTCTTGCTGCCGGCGGGCTTGATCATGCAGATCCCGTAGCCCTCGCCCGGACCGACCGCGATCTTGCCCGCAGGCGCAAGGGTGCCGGTGGCAGGGTCGAGCAGCGCGAGGAACATCTGCACCGTGGCAAGGTCGCTGCGGTCGCTGGCGATCACCAGCACGCGCCCACCGGCCAGTTCGATCAGGTCGACATTGTTGAGGCCGGGCGCAGGCAGGAAGCTCCTTTGCGCGCCCTTGAGGTCGTAAACATAGAGGCCGCCCTTCTTGTCGGTGCCGACGATCAGGCTCGCTGCGGGGTTCGCCGGGTTGCGCCAGATCGCCGGATCGTCCGCCGCATCCTCACGCGCGGTGCCGACCGGCGGGGTCTCGGCCAGCGCCATGACGGTGACCGCCGGATCGCCCGCGATCGGCGGCGTGGTGGCGCAGGCGGCGGAGAGCCCGAGCGCAAGCAGGGCGATGGCGCGAAATGGTCGGTTCATGACAAGTTGCCCCCTTGATGCATAGCGGCGCAGCGCGGCCGCGGTCCCGCCGCACCTAGGCACGGACGGTGACACTTGAGCGACAGCGCGCCCCGTTCCGCCAATTTGGAGAGCTAGCGCCGCGCGTCCGAACCGCCTAGCCTTGGGCAAAAGACAACAGGGAGAGAATGTCGCATGAAGATCGAACCGGGCATGGCAGCGGTAGTCACCGGCGGAGCGAGCGGGCTTGGCAAGGCAAGCGCGGCTGCCTTCGCGGCGGCCGGCATGAAGGTCGCGATTTTCGACATCAATGACGAGGCGGGCGAGGCTCACGCCAAGGATATCGGCGGCACCTTCCACCACGTCGACATCATGGACGAAGCCAGCGTCGAGGCAGGATTCGCCGCCGCGCGCGCCGTCCATGGGCAGGAGCGCGTGACGCTCCACTGCGCCATGGCATCACGGCGCGGCAAGACGCTGGGTTGGGACAAGGAGAGCGGCCAATACAAGCGCCTCTCGACCGAGGACTACGCCTTCGGCGCGCAAGGCATTCTGGTGGCGAGCTACCGCGTCGCCTCGCTCTCGGCGCTTGGGATGGCGAACGCAGACCCGGTCAACGACGACGGCGAGCGCGGCTGCATCATCCTCACCGCCAGCGTCGCCGCGCAGGACGGGCAGATCGGGCAGGTCACCTACGGCAGCTGCAAGGCGGGGGTGAACGGCCTCGTCCTGCCGATGGCGCGCGATCTCATGGACATGGGCATCCGGGTGAACTCGGTCATGCCGGGGATCTTCGCCACGCCGTTGATGCTGGGGATGAAGGACCGCAACCCGCCGATGTGGGCGCAGCTCAATGCCAGCGTGCCCTTCCCCAAGCGCCTCGGCGAGCCAGAGGAGTTCGCGTCGCTGGTGCTCGAAATCGCCCGCAACAGCTACATCAACGGCCACCAGTTCCGCCTCGACGGGGCGATACGGATGCCGCCCAAGTAAGACACCCTGCCCGCCACCTGCGAGGAGAGAGCGCATGGCTACCCAGACCAACGAATACCCGAGCAAGGCCTATGGCGCGACCGCGCCCGATAGCGGCGTCGGTCCGATGGAGATTGTCCGCCGGGGCTTGCGCCACGACGACGTGCTGATCGAGATCACCCATTGCGGCATCTGCCACTCCGACCTCCACTCGGCGCGCAATGATTGGGGCGGGACGATCTATCCGATCGTGCCGGGCCATGAGATCGTCGGCATCGTCAGCGAAGTCGGCGAAGGGGTCACCCGCCACAAGGTCGGCGACCGGGTGGCGATCGGCTGCATGGTCGACTCCTGCCTCGAATGCCGTCACTGCGAGGCCGATCTCGAGCAGTATTGCCTCAGCGGCGGGATGACCGGCACCTACAACGGCAAGGACCGCCGCGACGGATCGCCCACCTATGGCGGCTACTCGGAACGCATCGTGGCGCGCGAGGAATTCGTGCTCAAGGTGCCCGACGGGATGCCAATGGCCGAGGCCGCACCGCTGCTGTGCGCCGGGATCACCTCCTACTCGCCGCTCCGGACGTGGAAGGTCGGGCCCGGCAGCAAGGTCGCGGTCGCCGGGCTGGGCGGATTGGGGCATATGGGCGTGAAGCTCGCCGCCGCGATGGGCGCCGAGGTGACGGTGCTCTCCCGCTCGGAAAGCAAGCGCGCCGATGCCGAGGCGCTGGGCGCTCATGCCTTCCTCAACACCACCGACAAGGACGCGATGAGGACCAAGCGCGGCTATTTCGACATGGTGCTCAACACCATTCCGGTGCGCCACGACGTCACGCCCTATCTTCACCTCCTGCGGATCGACGGAGTGCAGGTGCTGGTCGGCATGATCGACATGCTGCCAGAACTTCACACCGGGGTCCTGCTCGGTCGCAAGGTGCTCACCGGGAGCGGCATCGGGGGGCTCGCCGAGACACAGGAGATGCTCGATTTCTGCGCCGAGAAGGGCATCCTTCCCGATATTGAGGTAATCGCGATGCAGGACGTGGAAGCGGCCTACACGCGCATGGAGGCGAGCGACATCAAGTACCGCTTCGTGATCGACATGGAAAGCCTGCGTGAAGCCTAGTCATAGCTTCATATATGCATGTGGACTAATATACGCAGTCTATTATAGTTAAATTGACAATACTTGGTATTTGTTTCCCCAGTGCAACACTGTTGAAACATTCCGAAAATCAAACCTGGATAAGTAATTGTGTCCCGAACCCGCGGCGTTATTGAGCAGTCTTGCTGAAGGCGCAGCACGTCGGAAACAAAAGAAGGCCGCGGTCAGCACGCAGGCGGAACGATCCCACCTCTCAATCAGGAGCGTTCCACATGACACTTCGTTTTGCTTGCGCCGCTTCGGCGCTGACCTTGGCATGTGCTTTGTCGACCCCGGCTTTCGCCCAGGGTCCGGACAGCGCGGCGGTCGAATCTGCGGCCGCCACTGTCGCGGTGTCCGCCGCCGACAAGGGCTCTGACGAAAAGATCGCAGGCTTCGATCTCGCCCGTGCCGCCGCCCCGGCCGCGCCTGCCATGGCGGTAAGCGCGGGATCCGCGGACATCACTGTCTCGAACGCCGTGGTCACCGCTGCTGCCGCCGCTGCTGCGCAGGGCGCCGCCGCGCCGCGCGACGAGCGCTTCAGCGTGGTGCTGAACCAGGACGCCTTCTTCGGCTTCTACCCGACCTTCAACGGCCTGATTCCGGTGAGCGACACTGTCGACCTCAGCTTCTACGGGATCATGTGGACCACCGACGCATTCGGCAACGGTCCCGGCTCCGACCTGTGGACCGAGTTCGGCATTGGCGCAAACTTCATCCTCAATGGCGGCAAGCTGCAGATCAAGCCGCAGGTCGGCCTGACCAACGGCGCGTTGCTGTCGCGCGGGGTGCGTGATGAAGACGGCGATCCGACCGGCACCGGCGGCAACTTTGCCGACGGCATCGTGCCGAGCCTGACCGTCAACTATTCGGACGCCACTTTCGAGGCTGAATACTACGGCGGCTACTACGCGGCGCTGCGCAATCGCAACAATGACGGATCGCTCGACTTCCTGCACACGTGGATCAACGCCGGCTACAAGTTCACCAGCAACTTCTCCGCCGGCGCGCATTACGAACTGCTCAGCAACACCCGCACCGCGGGCGGCGGTACCGCCGTCGTCTACCAATGGGTCGGCCCCTATGTGCAGTTCGCGCTGAAGAAGGGCTTCTTCGCCCGCTTCACCGCCGGTGCCGACATCGAATCCGGCAATGACGGCGATTTCTACAAGCTCGCGGTGGGCATGTCGTTCTGACCTCCTGACCAAGCACCCGAACCGGGCGCCGTTGCCATGAAGGCGACGGCGCCCCTTCCGTATGAGCCGGCCAAGTTCGAAAGGCTGTGAGGCGCGATCGAGAGATACGAGTTCGCATGGAATAACATATAACTACCTGCAAGCTGTTGCAGGAACGCCACGCAAGATAGGAATAAGATTGTGCCGCGCAACATAAGGTTTGTGCGCCGATGCCGTGTGCACGACAATGGATCCGCGTGACGGGAACCCGAGTCTTCGGATAAAAACTCCTGCACGCTCACGCAGGTGGAACGATCCAAACCTCTTCATGGAGCGTTCCTTATGTCTATCCGTTTCGCCCCGGCCATCTCGGCTGCCGCACTTGTCGCCTGCCTCGCCTCGCCCGCTTTCGCCGCCGAGACCGATGCCGCAACCGCCGCCGGCCCGGTCGATGATTCGGCGATCCCAGCCACCGATGCCGAAACCGCCGTGCCCGTCATGCGCGCGATCGCTCCCGTCGATCTTGCCACCGCCACCGGCCAGGAAGAGGCCGCACCCGCGATCACCGTGTCGGGCTCGGCCAGTCTCGTATCGGACTACCGCTTCCGCGGCGTGTCGCAGAGCGACGAGGGCATGGCCGTGCAGGGCGGTTTCACCATCGCGCACGAGAGCGGCTTCTATGTCGGCACCTGGGGTTCGAACCTCTCCGGCTGGGGCACCTTCGGAGGTGCCAACATGGAACTGGACCTGATCGCCGGCTTCAAGACCTCGGTCGGTGAGGGAACGCTCGACGCAGGCATCACCTGGTACATGTATCCGAGTGGCGCGAGCAACACCGACTTCGCCGAACTCTACGCCAAGCTCGGCGGCACCGTCGGCCCGATCGGCCTGACCGCCACCGTTGCCTATGCTCCCAAGCAGGAAGCGCTGGGCAACTGGTTCCCCGTTGGTGCACCGGCCAATCCGGGCGACAAGGAGGACAACCTCTACCTCGCCGGCGATGCGACCTATGGGATCAAGGACCTGCCGGTCACGCTCAAGGCGCACATCGGCTATTCGGACGGCAACCCCGGCCTTGGCCCCAACGGCACCAGCGTCGCCCCGACCGGCACCTATTTCGACTGGCTGCTCGGCATCGACGTCACCCCGATCGAGCACCTGACCTTCTCGGTCGCCTACGTCGATACGGACATCTCGGAAGCCGAAGCCAACCTGATCCGTCCGAACTTCGCAACGCTCGCCGGGAACTCGATCTCGGACGCGACCGTGGTGTTCTCGGTCACCGCCGCCTTCTGATCCGGCTCTGACGCACAAGACACAGGGCGCTTCGCCGCGGCGGAGCGCCCTTTTCTTTTGTGCCGCGTCCCGATAGGTCTCTTCTCGCAACCCGACAAACGGGTGCAGCGGAGAGGGACAATCATGCGCAAATCGGTTCTCGCCGCGGCAATGGCCGCGCTGGTGATGGCTCCGGTATCGGGGGCCGAGGCGAGCAAGCGCTTCCAAGCGAGCATCACCCGCACCACCTTCGGCATCCCGCATATCAAGGCCGCCGACTGGCGCGGAGTGGGCTATGGTGTCGCCTACGCCTATGCCGAGGACAATCTGTGCATGCTGGCTGAGGAATTCGCGACCGTGGCGGGCGAACGCTCGAAGCATTTTGGGCCGAAGGGCACCGCGACGCTCGGGTTCGACCAGGTCGACAACCTCTCGTCGGACGTGTTCTTCCGCGGTGTCATCGACATTGAAGCCCTGCGCGCGAGCGCGCGCCAGCAGAGCCCGCGGATGCAGCAGCTCGTCGAAGGCTATGTCGCCGGTTATAACCGCTTTCTCAAGGACGCAGGCCCGGATGGCATCCCCGCCGATTGCCGCGGCAAGGCCTGGGTGCGCGCCATCACCGCGGACGACATGCTGCGCCTTAACGAGAAGCAGATGCTGCTCGCAAGCTCGCTCGCTCTGGCCCCGGCGATCGCCAATGCCGCGCCCCCGGGCTCGCCCGCCCCCAAGGTCGCGATCAACTTCCCCGATCCCGCAGAGCTCGGCATCGGCAGCAACGGCTGGGCCTTCGGCGGCGACGTGACAACAGGCGGCCGCGGCATGGTGATCGGCAACCCGCACTTCCCTTGGAAGGGCCCGAGCCGGTTCTGGCAGATGCACGTCACCGGCCCCGGCGGCTATGACGTGATGGGCGTGGGGATCGCCGGAACCCCGATCCCCACGCTGGGCTTCAACAAGGACGTCGCCTGGACCCACACTGTCACCGAGGCGCGGCACTTCACCCTGTTCCAGATGGCGCTCGATCCCGCCGATCCGACGCGCTACATGGTCGACGGGACAAGCGAGGCGATGACCCCGCTGACCGTCACCGTCCCCATGCCGGAGGGCGAGGCACCGGTCACCCGCACGCTCTACACCACGCGCTTCGGCCCGGTCTTCGTGGTCCCCGCGCGCGGCATCGCCTGGAGCGCGCAGACCGCCTTCGTGCTGAAGGATGCCAACCGGGGCAACCAGCGCGGGATCGAGACATGGCTGCGCATCGGCGAGGCGAAGAACGTCGGCGAGGTCAAGGCTGCGGTCAGCGAGACGCTCGGCATCCCCTGGGTCAATACCATCGCCGCCGACCGTTTCGGCGACGCGCTCCACGCCGATGTCACCGCTGTCCCCAATGTCTCGGCCGAGAAGGCAAAGACCTGCGCGACGCCGATCGCGGGCCTTTTCGCGGAGTTCGCGATCCTGCTCGATGGCAGCAAGGCCGCCTGCGACTGGGACGTGGCGGCCGGCACCCCTGCCCCCGGGCTGATGCCGGCGAGCGATCAGGCCGCGACGATCACGAAGAGCTGGCTCACCAATTCCAACGACAGCTACTGGATCAGCAACCCGGCGATGCCGCATGGCCGGCTTTCGCCGATCCTCGGCAAGTACGCGATGCCGCTGTCCTTGCGCACCCGGTCGAACTTCACCGAGACTCCGGCGCTGCTGGCGGGCGGCAAGATCGATCACGCCCGGGCGGAAAGCCTCGCATTCGGCAACAAGAGCCTCGCCGGCGACATGGTCGTGGCCCCGCTGCTCGAGCTGTGCACCGTCGGGGAGGCAAAGGAAGAGAAGGTCGCGCGCGGATGTGCGGCGCTTGGTGGCTGGGATCGCCGCTACGAGGCATCGAGCCGGGGCGCGGCGCTGTTCCGCGCCTTCTGGCCCAAGGTTGCGCGCCTGCCGGGGCTATGGGCCGTGCCCTTCGATGCCGCCGATCCGGTGAACACCCCGCGCGATATCGCCACCGACAAGGTCGGCGACAAGATGCTCCTCGCGCTCGGCGAGGCGGTGGGCGATCTCGACAAGGCCGGCATTGCGATCGATGCGCCGTGGGGCGACGTGCAGCGGGTGGTGGTCGGCAACGACGCGATCCCGATCCACGGCGGCCCGGGCGGTCTTGGTGTGCTCAACGTGCAGGAAGCGCTCGCCGATGCGGCCGGGCTGACACCGCGCCACGGGTCGAGCTACATCCAGATCGTCGGCTTCGACGCCAAGGGTCCGGTGGCGGACGCGATCCTCAGCTATGCGCAGTCGACCGATCCCGCCTCGCCGCACTTTGCCGACCAGACACGCGAATATGCCGCCAAGCGCTGGAATCGTCTGCCCTTCCGCCCGAAAGACATCAAGGCGGCCGCGATCGGCAAGACGAAGCGAATCGCCGAGTGACGCTCCCCAAGGCGCTCGCCTTCGACGTGTTCGGCACGGTGGTCGACTGGCGCACCAGCATCGCGCGCGAATCCGCCGGATTTCTGGCGCAGATCGGGCTCGGCGACCGCAATCCTTCCGCCTTCGCCGATGCCTGGCGGGCGCAGTATATCGCGGCGATGATCGGGATGCGCAAATCGGGCCGCGAATTCGTGCCACTCGACGTGCTCCACCGCGAGATGCTGGAGGCGAGCCTGCGCGACTGGGGTGTCGATCCGGCGGGTTGCGACGAGGCGCTGCTGGCCGACTGGAACCGCGCGTGGCACCGGCTCGATCCGTGGCCCGACGCGGTAGAGGGCCTGACCCGGTTGAAGGCGCGCTTCCCGGTCGTTACGCTTTCGAACGGCAATGTCGCGCTGCTGCTGGCGATGGCCCGCCAAGGCGGCCTACCGTGGGACGCGATCCTCGGCGCTGAGGTGAGCGGGTTTTACAAGCCCGACCCCCGCGCCTATCTGCGCACCGCCGAACTGCTCCAGCTCGCACCGCAAGAGCTATGCCTTGTCGCCGCGCACCACGGCGATCTGGCGGCGGCGCGGGCGAGCGGACTGATGTGCGCCTATGTCGACCGCCCCGACGAATACGGCGGCGCCCCGGCACCCGACGCGCACCACGAACAGCGGTGGGAATGGTCCTCAACCAGCCTCACGGACTTGGCCGATCAGCTCGGCTGTTAGATCACGCGCGCCGGACCTTTGAAAACGCCGCGCCTCCGGCTGCGCAACCGCCGACACGCGGGCAGAAGTGGCGGCTTCAATCGCGCAGGAATGCTGCCGCTTCCGAGCGCCGCCGATATCGCCCTGGTCGCCGATCGATTCGACCTGTGGCCGACCCTGCTGTTCGAGACCTATCGCCAGATCACCGCCGAACCGCTTACGCGGGTCAGGACGGCCGAACAGGTACTCGACCTCTTGTGGCAGGCCCCGCTCGATCAGGCCAAGCTCGCGGCGATGATGGGGCTTTCTATCGCCACCCTGCGTCGTCGGCTGGCGGAGGAGGGCTACGGCTATCGCGGCCTGCTCGGTCATGTCCGCCAGCAGCAGACGCTCGCCGCGCTCAAGGCTGAAGTCGGGCTGGAAGACCTCGCAGCGGGGCTCGGCTATTCGGAGGCACGTAGTCTGCGTCGGGCGACGCGCCGCTGGTTCGGCGCTCCGCCGAGTACCCTGCGTCGCCAGATGAACTAAGGTAGCGAGGTCTTGCCGTAAGGTTTCCAAGCCGGCTTGCCCTCACCCTCCCCCGTTACGCCGAACTTCCCATCCATTGCGAACGCGCGAGCGAGCCGCGGGCCTGGTCGTCAGGATGTCGCTCATCAGTTCAGCAACCACCGATCACCAGACATTCCACGTGCAACTAGGACCCGGGACAGCGCCCATCCGGCAAGCCGAGGAATGCGCCGAGCAAAGCGTTGGCCGCCTGCGGGTCTTGGAATGGCGTCCAATGGCCTACCCCCGGCAGCATTGCAGCAGTCAGATTTTCCGCCTTGGTGCGGGCCCGCTTGGCGAGGCTCGGTGCAAAGGTCTTGTCCTCGCTGCCTTCGATCAACAGCACCGGCATGGTGATCGGGGCCGCGCGCTGCGGCCACGCCCTGCCGGGAGTAATCGCATCGAAGGCCGGGATGTTGGCGCGATACCACGCGATGCCGGCGTCGATCGCGGCCGGACTGGATAGCGCGCCGCGGAACAGTTCGCCTTCTTCGGCCGACAACAGGCCGTCCGAGATCGCGCGGCCGTACGCGGTCTCGAAGAGGGTCGATGGCACATCAAGCTTCTCGATGGCGGCACGGTCGAGCGCGTTCAGGCGCACAATGTAGGCTGAAGCCGCGCGCTGCGCCGGATCGTCGGCCAGCATCTCGAGAAACAGGTCATATGGCGGCGCGCTGAACACGGCGAGGCGCTCCAGCCTCTGCGGTTTCCACTGGGCGTAGGACCAGGCAAGCGCTCCGCCCCAGTCATGTCCGACCAAGGTCACTTTCTGGCGAGGCGCCAATGTGGTGATCGCCCTGTCGAGCAGCCGGGCGAGGCGATCCACCCTGTAGCCTGCGTCGCGCGCCGGACGGCCCGAAAGGCCCGCCCCCGGCGCGTCGATCGCGATCATCTTCCGGCATGCGCCGAACGCCTCCATCTGATCGAACCACACATACCAGAAGCTGGGAAATCCGTGGACGAGGATCACCGGCGGCCCCTCACCGGTCGCGACATAGTGGATGCGGTCATCCCCCTTGCCGATGTAGCCTTCGGTGAAAGGGCGACTACCGATGCGATTGGCATGGATCACCGCTGGATCCGAAGCCGCTGCCGCTGTTGACAGTCCGACGATCAAGAGGGCAGCCAAGCCCCGCGCCAGCTCGATGATCCGCATTGACACTCCCTCAGTATTACAATAACCGTCAATAGCGGAGGGAGTAGCCGATGTCACGAAAGTTCGCAGGGGCATTGGCGGCAACTTTACTGCTGGCCGGTTGCGCCCCCTCGGAAGGCGACGCCTCAGCGGATGCCGCATCTCCCCGTAGCGGGCAGGCCGATCTGGCCGAGAATCTCTATCGCACCCACTGCAGCAGCTGTCATGACAATGCCACAGGCGGTGCCCCTGTTCGGGCGGCCGTCGAGAAACGCAGTGCAGCCTATATCAAACAGGCTCTCACCACCGGAGTGATGAAGGCGCAAGGCTCCGCGCTCAACCCCTATGAAATCGCGATCCTTGCGGATCATCTCGGGACTGATGCCCCGCCGCAAGTGGTGGCGGGCAAGCGCTGCGAGGGTCGCCTCGCGGTCTCGGGACAGCCGCTCTGGAACCGCTGGGGCAACGGCCTGTCCAACGCGCGCTATCAGCAGCAGACCAAGATCACTCCCGCCAACGTCGAACGCTTGGAACTTGCCTGGGCCTTCGGCTTTCCCGAAGCGCAGCGCGCCCGCTCGCAACCTGCCGTGACCGAGCAGGCGGTGTTCACCGGTAGCCAATCGGGGCGGGTCTATGCGCTCGACAGGACGACGGGGTGCATCTGGTGGACGTTTGACGCCAAGGCCGAGGTCCGCAACGCGCCCGTCCTCGACGTCGATGCAGCCGCTGGCCCGACGCTGTATTTCGGAGACTTCGACGCACGTGTTTATGCGCTCGATGCCGAAACCGGCAAGCTGCGCTGGACAACATCGGTACGCGACCATCCGGACGGCACGATCACGGGCAGCCTCGCGCTCCATGGCGGGCGGCTGTTCGTACCCATGTCCTCCACCGAGGTTCTCAGCGCCTTCAACGAGGATTACGAGTGCTGCACCTTCCGCGGCGGTGTGACGGCACTCGATGCGTCGGACGGCAGCCGGGTCTGGCGCTGGTACTCGGTCGACAAGCCCGTCAAGCACAAGGGCGGCGAGACAGCGCCGAGCGGTGCACCGGTCTGGGGCACCCCCACGGTCGATCCGGCACGCGGCCTGCTGTATGTCGGAACGGGTGAAAACTACTCCTCCCCCGCCAATGGCCAAAGCGATGCGATCATCGCGATCGACCTTGCCACCGGGCGCCGCAAGTGGGTGATGCAAGCCACTGCCGGTGACGCGTGGAACGCGGCTTGCGGCACCGGCCAGAGCGCAAATTGCCCGGCCGAGGATGGGCCGGACTTCGATTTCGGCGCGCCGCCGCTGCTTGTGAAAGCGGGCGCTCGCGACATCCTCCTCGCGGGGCAGAAATCCGGCGAGATCTTCGCGATCGATCCGGAGCGGGGAAGCGTGCTGTGGCGTCAGCGGGTCGCACGCGGCGGGTTCAACGGTGGCATCCACTGGGGCATGGCGAGCGACGGCAAAACACTGTTCGTGCCGATTGCCGACACGCCCGGCAGCCGTTTCGCCAAGGGCGATCCGCGCCCCGGTATCCATGCATTCGACGTCGTCACCGGCCACCCGCTTTGGTCGCGGATCGAAAAGCTGCGCTGTCCGCAATTCTCCTTCGCCTGCATCACCGCGCTATCCGCCCCCGTCACGCTCATCCCGGGAGTGGTGTTTGCCGGCGGGCATGACGGGCGCGTGGTCGCCTATGCCGCCAAGGATGGCAAGCTGCTGTGGAAGACCGACACCAACCGCGCATTTGCGACCGTCAACCGCGTCGAGGCCAAGGGCGGCACGATCGACGGCCAGGGCCCGGTAGTGGCAGGCGACATGGTGATCGTGAACTCGGGATATGACAAGTTCGGCGAGATCGCGGGCAATGTGCTGCTGGTCTATCGCCTCAAGGGAGCCGACCGATGATACGACCTGCCTTCACCGCCCTTGCCAGCGTCTTGCTGGCAAGCTGCGCTGCCACCACCGGCACGGCGGGACGGGAAGCAGCAGGAGCCGCGACTCCCTCGTCTGTCCCCGCAATCGCAGGACCGATCAAGGGGGTGCATCACGTCGGCATCACCGTCAGCGATATCGACGATACGCTCGCCTTCTACAGCCGGTCGGTGCCTTACGCTCTTGTCGAGCGGCGGATGGTCGATGCCGCCGCTTTCCCCTCCGATGTCCTCGCGAAGCGCAAGGGGCGGATCGAAATCGCGCTGGTGCGCACGCCGACCGTCTTCCTCCAGCTGATCGATGTCGATCCCGCCACCAAGGCCACGCCCGAGCGCCGTCCGGTGATCGGGCCGGGCTATACCCACATCTGCTTCCAGTCGCCTTCGACTGCTCCGAAATACGACGTCTTCAAGGCCAACGGGCTCGCCATGCTGTCGCGCGGTGACGAGCCCGTCGATCTGGGCGGCTACGGCGTGACCTATGCCTATGGCTTCGATCCTGACGGCATCATGATCGAGATGGAACAGCTCACCCCCGAAGTCATCGCCGCGCATGGCGAACTGGGAACCAAGCGGATGCGCTTTCCGGCCTGGGCAACGCATATCGGCAATGTCACCGGCGACAAGGAGCAGATGGTGGCGTTCTACACCAAGGTCCTCGGCCACGGCCCCCGCCGCGAGCTGCCGCCGACCCGGCGCGAGACCTTCGACGCGATCACCGACATCGACGGCATTGTCGCGGCCGCGAGCTGGTTCGACGTCGGCAATTTCGAGCTGGAGTTCTGGCACTACGTCGAACCGCGCACGCCGAAGGGCACGGGTGCGCGGATGATCGACGCGATCGGCTACAATGCCATCGTGTTCGAGACCGACGATCTTGCCGCCACGATCGCACGGCTTGAAGGCGAAGGTGTCCGATTTGCCGGCAAGGCGTTCGAGCTCGGCGGCTGGCGCGTGCGCTATGCCCGCGATCCGGAAGGCAACCTCATCGCCTTCCAGCAGAACATCGGCGCGGGAGCCGCACGCTCGATCGACGATATGCTCTGGCTCAAGGATCGGGCGCCGCAATAAGTTGCCATCTGGATTGGCGCCGCCAGTCTGCTAGGCTTGGCCCATGACTGTTGTGGTTGCCTCCAAGCGCAGGACACGGCTCGCCCCGGAGGAGCGGCGTTCGCTGATCCTCGATCATGCGGCCGAAATGATCGCGCGCGAGGGCATCGCCGAGCTGTCGATGGACGCCATTGGGCGCGCGGCGGGCGTGAGCAAATCGCTGGTCTACAACTATTTTCCGAACCTGCAGATGCTGCTCAGCGAGTTGCTCGAACGCGAACTCAAGCGGCTGCGGCGACTGCAGAGCGAGGCGGTCAACGGCGCCGGAACCTTCGAGGGGATGGTGCGGGCCACCACCCACGTCTACCTCACCTATATCGAGGAACGCGGACTGATCATCGAGCGCCTCCAGCAGGAGCCTTCGATCAGCGATCTGCATGATCCGACCGAATATGGCCGCGACACGGCGGTCGAGTTTCTGGCCGCGATCATCGAACGCCATTTCGACCTCCCTCCCGACGTCGCCCGGGCGGCGACCGACATCAGCTTCGGCCTTCCCGCTTCGGCCGGGGCCTATCTGCTGCGCACCGGCATGGACCGGCAGCAGCTTGAGGACATCACCGTTTCGATGATCCTAGGATCGGTGACGTCGCTCAAGACGGATTTTGCAGCGCGCCGCAAACCGCTTTGGGACGGCCGGTCGGCGGATTAGCGAACCTTGCCGGCTACATCGGAAAGATCGACTGCCCCCCGTCGATCACCAGCGAGTGGCCGGTGACATAGCGGCTCGCAGGGCCGGCCAGAAACACTGCGGCTCCTGCCATGTCGTCGACTGTGCCGAGCTTGCCCGAGGGGGTGCGCCGCAGGCACGCCTCCTGGAATGCCTTTGGCGTGTTGAGGCTCATCTCGGTTTCGATGAACCCCGGCAGGATCGCGTTGGCGCGAATGCCCGCCGGGGCAAGTTCGACCGCGAGCGATCTCACGAGGCCCGAGACCGCCGCCTTCGTCGCGGAATAGCCGCCACCCGGCACGCCAAGCAGCGCCGCAACCGAAGAGGTGACGACGAGACTTCCCCCGCTCCCCTGCGCGATGAACTGCCGTGTCGCGGCCTGGAAGGTATAGACCACGCTGTTGACGTTGAGGTCGAGCGTGCTTTGCCAGTCACCGGGAGAGAGCATGGTGAAAGGCTTGCGCACGCCCGACCCGCCCGCGTTGGCGAAGCAGCTGTCGAGGCGGCCGAAGCGCGCCACGGTTTCTTCCATTGCGCGGGCGACCTCGGCGAGGTCGGTGACGTCGCAGACGAAATCGGCGACGTCGCCGCCGTCTGCCGCAAGTTCCTCGGCAGCGGCCCGGTTGCGCTGTTTGTTGCGCCCCCAGATCGCGACGCTCGCGCCGGCTCGCGCGAGCCCACGGGCCATGCCGATCCCGAGGCCGCCGTTGCCGCCCGTGACAAGGGCGACGTGGCCGGAAAGGTCGAACAGCGACTGGTGCGGAGCCGCCACACCGCCAATCGGCGCGTCCATCAGAAGCCGACCCTGACGTTCACCCCGTAGACCCGTGGATCGAGCAGGAAGGCGCTGCGGAAGCTGCCGACCAGGTTGGAGTTGGTCTCGAGGAATGTGATGTCGTCGTTGTTCTGGACATTTTTCACGTAGAAGATGACTGCCAGGTCACGCGCATCGTTGACCACCTGAAGCTGCAGGTCGAGCTGCTCCCAACTGCCGACCCGGTCTGCCGGCACGTTGAACTCGCGCGAGAAGAACCCCGTTTGGGAGTAGAAGTCGACCCGCGGGACAAGCGTCCAGCTGCCGGTGACCGGAATGCTGTACTCGGCCGCCAGCTTGAGCGTGCGGCGCGGGGCATTGGGCAGCTCGTTGCCCTTGATCTGGAAGAACGTCCCCCCGCGCGACGGATCGGAGGAGAGGAAGCTGCTGCGGATGTCGGTCTTGAGCAGACCCAGCGCGCCTTCGAGCCGGAGGCCTTCCAGCGGCGTCGCTACCGTCTCAAGCTCGAAGCCTTGCACGCGGCTGTCCGGGATGTTCACGTTGGTCGCGAGCGTGCCGACGATGTTGCCGACAATCAGGTTCTTGTAATCGTAGCGGAACAGTGCGGCGTTGAGGGTCAGCTTGTCCTCGAAGAGGGTGTTCTTGGAGCCCAGTTCCCACGAGTTGATGTACTCGGAATCGAAGGTCGGCGTGCCGACGTTGCCGGGGTTGAAGCCGCCCGATTTGAACCCGCGCGAGAAGGTCACGTAGAGGTTGTTGTCGGGTGTCGGCTGCCACGAGACGCTGCCGCGCCCAGTCCATGCATCGAAAGAGGCCTTGCCGTTGAACACCGGGCCGAGCACGAAAGTGCCGCTGGCGGTGCTGATGGTCTTGTCGTCCTTGGTGTAGCGCAGGCCGCCCAGCACCTTCAGCGTCGGGGTTATGTCGACATAAACCTCCCCGAACACCGCCTTGGAGGTCACCCGCGCGCCGCTGGTCACGCCCGCGGCGACGAAGCCGTTGGTGCGGTTCGCCGGCATGTAGGTGAGGACGCTGCCGCTGCTGTCGGCCTTGAGGTAATAGCCCCCGACGAGGAAGTTGATCGCGCCCGAGAAGTCAGAGGCGAGGCGCAATTCCTGACTGAACTGGTCCCGCGCGCCATCGCCGTACTGCGCCGAGCGCCAGTCTGCGGACGAGATCGTCTGACCCGGCCCGAGCAGGTAGGTCAGCACCCCGTTGCCCTGCGCATTGGCGGGCGAGATCGCGCTGGGGTTGAAGGCGTTGGGACGCGTGCCCTGATCGAAGTCGCGCACCGAGGAGTTGTCGCCGTCGCGGTAGCCGGTCACGGACGTCAGGCGCAGGCTCTCGCCGATGTCCTGGTTGATCTCGAGCGTGGCGAGGAAGTCCTCGGCCTTCTGCTCGGGCAGGACGTCGATGCGCACCTGCCGCAGGTCGGCCGGGTTCTGGCTGAAGGTGCCAGGGCGCACGATGTTGGGGAGCAGGGCGCGGTCGATCAGGAAGTTGACCTGCGGGAAGTCGGTGCTGACCGAGTTGGGCGAGCAGCCGAAGGTCGCATCGGGCGTGCACAGCGTCTTGACCGCATTGGCGCGGTTGCTGTCTTCCTTGAAGTAGGTGACCACCGCGTCGATCGTCGTGCCCGAACCGCTGTCGAAACGGGCACTGCCGCGCAGGGTGAACTGGTCGCGCCCATCGATGCGCGAGCCGTCCTCGAGGTTGCGGGTGTAACCGTCTCGCTTGAGGTAATGCCCGGCCAAGCGCACGGCGAACTGGTCGGTGACGGGCAGGTTGATCGCGCCCTCGATACGGCGGCCCTCGAAGTTCTCGAGCTGCGCGCTGACATAGCCTTCGAAGGCGTCGGTGGGCTTCTTGGCGATGATGTTGATGAGGCCGCCGGTGGTGTTGCGGCCGAACAGGGTGCCCTGCGGCCCGCGCAGCACCTCGATGCGCTCCAGATCGAAGAACTCGCCGAAGGTGCTGCCCTGCTGGAGGAAGACGCCGTTGATGAGAACGCCGATATTGGTGTCGTTCGAGCCGCCGAAGGACTGCGAGCCGACGCCGCGGATGGTGAGGTTGCGGTTGGCGGAGAGGATCACGTTCGGCGCGTTGAACTGCAGGTCGAGCGCGTCTTCGATGCGCGCAGCCTGAAGGTTCTCGCTGGTCAAGGCGGTGATCGCCAGCGGAACGTCCTGAATGTTCTCTTCGCGCAACTGCGCGGTCACAATGATGACGTTGTCGCTTTGCTCAGCGGCTTCGTCGGCCTCCTGTGCGAACACGGGCTGGCCGCAAAGAGCGACAAGCGGGAGGGCCGAGATGGCCGGAATCAGGTTTTTCATTGGTGTTCTCCCCTCGATATGGGGGTGGAATGCCACTTAATGGACTATTCGTCAATACAGTCGCTAAAACGGCCAAAAATTGGCAACTCCCGCCGCTTTTTCTGGGTTTTGCAGAACTTTCCGTCATTATGAACTGTGCCCTTCCGCCAGGGACAGGACCCTCCAGATAGCAGCACCCCACCAAGTCGCCCCGCGTTGCTTTTTCTGGCGCCGCGACGGCAGGCCGGGCGAAAACGCCAGAGCTTCCCGCCTGAAGGCCCGGTGCAGAAGGAAGCATGAGGGCAGTCTCGGCAAATTTACGGCCTAAGCCGCTGAATTCGCAAGGTCGTCATAGAATTGCAGGGAGGCGTAGGAAAGGCGGTGCTGGAGCGGGTGAAGCGAACTGGGCTTTAGAGTAAGTGCAGCTGGTTCGATTCCTGCGGCGGTCGCGGCAAAGCTAAGCCTCTTCGCCGTGCTGGAGCACATGGGCTACCGCGGCGCGAAGATCGAGCCATCGGGTCCGTTCGTCCGGCAGGTTCTCAGGGAAGGCCTTGATCCCGTCATGCGCCGCGCGGATGGCGACGTCCTCGTTCCGCTCGAGCCAGCGCTCGACCGCGACGCGCAGGTAGATCCACCAGATGCGCTGGTGCGGACGGAAGTCCGGGAAGGCGCGCAGGCGATCGAAGGCGAAGCGCAGCTGCTCGAGCTCTTCCAAGATCAGACCGCCCGCCGGTCCGAAATGGTGGGCGACGCGCTCTCTCCGGTGGCGAGCTCGACGACGGCGCTGAGCCGCGGTCTGACTTCGACCGTCACGCCCCGGCCGGTAGCGTTGGGTGTGAGAATGATCCGGTCGATCAGCTCGCGCAGCACGGGGATTGCGGCGGCGCGGGCGGCCGGTTCGGCCAGGGCGGTGCGCAGGTCAGTGACCTGCCGTCGGTATTCTTCGGCGATTGCAGGATGGAGGGCGATGACGCGGACCGCTTCGATCTCGGCGAGCTCGGCGGCGATGCGGTCGCGCTCGATGCGGGCGGCGCGGAGAGCTTCGCGGATCTCGGCGAATTCACCGCCGCCTTCGGCGATCGCGCTCACCAGGCGTTCGACCTTTGCCGATGCGGCCTGCAGCTGCCGATCGAGCGCGGCTTTGCGCTGGCGGCCCTGTCGCGCGCGGCGGGCATATTCCTCGTGATAATCGCGCACGTAAGCCGAGACGACGTCGGGATGCAGCAGCTGGTCTTGCAGCGCGGCGAGGGCGTGGCGTTCGTAGCTTTCGGTGCTGATTGTGCGGTTGTTGGTGCAGGGCTCGCCATCGCGACGCGCGCCGCAGGACCAGAAGCGGCCGGTGCTGATGTTCCATGCCCCGCCGCAGGTGCCGCACTGGCCGAGGCCGGAAAGGATGTGGCGCGGTCGGCGAGCGTAGACCGGCTTGGTGATGCGGTTGCGCTCAAGCTCGGCCTGTACGGCTTCCCACAGGACATCGTCGATGATGCGCAGCTGGGGCACGCTTTCGATGATCCACGCGCTTTCGGGGTTGGGCCGGATGCGGGTGGTGCGGGTGACCGGCTCGATCACCTTGCTGGTGCGGTTGTGGACCAGCTGGCCGACGTAGAGCCGGTTCGACAGCATGCCGTTGCCGCGCGTGCGATCGGGGCGGATGGTGCTGGCGCGCCAATTTTTTCCGCGGGGACCGGAAATACCTTCGGCGTTGAGCTGGCGGGCAATTGCGACCGGGCTTCTGCCGGCAGCGTATTCGGTGAAGATGCGATGCACGATCGCGGCCTGATCTTCGTCGACCTCGCGCAGGCCGCGCACTGCCCTGCCGCCTTCATCGATGCGGTTGGCGAGGCGGTAGCCATAGGCGAGGCCTGCGGGGCTGCGCCCCTGCCGCACGGTGCCCGCCTGCCCGCGTTTGATGTTGTGGCGCAGCTCGACCCGCTGCTGTTCATCGAGCAGGCCCTTGATCGCGCCCTTGAAGCTATCGATCTCGCCATCGCCGAGGGTGAAGAGGCGCGCGCCGTGGAAATTCAAGCGTTCGCGGATGTGGTGCGCATCGCCCTGGTTGCGGGCGAGCCTGCTGGTGGTGTCGATCAGCACCTGATCGATATCGCCCTGATCGACGCGGGTGAGCATCGCAGCGAGGCCGGGGCGCTGGCTTTCATCGGTACCCGCCCCGCCGCCGATCGCGTAATCGGTGAAAACGTCGACCACGGGCCAGCCTTCGCGGCTCGCCCGGTCACGGCACACGCCGATCTGCTGGTCGATCGACCGGCTATTCTGCAGCTGGCTGGAATATCGGGCGTAGATCAGGGTTCGCATGGGTCGAATCGGTATCCCGTGAGCGGGCAATGTCCCGCGCCACCGCCGCGCGCGCAAGCACCTTCGCCAATTCGAAGATGGCAGGGGGCGGCGGTGGTTTCACGGTGCGGCCTTCCTGACCGCGAAGCGCGAGACGATGTGACGCTCACCATCCTCGAACTCGATGCAGCAGGCGTTCATGGTGCCGCGCGCGAGGATGCGGCAGCGCTGCCCCTTGCGGTGGGGCAGGGTCGATCGCCAGTACCAGATGCGATCGAAGACCGGCATCAGCCAAGATCCAGCTTCATCTGGTCGGCGAAGGCACGCTCGCGGATTCCAGCTCGGCGCATGGGGGCGTCATAGGTGTTGTGGCAGCGCTGGCACCAGGCGCGCAGGTTGTCGTCTGAGCAGTCTTCGGGCTGGTGGTTGAGGTGGGCGACGGTGAGCACCACGATCGAGCCGGTCACCGGGTGCGCCTTGCCGTTCTCGGCCCTGCAATCAGGGAAGGCGGGCGAGCCCTCGCAACGGCCTTCAGCCCGCGCACGAATGCGCAGGCTGATCGCCTTCCAGTCCCGTGGGTAGCGGGCGCGGTTCTCCGGCCGGATCGGCATCAGGGATGCTGCTCGAGCGCTGCCGCGATGCGCTGGCAGGCGGTTTCGAAGTGGGTGGGGTTCTGCTCGATCCCGACGAAGGCCTTGCCTGCCTTGACTGCCGCGACGCCGGTCGAGCCGGTGCCCATGAAGGGATCACAGATGCGCTCGCCAGCGACGTTGCGGACGATCTTGTCCATGACGGCGTCGGGCTTCACGGTGGGGTGGCCGAAGGTGCTTGTCTTCACCGAGGGTGCTTTGATCACCCGGTGCATGTCGTGGTGATCGCCGAGCGGGTGGTAACCCGGGGTCCATGCGTGGATAAAGGGTTCGGTATCGGGCAGGTAGTGCTTGTTGCGGACCGGCATGGGGTTCGGCTTCTCCCAGATCAGCAGCGCGAAACGGCTGAAGCTGCCGGTCATGAAAGGCAGCAGCCGAGGAAGCTGATCATTGTGGCAGAAGACGACGGCAGCGCCGCAGAGCAGCGGGTTGATGATGCGGTGATCGAAGCCCTGGTCGAGCCCTTCCTCCACGATCTGGTTGCTGCCCGGGCGGGTCGAGCGGAAGTGGCCACCCCCGCGGTTGTCGAAGAGGTAGGGCGGGTCCATGACGTCAGCGTCCATCCAGCCCAGCGTCGGCCGGATCGCGTAGGCATCGCCGCAGTAGAGGGTGACGCGGTTGCCGATGCGGGCGACGGTCATGTCGCCGGCGGGGCTGCCGGGGTCGAGGCCGATGATCATAGATTGAGCCCCACCTGAGGCTTTTCGGGCTTTGCCGGTTCGCGTGCCTCATCTCGTTGTCGCTTCCACTCGAGCGCTGTTTCGAGATTTATGGTGCCGCCGTGCGCCTGACCGGTTCGCTCACGGACGAAGCGGCTAAAGCAATGCCCAACCTTTTTGGGGCACGTCTCCCACCAGTAACCGCAGGAACCGGGCCCAGCGTTTAGATCGCGACTGCAGATGCTTTTCCGTGTCATGCTGCCACCGTCCCGTGCTCGGCCGCCTCAGGCATGTTGGCGCGGACCAGTGCCTCGGAGAGCGGAGGGCAGACCGAGTTGCCGCACTTGGCGACCTGGGCTGTCTTGGTGATCGGTTTGCCTGCGCTGTCGCGGTCGATGATGTAATCGGGCGGGAAGCCTTGCGCGTTGAAGAGCTCGCGCGGGGTGAGCATCCGCATGCCGATATCGACGATGACGTATTCCTCGCCCGCGATGGTGACGGTGACCAAGCCGAAGCGATCGTTGACGGTGACGGTCCCGAGCGGGCTTTCGAGGCCGTGGCCGTCCTGTTCGTTGCCGTAATACTTGACGAGGAAGGCGCGGACCTCGGCCATATGGGTGCCGCTGGCGCAGACGGTGTGCAGCGGTTCCTCGACCGAGACGTTGCAGCTGGTGGCGTGACTGTCCTCGCCGCCGCGCAGCTTGACCAGATTGCTGGTTACCACGCGCTGTGTGCAGCCCTTCGCGACGATGGTCGAGAGAGGCGCGTCGGCAGCTCGGCCGGGGAGCGGCTTCTCACCTTCGGGCGAGCCGTTGGCCTGCTCGATGTGGGCGGCGACCAGCTGGGCGACGGCGACGGCGTGCTTCGTCCCGCCAGCGACGACGGTGCCGAGCGGCTTCTCGATGTCCATCGCGCGGGGGGCTTGCCCTTCCCGCTCGCCGTTGCCGACGTGCACCAGGTGTGCGGCGGCGACGCAGTTCTGATCCTTGCTGTTCGCGCAGACCGTGTGGTGCGGATCTTCGACCGATCGGTTCGCCCCGCCCTGCTGGGCATAGGTGACGATGGGCGCGAGCATCGCCTCGGCCACGCCGTATTCCGGCTGCGCCGTCATGGTGCGAAGCGGATCCTGCGGATCAAAGGCTCGCGCTGCCCGGGTGTTCTTGAACGCCGTTCCGACCACCACCGGGCTCACCAGATAGTTGCGGTTGCCAGTGGTGATCGTCGGCAGCGGTTCGCCGACTGACTTCGGCACGTTGCCGGTGTTGTTCGGCACGATGAACGGCGACGGATTGTTCACCACGAATTTCATGATGCCGTGCGCGATGCGGCGCAGGGTCTTTTCGGCGAGCGGCTTCTTGCGTTCGAAGATGCTCGGGCAGGGAATCGACCAGTCGATGATCGAGGCCGCGGTGCGCCATGGCAAGCGCTTGCCCGCCAGCACTTCGGGGCTATCGGGCTTGCCGTGCGTCGGTTCGGGCCAGACGATCGGCTTGCCATCGCGGCGGGCGATCATGAAGAACCGCTTGCGGATCGTCGGCGCGCCGTAATCGCAGGCGCGCAGCTCGCGGAACTGGAGCTTGTAGCCACGCTTGCGAAGCTCGCGGCACCAGTGCTCGAAGGTCTCGCCCTTGCGTTCGGGGATCGGCTTGCCCTCGGCACACAGAGGCCCCCAGGTGCGGAACTCCTCGACGTTCTCGAGCAGGATGCACTTGGGCTTCGCGCGATCGGCCCAGAGCACCACCACCCAGGCGAGATCGCGGATCGATTTCTCGCGCGGCTTGCCGCCCTTCGCCTTGCTGAAATGCTTGCAGTCGGGCGAGAACCACGCGAGGTCGACGGACTGGCCGCCGGTGACCTCCTTCGGATCGATCTGCCAGATGTTGTTGCGGATGTGGCGAGTGCCGGGGTGGTTGACCTCGTGCATCCGGATCGCCTGCTCATCGTGGTTGATGGCGATGTCGACCGCGCGGCGGAGTGCCGCCTCGATCCCGGTGGAAGCCCCGCCGCCGCCAGCGAAGTTGTCGATGATGAGGCCGGTCATGGGCGCGCCTTTCCGATGTTGATTTCGAGGATGAGGCCCAGCCATTCGATGGCGAGCGAGCGGCCGGCGTAATCGTGCAGGCCGTCGTCCTGGCCGGACCAGCGGGCGATGGTGAGGCGGGGGATCATTGACCGTACCCCATCGCCTGAAGGGCCTTGCCGACCAGGTGCCAGACATGGAGATCGAGACGCCGATGGCCGTAGACCTTGCCTTCGCGGGTGACCGAGTTCGCTAGCATGGCCTTGGTCAGCTGCTCGACCGAGCGGCCGCGATAGGTGCGGCAGCGGTAATCGCCGACCTTGGCGGTGCCGCCGACGTTGTCGATCATCATGCGGGCAAGCTCGGTGGTCTCGCCGTCGATCGCGGAGACCAGTTCGACGCGAACGACGATCATGGGCGTCCTCCCGAGTAGTTCGGCAGCTGCTTCAGCGGCGTGACCTTGTCGCCGTGGCCGAGTGAGCGGAGCGCATCGGCATAGCTTTCAGCCTTGGCGCGAATGGCTGCGGCATCGGTGGCGATCAGGGCCGCTTCCTGCTCTTTGCGTTCGGCTTCGAGCTTGTTGCGGCGGTAGTGGCCGTAGAGCACGTGCTCGGCGGTTCCCTTGGCGAAGGGGTTGATGCGGGCGCGGGTCATGCCGCACCGCCTTCCTCGGCCGGGTGGGCGGGTTCGGGGAAGCAGCGCTCGCCGCAGAAAGGGCAGAATGTCGGAACCGCGATGGCGGGTCCCTTGCGCACCCGCTTCTCAATCTTCTCGGTCGCGATGGTGGGCAGCGCGAAGGTCTGGCCGTCCTTCGTCCATCCAATGGTGATGCCTAGCTTGGTGTTATGATCCGCCAGCTTGGCGTTCATGTGTTCGATGCATTCACAGGGCATTGCGGTTACTCCTGCCGAAGGGTGTTGATGGTGGTGATCGCCATGGCGGCGGCGAGTTCGAGGTGGCGGATCGCCTTGTCGCGATCGGCGCCGGCGTTGCGCAGCTCGAGCAGCGCATCGAGGGTGAGGTTGAGGGCTTCCTCGCACAGCCCCTCGCCCGCCCGATCGGGCGCGACGAAGCGGGTGATATGCTTTTCGACCAGCGCGGCGCGGGCGGCGATCACACCGCGGAAAGCCTCGGCATCCTCGGCGAAGACGCGCACATGCTCGACTTCGAGCGACATCGCCGCGAAGCTGCCGATGCGCAGGGTGGGGAGCGGGCGGCTCATGCGCCCACCACTGGGCGGGCTTGGGGAGGCGTGTTTTCGGGGTATCTTGCCCGGCCGACCTCACGCACCTCAGAGCGATGGACGTCGTGGCCGAGCTGGATGATCGTGGCCATCGCCTTGGCGAATTGCACGGCCCGGTCGAAGTCCGGCACCCTGAAAACCACGGTCAGCGTTTCGGGGTAGACGACTTCGGGCTTGATAGAACTGTAGGGATGAGTGCCGATCACGGCATAGTAGCGGTCTCCGCTCCCCTGCGACGTGAGGTCAATTGTCTTGACCTTGGGCTGTAGCTCACGCGCATCGCTCATGCCGCCCTCCGCTGCCGGCGGGCGCGGGTCGCGCTCACGCAATCATCGCACACGGGCTTGCCGTCGCGGCCGATCTGCCAGGCCGAAGGGGTCTGGGTGCTGCTGCTGGTGTGCTGCTTTCCGCAGTCGCATTCGAAGGTGTATTGCTGTTGCATTGGAAGAACTCCCTTCAGTTGGCGCCGAAGACGGCGAGAACCGCGCCGACAACGGACGCGGCGACGGTCAGCCCGATCAGGGCGTGTTCGAGGGTGCTGTGGCTGCGGCTCCGCTTCAGGAGCGGATCGCAGCGCGGGCAGGCGCAGTCGGCCGGGTGGATCGGCCGGGGGCGATAGACGTCACGCATGGGCAGGTTCTCCCTTCTGGGCGCGGGCTGCGGCCCGCAGTTCGTGGGTGAGGCGGGCCAGGGCGAGCGTTCGCCGCCCGGGTTCGCAGTGCCAGCGCAGGGCAATCACACGCTGCGCCTGGTCTTCGAGCTGCTCGGAAAAGCCGCCGTGCTCGGCGGCGTAGGCGGCGAGCCGTTCGATCGCCTGGTCGAGCGCGTCGCGGCGGTCCTGTTCGGTCGCCGGGCTGGCGGGTTCGCCCTCGCCGGTGCAGATATATTCCCAGTCGCGCGCCAGATCGGCGATCGCGCGCAGTTCGCGGGCAGCTTCCTCGGCGGCGAGATCGCCGGTAGCCACGCGCTTGGGGAAGGATTCGCGGCGCGCGGCGAGCATCAGCCCGGCCATGCGCATGAGGTCGCCATGGTCGGACCATGCCGGGGGCGGCTCGGGGCAGATGATCGCGGGACGACCCTCTGCCGGCCAGCGGCGTTCATTGGGTCCGATCTCCTCGTCGGCGGTGATCGGCGGCGCAGACCATCGGCCCGTGGGACGGGTGGCAAAGGCGCGGCTCATACGAACGGTCCCTTCTCGGATGCGGGCGCGGCGAAGACCCAGCAGGACTGGGTCTTTCCCTCGGCGGTGTTGACGGCCTTGGTCGAAAGGAAGCGCCGCGACTTGGATCCGCGCAGGTGCTTCTTCAGCTGGTCGAGATTGGGTGCGCTGAGCCCGGCATTGCGGCAGCGGGCTTCGAAGTCGGGCAGGTTGATGGCGATCTGCTCGCCCGGCTTGCGGTGGCGATTGACGCTCTTGCCTTCTTCCTGATCTTGGGCGTTCTCACGGCTGATCAGGTATTCGACGTTCTCCCAGAACGCGGCGACCAGCGGGTGATCGCCTCCGGTCGATTGCTGGCGGTCGATCGCCATGGCGTCGACCAGCTTGACCGCCTCGGCCAGCCATTCGGCGCGGGCGTTGGCGAACAGGACCGGGAGGGTCTCAATCGCGGCGGCCAGCTGGCTGTGGTTGAGGATGACGCGGTCGTTCTCGAGCCCTTCGACCCGGCGGCGCATGTCCTTCAGGTGGTGGTCGAACCGCTTGGTGTGCGCGGCCAGATAGGCCTCTTCCCGCCTCGCGACGTGAATGATCGTGCCCGAAACATCGGCCAGCGGCATCTGCTTGAAGCGCGATGCCGCCTCGCGCCCGGCATCGCTGAAATGCGCTTTGTCGAAGTGCAGCGACATGAGCCGTTCGAGCACTGCGGGGATCGCCGAAATCCGCTCATTCTGCATGAGGTAGAGCGCGCCTTGGAAAGGCTGGCTGTCGGTTTCATACCCGCCGCTGCGCCGCCCTATCGTGCGCGGCGACCGGCCGTTGAAGAGCACCAGCAGTTCGTTGGGGTCGAACTTCTTGGAATGGTTGCGGTCATCCTCGCGCCCGCTTTCGATCAGGCCGACCGGCAGGTTGGAGAACTTCACCAGCTCGCGCGCGAGACCCGCGGCGCTGGTCTTCACCGGATCGAGCCCTTCGAAATCCGCCCGGCCGAGCAGCCGCCACAGCGATTCCACCAGCGTCGATTTGCCCGCGCCGGGAAGCCCGGTGATTTCGAGGAAGCCCAGCGAACCGTCGCGGCTGCGGATCTGCACCGCGAAGATCGCCATCATGAAGAACGCCAGCACCACGACGCCCTTGGGTCCGTAGGCGGTCCACAGATCGTCCAGCCACGGGCTCTCCACCCGGTCGGGATCGTAGCGGATTTCGAGGGGGCGTTCGGGGCTGGCGAGCTTCGCCGACAGCTTGCCGAACTCGAAGTATTCCTCGGCGTTGGGCTCGACCACCCGGCCCTTGTGCACGGCGATATCGCCTAGCATCCATGCGGCGTGCTTGCGCGAATAGCCCAGCACCTTCACCGGCTCTATCTTCTTGAGCTGGCGGGTCTGGGCCTTGACGATGACGTCAAGCTGCTCGGTGGTGCCGGACCATGAACCGGCGAAGGTCATCAGCCGCTTCTTGAACTCGGCCGAGTTGGTGACCGCGGCGGCGCTGAAGCGGGCGCGCACGGTGTCATCGCCATAGGGGAAGTCGATCTGCAGGAAGAACGTGGCCTGGTCTTCGACCGGGTCATATTCGCGGTAAAGGATGCGCCAGGCGCAGTTGCAGATTTCGTGGGTGTCGATCTGCTGGCGACCTTCATCGTCCAGCTTCACGCGGCACCAGAACATGCGGTTGCCGTGGCGGAAGTGGAAGGATGAGCGCGCCGGATTGCGCTCGACGATCAGCTTGGCCTTGTCGCGCGGGGTGGCGGCGACCGTTATCTTGCCGTTGTAGAGGTAGCCTTCGATGGCAGCGGGGGCGAGCGGGGCTTCCGCAGGATCGCCCTTCCAGCTCTGGTGCCGCAGCAGCAGATCGTTCCAATCGAGCTTGGTGCCCTCGCCATCGGGGCGCACCTGCGCTGCGGTGGCCTCCCACCCTTCACGCTTCGCCCGCTCGATATGCTTCTTGGCGTAGGACACACCGGCGCTGCCGACATCGAAGGCGAAGACCAGCGTGGGCCGATCGCGGCGCCCCGCTTCGTGACAGGCCTTCAGCAGCTGGTCGAGGAAGTGCTCGGGCCAAGGGTTGACCGACATGTTCGACACGGCGGCAAGGCCCGCACCCTGGGTCAGCGCCGTGGCATCGAAGATGCCCTCGGCGATCCAGACCTCATTCGCCTGGGCGAGGTATTCGAAGGTGGTGCCGTTAGGCATCCAGCAATGTCCGCCCCAGCTGCCGCCCTTGCGGAAGTGCGCCTTCTTCTTGAAGCGCCCGGGCCTATCAATGATCCGTTCCCAGAAGCTGTCGCCGATCGGGAAGCGGATCGCGGCCGAGGTCTGGCCGGTCTCGTAATCCTTGAAGACCTCTTGGGTGTAGAGCCCGCGCAGCAGCCGCAGATCGAGCCCGCGTTCGTACTGCAGGTAGGCGTCGGCGCTGGCGTTGGGGCTTTCGGGGGTGGGTTTGTGGTTCTTCGACCAGTCCTCGAACAGATCGGGGAGAAGGTTGCGGACACTGTCTTCCCACCCGCACCGCTCGGCCCGGCCGCACCGCACGATCTTCGGTTCGGTGGCTGCGCAGTACGCCTCGCGCTTGCCGCAGCTGGGGCACGTGCCTTCCTGCAGCCAATCCCCCTTCGTCTTTCGGAACTGGAAGCGGGCCTGCAAGCCCTTGATGATCTCGTCCTGAAGGGTCACGGGCGGGCGAGCTCCCGGACGCTGTCTTCAAGCCACCGGTTGGCCTGCTGGCGCAGCGCCTCGCGCTGGTTGGCGAGGCGGTTGATCCGGGCGGCGACCTGGTCGGCGTTCGTGCGCGGGGGGAGCTTGCCGATCACGAAGCTCACGGCGATGCGGCGGCGTCCGCGCGCCCAGCCCCCGCGGGCGGTGTCGAAAGGAAAGCCGGTCACGTGCCGGTCGCCGACCAGATCGACCTTGGCGACGCCGAAGCGATCGCCATCACGGTAGAGGACGCGGTCCCCGGCGCGGAAGCCGCTCATGCCGTCCGCCCCTTGCAGAAGCTGGACTGGCAAGCCGTGGCCTCGGCCTCGGTCACCCGGCGCTGGCACTGGTCGCAAAACGTCCGCTTAAGCTCGATGCGCGGGACAGAGGCCATGCCCTGCCGTCCCGCCCAGACATCGGCCAAGGTTCCGTGACCCTTGTAGGGAAAGTAAGCCGGAGCAGCGCGGGCCGGGCCGCGGCTGAAGTGAAAGCCGCTCATCGCGCCGCCGCCTCGATCAGGTGGCCGATCATCGCGCCGATCGCGAACAGGGCAGGCCCGCTCCACAGCAAGCCGGAGAGTGGACGGCGCGGCGGCGCGGGGCGGTGGTGGCGGATCGGAAAGGTCAAAGGGTCCCCCTTGCGGCAATCGAGGCCGCGCAAAATCTTCGGTGGTGGTGGGTTGGGATCCGGCGCGTGGTCAGCGCGGCGGGTCGAAGAGGCTTTCCTGCCCTTCCGGGCCATCGCGTGACGGCGGGCGAACGTGCACCAGATCGGCCTTGGGACAGACCGGCAGGTCGAGGTCAGGGCGCTCGATGGTGCCCGGCGAAAGGGTGTGAACGAACACGATGTCGGCGCGCCAGGTGTGGCCGCAGGCGGGGTCGGTGCACAGCACGGTCATCTGGGTGACCGTGGGTGTGGGCCGGTCGGAGCGGCGGATCATGCCCGGTGCTTCGCACTTGGGGCAGCGCACAAAACACCCGTCCCCACCGCGCTTGCCGCCGGGCTGCAGCCGCAACTTGAGCGGGGCCTCTACCATCGATCGGGTGAGCGAGAATGCGTGGTCACCCATTCTTCACGCCTCCCGAAATTGGTCCAGCTTCCATGGCATTCACAGGGACTGACTCTCCGGCCTCGGGGACCTGATTGGTGCTGCCGCTGCCATGGCTTCGCAGCGTCGCTGGTTGGGCGCTGTCGTTGTACTCCCCGAGGTGGTTCGATGCTGCGAGCGTTGCCGTTAACACTCGCAGGAACTGGCTGTGTCGGAACGGGGCGGCACGATTTGCGGCCTCGCCCCGCACCATCGGCCCGTGCAAGGCATGCAACTGGGCGAATCCACGCCCCAGCGATGCGTCATGCGAAAGAGGTTGGTGTGCAGCTGCGGTCACGATCAGGCGCTCCGGGCCACTTGGTGGTCAACACCCATGAAGCGGGCGCCGCGCGCCTGGTCGATCATCTCTTCGCGCGGATAGATGTCCGGCCGCAGATCGTGGCGGGAGACGCCGGTCGCTGCCTCAATCGCACGAACGTATTCAGCCGGGACGCGCTTCGATGACTGGACCCATTTCCAAACCGCTGTGGTCGAGACGCCAGCGATGCGGCCAAGCGCGGCTTGGGAACCGGCTCTCTCGACCGCGAGAAGTAGCGCTTGGAAAGGTGTAAGCATCTGCATGGGCGTTGAGATAACAACCCAAGTTAAAGAGGTCAACACACAAACGTCACATATGCACGCCTCGCCGCGTCTGTATGCCTTCGACATGGTGAAGGGTGACCGAATCGAAGGGCGGCTCGAAGAGCGCGGATGGTCGCAAGCCCAGCTCGCGCGGCGCATCGGCGTCTCGCAGCAGACCATCTGGAAGCTGGTCAACGGCGCATCGAACACCACCAAGCATCTGCGCCAGATCGCAAGGGAGCTAGGCACCAGCGAGGAATACCTGCTGGGTGAGACGGATGACCCGACGCCGCAGCTCGGCGAAAAGCAGCTCGCGTGGCGCGGGCCGCCCAGCGACGTGCCTGACGGCACGGTGATGATCCCTCAACTCGACATCGGCTATTCGATGGGCGGCGGATCGGTCTTCACCGATTACGAGCAGACCGCCATGATACCCTTTCCGCGAGAATGGCTGCGCCCTCTGATCGGTGGCACCTTCGGCGATATTTTTGTCGCGCGCGGCGAGGGTGACTCCATGATGCCCACAATCCTCGACAGCGATGTGGTGATCATCGACACCGCGCAGAAGACGATCGTCAAACAGGACCGGCTCTGGTGCCTCAACTATGGCGAATTGGGCATGATCAAGAGGGTGCGGATGCAGCCCGATGGCGGCGCGCTGATCATCAGCGACAATCCCGCCGTGGAGAACTTCACCGCCTATGATGGCGAAGTGCAGGCGATCGGCCGGGTGATCTGGATAGGGAGGCGGGTTTGATGCTGGGTCTGGTATTGATGTTGAGCGCTGGCGCTCTTCACCCGCAGGTTCTCGGATGCGCGGCAGCGGTTCGTGCGCAAGCCAACACGGTAACCGCCTGCGCCGATCCCAAGGTGGTTCTCTTTCCGAAGGATGGCGAGGAGCCGAGCCCTGATTTGAGCGCGCAGTGCGCATCGGCGCTGCTGGCTGGGCGATCGCTTGGCAAGGTGCCCGCGAGCAAGGCCCACATCATGCGGGATGATTTCGAAAAGAAGTTGGCGGCTTGCGAGGGATCAATTGCTACGCCCCCGGCGCAGCCGAAGAAGCGGGACACGGTAAAGCTCTGGGACTAAGCCTTAAGGCCACGCTCCACGAGGCGGCGGATCGCTTCCGGGCGTGACGGCTTATCTGGCTGTCCTTCGCCCCACTCATCAATCCGATCAGACAGCGCACGCTCCATTGTGAAGTGTTGCGCCACAGTGTCTTTTGGAGGTCGCCCGCGCCCTCTCTTTTTTTCTGTAGACTTTATTCTTGTGTCAGCCATGAATAGTCTGTAGAAAAAATTCAGCCCGATGGGAAGAGCCAACTTCCACACCGGGCCTAACCTCAACCGTCCTTAGGAGACGATCATGGCTGACCCCACCAATACCCGCCCCAATCTCGCCGCGCAATTCCACGTCCGTGGCTATGTCCTGCCCGAAGACAACCAGACCGGTCTTCGTGACCTGTTCCTTGGCATGAACTTCACTGCCGAAGTGATCGAAGCGCAGGATCGCGCGGGCGAAGGCACGGTCGATATGACCGGCAACGAAATCGGCGCGCTGCTGCGCAGCTTCGCCCGGCTTGGCAACACGCTCACCTTCGATGCACCCTTCACCAACGCCGCACCGATTCGCCGCGAAGGGGCAGAGCTATGAGCAAATTTATCGAAGTCGTGCCGTTCCACAATTACGGTATCGCAACACTTCGCGAAGGCGATAGCGTTCTGGTGGTGATGAAGCCGCTCGTGGAAATGCTCGGTCTTGTTTGGCACGGGCAGTTCGAACGGCTCAAGCGGCACCCGATTTTCTCGGAAGGTGTTCGTGTTACACGAATACCTTCTACGCATGGCGTGCAGGAAACGGTGGCTTTGGACCTCAAAATGCTGCCCGGATACCTCGCCACGGTGCAATCCGAACGTATCAAGGATCCCGCGATCCGAGAGCGAGTGGTCCTCTTCCAGCGTGAAGCGTTCGAGGTTCTCTTCCAGCACTTCTTCGGCGGCAGAGGGCCGGTCGGGCGGCAGGCGCTGACCGCCAACGCTGCCGAAGCCATCCGGCTTCTGGAGGCGATCAAGCGTGAGAACCTGCCGTCGGCACGGGGCGTGCTCTATTCGATGCTGGGGCAGGTGCTCGATGCGCGCGGCTTGCCTTGTCCTCCGGTCGAGGAACTGGTGGAGCCGGACTATGTGCGCGAACAGGCGCTGGCGCTGCTCCAATTGATCGAAGCGCGTGTTGAGGAAGGCGCGGTCCCCAACCACCACCGCCGCCCGGATCGCTTGGCGTTCGCAGTGCGTGAGCTTGGCGAGATCGGCATCGAACTCACCCGCGACCAGCTGGCCGCGCTGAAGCAGCATCCTCGCTTCATAGCCAATTGCCCCGTTAACTGCCGCGATGGTCGCAACCGCCATTGCTGGGTGTTCTTCGCCCCCGCGCCAGAGGGTGCCAGCATGGTGGTGGCACCCTAAGCGCTCTCCAACACCACCCGCTGCCGCAGTCCGCTGCCGCCGTCGAAGCTGGTTTCGACCTCCTTCACCAGCCACGCGATCCCGTCGATCGTGGGGTTCCACCCGCGCAGGGTGACCTTCATGTCGGGCTGAATCGCGGAATCCGCGATCGCAAGGTCATAGCTGAATTCGTAGGGCACGCGTGCGGCCCTGCTTGCTGCGGCCTCGGCCGCTTGCCGGGCCTCCGCCTCGCTGGCGTACACGCGCTTCAGCTTCTTCGGTTCGGTCGGGGCGTTCTCACCTTCGCGTGCCGGGGTGGAAGGCCCGTCAACCTTCACCGTGCGCCGCCGCCCGCCATCGCTATCCTGCCACTGCGCTTCCGCGCCCTTGTAGCTTTCCCGCTGCCCTTCGCGGAAAGTCCAGCCCCACCCATCCCGCCGGGTGAGCAGCAGCGCAGGAAGCGTCGTGCCCCCGGCTGTCGACGCGCTGCCGATCGGCAGGAACAGCAGGAAATCATCCTTCCAGGTGGCGACCGCATCGTACCGCTTCCCCAGATCGCGCACGAAGGCCATGTCGCTTTTGCCCTCCTGCTCGATCACGTCGATCGCGCGGCCGGCCAGATCGCCAGCCACACGGGCGGTGCGGCTGTGTCTGCCGGCAATTTCGGTGAGGATTGCCCCCAGCGTCGTGTCCCGCCAGCTTTTGGTCTCGCGCTTGCGTAGCGCGCCGGTCAGGTCCGCGCTTCGCCCCCTGATCGATATCTGGTCAGGCGGACCGGAAAGCTCGATCTCATCGATCGTGAAGCGGCCCTTGTCGACCATGCCAACAGGCACGTCCGCGCCGCTTTCCCATCCCAGAGCGAGGGCAAGCCGCACCCCGGTGCGCGGCACGGCGAGCAGACCGTCCGTGTTCTGCAGCACCAGATCGATCTCGTCCGCGTCATCTTCGCGCTTTTCGGACAGGCGCAGGCTGAGCAGGCGGGGGCGGACCTTGTCGGCAAGGTCGGTCCCGTCATCGAGCGTGAGGGAAATCGCGGCCCGCCGCGCGGTCATTGCGAACCTGCGATGCTGCCCTGCCCGTCGCCAGCATCGTCGCTGCGTTCGAGTTCAAGCCGGAAGGCGATGTTGCGCGGGATCCCGCCGGCCATGATCACTGCGTGATCTTCATCCAGGCGAACGATCCGGTAGTGGCCGAGGATGCGGCCCAGCCCATCGATCAGCGGGTAGGAATCGCCCTCTGCCGCCATGGCCGCCAGCGTTTCGATCGCGCTGTAGCTGCCCGCGATCTCCGGCACGATCCGGCCGGACAGGCTGATGTTGTCCGCCCCGGGCCCCACGAACTGCGAGGCGGCGCGCGCGCCGAACCGATCGGCGGTGGCATGGCGCCATTCGCGGCTGCGGGTGAGCGCATCGTAAAGCGCGGTGTCCATGCTGAAGACGAACAGGCCCAGCGTCATGAGTTCTCGCGATGAGGTGAGAGGGGCGCTGGCCATGGTGCCTCCTATGCGTCGCTGTAGGAACTGCGCGCGGCCTGCCCGGCCATGCGTTCAAGCTGCCGGCGAACTTCCTCGGCGAGCGCCGTGGCGTCCTGACCGGGCAGCTGCTGGATGTTGATCGTGACGGTGAGGCCGCCGCTGGTCCCTCCGCCGGGTGCGCCGGCAGGTGCCCCGGCCATGACTGGCGCAGCTGCCGATGGTGAGGCAACAGCAATCGAACCGGCGGACACGATCCCGGTCGCAAGTCGGCTCATCGCGGCAATCGGCCGTCTGCCGCTCTTGTCTATCCCCAAGGTCATGCCTTCGGTGGTGCTTCGACCCAGATCCATGAAGACTCGCGAAGGTGAGTTGATCCGGAGAAGGCCGCGAACGCCGTCGAGGCCCGCCATGACAACGCTCTTCAGCGCGTTCCATACTGCACCGGGCGCGGCCATAATGCCGTCAACCAACCCCTGTATGATGTTCTTCCCGATCTCCAGCGCCCGAATCTGGAGCGAGACCCACAGGTCGAACGCCCCCGTGAGTGCGGCCCAGATGTTGTTCAAGGCATTCTTCACCCAGTCGACCGCCGCCCAGAATGCCGCAGTGATCGTGTCCCAGTGCATGGCGATCGCAACCGCGCCGAGCGCCAGTGCCGCGACGACCAGCAGGATTACCCCGATCAGCCCCCAAACCGGGGCGGTCACGGCAGCGAACCCAGCGGCGATGAAGCCGACGCTGGCAACGAGCGTTCCAATGACCATGAGGAGCGGGCCGACGACCGCGATCAGCAGCCCAATTACGATGATGACGGTCTGTGCTTGGGGGGAAAGCTTGTTGAAGCCCTCCATGAGCCATGTCAGCTTCTCTGCCAGAAAATCGAGAATAGGGGTCAGTCTGTCGCCCACATTTTCCGACAGTTCTTTCTTGGCTTCGGTGAGTGCACGAACCCTGTTCGCTGTCGATTCCGATGTGCGAGCAACATCGCCCTGCGCGTTGGCGGTCTTTTCGAGAATGATTGCGGCGCGGGCCGCGATTTTCTGTTCTTCGGTGAGCTGCCCGTTGACGGCCTTGAAACCCATAGCTGCCGCTTTCGCTTTCACCTGCGTTTCATTGAGCATGATACCCAGCGCCTTTAGCGGCTCCGACTCGCCCGATAGACCGGCGCGCAGCTTTTCAAGGCCCTGCCCAGCTTCAAGGTTGTGGAAGCTCTCAAGGTCCTGCGCCAGCACCGCAAACTGCTTCGACATGTCGGCTGATTTCTTGGGTTCGAACGCGCTATTGAAGAACAGCCCGAAGGCGTTTGCACCTTCCATCATGCTCGATTTTGCACGGCCCAGCGCATTGCCTGTACTGTCGGCCCAAGCCTGCATGTCGGCAGCGTTCTTGTCGAAGGTGACATTGAAAGCGCTGATCAATTCCTTCTTCGCGCTCGCCGCCGCAACAGCCTCGCGGACAAAGAAACCGGCCGGGACCGTGACGGCAGCTGTCGCGGCAACGCCTGCATTACGGATACCCGCGCCCTTCGCCTGCATGCGGCGCATGTCGCCCAGCGCCTTCTTGCGTTGAGACATCTGCCCATTCGTCCGGTCGATCTCGGCCCTCAGGCGCTTCTCGCTCGCCACGAGATCATCGGTCGAGTACCCCGCGTCCCGAAGACGACTGCGCAGTTTTTGCAGTTCGGATTGCTGACGGGCGAATGCATCTCGCGTTGAGCTTGCTTCGCGCTTCGCCTTGTTGAACTGCTGGGTCAGGCGGGCGGTGGGGCGCTCGGCGTCGCGCATTTCGCGAGCCAACGCGTCGACGGCGCGCTGCTTGGCCTCGATCGCTCGCTCTGCATCCCTGAGCCCGCCCTTGAGCCGGCGGAAGCTGGCAACATCCCCCGAAGCGGCCTGCAAGGCCTTTAGCTTCTGGCGAGCCTCGGTCAGCTCGCCGCTCATCTGCCTGCTGCTCTTGGCGATGTTCTTCACCGACCCGCTCATCCGATCGATGGCGGCGAAGACAACCTGAAGCTTGAGGTTCCGCTCACTCATTTGGCCTGTCCTCTTTTGCGCGCTTCAGCGTGCCACATGGCCAAATCCGGCAACGACATGCGCTCCATCTCGCTCGGCGACCAGTGGAACACCGTTGCGATATCAGCCATGGCCGTTTCTACGCGGGCGGGGAGCCGGAGTTGCTCTCCCCCGGCGTGCCGGGGACCAAAAAATTTGCGATCTCGGTGGCGATTTTGAACATCTCGGACGGGGGCAGCGCCTCGACCTCGTTCTTAGTCAACGGGGGCAACGAGATGCGGGGAACGAGAGTGATCAGAGCGTCCGTCTGTAGCTGCACCAGGTCGACCATGTTCAAGCCCCTTATCTCGCCGGTGGAGAATTCGCGAAGCTGAATAGACTCGATCTTTTGCTCGCCCCGCTCGATGGGCTTTGCGAAGGTGACGGTAGGGAGCGATTTACCTTTGGTCATGCGGGGCGTCCTTGTGTGTTTCAGCGCGGGGGCGAGGCGGGGCGGGTCAGCTGGGGATCAGCCTCCCCGCCCCTTCCGCTGGCCGACCGCCCCGCACAGCGCCGGCCAACGGGATGCGGGTCAGCTTTGCAGCGCGGCCATGATCTCGCCGTAACGATCGATGCCGTCGACGATGAAGGTGCCGGCGACCATGTCGATCTCGACTTCCGGACGGCCGTTCACGACGCGGCGATAGTAGCGCAGCGGCAGGGTGTACTCGTGCTCGGTGTCATCACCCGGCTTTGCGGTGCCCATGCCGATCTCGCTGAAGCGCCCGCCGAGGTAGCATTCGACGGTCTCGACCTCGCCCGTGTCGTCGCGCTGGTAGGCGCCCACCAGACGCACGCGCACCGCGTCGACGCGGGTGGCGCCGAACTTACGCATGAGTTGGACCTCGTGGCCGCCCATGGTCAGCTTTGCCTCCATGGCCTGCAAGCCGAGGTCGATCATAACCGGGCCGAGCATGCCGCCGCCGCGGTATTCCTCGGTCTGAAGGGCCATGGCCGGCTCTTCGAAGCTGGCGATAACGCCCAGATAGCTTTCGCCATCCACGAAGGCATTAAGGTTCTTCAGTTTCTTCGGAATGCCCATGGGGGAAGGTCCTTTTGTTGTCCTACCGCTGCGCTACGTGAGGACGGTTAAACCAGCTGGTCGGCGAAGTCGGTGTAGTAGAAGTCGGTGATCGCCAGATCGACGTTGGGGTTTTCGAGCGGAGCGACTGGCGTGAACTGGATCCGGAAGCGCGGACGGCCGGCGGCCAGTTCCTGCGCGCTGTTCTGATCGGCATCGAAGAACATCTCCGCGCCCTGGATCACACCCTGCACCACCAGCTGGCGGAAGCGGGCATTGCCGGTTTCCAGCAGATCCTTGATCAGGCCCACAGTCATCGGCTGATCGATGAACGGGCTGACGATCTGGGCAATGATCTCCTGCAGCGCGTGGCTGGTGCGCACCGCGCTTTCGAAGACGAAGCTGGGGTTGGTGAGCGGGTCGGCGCAGGTGCGATTGCCCCACAGGCGGAAGCCGTTCTGGCGGATGATCGTGGTGATCTCGCCCCCGTTGAGCGCGCCGGCATCGGTGCTGGGATCGGTGAGGTCGAAGCTGATGTCGCGATCGAGGCCGGTCACGCCGACCAGCGGCACGTTGCTGATCGTCTTGTGCCAGCCCACGGTCTCATCGATCTGCGCACGAAGGCCGATCGCGCGGGCGACGATGTCACCGGTGAAGGCGGCCTCGGTGTCCGGCCAGATGAGCATGAGTTCGCGGTGGCCGAAGTTCTCGCGGTAGGTCAGCACCTCGGCGACGTCGTCACCCTCGGCCGCGGCATAGACGAAGCCGCGCAGCTTCTTGGCGATGCTGACCATTTCCTCGATCACGGGCTGGGTGTCGAGGCCAGGGGCGGCGATGATCTGGGGCTTAACGCCCAGGCGCTGTTCGGCCACGGCCAGCGCCTGCAGGCCGGTGAAAGCGGTGCCATCGGTAGAGCCGATCACGTTGGTGTTGGTCGCAGCAGCATCCGCGCCGGTGGCAACGCGCACAACCACGATCACCGGGCTCGCCTGATCGCTGATCGCGCGCAGCACGGGGCCGAGCGTCCCGCCCGTGCCCGCCTTGCCTGCTGCAACGTCCACGCCGCCGGTGATCAGCACCGGGGTGTTGAGCGGGAAGGCTTCGTCCAGAGCAGCCTGCGCCGGCGCGCCGACAGCGGTGGCGGTGGCGACGATGCCGATCACCGCAAGGCTGACTTCCCCCAGCGCGCGCGGGCCGGTGGCGGATTCGGTAATCGTGAGGCCGTGAGCCATTTCGGTTCTTCCTTCTAAGCCGTGCGGCGGGTTTCGATCGGGATCGTGAGGACGGTGAGCGCATTCGACGGCGGCAGATCGGTGCGCCGTCCTTCGATGCGGATGGTGAGGCGGCCTGCGGCAGGTTCACCGGCAAGCGTCACGCGCGTGAGCTGCAGGCGCGGCTCCCAGCGGCGCAGCGCGATCGCGGTGGCTGCCTGCAGCAGCATCCGGATCGCGCCGTTGATGGGCTTGTCGATGAGCTCAAACAGCAACGACCCATAATCGCGGCGCATGACGCGGCTGCCGATCGGCGTTGACAGGATGTCGCCGATCGACTGCGCGAGGTGCGCATCACCGCTGAGCGGCTTTCCGGTCCGGGCGTCCATGCCTTGCATGGGAGTGAGGGAAACGCGCTTCGCGCGCGCAATACCAGCGGCGGGGCTGGTGGAAGCGGCTTCAACCTTACCGGCTAGACAGGGACACCCGACTGCGCGCTGCCCGTCTGCACCTGGCCGTGTTTGTGATTCTTGAGACTGATGCCGTCGGCGAAAACGTCTTCGCCGGCAGTCAGGGTCTCACCGACCGTCGCGCTCTGGCTGATCGCAAGGTTGCCCTCGATCGTCACGTCGCCGCGCAAGGTAATCCCGCCATCGGCGGTGATGTCAACCGTGCCGCCGCCGGGCAGCACCGCCACCAGCTCGTGCGCTTCGGGATCGTAAGTGATCTTCGCGCCGTCGGCGAACTCGATCATTTCGGCCGTGCTGTTGCCGAGCGGGGGAAAGGCATCCTGGACGATGCCGGTGATCGCCACGGCCGCGCCGATCTGGCCATCGGGGCAAAGCAGCAGCACCTGCTCGCCCATACTGGGCGGTGACCACACACGGGTAAGGCCTGCGCGGGGGCTTAGCCAGCGGATCGGGCCGGTCTGGGCAGGCTCCGGATCGTCGGGGTCGCCGAACCGCACGATGCACCGCGCCTCGGCCAGATCGACCGAGAGCACAGTGCCAATGCGGATGAGGCTGGCGAGATCGGCCGGGATGTCTTCCTGCGGTGCGGACTTTAGCATGGGGTGTGTCCTGTGGCTGGCGTTAGCGGTTGCGGACTGGGAAGCGGATCGAGCGTTCGTCGACCTGATCAGTGCTGGTTGTCACCCGGACAGTGACCACATAGTTCCCGCGGTGCTCACCCCCGGCGACCCGCCACTGCACCCGCCCGCCGAGAACCTCCATGTCGCTGATAGTCAGGACATCGCTTTCCTCCCGCACTTCTGCAGATTGGATGGTCTCGCCCTCGAACAGCCAGTCGCTCCAGTCCATCTGGTAATCGAGCGCGGCGCTGGGGTCCTTGGGTGGTGCGGTGAATTCAAAGCTCATGGGGTTGTTTCCTCACTCAGGTTGGGGCGGCCCCGGTCGCTCGCGACCCTGAAGGATCGGGCTTCACGCGGGACGATAAATGACCGCAGGTCAGCCGAAACCTCGAACGCACGGCGCTCGCGCGGAATCACGAAGCTCCTGTTGTCGTGATGAACCCGGAAGATGACCCGCGGCGGCACGAGAACGTCAAAGACGCCGATCTCGAATACCGCGAAATTAAAGATGCCGAGCAGTCCGCTCATCACCACCCGCCCTTGGCGCGCAGGAAGCCCGCAATCGTGCCCTCGCCCAGCGAATAGAGCACCCCGATGTCGTCGGCTGCGCCGATGTTGGCGGTGGCGATGATGCCGCACCCGAAAGCGCGGCCCGAGCTGGTCGGGATGTTGGTGGTGATCGTCTCGTCGAGCACTGGCACCGGGTTCGTCCCGGCATAGACCCGGAAGCGCACCGAGCTGCCATCGGCAGGCGCGTCGATGTCGAGGGTGTAGAGGGTGCTGAGAGTCATCGTCAGCGTGTTGGCGGCAGTGGTGCGCGCCGAATTGCTCGCCGTCTTGGCTGAGAGGGTCGATCCGTTGAGTTCGAAATAGGCCCCGTCAGTCGCGTCGTTCTGGTCGGAGGTGTCGAGGTAGCCGATCCGCACAAGGCGGTTGGTGAAGGACGTGACGGGCCGATACTGGCAGCGGAACTT
>JAIYAM010000021.1 GCA_027489065.1 Erythrobacteraceae bacterium | reverse complement strand
TTTTCGAGTTTGGCACACCTGATGCAAAGTAGCTGGCATCCCCGGGACAGTCCCGGAACACACCAAACCAAGACCTCAAGGAGACCCAAAATGTTCGTCACCGAAACCAGCAACCGCCTTGTCGCCGCCACCTTCTCGGTCGTGCTCTCGGCAGCCTTCTTCGCTTACGCGATCATTCCCGCCAGCCCGACCCTGCTCGCCTGATCGCAGCGCACCCTCACACCAAAGGACCAGACCCATGTTCGCTTCCGACACCGCCGCCCGCTTCGCTTCCGCCGCTTTCGCCATCGTGCTGACGGTCGCCAGCTTCGCCTACGCCATCATCCCCGCCAGCCCGAACCTGATCGCCTGATCGCGTCAGGGACGGCCGGGGGCGCTGGCCGAACGGCTCAGCCCCGCCACCCGATCGACACGAAGACATTGCGCGGTGCGCCGGGATCGAAACCGCCGCCGCCGCCCGGCCTGACCCGTCCGGCATAGCGCTCATCGAGCAGGTTGTTCACCCCCGCACCCACGGTGAACCCGCCGAACACCGGCCATTCGACCGATGCGTCGAGCACCTCGTAACCGGGCAGGAAGAAGTCGGCCACGTTGTTGTCCGAACCCTGCTGGTCGCCGACCGAGGTGAAGATCAACGCCGCCCGCGCGCCGTCCTCACCGATCCATGCCAGCGTCGAACGCAGCAGGTGGCCCGGCGCATATTGCGGGGTGAAGCCTTCCGCCACGCCGTCCGTGAAATCGGCATCGAGCAGTTGGAGGTTGGTCGAGAGCCGCAGCGTGCCCCCCTCGCTCTTCGCGATCCCCTGCGGCCCCACGAGATCGAGCCGCAGCGCAAGATCGATCCCCTGATTGCGCATCGATCCGACATTCTGCCGCCGCGCGCCGCCCACGCCGACCGCGCCGAAGGGCGGCGAAGCCACGAGCGGACCGGCGAGGAAGCCGACCTGGTTTTCGAACTCGACCCGGAACAGGCTCGCGTCGATCCGCACCGGCGGCGCAGGCTCGGCCTGCAATCCGGCTTCGACCGTGAAGGCATAGGAGGCATCGAAGGTGCCCGCCGCGTCGATCCCGGCCTGGAAGGTCACGCCGTCATTGTAGAGCAGCGGCTTGAACCCGCGGCTGGCATTGGCGACGAAGCGCAAGGTCGGCGCCGCGTCCCATGTCACGCCGATCCCGTAAAGCGGCACGGTCTGGCTGTCCGAGCGGTTGCCGAGCGCGCCGTTCGCCGCCCCCGGGGCCCCGCCCGTGGCGCTGCCGAGCGCCAGATCGAGCGTTTCGGTCACGCTCTGGCGCAGGCGCTCGAGCCGGAAGCCGGGGACGATCTGGACGTTGCCGAAGCCCAGTTTGACCTCGCCGAACACCGCTGCGGTGTCGCCGCTGCGCTGCACGCGGGCGAGCGCGCCTGCGGTGCCATTGAAGTCGCTGTTGCTCGCGCCCTTGTCGACGAAGACCGGCGCGTCCGAGGTGTGGCCGAGCACACCGATGGTCAGGCTGTGCTGGCTCTGGCTGCCGAAATCATGCCGCGCGCGCAGGTCGATGCCCGCCGTGTCGAAAACCTGAAGCTGGCGGATCAGCACGTTGGCATCGGGCGTCACCTGCCCGAAGCTGCCGCCCGCCTGCCGCCAGCTCTCGCGCTCGAAGCGGCTGTAGAAGGCGCGCGCGGTGACCTGCGTGCTGTCGGACGCCTGCCATTCGATCGCCAGCGTCGGGGCGAAGCGTTCGATCCGGATGCGGTCGCGCGCGGTCGATCCGTCGCGGCGGTCGGCGTCGAGCCTTGCGCGGGTCAGCCCGCCCGGCTCGCCGAAGCGGCCCTGATAGTAGTCGAGCGCGAGGGTCGCGGTGACGGTCTCTCCGAGATAGTGGCCGCGCAGGCGTCCGGTGGTCTGCTCGGAATCGCTGTTCACCCGGCGCGGACCGTCGCTTTCCGCATATTGCACGAAGCCGTCGGCGGCGAACTTGCCGTCGGACGCGGCGATACTGGCGAGGCCGGCCCGCGCATCCCAGCTGCCGAGAGTGAGACGCGCCTGACCTTCCACGCCCGCTTCGCGGCGCGGGCCGCGCAGCACGTAGTTGATCGCCCCGCCCGGCTGCGGGCCATACAGAAGCCCCGATGCGCCGCGGATGAACTCGACCCGCTCGACCACCTCCAGCGGCGGAGTGAAGTAGCCCGCCGGGTAGGAATACATGTCGGGCACGGCAGGGATCGCGTCCTGGAGCGTAAGGATGTTCCAGCTTTCATGCGGCTCGCCCAGCCCGCGATAGGACAGCGAGGCCCACGAACCGTTCGATACTTCCGAGACCAGCAGGCCCGGAATGTCGGCGAGCGCCACGCGCAGGTTGCGCGAGGGCACGGGCGCGATGTCGCCAAGCACCGCAATGTCGCCGAGCTTGCCTGCGAAGATCAGCGTGCCGGATTCGTCGGGCAGGCGGTCGCCGTCGCGGTCGGCGGTGACGATGATTGAGGTCGCCTGACTGGGGCTTGCGCTGCCCTCCCCCGCATCGGCGGGCGCTTCTGAGCTGGCAAAGGCGGGCATGGCGGCAGAGGCGGGCATGGCGGCAGAGGCGAGCAGCGCGGCGATCGCCACGCGGAGGGGGGCAGCAGGAAAGGACATTGTTGCTCCGGGATGGGCAGGTTCGGAGCCGCGGTTTCTTGCTATTGCGAATGATTGTCAATCTATATTTGCGACGAAACGCAGCGGCCTGCGAATGTTGCATTTTTTGAGACGGGCTGATTGCGAGAAGAATAGGACCCACATCACACACCTGTTACAGTAGTCTGCGAAGGGGATCTTCACTGCCCAAGCAACCCGCCAGTCAGGACGAGGGGGATCGCGCCCAGCGCGACCGGCTTTTGCTGCTCGTCAAGGCGGTGCAGGATCTGACCGGTGCGCGCAGCATCGACGAGGTCGTCTCGACCTTGCGCGCCACGGCCCGCGCCGCGATCGGAGCAGAGGGCATCGCCATCGTGCTGCGCGACGGGGATCACAGCCACTATGTCGCCGAGGATGCCGCCGCGCCGCTGTGGGCCGGACAGCGCTTCCCGCTCGCGGATTGCATTTCGGGCCAGGCGATGCTCGACAACGCGCTGATCGCCATTCCCGATGTCCGCAACGACCCGCGCGTGCCGCAGGGCGCCTACATGGATACCTTCGTGCGCAGCATGGCGGCAGCGCCGATCGGCGCGCCGCACGCGTCGGCGGCCCTGTGCGCCTATTGGGACAAGAGCGGCCCGGTGTCCGAGGCAAGGCTGCAAACGCTCCAGACCCTCGCTTCGGCCGCCGCGGCCGCGCTCGGCAACGGGCGCCTGTTCGAAGCGCTCGTCACCAGCGAGCGGCGGTTCCGCAATCTCTTCCAGGCGAGCCCGGTGGGGATGGCGATTTATCACCCGCACACCCGGACCCTCGCCGACGTGAACGACGCTTTGCTGCGGATCGCGGGGATGACCCGCAAGGAATACGACACGGGCGCATGGGATTTCGCCCGTGCGACGCCGGCCGAATATGCCGCGCGTGACGAACTCTCGCGCGAGCAGGTCAGGCGCACGGGCCGCAACCGGCCTTACGAGAAGACCTATGTCCATCGCGACGGCAGGAAGGTGCCGGTGCTGATCACCGCGGCGCCGCTCGACGAGGAGAGCCACGCGACGGTCGTGGTGGCGCAGGACCTCACCGCCGTGAAGGCCGCCGAGGCCGCGCTCGCCGAGAGCGAGGCGCTGTTGCGCGGCATCACCGAGACGGTGCGCGAGGCGTTCTACACGATGGAGCACGGGCCGGCGGGGCCATCGGTCGCCTATATTAGCGCCGCCTACGAAGAGATCTGGGGCCGCCCGCGCGAAAGCCTCGTGGCGGACCCGATGAGCTTCCTCGATGCCGTCCATCCCGAAGACCGCCCGCGGGTCGAGGACGCGCTGGCGCGGCAGCTGGAAGGCCACGAGACCGAGATCGAATACCGCATCACCGATCCCGAGGGACGCGAGAAGTGGATCCTCGACCGCGCCTATCCGGTGAAGGCCGAGGGCGGCGGGATGTGGCGGATCATCGGCGTGGCCAAGGATATCACGGCACGCAAGCACACCGAGATGCGCGCCGAGCTGGTGGCGCAGGAGATGGACCACCGCGCGCGCAACCTCATGACGATCGTGCGCGGGATCATCGGCCAGACCCTGCGCTCGCAGCCGATTCCGCAGAACGTCACCGAACTGCTGCTCGGCCGCCTCGCGGCGCTGTCCGCGGCGCACAAGGCGATCATGCGGCAGAACTACAGCGCGGCCTCGATGAGGGAGCTGGTCACCCTCGCCCTCGAACCGTTCAGCGCCCGCACCGCGCGGATTTGCGCGAGCGGCCCGGATTGCGAGCTGGCGCCGCAGATCGGCCTGATCCTCGCGCTGGCGTTGCACGAGCTGGCGACCAATGCCCTGAAGCATGGCGCGCTGTCGGTGCCCACCGGCAGCGTCGAGCTTGTCTGGGAGCAGACACCGGCCTGCGATCAGCAGGCATTCCGCATGGTGTGGCGCGAGCGCGGCGGGCCGCCGGTCACGAACCCTCAGCCCCAGGTGAGCGGGTTCGGCACCAACCTGCTCGAACAGGGCCTTGGCTGGTACGGCGGCGAGGCGCGCCTCGACTTCGCGCTCGAAGGCCTGACCGCCACCCTGTCGCTGCCGCTGGCGCTCGCCGCGCAGCACGGTCTGGACGCAGCGACAGCCTGACACGGCGCGGCGCACGGGCAGGGCATATCGGGAGCGCGGACGATCCATCGGCATCTTGCTGCCCGAAACCCGCGCCAGAAACTTATCTAAATATTAGCTGACGCAACTCTCCAAATAATTGCGCTTTGTATCATTTGTTATACCCTTTGGTAATTGCAACTTGTTCCAATAACGTGTTAATTTCGTGTCCTATGCACGAAGATATCCTTTTAAAAAATGACCTCAGTAATACATCGGATCCTTCGCCTAATCCGCGGCGCATCTATGTCGTCGACGATGACATGCACGTCCGCAAATCGCTTCATTTCATGTTTTCGGCATCATTGATCGAAGTCAGACCCTTCGCCTCGGCCGCCGATTTTCTCGACGAGACGCCGTATCTCGCCCCCGCCCCGCTCCTGCTCGATATCCGCATGCCCGAAATGGACGGGCTGCAGCTGCTCGAGACTATCCGGCAGCGCGAAGTGTTCTGGCCTGTGATCATGCTCACCGCGCATGGCGACGTCTCGCTCGCGGTGCGGGCGATGAAGCTGGGTGCGATCGATTTTCTCGAAAAGCCCGCCTCCAAAGCCGCGCTCGACGAGGCGCTTGAACTTGCCTTCGCGCAGCTCGATCAGACCGGGCAGGTGTTGTCGGCGCGCGACCAGGCACGTTACGCCTTCGGGCAGCTCACCAATCGCGAGCGCGACACGCTCACGATCCTGATGGAGGGTGTCGCCAACAAGGAGGTCGCACACCGGCTCGGGCTGAGCGTGCGCACGGTCGAGATGCACCGCGCCAACGCGCTGGCCAAGCTCAAGGTCAGGAGCATCGCGGAAGTGGTGCGCCTGGCAGGCGTGGGCGGGCTCGCCGCCGACATGGTGGTCTCTCGCAAGCACGGCCAGAACTGACCATGGCCGACGGCGCGAGCCATGCCGCGGTGGCGGGCGCTGCCCCGGCTCGCGAGCCCTTCGGCGCACTGGCGGCGGCGGCGGCGTGCTCCCCCTTGCCGACGCTCCTGCTCGGCGGCGCAGCCGGCCACCACCCGATCCTGTTCGCGAACCCGGCTTTCCTCGCGATGACCGGCGCTCCCGAGGACGCGGTGCTCGGTCGCCCCGCGCTCGAGGTGCTGGGCGATGGCGCGCAGGCGCCCGTCATCGCGGCGCTTGCCGAAGCGCTCGCGACCGGCACCGGCGGGACGTGGCCGATCCGGCTCGCCCGCAGGGACGGCCCGCCGCTCGCCGCAGCGCTCTATCTCTCTTTGCTCCCCGGCCCGGGCGAGCACGCTGCGCATTTCCGGATCGACATCGTCGATGTCGGTGGCCTGACAGCCGCACCCCGGGACCAGGAGGGCATCGACCCGGCCATCGTCGAAAATGCGCCGGGCTTCGTGGCGATCTCGCGGGGGCCGGATCACATCTTCAGCTACGCCAACGCCGCCTACCGCGATTTCGTGATGCGCGGCGATCTCGTCGGCAAGACAGTGGCCGAGGCCTTGCCCGAGGTCGTCACGCAGGGCTTCGTCGCCCTGCTCGACGAGGTTTACCGCACAGGCCAGCCCTTCTCCGGCTCGGACCTGCCGATCAGCATCACCGATCCCGAAACCGGCACCATCCACCAGCGCTGGGTCGACGTCCTCTACCAGCCCGTCCGCGACGCCGCCGGAGCGGTCACGGGCCTGTTCTGCGAAGGGCATGACGTCACCCATCTGCACGAGGCGAACCAGGCTGTCGCCGCGCTCGAGCTCAAGACGCTCCATCTGGCGCGGGTCAACGCGATGGGGACGATGGCGGCTGCGCTCGCGCATGAGCTCAATCAGCCGCTCTCGGCGATCAGCAATTACCTTGCCGGTGTCATGCCGGTTGCCGGACAGGCGCCCGATCCCGCGCGGCTCGTCATGGCGCTCGACGGCATCAGGGAGGCGTCCGGGCGGGCGGTGGGCATTGTCGAGCACCTTCGCCTGCTCACCAGGCATGGCAAGCCCAAGCGCGAGCCTTTCAGCCTCCGGCCGGCGGTGGCGGAATGCGTGCAACTGCTGAGCAGTTCGTGCGAGGAGCAGATCGATTTCGATCTTCGCATACCGGACGATCTGATCATGCTCGCGGAACGAATGCGGGTGCAGCAGGTGCTGATCAACCTCCTGCGCAATGCCTGCGAAGCGATCGCGGAGACGGGCAAGGGCACCGTCACGATCGACGCCTGGAAGGATGATCGCGGGCTGACGGTCTCGGTCACCGACACCGGCCCGGGTGTTGCGCCCGAAGCCGTATCGACCCTGTTCTCGTGGACCGAGAGCGCCAAGGCTGACGGCATGGGGATCGGACTATCGATCAGCAGCTCGATCCTCAGCCTCTATGGCGGGCGCATCTGGCTCGCCGCCACCGGCCCCGGCGGATCGGAGTTCCGCTTCACGCTGCCGCAGACGCTGCCGCCTCAGGCTGCCGAGGACACCGGCAACTCGCGGTAATCCGCGCCCGGCCCCTCGGCGAACTCCCACATCAGGTCGTTGAGCCATCCGGCGGAACGCGCGCGGGACGGCCAGACGCGGTCATCGAGCAGGCGCGTCACATGGCGGGTGACGAACTGCGATGGGCCGTAATAGGCCATGCTCCAGCGGCCGAACCGGCGCTGGGCAATCGGTCGCCGATCGACGACGACAAGGTCATCGTGCCGCGGGTCGGCCGCGACTGTCGCCATCAGCTGGTCGACGGCGGCTACAGGGCCTTCCAGCACCTGCGCGAAATGCTGCCCGGTGAACAGCAACGCGCCGGTCAGTCCGCGAGCGGGGTTGCGGTCCCGCGACACGGCGATGATGTCTGCAACAGCCGCAGCGGCCGTCTCCGGCGCCATCGTGCTGCGACTGACGTAGAGCAATGCAAGCACGTCGAACTCAGCCTCGTTCAAGGGCGATGGAGCCGGATGCCGCCCGGCCCACGCGATCGATGATGTTGGGGACCAGCGCCGCGGCCTGCGCCTTGCCGAAATAGTATCCCTGGCCGATATCACAGCCCTGCGCCCGTGCAAACTCGGCCTGCGCGGCGGTCTCGATGCCTTCCGCCACGGTCACGATGCCGAGGCTCTTGCCGAGGCCGATCAGCGCGCGCACGATCGTCGTGTCGTCGAAGTTCCTGCCGATCCCGCTGACGAAGGAGCGGTCGATCTTGAGCACGTCCACGCGGAACTGCTTGAGGTGGGTGAGCGAGGCATAGCCCGTGCCGAAATCGTCGAGCGCGATGCGCACGCCCGCCTCGCTGAGCACCGACAGCGCCCGGTCGACATGCTGGGCCCCGCGCCCGAGGAACACGCCCTCGGTCACCTCGAGCTCGATCATGTCGGGCGACAGGCCGCGCACCGCGATTTCCCGCAGCAGCATCTCCCCGAAAGCGTTGGAGCGGAAATCGGCCGCCCCGGCATTGATCGCGACATGGCCGAAGGGGACCCCGGCATCGACCCAGCCGCGGATGTCGTCGAGCACCGAAGAGATCATCCGGGCGCTGATCGCCACGGCCAGCTCGCGGTCGTCGAAGGCCTGGGCGAAGCTCTGCGGCATGATCGTGACGCGCTCGTCGGTCTCGCACCGCACCAGCGCCTCGAAGCCCACCAGCGCGCCGGTGTTGAGGTCCAGCTTGGGTTGATAGTGCGCGACGATCCGCCCCGTGGCGAGCCCCTCGCGGGCGACCGAGAGCATCTGCGTGCCGCGCTCGAACTCCTCCATCAGCCGTGGGCTGAAAATCTCCGCCCGCCCGCGCGATTGCTTGGCCTCGCCCAGCGCAAGGTCGGCGCATTTGACGAGGTTTTCGGCATCGTCGGCATGATCGGGATAGATCGCCACGCCGATGCTCGCCTTGCAGCCGAACAGCTGCCCACGGTGGCGGATCGGTTGGTGGAGCCGCTGGCTGATCGATCGCACCACGTTGGCGACCTGCTCGTCGCGGTCGATGCCGCCGATGATCACCCCGAACTCGTCGCCCCCCAGCCGCGCGGCGAAATCGCACGGGCGCAGCGCATGGCTCAACCGGCTCGCGAACCCGCACAGCAGCGCGTCGCCCGCATCATGGCCGTAGGAATCGTTGATCTGCTTGAAATGGTCGACATCCACGAACAGCAGCGCGGTGCGCTGGCCCGTGCGCCGGGCATCGCGCATCGCCTCCACCAGCCGCTTCTGGAACAGATCGCGGCGCGGCAGGCCGGTCAGGTCGTCATGCTCGGCGACATAGCGCAGCCGTTCGGTGAGCTGCGACTGCGCGATGACCTGCGCGTCGCGCTCCAGCACCAGCCGGCGCAGCTCGAGCAGCGCCTCGACCTGCCCGGCGAGCGTCCGCAAGGTCGTCTCCTCGATGGCGCTGAGCCCCTGCGGGCGCGGCGCCGGGTCGAAGACGCACAGCGCGGCAATAGGCGTGCCGTCGCTGGCGAGGATGCGCATGCCTGCATAGAAGCGGATGAAGGGGGCTCCGGTCACCAGCGGATTGTCGGCGAACCGCGGGTCCTCGCGCGCGTCGGGAATGACCGACAGCCCGCCCGTCTCTATCGTGTGGGCACAGAAGGATACGGAGATCGGCGTCTCGCACGCCTCGAGCCCGGTGCGCGCCTTGAACCACTGGCGGGTGTCGTCGATGAAGCTGATCGCCGAGGTCTGCGTGCCGATGATGCGCGCCGCCAAAGACACGATATCGTCGAACTGGCTCTCCGGGGCACTGTCGAGAATGTCGTAGCGGGCGATCGCTTCGCGGCGGCACCGGTCACGCTCGGCCCGCGAGAGCATCACCGTCATTTCTGGACCCAAGCGTCAAGCGAGGGAAAGACCAGCCGCCGGACCGACCCGAGCGCTTCGACGCTCAATGGCTCGAGCAGCATGACACCCGCCTTGTTGTCCCGCGACCAGCGCACCTTCCCGGCACGCTCGAGGCCGTTGGGGAGCGTGATCATGAGATCGAGGCCGGCGTTGAGGCTGCCGTCATGCACCAGCTTGAGCCCGCGCTGCGATATATCGACGATCCGCACGCTGCGCAGCCCGCGTTCGCTGCGGGTCAGGGCCGTGACCTCGAGCGGCAGTCGCACCGGACGGGTGGCGCCGCACTTGGCTGCCGCCGCCAGCGCGGTCAGCAACTCGCTGCAGCCGATCGGCTCATCGAACCTGATGCCGAGCGCATCGTCCTGCTTCCACACCACCTGCCCGCGCAGGGCAACGCCGTCGACCAGCTGGATGGTCAGCGAATCGGCCAGCGTGACGGGGATCTGCAGTCGCAGGCCCGCTCCGTGATCGGACATGTTCCTGATCCGCGCCAGGCCTTCATCGGTGTCGCAGATGACCCGCGCGACCCGGAACACGGTCTGCACCCGATCATCGGCGCGGCGTTCGGCATCGGGCAGCAGGGCGCCCGCATCGTCTTCGTTCGTCAGGCTCTTCTTGCTGAGCGACATTGGACCAACTCCCTGATGCCGCATGTGCAGCAGGGCGAACGGGCGCGATATCTGGCAAACCTACGGGAGCAATCTTCACACACTGGTAACATAGGTTACTTTTGCATTCAGGCGCGATGGCCGCCCCTCGTGGGCACTGGGTAAAGCACTAAGCCGGGACCATCCCTCCAGCCGTTACAGCGCGAACCCGGCCCCGCCCGAGCGAGCCGGGACGGATCGCCACGCGCTCGTCAGCGGGTCAGGCCGAAACGCTCCTCGAGGAAGGCGGCGATGCGGCGATAGCCATGCACGCGGTTGGCAAGCCGGGCGATGCCGTGGCCTTCGTCGGGGAAGCGCAGATAGACGACGCTGCCGCCATTGGCCCGGATGCCCTCGACCAGCCGGTCGCTCTCGGTCACCGGATCGCGCGGATCGTTGGCGCCGTGCATGACCAGCATCGGGGTGGTGATCTTCGCCACATTGTTGATCGGCGACAGCTTGGCGAAGAACGCGCGGACCTTGGGATCGGCGATATCGCCGAATTCGAGCTTGTCGGCGGCCTTCAATGCGGGGCTCGCCTGCTCGAGCGCTGTCACCCAGTCGGACACGCCCACGATCGAGACGCCGGCCACGAACATGTCGGGATAGGTGCCGAGCGCCTGATTGGTGAGGTAGCCGCCATAGGAGCCGCCGCCGACGGCGATCCGGCTGCCGTCGACCCGGCCCGACTTGCGCAACCACTCCGCCGCGTCGGCCAGATCCCCGACCTCGTCCACCTTCTTCTCGCGGTCATTGAGCTGCTCGAAGGCCTTCCCCTGCCCGGTCGAGCCGCGATAATTGAAGTCGAGCACCGCGATGCCGCGGGCGAGGTAGTACTGAACGTCCGCTGCAAAGCCCGGCGCGGCGTAGGCGCTCGGGCCGCCGTGGATGCGCATGAAGACAGGCGGCTTGCGGCCATCGGGCGCGGGCGCCGGAAGGTAGAGCAGCCCGGTGAGCGGCGCCCCGTCCCGCGCGGCGAAGCGCACCGGTTCGGGCACGATCATCTTCGACAGGTCGAGCCCGGGCGCGTCGGTAGGCACCAGAACGCGCGCCGCCGCAGTTTGCGCGGACAGATCCCAGGACAGCACCTCGCCCGCGGTCGTCGGGCTGTTCGCGCTGATCAGGAGCACGGGCCGTTCGCCGGCGAATTGCACCGACATGGTGCCCGACGGCAGGCTCGGCACAGCGATGTCGCGTGCCGTCGTCAGATCGCGGGCATGAAGACGGCTGAACCCGGTCTCGATGGTCGTCCAGACGAGGTAGCGGCCATCCGGGCTGAGCGCGACCTGGCCGATGTCGAAGCCCGGCTTGACGACCGTTTGCAGGCGCCCCGTGCCGACATCGTAATAGGCGATCTCGTGATTGTCCGAGGACTGGTTGGTCGAAAGATAGAAGCCGCGCCCGTCGGGCGTCCATTCGATCGAGCTGTATTCGGCGATGGTCTTGGGTTTGAAGACCGTCGTCAGCTTGCCGGTCGCAACATCGAGCAGGTGTAGGTCGTTGCCGCCGCCGCGCGTCTCGCTGATGGCGACCAGATCACCGCCGGGCTGCCATGCGGTGGCGTAGAAGCCGCCCTTCCCTTCATAGACGCGGCGGCTCTGGCCGGTCGCGACATCTGTCACGTAGATGTCGAAGTCGGAGCCATTGCGCTCGGTCGAGGAGTAGGCGAAGCGGCGCCGGTCGCGGCTCCACGCGCCGAAGGTGCGGAACGCCGGCGATTTCTCGACGATGGTGCGCTCGCTCGTCCCGTCGGCGGCAAGCAGGTGGATGCCGACGCGCTCGTCCCCGTCGGTATCGGCGCCGTAGAGCCACTGGCCCGCGGGACCGGTTTCGACCCAGTCGACGCCCGATCCATAGGTCAGCTGGTCGGGAAAGCCGCCCGCCACCGGCATGGTCCAGATCTGCGGCGAGCCTGTCACGTCGCTGATCCACGCGATCTGGGTGCCGTCCGAGGAAAGCACCGCGCCGCGCGGGCTGCGCACCAGCAGGAAGCGGGTGATGTCGGGCTTGCCGTCGCTGGAGGCAGCGAGCGAGACGGGCTCGGCCTTCACGATGTCCTCGGGCTGCGGCGTCTCCGCCGCGACCGGCCAGGCGGCGACGCTCGCCAGCAAAACTGAAAGGGTAATGCCCCGCATGATCGGCTCCATGTTGTTCGTATGCGATTGGCGCGCACCACCCCGCGCCGGTCGAAAGGAGGTCTAGCGCAAGGCGAACGGGAAGGCGAGCGGTTCGCTCCGCCTGCCTGCGCACTTGCTCTCCCGGTGCCGGCTTCGTAATCGGGCGCATGAATGAAAGCTCCCGCATGACCGTGGCTCATGACCATGCGCGCCCCTGACGTGACGCGGACCGCCGCCACGCGCGCCGAGAAGGTCGCGCTTCTCACCGAGATCGAGCAGCGCCTGCGCTGGCTGTCCTCGTGGACAGTGCACAACGCCAACAACCTGCGCGAAAAGCGTGACGGGCTGAAGGTCGGCGGGCATCAGGCCAGCTGCGCCTCGATCACGGCGGTGATGACCGCGCTCTATTTCCATGCCTTGCGCCCGCAGGACAAGGTCGCGGTCAAGCCCCACGCCGGGCCGGTGCTCCACGCGATCCATTACCTGCTGGGCGAACAGACCCGCGAGAAGCTCGAACGTTTCCGCGGCCTAGGCGGTGTGCAGTCCTATCCCTCCCGCACCAAGGACACGATCCCGGTCGATTTCTCGACCGGCTCGGTCGGCCTCGGGGTGGCGGTGACGGCGTTCAGCAGCCTCGTGCAGGATTACCTGATCGCCCAAGGCGCGCTCGCCGAGGCTGACGCCGGCCGGATGATCGCGCTGATGGGCGATGCCGAGCTCGACGAGGGCAATATCTACGAATGCCTGATCGAGGGCTACAAGCACGATCTTCGCAACTGCTGGTGGATCGTCGACTACAACCGCCAATCCTTGGACGCGACCACCGCCGACCGGATGTTCCGCCGCTTCGACGACATCTTCGAGACCTGCGGCTGGCGGGTCGTGACCCTCAAGCACGGAAAGCTCCAGCGCGAGGCCTTCAAGCGCCCCGGCGGGCAGGCGCTGGAAGACTGGATCGAGAACTGCCCCAACGCCGATTTCGCGGTGCTGACCTATCTGGGCGGCGCGGCATGGCGCGAACGGCTGGCGCGTGATCTGGACGGCGTTGCGGGGATCGACGCGCTGCTCGCCAGCCATGACGATGCCGCGCTCGCCCGGCTGATGACCAATCTCGGCGGACATTGCATAGCGACGCTGCTCGACGCCTTCGACGCTGCGACCGGCGATCAGCCGACCCTGTTCATCGCCTACACCGTCAAGGGCTATGGCCTCCCGCTCGCGGGGCACAAGGACAACCACTCGGGGATGATGAACACGTCTCAGATCGAGGGGCTGCGCGCCGAACTCGGGATCCAGCCCGGCGAGGAATGGGACAAGTGGGCGGGCCTCGGCGACAACCTCGCGGCAAGGCTCGAGGCTCTGGTGCGGGAAAGCCCGATCGCCCGAAAGTCCGCCGAGCACCGCGCGCCGGCCGTCCCCGTCCCTGCACGCCTGCCGGTGCCGGAGGGCGCTGTGCAGTCCACGCAAGCGGCGTTCGGGCGCATCCTGTTCGATCTCGCCAAATCGGACGAAGCGCTTGCCGATCGCATCGTCACCACCGCGCCCGACGTGACGCAGACGACCAACCTCGGCGCCTTCGTCAACCAGCGCGGGCTGTTCCGGCGGCAGGAGCTGGCCGACGTGTTCCAGAAGGCGCGCATCCCTTCCGCGCAGAAATGGACCGCGCACAATGCCGGGCAGCATATCGAACTCGGGATCGCCGAGCACAATTTCTTCCTGCTGCTGACGTCGCTGGGACTTGCCGCGCCGCACTTCGGCACGCGACTGCTGCCGGTGGGGACGGTCTACGATCCCTTCATCGCCCGCGGTTTGGATGCGCTGAACTACGGCTGTTATCAGGACTCGCGCTTCCTGCTGATCGGCACGCCTTCGGGGATCACGCTGGCGGGCGAAGGGGGCGCGCACCAGTCGATCAACACACCGCTGATCGGGATGGGCCAGCCGGGGCTGGAAAGCTTCGAGCCCGCCTATGCCGACGAGGTCGCGCTGCTGATGCGTTGGGCCTTCGCGCATATGCAGGCCGATGGCGGGAGCTCGGTCTATCTGCGCCTCACCACCCGCCAGATCGAGCAGCAGCCCCGCGCTGACGGGGCATGGGAGGCAGGCGCGATCGCCGGGGCCTACTGGCTGCGCGAACCCGCGCCGGGCGCCAGTGCCGCGATCGCCTATAGCGGCGCGGTTGCGCCCGAGGCGCTTGGCGCGTGGGAGGCATTGCAGGACGACCTGCCCGGCCTCGGCCTCCTCGCCGTGACCTCGTCTGACCGGCTCCACCGCGACTGGTCGGCGGCACGAGCGGCGCGCTGGAATCGGGGCTCCCGCACCCCCAGCCATATCGAGACGCTGCTCGGCCAGCTCGCGCCCGGCGCAGGGCTGGTCACGGTGCTGGACGGTTCACCCGCTGCGCTGTCATGGCTCGGCGGCGTGCGCGGCCAGCGGGTCAGCCCCTTGGGCACCGACCGCTTCGGCCAGACCGGCGATCTCCCCGACCTGTACCGCACCTACCGCCTCGATATGGACGCAATCATCGATGCGACGGCGGAACTGTTCCTGTAAGAAGCCGCCCCGGCGCGCCGCTCGATCCCTTGAAGAAACGCGTCCGGCGGCTGCTTCAGGAATGCGCGTCGCGGTTCAGTGCGCAGATCGCCGAACAGGTCCGTCCAGCGGATCAAGTGGCGGAGAGGGTGGGATTCGAACCCACGTTACCGTTGCCGGTAAACCGCATTTCGAGTGCGGCGCATTCGACCACTCTGCCACCTCTCCGCGAGGCCCATCGCAATCTTGGACCGCTGGTCGAGGGCGGCTGGCGACAGGGAGCGCGCCCGTTAGCCCAAGGCTTGGCGCTTGCCAAGACCCGCACCGTCACAAAATGCGGGCATATCGCGGCGGGCCCCAACCCGCGCGCTTGTTTTGCGCGGCCAAAGGTCCATATTGCAAGGCATGGAACGCGCAGAGTTCTTCTCGAGCCAGGCTGGCCGCACGATCGTGGCGCCTCGCCAGACCCGTGCCCTGTTCGGCATCGGCGACGTGGTGCGGCATCGCCTCTTCGCGTTCCGCGGCGTGGTGTTCGACATCGACCCGGTCTTCGCCAATTCCGAGGAATGGTACGAATCGATCCCCGAGGACATTCGTCCGAAGCGCGATCAGCCCTTCTATCACCTGCTCGCCGAAAACGAGGATTCGTCCTACGTCGCCTATGTGAGCCAGGGCAACCTCGTGGCCGATCCGCAAGGCGGCCCGGTCGATCACCCGACGGTGCGGCAGCTCTTCGAGAGCTTCAAGGATGGCCGCTACCGGATGCGGGCCTCGCTTACACATTGACAACCATGCCCTGCTAAAGCGGGGCCATGGCGGACATCCACCACCCCGATCCCGACAATGGCACGATGACGCAGCTGCGGCTTGCGCTCGAGCGGGAGCTCCACGCGAACGAGACGGTGCAGTGGCATGGTTGGCAGATCGGGCGGCTCGATCCGCGCCACTTCCTCAGCTACGTTTTCGCGGTGCCGTGGACGGTCTTCTCGCTGGCCTGGACCGGGATCGCCTTTACCGCAGTGCTGGCATCCGAACAGACCGGTCTCGGCCTCTTCGCCTGGGCATTCCCGCTGTTCGGCCTGCCCTTCATCGCGGTTGGCGCATGGATGCTCTCGCGTCCCTTCGTGCCGCTGTGGGAGCGCGGTCGGGTGCTTTACGTGGTGACCGACCGGCGGGTGCTGAAGCTGAGCATCGGCCGCGAGCTTTCGATTAAGACAGCGCCGGCCGACCGGATCGGCCTCGTCCAGCGCAGCGAACGGGCCGACGGCACCGGGTCGCTGAGCCTCGCGATCAGGATCGGGCGCGACAGCGACGGCGACCGACAGACCGAAAGTTTCGACATAGGCCTCGTTGCCGATGTCATCGGAGCGCAAGCGGCGATCGACCGGATGGCCGCGGGAGCAAGGCTGCCGGGCGGCGGGGCAGGCGCGCTCAGCTCTTGAGCTTCCACCCGCTCCGCAGCAGCGCATAGACGCCGGCGGCGAGCGCAAGATTGAGTACCAGCAATCCGGCACCGGCGGCCAGCACATGCTCGCCCGCACCGATGTCGCTATCCCCCAGGAAGCCATAGCGGAAGCCCGAGATCACGTAGAAGAACGGGTTGGCGCGGCTGATCGTCTGGAAGACGCCGTGAAGATTGTCGATCACGTAGAAGGTGCCCGACAGCAGCGAGAGCGGCGCGATGATGAAGTTGGTGACGGCCGCGTTGTGATCGAACTTTTCGGCCCAGATCGAGGTCGCAAGGCCGACGGTCGCCAGCAGCAGCGCGCCCATCAGTCCGAACCACGCCACCGCCCAGGGGTGCGCCATCGCCAGCGACACCCCGGGCCACAGCGCCATCGCCAGAGCGACGGCAAGGCCCACCAGAACCGCGCGGCTGATTGCCGCGGCAAGGATCCCCGCCATCAGCTCCCCGCTCGAGAGCGGCGGCATCAGGAGGTCGATGATCGTCCCCTGCATCTTGCCCGACAGCAGCGAGAAGGACGAATTGGCAAAGGCGTTCTGCATCATCGCCATCACGATCAGCCCCGGCGCCACGAAGGTTGCGAAGGGCACGCCCAGCACCATGCGGCCCTCGCGGCCCAGTGCGACGGTGAAAATCGCCAAAAACAGCAGAGTCGTGAACGCCGGAGCCCAGATCGTCTGCGTCTGGACCTTGAGAAATCGGCGCACCTCCTTCATATAGAGGGCAAGCAGGCCCACGCGATTGACCCCGGTGATCACCGGACGCCCGCGCGGGGCAAACCGGGTGCTCCCTCCGGTCTTGTCATGCGCCGTCAATTCGGTCACGGGGGCGGCATTGTTGAGCGGATTTGCAGGAGCGTTCTCGGCCATGGCACGGTGCCTAGGCTTCACGATTGCCACTGACAAGCACCCCGCCACCCGGACAGTCGCCGGACACAGGAACAGGTAGAACATATGAGCTGGACGGACGAGCGCATCGGAACGCTCAGGAAGATGTGGGAAGGCGGCGCGACTGCCAGCGAGATCGCCACCGAACTGGGCGGCGTGAGCCGCAACGCGGTGATCGGCAAGGCGCACCGCCTTGGTCTCAAGGCGCGCCCCTCGCCCGTCAAGGCGAACGAGAAGAAGAAGGCCGCCGCGCCGGTCAAGAAGCCGGCGGTCGCGCCTGCGCGCCCGATCGCGGCGGAGCCCCATGCCGAGCCTGCCGAGCGCCACGAAGCGCCCGAGCGTCCGGCCCCGCGCGCCGCCGCTCCCGCTGCACCGCGGATCGATCACGACGAGGACAGCGCAACGCCTGTGCAGGCCGCACCGGTTCCGCAGGAAAACCTGCCCAAGATCGTTTCGGTCGGCCCCGGCGGCTTCCTGCGTCAGGGTCCAGGCGACCAGCAGGCGCCGATCCCCCCCGCTCCGCCGCGCCGCCTCGTGCCCGCCAAGCCGAGCCCGGAGATCGCCGGCAAGACCACCCTGCTCGATCTTTCGGACAAGGTATGCCGCTGGCCGATGGGTCACCCGGGCGAGCCCGATTTCCACTTCTGCGGCGAGCAGGTGAACCCCGGCTTCCCCTATTGCGTCGATCATTGCGGCCGCGCCTATCAGGCACAGCTCCCGCGCGGGGTGCGCCGTCCTCCGCCACCGCTACCCTTCGGCGGGCCCCGCGTGCGCTAAGGCGTGCGCCGGGCCGCCAAGGCGTGGCCTAGGCTTTCTGCGCGAACCAGATGATGTGATGCGCGCCCTTGTTGTTGGGGCGCGATCGCACATTCCATTCGGTGACGGTGAGGCCCGTATCGTAAAGCCGCTTGCGGAACGCCGCATCCGGGCCGGCTGACCACACGGCGAGGATACCGCCCGGCGCCAGCGCATCGCGCGCCTTGGCGAGGCCCGTGCGCGAATAGATGCGGTTGTTCGCATCGCGCACGATCCCGTCCGGGCCGTTGTCGACGTCGAGCAGGATCGCGTCGAACTTGGCGCAGGTGCCGTCATTGGCGTCGTCGATCAACGCAGCGACATCGCAGATCTTCAGGTCGAGCCGCGGGTCGGAAAGCCCCTCGCCCGTGAGCGCGGCCATCGGCCCTTTCGCCCAGTCGATGATGGCTTCGGAAATCTCGGCAACCACGATCTGCGCCTTGTCGCCCAGCCGCGCCGCCGCCGCCCGGTAGGTGAAGCCCATGCCGTAGCCCCCGATCAGGATACGCGGATCGGCCTTGCCGAGGCGATCGATCGTGAGTTCGGCGAGCTGCTCCTCGGAGAAGCGCATCCGCGTGCTCATCAGCTCGTTGCGCCCGAGCACGATCATGAAGTGCCCGGCGTGGCTGTAGAGCTCGAGGAGTACGCCGTCCTCAATCTGGGTGGTGTCGATCAGTTCACGCTGGAGCATCGGTAAAGTCCCAAAAACAAGGCCGCCCGGATCGCTCCGGGCGGCCGATGTTCATGCCTCGATGAGGCGATCAGTCCTTGAGGAAGTCGGGGAGACCCGCCGGACCACTGTCGCGCTCACGGCCGCCACGGTCGCCGCCGCGATCGCCGCCACGACCACCACGGTCGCCGCCGCGGCCACCGCCGCCGCCCTTGGGCCCGCGACGGTCACCGCCACGATCGCCGCGGTCACCGCGCGGTTCGCGCGCTTCGCGGGGCGGACGGGTGTCCTCCAGCTCTTCGCCGGTTTCCTGGTCGACGACGCGCATCGACAGGCGGACCTTGCCGCGGTTGTCGATCTCGAGGACCTTGACCTTCACTTCCATGCCTTCGGAAACGACATCGGTCGGCTTTTCCACGCGCTCGTTGCGCATTTCCGAGACGTGCACGAGGCCGTCCTTGCCGCCCATGAAGTTCACGAAAGCGCCGAAATCGACGATGTTCACGACCTTGCCGTTGTAGACCTTGCCGACTTCGGCTTCCTCGACGATGCCGAGGATCCACTT
>JAIYAM010000020.1 GCA_027489065.1 Erythrobacteraceae bacterium | reverse complement strand
TCGGGGAACTTGATGTAGTGGAAGAAGCAGCGGCGCAGGAAGGCGTCGGGCAGCTCCTTTTCATTGTTCGAGGTGATGACGACGATCGGGCGTTCCTTCGCCTCGATGCGCTCCTGCGTTTCGTAAACGTCGAAGCTCATGCGATCCAATTCCTGAAGCAGGTCGTTCGGGAACTCGATATCGGCCTTGTCGATCTCGTCGATCAGCAGCACGGGAAGCTGGGGCGCGGTGAAGGCTTCCCACAGCTTGCCCTTCTTGATGTAGTTGCGGATGTCGTGAACCCGCTCCTCGCCAAGCTGGCCGTCACGCAGGCGGGCGACCGCGTCATATTCATAGAGGCCCTGCTGCGCCTTGGTGGTGGACTTGACGTTCCACTCGATCAGCGGGGCATTCAGCGCCTTGGAGATTTCATGCGCCAGCACGGTCTTGCCGGTGCCGGGCTCGCCCTTGACCAGCAGCGGGCGGCGCAACGTGACGGCGGCATTGACCGCGACCTTGAGGTCCTCGGTCGCGATATAGGACTTGGTGCCTTCGAAACGCTGTTGCTGCTGGTCGGCCATGAGTTTTCCTGTGAGACTGAATTTCGCCGCGAAGCGATAAGCGGCGCGGGGGCCTCGCGCAAGAGGCCCAAGCGGCGAAGGGACTGGCGGTTTAGCGAGGCAGGACGAGGATGCGCTGGGCGAGGGCGAGGAACTTGCCGTCGTCGACCGCCGCAGCCGCGTTGTTCCAACCGAGGGTGAGCACCCAGTCGCGCCCGGTCTTGTCGGTGAGCAGCCAGGTGAGGTTGATGACCCCCGGCTCAGAGCCACCCTTGAAGCCCGCATAGCCCCACTGTTCCTTGGCCGCGCCGCTCACCTGCGCGTTGATGGCGAGGATGTCGAAGGCCTCGGGATCGGCGGTCTTGCGCATGTGGGCAAACAGCCGGGCGAGATCTGCGGGCGAGGCGAACCATTCGATGTCGAGCGCCTTGGGACCGCCCGAAAAGGCGGCGTTGACCGCATCGAGCGAAGGGTGGGCGAGGGCCGCAAAGCTCTGGATCGCCGGATCCTGCATGAGCGCCCGGGCATTGCGCCCGGCGATTTCTTCCGCCGTCAGGGTCTTGAGGACGAACAATTGGCGGGTGGTGAGGAAGGGATCATTCGCCGTCGGGTCGGTGTGGCCGCTGTCCTTCATCAGCTTGAGGATGCGGTCCTTGCCCAGGGTCGCGATCAGCTGATCGGTCGCGGTGTTGTCGCTGATCGCAATCATCAGGCTGGCAAGGGTGTGGAGCGTCACCGGGGAGCCCTCGGGCCAGTTCTGCAACTGCCCGCTGGGATAGCTCTTCTCGGTCAGCACCGCGACGTCAGACCACTGGCGCCGCCCGGCCTTCACGTCCTCGGCAAGCGCGGCCAGCACATAGAGCTTGAACGCCGAGCCGAGCGCGAGCGGCCTGTCCGGCTGGCGGGCGATCACGGGCGCGCCGCCGAGAGGGCCGAACCACGCGTTGACCGTGCCCGGCAGCTGGGCGAGCTCGGCGGCGATGGCCTGCGGGGTGTCGCCTGCCACGCTAAGTGCATCGACCGAGGTGAAGCGCAGCTCGCTGATCCGGTTCCCCTCGGCCGGGTCGAGCGCGATGCCGCCCTTGGCGACGCCGCGCTCGAAGCGGATCTCGAGCGCGGCGCGGGTGCCCTGGCGCGGGTCGAGCAGGCTGACCTCGACCGCAGGCCCGAACTGCGCGGTGAGGCTGGTGCCCAGCGCCTTGAGCTGCGCATCGGGAATCGCGGCGCGGAAGCGGGCGGAGAAGATGTCGGCAGGCTCGGCCTTGCCGTTGAGCAGCGCCACGACCTCCTCGGCGCGGGTCTCCAGCGCGGTCTTTGCGGCAAGGGCCGGGGCGGGTGGCGGGGCGGCCTCCTGCGCCGCGGCGGGCGTGAGCCACAGGCTCGAGACGGCGATCACCGCCAGGCTTGCTCGAAGCATCATTCTCTCCCGTCACGCGCGCGCTCTGCGCGAATCCGTGCACGAGAATGGCAGGACGATTGCCCACATTCCAGCACTGCCGGGCGATGGACAGGCGCTCCGGCACGCGGCAGGGAGGCGACATGGGTGTCGATTTCCTGCGCAAGGCGGAGTGGCTGGGGACGGAGCGGGCCCGCGTCTACCTGATGCTGCTCGCGGGGGTGAACGTCCTCATGCTGGCGGTGATCGTGCTGACGTCGCAGGACGGCGTCGACCGCAACGGCTTTCTGATCGGGACCGATTTCATCAGCTTCTGGACCTCCGGCCGGATGCTTCAAGCGGGCGCGAACGTCTACGATATCGCCGCCCACGTCGCCGCGCAGCGCACCTTCTACACGCTGCCGGGCGAATACACCGCGTTCTTCTATCCGCCCAACTTCCTGCCCTTCGTCTGGCCCTTGGGGTTCCTGCCGTACTTCCCCGCGCTGGCGGCGTGGCTGGCGGTGACGGGCGCTGCATGGCTTGCGGCGGTGCGGGCTTGGTTCAAAGCGCTGGGGCTGCAAGGGCCGGGCTGGCTGCTGGTGCTCGCCTTCCCGCCGGTGATCGTCACGCTGACCCACGGGCAGACCTCGTTCCTTGTCGCGGCGCTGCTCGGCGGGGGGCTGCTGCTGGTGGACAAGCGCCCGTGGCTCGCCGGGCTGCTGATCGGGCTTGCCACCATCAAGCCGCAGTTCGGCCTGCTGGTGCCCGTCGCGCTGCTGGCGAGCGGGCAGTGGCGTGCAATCGCAGGCGCGGCGCTGGGCGCCCTGGCGCTGGCCGCCATTGCGACGCTCGCCTTCGGGCCGCAGGTGTGGAGCGACTGGCTCGCCGTCACCTCCGCCGCGGGGAACGCCACGCAGAGCGGCAATATCGGGTTTGCCAAGATGGTCAGCATCTTTGCCGGGCTCAGCCTCGTCGGCGTTCCGAGCGGGCCGGCCTTCGCGGTGCAGGTCGTGGCGGCCATCGGGGTCGCCGGAGCGGTCGCCGCTGCGGCGTGGCGCCGGCCGTTCAGCCCCGGCCTTGCCGCGCTGGTGCTCGCCGGAGCGCCGCTCGCCACGCCTTTCGTGCTCGATTACGACATGGTGCTGACAGCCTTCCCGCTCGCCTACCTTTACGCAAGCGCCCGCAAGACGGGCTTTGCCGACTGGGAGCGCATCACGATCCTTGCCGCCTTTGCCGCAGCCGCCTTTGCCCGGCCGCTTGCGCTTCAGGCCGGGGTGCCGATCATGCCGCTGGTGCTCGCGGCGCTGTTCGTGCTCGTGTGGCGGCGGGTGCAGGCCGAGGCCGCACCCACCGCCGCCCGATCAATCGGAGCCTGAGACCGTGATGCTCGCCTTGGGTACCAGCGACGAGGCAAGCTTGGTGAAGGACAGCACCATGCCATCGGCAGTGCATTCGGCAACGGTCACGTCGCTGAGCTGATAGGACCTGCTGCTGTCTGTCAGGCTGACCGAGGCGAAGTGCGATCCCTTGACGCAGCCGTCCCAGCCCTTTCTCCGGCCGGTCGCCATGCCCGAACCGGCGTCCCGCGCAACGACGACGGCAACGCAGGCCGGTCCGGCGGGTGGGGACGAAGATGACGACGAAGAGCGTTCACTGTTCGAGTGAAGCTCAGGCGCCTTCCAGCGGCTGCTGTCCGTGCTTGACGGGCAGGATGATGACGACGCCGCAGCGCCCGCGCGCTTGGACTGACTCACGCTGAACGAGAAATCCTGCAGCGAGACCTTGCCTGATCCCCCGCCGGAGCCGGTGCTGAGATCGAGAACCGCTCTTGATGATGCTGGTGCCCGAGCCGCTTCCGGAGCTGCCGCAACGGCAATGCCTGCAACAAGGCTCGTCGCCAAACCCACGGCCAAAGCCGGCTTGAATGACATCTGACTGGTCATCGTTTCCTCCCCTGAACGACCCCAGGGGACAAAATGCGCTCAATTCGATGAGGGCGCAAGGAACAGTTTCGGTCCGGTCAGGCGTCGATCAGATCGCGGTCGATCTCGCCCGCGCGGTTCTGGATGAAGTTGAAACGGTGTTCCGGGTTGCGGCCCATCAGCTCGTCGACGAGCCGGGCGACCCCTGCGCGATCCTCGAATTCCTGCGGCAGGGTGATGCGAATGAGGCCGCGGGTTTCGGGCGCCATGGTCGTTTCGCGCAGCTGCTGCGGGTTCATCTCGCCGAGGCCCTTGAAGCGGCTCACCTCGACCTTCTTGCCCTTGAACACCGTGGCTTCCAGCTCCGCACGGTGCGCGTCGTCACGGGCGTAGCGGCTCTCCTTGCCCGCGGTGAGCCGGTAGAGCGGCGGCTGGGCGAGGAACAGGTGCCCGGCGCGCACGATCTCGGGCATTTCCTGGAAGAAGAAGGTCATCAGCAGCGTGGCGATATGCGCGCCGTCGACATCGGCGTCGGTCATGATGATGATGCGATCGTAGCGCAGCGTCGTCGGATCGCAGTCCTTGCGTGTCCCGCAGCCCAAAGCGAGCGCCAGATCGGCGATTTCGGAATTGGCGCGGATCTTGTCGGCGGTGGCGCTGGCGACGTTGAGGATCTTGCCGCGGATCGGGAGGATCGCTTGGCTTTTGCGGTCGCGCGCCTGCTTGGCGCTGCCGCCGGCCGAGTCCCCTTCGACGATGAACAGCTCGGTCTCGCGCTTGCCTTCGCCCGAACAGTCGGTGAGCTTGCCCGGCAGGCGCAGCTTCTTGGCATTGGTGGCGCTCTTGCGCTTGATCTCGCGCTCCTGCTTGCGCTTGAGGCGCTCGTCCATGCGCTCCATCACCTCACCGAGCAGCGCCTTGCCGCGCTCCATATTGTCGGTGAGGAAGTGGTCGAAGTGATCGCGCACCGCGTTCTCGACAAGGCGCACGGCCTCGGGCGAGGTGAGGCGGTCCTTGGTCTGCGACTGGAACTGCGGATCGCGGATGAAGACGCTGAGCATGACCTCTGCGCCGGTCATCACGTCATCGGCGGTGATGTCCTTGGCCTTCTTCGCGCCGACAAGCTCGCCGAATGCCCTGAGTCCGCGTGTCAGCGCGGTGCGCAGGCCCTGCTCGTGCGTGCCGCCATCGGGGGTGGGGACGGTGTTGCAATACCAGCTCGTCGAGCCGTCCGAATAGAGCGGCCAGGCAATCGCCCATTCGACCCGGCCCTGTCCGAGGCCGTCCACCTGCGGGAATTCCTGCATCCCGGTGAAGGGCTGGGCGGTGACGCATTCGCGGGTGCCGACCTGTTCGGCCAAGTGATCGGCGAGGCCGCCGGGGAACTTGAACACCGCTTCAGCGGGCACTTCGTCGCTGGCAAGGCTGGCTGCGCACTTCCAGCGGATTTCGACGCCTGCAAACAGGTAGGCCTTGGAGCGCGCCAGCTTGAACAACCGCTTGGGGTTGAAGCTGCGCTCGCCGAAGATCTCGGGGTCGGGCACGAAGCTTACCGTGGTGCCGCGCCGGTTGGGCGTCGGCCCGAGGTTCTGGATCGACCCTTGCGTGATACCGCGCGAGAACTCCTGCGCGTAAAGCTGCTTGTCACGCGCCACTTCGACGCGGGTGTGGACCGACAGCGCGTTGACCACGCTGACGCCCACGCCGTGGAGGCCGCCGCTGGTGGCATAGGCCTTGCCCGAGAACTTGCCGCCCGAGTGCAAAGTCGAGAGGATCACCTCGAGCGTCGACTTGCCGGGGAACTTGGGGTGCTCGTCGACCGGGATACCGCGGCCGTTGTCGGCAATGATCAGCCGGTTGCCTTCTTCAAGGCGCATCTCGATCCGCGTCGCATGGCCTGCGACCGCCTCGTCCATCGCGTTGTCGAGGACTTCGGCGGCGAGGTGGTGGAAGGCGCGGTCATCCGTGCCGCCGATATACATCCCCGGGCGCCGGCGCACCGGCTCCAGCCCCTCGAGCACCTCGATCGCGCTGGCGTTGTAATCGCCGCTCGAAGTGGGGGTGTTGGCGAAGAGATCGTCGGGGGTGAGTTCGGCGGCCATGGAGCGCGCTTATAGGCGCGCGGCGCTCGGCCTCACAAGTCACCCCCGGGGATTATACTCACTTGCCGAAGCCAGCAGGGGCGGGGTCGACCGGGGTGACTTCGCCGCCCCTGACCTCGCGCACTTCCAGCGCGCGCTCGACCACCCCGTTGCGGCTGAAGCGGAACGCGCCGTCGACCCCGAGGAAGCCGCCCTTGTCGAACAGCATCGCCTTGGGGAAGGGCGCGCCCACCTTCCAGTCGCGCGCCACCCGCAGCGTCAGCAGCACCGCATCATAGCCCAATGTCGCCACCCGGTAGGGCTGGCTGCCGAAGCGCGTGGCATAGCTGTCGGCGAAGCGGCCGAAGCGCTGGTCGGACACGGCAGCGAACAGCGCGCCATTGAGCGCGGGTGCCTTGGTCAGCGCCGCTTCTCCGCTCCACAATTCCGTGCCGAGGATGCGGGTGCGGGCGCGGCCCTTGTTCAATTCGCCCGCCGCATCGGTCCCGAGGCGCACGCTGTCGGCGATCAGCACGGTATCGTAGCCGCCCGCCGCCCTGAGGCGCGAGGCCGCGCTGACGATCGAGGTGTTGCCGCGCGCATAGGTCTGCCTGGCCGAAAGCGCCCCGCCGTAATCGCGCAGCGCGTTCTCGAGCGCCGAGACCGAGCGGGCGCCGTAATCGCCCTCGGGCGCGAGCACCGCGAAACGGGCCGCGCCCTTCGAGCGGGCATACTGGACCGATCGGCGGATTGATTGTTCGGGCATGTGGCCGATCACGAAGACATCCGCGCTGGCGACCGCGGGGTCGTTGGCGAAGGCGATCACCGGCACGCCGGCGGGACGCGCGGCGGCCTGCACGGCGGGCACGGCATCGGCATTGAGCGGGCCGAGGATCAGCCTGTTGCCATCGGCAATCGCCTTCCTCGCGGCGCCCGCGATGCCGCCGGCGGTGTCATAGGTGGTGATGCGCAGGTTGTCGGACTTGGTATCGAGCAGCGCCATCGTCGTGGCATTGGCGATCGCCTGGCCGACATTGGCGGCATCGCCGGAAAGCGGCACGAGCAGCGCGATGCGGTGGCGGCCGGTGTCGCTTGGCAGGGCTGTCTCGGACGGCTCTGGCGCAGGCGGCGGCCCGGAGGTCGCAGGCCCGCTCGCCTTGGGGACGACCTGGCACCCGGCCGCAAGCATCGCCGCGCCTGCAAGCGCGAGGTTGCGCCCCGTCAAATGCCGCACCGTTCCGCCGAGCCAACCGGCCACGCCGGGCCTCTGGTAAAGCTTCATCCTTGCCGACCCCTCTGTCGTGCTCCAAAGAACCGGCCGTGAGACCGCTGGAGCTGCCATCCATTCCCGCAGGAACCCTCGAGCCGGGGGTGTATATCGTGGCGACCCCGATTGGCAATCTGGGCGACATCACGCTGCGTGCCATCCAGGTGCTCGCCGGCGCCGCGCTGGTCGCTTGCGAGGATACGCGGGTGACAGGCAAGTTGTTGAAACATATCGGGATCAAGGCAAAGCTCCAGCGGCTCGACGATCACGCCTCGGAGCAGGTGCGTGCCCGGATCATCGACGAAGCGAGGCGTGCGCCGGTCGCGCTGGTGTCGGACGCGGGAACGCCGCTGATTTCCGATCCCGGTTACCGGCTGGTGCGCGAGGCGCGCAGCGCGGGCGTGACGGTGACGAGCATTCCCGGGCCGTGCGCCGCGATCTCGGCGCTGGCGATGGCCGGCCTGCCGAGCGACCGCTTCCTGTTTGCAGGCTTCCTGCCCGTCAAGGACAAGGCCCGCCGCGAGACGCTGGAGGGGCTGGCGGGGACCGCCGCAACGCTGGTGTTCTACGAGACCGCCCCGCGCCTCGAACGCTCGCTCACCGCCATCGCCGAACTGTGGCCGGACCGCGATGTGGCGGTGGCGCGTGAGCTTACCAAGCTGCACGAGGAATGCCGCACGGGGAACGCCGCGGCTCTCGCAGCGCACTACGCCGCGCATCCTCCCAAGGGCGAGATCGTGCTGCTGATCGGGCCTCCTGCCGAGGCCGAGGCCCCCGTGCTCGATACCGACGCGCTGCTGCGCGCGGCGATGGCGGAGGCGGGGCCGGGCAAGGCTGCCGGGCAGGTCGCCAAGGCCACCGGCATCAACCGCGCGGTGCTCTATGCCCGCGCGCTGGAGCTGAAGGGCGAATGAGCGAGCCTCGAAGCCCCGCGCCCCGCACGCCTGAACAACGCCACGAGGCCGACCAGCGCGGCCGCGAGGGCGAGGCCGAGGCCGCGATGTTCCTCGCGAGCAAGGGCTGGCGCATCCTCGCCGAGCGGGTGAAGACAAAGCGCGGCGAGATCGATCTGGTCGCGAGGCGGACTGGCCTCGTCGCCTTCGTCGAGGTCAAGTGGCGCGCCCGCTCCGCGAGCCTTTCCGACGCCATCGACGAACGCCGCCTTGCCCGCGTCGCGGCGGCGGTGGAGCTGGTCTGGCAGGACTATGCAAGCGCGGGCGATGACATCCGTATCGACGTCATCCTGCTTGCACCGGGCCGCAAGCCCACCCACATCGAGAACGCCTGGATGCCTTTCGGCTGATCCCTTCGGAGTGATTTCATGACATTGCGCGTTGCCGTCCAGATGGACCCCATCGACCGGATCAACATCGCCGGCGACAGCTCCTTCGCGCTGATGCTCGCCGCGCAGGCGCGGGGCTATTCGGTCTTCGAATACCATGTCGAGAGCCTCACTCTCGACGAGGACGACCGGCTCTTCGCCCGTGCCTTCCCGGTGACGGTGCAGCGGGTGGTGGGCGATCATTTCAAGCGCGGGGAGGAAGTGCGGCTCGACCTGGGCCGCGACGTCGATGTGGTGCTGATGCGGCAGGATCCGCCGTTCCACATGGGCTACATCACCGCCACCCACCTGCTTGAACGGATCGCCGCCGAGACGCTGGTGGTCAACGATCCCGCCAATGTCCGCAACAGCCCCGAAAAGGTGATGGTGCTGAACTACCGCCGCTTCATGCCGCCAACGCTGGTGACCCGCTCGGTGGACGAGGTGCGGCGTTTCATGGCGAAGCATGGCGCGATCGTGGTCAAGCCGATCCACGGCAACGGCGGCAAGGCGATCTTCCGCATTGGCGAGAATGCCGAAAACCTCACCGCGCTGTTCGAGGTGTTCAACCAGACCTGGCCCGAGCCGCACATGGTCCAGCCCTTCCTCCCCGAGGTCGCCAAGGGCGACAAGCGCATCGTGCTGATCGACGGCGAGATCGCGGGCGCGATCAACCGTATTCCGGGCGAGGGCGAATTCCGGTCGAACCTCGCGATGGGCGGCTCCGCGCAGCCCACCGAGCTGACGGAGCGCGAACAGGCAATCTGCGCCGCGCTCGGCCCGGACCTCAAGCGCCTCGGCCTGACCTTCGTGGGCATCGACGTGATCGGCGGGCAATGGCTCACCGAAATCAACGTAACGTCCCCCACGGGCATCGTGGCGATTGACCGCTTCAACAACACCGATACCGCGGGCATGATCTGGAATGCGATCGAGCGGCGCCTGGCCGAGCGACGCGCCGCCGCCTGACCCTCTCACCACCCGGATCCTCCCGCCACCCATGACCGGCTATATTCTCGAACTGCTCGGCAAGGGTGGCTATATCGGCATCTTCTTCCTGATGATGGCCGAGAACGTCTTCCCGCCGATCCCCAGCGAGGTGATCATGGGCGCCGCCGGCGTGCTCGTCGCCCGGGGCGAGATGAGCTTTGCCACCGTGTGGATCGTCGCCACGGCCGGGACGGTGGCAGGCAACCTGTTCTGGTTCTGGGTCGGCAAGGTGTGGAACGAGGACCAGTTGAAGCGCATCATCGACCGCTGGGGCCGGTGGCTGACCTTCGAGTGGGACGAGTTCACCAAGGCGCGCGACATCTTCCGCAAGTATGGCGGCGGGATCGTCTTCGCTCTCAGGTTCTCCCCGGTGCTGCGCACCATGGTGTCGCTGCCGGCGGGCCTTGCCCACATGAAGCTGTGGAAGTTCTGCCTCTACACCGCGCTCGGCTCAGCGATCTGGAACGGCATCCTGATCTTCGGCGGCCGGGCGATGGCGCCGCTTGTCGAACGCTTCGAGACCGTTGCCGGCTATGGCGTGCTCGGCTTGGTGCTGGTGGGCGTGGTTTACTACATCTACCGCGTGGCGACGTGGAAGCCGGCCCGCCACCACGAGAGCGGGGAATAGGATCCTGCCTCGTCATTGCGAGCGAAGCGAAGCACGCCATGGACAGACGCGGAACCATCGGGAGAGGGTGGTCTGTGGATTGCCGCGTGGCCTGCGGCTCGTCGCAATGACGAGTAGCTACGCCTTCCCCGCCCTTGGATGGGCGCTCCGATAATTCGCCAGCAACGCCGCCGCGTCGACGCGGGTGTAGATCTGGGTCGAGCCCAACGAGGCGTGCCCCAACAACTCCTGCAGGCTCCTCAGATCCGCGCCTGCGCTCAGCAGATGGGTGGCGAAAGAGTGCCTCAGTGCGTGCGGCGTCGCCGTCTCGGGCAGGCCGAGCGCGCGGCGCGCCTGCGCCATCGCCTTCTGCACCATGCCCGGGGAGAGCGGCCCGCCCTTGGCACCGCGGAACAGGGGTTCGTTCGCCGGGAGCGCGAAGGGGCAGAGCTTCACATAGTCCGCGAGCGCCTCCCGGGTGATCGGGAGCACCGGGACCACGCGCTGCTTGCCGCCCTTGCCGGTCACGCGCAGCACCTCGCCGGGATGAGCGTCGCGCCCCGTGAGCGACAGCGCCTCGGCGATGCGCAGGCCCGATCCGTAGAGCAGCAGCAGCACCGCCCGGTCGCGCGCCCCGATCCAGTCCACGGCTGCGAAGTCGCCGACATGCTCGGCAAGGTTGGCCGCCTCGTCGGGGGTGACGGGGCGGGGCAGGCCCTTCTTGATGCGGGGGCCTCTCAGGCGCGGCGGCGAGGGGTCGGGATCTCCGGCTTCGCTCCGCGCAAAGGCGATGAACGCCTTGATCGCCGAAAGCTCGCGCGCTGTGCTGGCATTGCCGAGCCCCTCGGCCCGGCGCGCGGCGAGGTGCGCGCGCAGATCGTGCGTCTCGACCAGCGAGACCGCCGACCAGTCCTCCAGGCCCCGCGCCGCGACAAGACGCTGCGCCGCCGCGACATAGGCGCGCACGGTGTGCGGCGACCGGCGGCGGCCGAGCGCGAGATGCCTGCGCCACGCCTCGAGAATTTCGACGCCGCTCATGCCACCACCAGCGCGTCGGCGACCACCTCGCCGAGCAGCGCGTCGAGCAGCGGGCGCCCCGGCGGCGCGACGCCCATCCGCGATCCTTGCGCCCACATCATTCCAAGGCCGCGCAGGCGGGCGAGGGCCGCTTCGTCGATCAGGCCTTCGCGAGGCAGGCCGAAGCGCACCGAGAGCTCGGCGAGATCGATGCCCTCGGTCAGCCGCAAGCCCATCAGCAGCGCCTCGGCCGCCTGATCGCTCACGGGCAGCGCGCGGGCCTCGGCGATCCCGTTGCCCTGACGCGCGACGGCGGCAAGGAAGTTCTCGGGCTTCTTGTGCCGCACCGTCGCTTGCCCCAAGCGCCGCCCATGCGCGCCGGGACCGATCCCGGCGTAATCCTGATAGCGCCAATATGCGAGGTTGTGGCGGCTCTGCTCGCCTGCGCGGGCGTGGTTGCTGGTCTCGTAGGCGGGCAGCCCTGCCGCTTCGGTCAGGCTTTGGGTGATGTCGAACAGCTCGGCGGCCGCGTCGTCATCGAGCGGGGTAAGCCGCCCGCGCCGCACATCGCTGGCAAAGCGCGTGCCGGGCTCGATGGTGAGCTGGTAGAGCGAGAGATGCCCCGTCCCGAAGCTCAGGGCGCGGGTCAGGCGCTGCTCCCACAGCTCGGGCGTGTGGCCGGGGAGGGCATAGATGAGGTCGAAGCTGACCCGACCGAAATGCGCCTGCGCCGTGTCCAGCGCCGCCAGCGCCTCGTCCGCGCCGTGGAGCCTACCGAGGAACCCGAGTTCGGCATCGTCCAGCGATTGCACGCCCAGCGAGACGCGGTTGATCCCCTCGCTCGCCAGCGCCGCGAAGTTCGCCGCCTCGACCGAGGAAGGGTTGGCCTCCAGCGTGATCTCGATATCGGGATCGAAGCCCCATAGATGCTCGGCTTCCGCCAGCAGCGCCGCGACCAGCGCGGGCGGCATCAGCGAGGGCGTGCCGCCGCCGAAGAAGATCGACGTCAGCGCCTCGCCGCCAGCCAGTCCAGCCTCGGCGCGCATGTCGGCGATCAGCGCCGCCTGCCACGCCGCCACGTCCACGCCTTCCCGGACATGCGAGTTGAAGTCGCAATAGGGGCATTTCTTCGCGCAGAAGGGCCAATGAATATAGAGTGCGCGGGCCATCGGGGGCAGGACTTTCGGAATGGCTTAACCGGTCGGGCGTAGCTTGGGGCCATGCCGAAGTTCCTTTCCCCGACCGTGCCCCTGCGCTGTGCGGCAATCGCGCTGCTTATGGCAGCGAGCCCAGCGCAGCCGCAAGCCTCTCGCGCGATATCGCCAGTCGAGAGCGCATGGCTGGACGCCCACAACGCAGGCCGCGCCGAAGTCGGCATGGCCCCGCTCGCGTGGAGCGACAGGCTCGCCGCCGATGCCGCCGCCTGGGCCGCGCACCTCGCTGCCAAGGACCTCTACGAGCACGCCACCCCGGACCAGCGGCGCGGGCAGGGCGAGAACCTGTGGCGGGGCCCGCGGAACCGCTGGTCGCCCTGGGAGACGGTCGGCTTCTTCATCGCCGAAAAGCGCGACTTCCGCTTCGGCACCTTCCCCGACATCTCGGCGACCGGGCAGTGGCGCGACGTGGGGCACTATGCGCAGGTGATCTGGCCCGAGACCCGCGAGGTAGGTTGCGCCGTCGCCCGTACCCCTTCCGAGGAGGTGCTGGTGTGCCGCTACTGGCCGGCGGGCAATGTCTGGGGCCGCGCCATCGCGCCGCCCGAACGCCTGACGCGCCGCTGAGGCTTTAGCCGAACTGCTCGGCGACCAGCTTGGCAAAAGCGTCGGCGCGGTGGCTGACGGCGTGCTTTTCCTCGGGCGCGATCTCGGCGAAGGTCTGCGCCCGGCCTTTCGGCACGAACACCGGATCATAGCCGAAGCCGAGGAGGCCTCGCGGCGGCCAGGTGAGGCTTCCCTCGCAGCGCCCCTCGTAGATCGCGTATTCGCCGTCGGGCCAGGCGATGGCGAGGACGCAGTGGAACGCCGCGGTGCGGTCCACATCTGGGCCCTCTTCGGCGAGCATCCCCTCGACCTTGCCCATCGCCATGTACCAGTCACGGCCCGGAGCCCCCTCGAACCACTGCCGCGCGGCCCAGTCGGCGGTGTAGACGCCGGGGCGGCCGTCCAGAGCCGCCACCGAAAGCCCGCTGTCATCGGCGAGCGCCGCCAGCCCCGAAGCCTCCGCCGCCGCCCGCGCCTTCAGCAGCGCGTTCTGGGCAAAGGTGGTGCCGGTCTCGGCCGGCTCGGGCAGGCCGAGCGATCCGGCCGAGAGGCACTTGACCCCGTAAGGCTCAAGCAACGCGCCGATTTCCTTCAGTTTGCCCGCGTTATGCGTGGCAATCACAAGGCTGCCGGAGCCGAGGCGGCGTGTCATTTTATAGCGTCCAATTGCGCGGCGAAGATGCGGTCCGCGCCGATGCGGGCGAGGCGCAGGAGGCGCAGCAGAGCTTCCTCGTCATAGGTCGCGCCCTCGGCCGTCGCCTGCACTTCGGCGATCTTGCCGCCCGATAGGAGCACGAAATTGCCATCGGCTTCGGCATTGGAGTCCTCGTCATAGTCTAGGTCGAGGACCGGCGTGCCCTTGAAGATGCCGCAGGAGATCCCGGCGACCTGCGCCGAGATCGGATCGTGCTTGATATCGCCCGAGGCCATCAAGCCATTCACCGCCAGACGCAGCGCAATCCATGCGCCGGAAATCGCCGCGGTGCGCGTGCCGCCGTCGGCCTGGATCACGTCGCAATCGAGGGTGATCTGCCGCTCTCCGAGCTTCTGCAAGTCTACCACGGCACGCAAGGAACGCCCGATAAGCCGCTGGATTTCCTGCGTCCGGCCCGATTGCTTGCCCTTGGCTGCTTCACGCGCACCGCGGGTGTGGGTGGCGCGGGGGAGCATCGAATATTCGCCCGTCACCCAGCCTTCACCCTTGCCGCGCAGCCACGGCGGCACGCCGCGCTCGACGCTCGCGGTGCACAGCACCTTGGTGTCGCCGAAGCCGATCAGCACCGATCCTTCCGCGTGGCGCGTGAAGCCGGTCTCGATCGTGATGGCGCGCATTTCATCGGGCGCGCGTCCTGAAGGGCGCATGGGTAGGTTCCTTTTCTGGTCGGAACCCGCGCTAGAAGAAAGTGCACGTCTCGGGCAAGCGCGGCGACAAGGGAAATTGAGAAAGCTGGCGATAGGGCTTAGCTTGTCCCCATGACCTCGCTCCCCGTCACCGAACTCACGAGCCGTGCGCGCGACATTTTCCAGCGCGTGGTCGAGGAATATATCGCCAGCGGGCAGCCGGTGGGGTCGAAGACGCTGGCGGCCGACGGCACGCTCAACCTCTCGCCCGCCTCGATACGTTCGGTGCTGGCAGATCTTGAGACGGCAGGCCTGCTCGCCGCGCCGCACACCAGCGCGGGGCGGATGCCGACCGACGCGGGCCTCAGGATCTTCGTCGACGGGATGATGCGCGTGGCCGAGCCCACGCGCGAAGAACAGGCGGCGATCGAGAGCCGGCTGGCGGAGGCCGGCCCGGTCGAGGCGGCACTGAAGCAGGCGAGCGCGATCCTCTCCGACCTGTCGGGCGCGGCGGGAATGGTGCTGGTGGCGCCGCGCGAACAGAAGCTTGCCCAGTTCAGCCTTGTCGACCTCGGGCAGGGCCGGGCGCTCGCGGTGCTCGTCGGCGAGGACGGCGGGGTCGAGAACCGCGTCGTCACCATCGGCGGAGCGCTCGATCCCGGGGCGCTCGACCGCGCCTCGAACTACATCACCGCGCGGCTCGCGGGGCGCACACTGGCCGAGGCGGCGCAGGCGATGCGCGCCGAGATCGGCACCGGTAAATCGCAGCTCGACGATGCCTCGCGCGATCTGGTGGAGCGGGGCCTTGCGGTATGGAGCGAGGATGCCGCCGCGCGGCCCGTGCTCATCGTGCGCGGCGCGGCGAATCTGCTCGACGAGGCGGCCCTGGGCGACATCGAACGGGTGCGGATGCTGCTCGAGGACCTCGAGAACAAGCAGTCGGTCGCCCAGCTCCTCGATTCGGCCCGCGAGGCCGAGGCGACGCGCATTTTCATCGGATCCGAGAACCGGCTTTTCGCGCTTTCGGGATCGTCGGTGATCGCCTCGCCCTACCGCGATCGCGAGGGCAGAGTCGTCGGCGTGCTGGGCGTGATCGGGCCCACGCGGTTGAATTACGCGCGGGTTGTCCCCATGGTGGATCTGACCGCCCGTTCACTGGGCAAGCTCATCGCTTGAATGGAAAGCCACACGACATGACCGAGAATGAAAAGCCGCTGGATCAGGCGGCTGAAGACGAATTGAAGGGCGTGCCCGAGCACATGCGCGAAGGCGGGGACGAGGACGCCTCTGAAGGATTCGGCGAGGCGCTCGAGTCGCTGAAGCGCGATCTCGAGGCGGCCAAGCAGGAAGTGCTCTACGCCCAGGCCGAAACACAGAACGTGCGCCGCCGTCTGGAGCGCGAGAAGGACGAGGCGCGCGCCTATGCCGCGACCGGCTTTGCCCGCGATATCCTGAGCGTCGCCGACAACCTCGCCCGCGCGGTGCAGGCGATCCCCGAAGGTCTGCGCGCCGACGAGAGCATGAAGGGCCTCGTGATCGGTCTGGAAGCGACCCAGCGGGAGCTCGAAAAGGTCTTCGCCAGCCACGGTATCACCCGCATCGCGGCGGTCGGCCTGCCGCTCGATCCCAACCAGCACCAGGCGATGATCGAAGTGCCGAGCGCCGATCACGAGCCGGGCACGGTGGTCTCCGAAATGCAGGCCGGGTGGATGATCAAGGATCGCTTGCTGCGCGCGGCGATGGTCGCGGTGGCGAAAAAGCCCGACTGACGCCCGATACACGCCGAGCGCAGCCTCACGCGGGGCGAGCGGCGGAACATCGGAAGCCTTGCTCCGGTTGATCCTTGCACGATCAATCCTAGGAGAGTTTCTGATGACCAAGAGCTTCAAGGCTACCGCGCTGGGCCTCACTGCAATGCTCGGGCTGGGTGCCTGCGCGAGCAATTATGCCGGGGAAGGCGCGCTCGGCGGCGCGGCGGTCGGCGCGGCGGTGGGCGCCGTGACGGGCGGCGACATCGGCACGGGCGCAGCGATCGGCGCGGCAGCGGGCGGCGCTGCGGGCACGCTCATCAAGAAGGACGACGGCCGCTGCTACCGTATCGACCGCCGCGGGCGCGAGCGGCGGGTGAGCTGCCGCTAAGGCGAGACGGCGGGCAGGGCACGCCCGGTGCTCAGCCCGCCGCTCCCGGAAAATCGACCAACGCCCCATAGGCTGCCGGGTCGGCGACACCCGGCAAGGTCGCTCCGCAGCGCAGCATGAAGGCATGGCGCACGATCTCGGCCTGCTGCTCCAGCCCGTATTGCGCAAGGTGCCAACCGGGCCGCAACGCATAGTCATAGCGGCACCAGGGGTGGCGGCGCAGGACGAGATACCAGCGGCCGAGGGTCTGGGCCTGCCAGACATGCGTCATTTCGTGGATGAAATGCGCCTGCCTGTTGAGGTCGGACGCGGCAAAGTCGTCGCAGTAGTGCGGGGCACGGGGGTGGAAGTGGAGGTGCCCCATCGGCGCCATCGTCACCCCGCGCGGCTGGAAGGGGAAGAACTTGCGGCGCTTCACCGTGACGCTGCGATAGTCGATCGCCGTGCCGAACACCGATGCGGCGAGCGTGATCTCCCCCGCCGTCAGCGGCCGATCGCCGCCCGCCGGGCAGGCACGGCTCGTGATCGCGTCAGGTGTTCGGGTTGGGCTCAGCGTTCATCCCCAGCGGCGCGCACGGGCGCCTCGATGCTTACCTTCGTTTCGTCCGAGAGGGTCAGCGTGACCTTGGCGATGCTGCCCGGCTTGAGCTCGCTGCCCGGGTCCATGGCCATGACGTGCAAACCTCCCGGTGCGAAATTCACCGGGGTTCCCGCAGCGAGCGGCACCGCATCGGTCATCACCATGCGCATCTTGCCTGCTTCTTCGGCATAGTCGTGGATCATCGTCATTCCCGCACCCTCCACATCGACACCGGTGAGGCTTACGCCGGGCGCGCCGTTGTAGGACAGATCGAAATAGACCGCCGCCGGATTGCCCGCCACCGGGGCGAGCACCAGGCGCGCGTTGCTCACCGTCAGCCCCGAGGCGCTGGCCGCGGCAGTCTTGTCCTGAGGCGCCTCGCCCGCAGGCGAACAGGCGGCCAGCAGCGGGAACAGGGCAGCGGCTGCGGCGAGCAGAGCGGCGCGTCGGATCGCGTTCACGGGTGATGTCTCCAGAATAAAGGGCGTGGAAGGCCTGCGAAACTAGGGGCCCCGCTCTCTTGTGCCAAGCGAAACCACACCTATATCGCCCTCACAAACGAGCCGCCAAGGCGCTTTGCCGGTTACCGGGAAGCCGACGGCAGCGGTGTCCAACAATTCCTTATGGATGGGGAAACAATGGGTAAAGTAATCGGTATCGACCTCGGCACCACCAACTCCTGCGTTGCTGTCATGGACGGCGGCAAGCCCAAGGTGATCGAGAACTCGGAAGGCGCGCGCACCACGCCGTCGATCGTCGCCTTCACCAAGGATGGCCAGCGCCTGATCGGGCAGCCGGCCAAGCGTCAGGCGGTCACAAACCCCGACAACACCCTCTTCGCAATCAAGCGCCTGATCGGCCGCCGCTTCGAAGACCCGCTGACCAAGAAGGACATGGGCCTGGTTCCCTACTCCATCGTCAAGGGCAAGAACGGCGATGCCTGGGTCAATGCCGGCGGCGAGGATTACAGCCCGTCGCAGGTCTCTGCCTTCATCCTCCAGAAGATGAAGGAAACCGCCGAGAGCTATCTTGGCGAAAGCGTGACGCAGGCCGTCATCACCGTTCCGGCCTACTTCAACGACGCCCAGCGTCAGGCGACCAAGGATGCCGGCCAGATCGCCGGCCTCGAAGTGCTGCGCATCATCAACGAGCCGACCGCCGCGGCGCTCGCCTACGGGATGGACAAGGAAGATGGCAAGACCATTGCCGTTTATGACCTTGGCGGCGGCACCTTCGACGTCTCGATTCTCGAGATCGGTGACGGCGTGTTCGAGGTGAAGTCGACCAACGGCGACACGTTCCTTGGCGGCGAAGACTTCGACAACGCGATCGTCGAGTTCCTGGCCGAATCCTTCAAGAAGAAGGAGGGCATGGACCTCAAGACCGACAAGCTCGCGCTTCAGCGGCTCAAGGAAGCGGCGGAAAAGGCCAAGATCGAACTGTCGAGCGCGGCGACCACCGAAATCAACCTGCCCTTCATCACCGCGCGCATGGAAGGCGGCACCACCACCCCCTTGCACCTCGTGGAAACGATCACCCGCGCCGACCTCGAAAAGATGGTCGACGGGCTGATCCAGCGCACGCTCGATCCGTGCAAGAAGGCGCTCGCGGACGCGGGCATCTCGAAGGACCAAGTCGACGAGGTGATCCTCGTGGGCGGCATGACCCGCATGCCCAAGGTGCGCGAAGTCGTCGAGAGCTTCTTCGGTGCCAAGCCCCACACCGGCGTGAACCCGGATGAAGTCGTCGCCATGGGCGCGGCCATTCAGGCAGGCGTGCTGCAGGGCGACGTCAAGGACGTGCTGCTGCTCGACGTGACCCCGCTCTCGCTCGGCATCGAAACGCTGGGCGGCGTGTTCACCCGCATGATCGACCGCAACACCACTATCCCGACCAAGAAGACCCAGACCTATTCGACCGCCGAGGACAACCAGAACGCGGTGACGATCAAGGTCTATCAGGGCGAGCGCGAGATGGCGGCGGACAACAAGCTGCTCGGCAATTTCGACCTGATCGGGATCCCGCCCGCGCCGCGCGGCGTGCCGCAGATCGAGGTGACCTTCGATATCGACGCCAACGGCATCGTCTCGGTGGCGGCGCGCGACAAGGGCACCGGCAAGGAACAGACGATCAAGATCCAGGCCTCGGGCGGTCTCAGCGACGCTGACATCGACCAGATGGTGAAGGACGCCGAGAAGTTCGCCGAAGAGGACAAGAAGCGGAAAGCTGCCGCGGAAGCGCGCAACCAGGCCGACAGCCTCGTCCATGCGACCGAAAAGCAGCTCGAAGAGCACGGCGCGAAGATCGACGCAGCAACCAAGACCGAGGTCGAGGAAGCCATCGCGGCGGTCAAGACCGCGCTCGAGGGCGGCGATGCCGATGACATCAACGCCAAGGCGCAGGCGCTGACGCAAAGCGCGATGAAGATGGGCCAGCAGATCTACGAACAGCAGCAGGCCGCAGGGCCGGACGCTGAAGCGGAAGCTGCGGCCGAGAAGCCGGTCGACGAAGATGTCGTCGATGCCGAGTTCTCCGAGGTCGACGAAGACAAGAAGGGCTAAGGCCCCGATGCAACCCAGATCGCAGCCGATGCGCCCGGACCTCGCGTCCGGCGTGTCGGCGGCGTCTGGTCACGGGGAATAGGTCACGCACATGTCCAGCGCCCAGCTCGATTACTACGCCATGCTCGAGGTCACCCGCGATTGCGACGCGGGGACGCTGAAGAGCGCCTACCGCAAGCTCGCCATGAAGTATCACCCGGACCGCAATCCGGGCGACACCGAGTGCGAGGCCAAGTTCAAGGCGATCAGCGAGGCCTATGACTGCCTCAAGGACCCGCAGAAACGCGCGGCCTATGATCGCTATGGTCACGAGGCCTTCACCCAGGGCATGAACGGCGGGGGAGGGGGCGGTCCCTTCGGCGGTGGTGGTTTCGGCGGCCGCGGCGACTTCGCCGATATCGGCGACATTTTCGAGACGATCTTCGGCAGCGCCTTCGGCGGCGGAGCGCAGCAGCGCCAGCAGACCCGGCGCGGCGCGGACCTGCGTTACGATATGCAGGTCAGCCTCGAGGAAGCCTTCAACGGCAAGTCCACCGAGATCGAGATCGAGGTCAGCGCATCCTGCGACACCTGCGACGGCACCGGCGCCACGCCGGGCACCTCGGAACGCCAGTGCAACCTGTGCCACGGCATGGGGTCTGTGCGCGCCAAGCAGGGCCTGTTCGTGATCGAGCGCCCGTGCCCGACCTGCAATGGCCGCGGCGCGGTGATCGAGAACCCCTGCCGTGTCTGCCGCGGCGAAGGCCGGGTCGACAAGGCGCAGACCCTCAAGGTCGATATTCCCGCAGGCGTCGACACCGGCACCCGCATCCGCTTGTCCGGCAAGGGCGAGGCCGGGCAGCGCGGTTCCCCGGCGGGCGATCTCTACATCTTCCTCCACGTCAAGCCGCACTCGGTGTTCGAGCGCGAGGGCACGACGCTCGCCACCCGCGTGCCGGTGAGCTTCACCACGGCGGCGCTCGGCGGCTGTGTCGAGATCCCCGACCTCGACGGTTCGACCAACCGCCTCGACATTCCCGCAGGCATCCAGTCGGGCAAGCAGCTGCGCATCCGCGGCGCCGGCATGCCGGTTCTGCAAGGACGCGGGCGCGGCGACATGGTGGTCGAGATCGTGGTCGAGACACCCACCAAGCTTTCGCGCCGCCAGAAGGAAATTCTCGAGGAGTTCAAGGCGACCGAGACCGGGGACGAGTGCCCCGAAAGCCGCAGCTTCTTCGCCAAGCTCAAGGACGCCTTCGGGGGCTAGCGAGCAGGCCATGCTCCCTTCGCTGCTGATCGTCGACGACTTCCTGTCGGACCCCTACGCGGCGCGGCGTGCGGCGCTGGGGCTGGGATATGACCCGGCGCTCCAGCACGGCAATTTCCCCGGTCTGAACTCCACCCGTCCGCTCGACACCGCGCCGATCGATGCGGCCGTCTCCCGGCTGCTCGGGGTGACGCTCGGCCCTGCGCCCGGCACCCAGCACGGGACCTGCCGCCTGACCGGCAAGGGTGCCAAGGGCAAGAGCGGGGTCCATGTCGACCCGGCGGCTTACTCTGGCATCCTCTATCTGTCGCGCCCCGAAGACTGCGCCAGACCTGACGCGGGCGGCACCGATTTCTTCCGCCACAAGCGCACCGGCCTCGAGGCCGTGCCGCAAGACCCGGTGAAGATCGCCGCCTCGGGCTATGATGACATCAACGCGCTGATCGAGGACGTGGTCAACAAGGACACCTGTCTTCCCGCCAAGTGGGAGCGCACGATGCGCGTGCCTGCGCGCTTCAACCGGCTGCTGCTGTTTTCGCCCTGGCAGTTCCACAACGCCGCCCCCGGATTCGGCACAAGCCCCGAGGATTCGCGGCTGGTCATGCTCCTGTTCTTCGGGGTGGTGAGACCCTGATTCCAGCGGGCGATCAGGCCCCCATCCGTTCGTAGACCTCGCGCCGGATCTGTTCGACCAGCCCCTTCTGGCAGCGCCCGGAGGCCTCCTCCTCGTCGAGCACGGCAAGGAAGGCGGCTCGCTTTCCGGCGTGCACCGTCGCTTCGGGAACCGCCCCGCCGACCGTCGAGGCGACGAGGTCGATCATCCGCTCCGTTCCGTGGAGGCGTCCCCACAGGTAATCGTTCTCGCGGTAGTCGCGGCTGAAGAAGGCGCCGAAATTGTAGAACTCGATGCCCCGCAAGGTCGCCGTCGTCCCGCCTTCTCGGATTGAGCGCGCGTCGTCGGGCGAGATGCGGTCGATCTTGACGGGGTTGAACTCGTCGAAGCCCTCGTGGCGCGAAAGCGGCAAGGTCGCGACGTCGTAGAAGGGAAAGCCCAGATAGGTGAGCAGCATCCGCCGCTTCAGGATCCTGGGGCTGTCCTCCAGCGCGTCGATCAGCAGTTCCTCGGCAGCAAGGTCGGTGGCGGGAAGCAGGCGCTGCGTCGCGAGGAAATCGAGCACCGCGCCCGGCTCGCGCAGCGCGTCCAGCGCGAGCACCGCGAAACGCTGCGAGTGGAGCACGTCCTCGTCGGCGCGGTGATAGAGCGCAAGAATCTCGTAGAGCCTGTCGCGCGCGCGGTCGCTGGCCTCCTCGGGGATGTCGGGATCGAGCTGCCAGTCGCGCGCCAGCTTTCTCGCCAGCATCTCGAGGCGACGGATGCGGAAGCCGGTGTCATGCGCGCGGAAGAAAGCGATCGCCGGGGCGGTCGCGCCGCCGTCGGCATCGGTGAGTCGCCCGAGCCCCCGCGCCGCCAGCTCGGCGCGCAAGGCCTCGGCAAGCGGGGCCGTGTCGGCCATCGGCTGCCCGGCGGCCTTCAAGGTCAGCGAGGCGAGCTGGTCGAGGATCCCCTCGAACTTGGTCAGCGCATAGGCCCCGAAGGCATAGCCGGCGCGCTCGGCGGCGGCCTGCTGGGCCTTGGTGCGCCAGGCGGCGAGGCGCTTGGGAGTGGGGCGGTCGAGCAGGAAGGTGTAGCCGAACAGCTTCTCGACCGCGTGATCGATGTCGGGCTGCAACTCCATGACGATGCGCTTCAGCCGGCCGGCATCGCGCGATTGCTGGGCGATGCGCTCCAGATCGTCGCGGATCGGCTGTTCGCGCGGGATCGTCGAGAGCGAACCGAAGATCGCGCCGAAGAAGCCGACCGCGCGGGTGCGCATCGCCGGGGTCGGCCCGGCACCGTCAGGGCGCGGATCGAGATAGACGAAGCGGCGGTCCACCTCGCGCTGGGCCGGGCGGCCATACAGGCCGGCGAGCGCGGCTCCGAAAGGCGCGTTGACCAGCACTGCTCCGTCGATAAGCGCAACCTCGGCAATCGTGCCGCGTGCGACATGGGTGGGCATGGTCCGCGCGAGGAAGGCGGCGCGGGTTTCCCAGCAATGCCCCTCGGCCTCGGCGAGGCGGTCGATCTCGGCGATGGTGAGCGGCGGGAAGGCGCCGGGAAAGCTCGCCGTCGCGCGGGCCGCCAGCACCAGTTCGAGCGGGTCCGCCAGCCTCCCGCCCGGGCGCTTGGAGCCCCCTTCGCCGACCCGCGCGCGGAAGGTGATCGGCAGGCGGTGCTCGCTTTCCTCGATCTGCGGGGGCGAGTTCAAGCGCAGGGTTTCGGGGTGCCCGCGGAAGTCGGTGGCGGTCACGGCAAGGTCGATCGGATAGCCCGCCGGGAGCAGCGGGATGCCGTCGCCCTCTTCTGCCATGCGGGTCAGCGCCTCGAACAGCATGCCGGAGAACTTCTCGCCCGAGAACGGCGGGCTGAACCAGCGCCCGCGCACCAGCCTGGACACCTTGGCGCGCACCTCGGCGCGGGTCTCGGGCGAGACGGTCGCGCTTACCGCATTGCCGGGGCGCGAGAGGAACCACTCGGCGATCGGCTGCGCCCATAGCTTGGCATAGCGCCACATCGGCTCTGCCTCGGGATCGGTGAGGGCCTCGACATCGGCATTGGCGAGCCACAGGTCGGTCAGGGGCTCGAGACTGTCTCCGGCATGGATCGCCTGCGCGAGGAAGATCGCATTGATGCCCCCGGCGCTGGCGCCGGTCAGCACATCGGGCAGAACCCTGACCTGCAAGCCGTGATCGCGTTCGATCACGCCCAGAAAATCGCGATAGGCCGCTGCCACACCGCTCAGCGAGGTGGCCGCCGGATGGTGGAACGCACGGCTGGCGCGGGCGAGGTGCCACACCTCCTTGGTGATCCCGTGCATGTAGACCGCCAGGCTGACGCCGCCATAGCACACGAGAGCGAGCCGCAATTCCTTCTGGCGCATGCGAGGTGTCTAGCGGGCAAGACAGGTGCAATGCAATTGCGTTCGTCATCTGTTCTCGTTATCATTCCAGCCTATGGCAAAAACGAAACGCCGCTACGTGTGCCAGGAGTGCGGCTCGGTCTCGTACCGCTGGCAGGGGCAATGTGCCGATTGCGGGCAGTGGAACACGCTGGTCGAGGACGTGCCGGCCACGGTCTTCTCGCAGAAGCACGACCTGTCGAGCGGCGGGCGGGCGGTGGCCTTCGAGCCGCTGAACGCGCCGACGCAGCTCCCGGTGAGGAAATCGACCGGCATGGCCGAGTTCGACCGCGCGCTGGGCGGCGGTCTGGTGCCGGGCTCGGCGGTGCTGCTCGGCGGCGATCCGGGGATCGGCAAGTCGACCCTGTTGCTGCAATGCGCCGCGACCATCGCGCGCGGCGGCAATGACGTGGTCTATGTGAGCGGCGAAGAGGCGGCCGGACAGGTGCGCCTGCGGGCGTCTCGCATGGGCGTGGTCGATGCGCCGATCCGGCTCGCGTCCGAAACCTCGGTGCGCGATATTCTGACGACGCTGGGGCAGGGCGAGCCGCCCGCGCTGCTGGTGATCGATTCGATCCAGACCATGCATTCCGACACCATCGAAGGCGCGCCGGGCACGGTCTCGCAGGTTCGCGGCTGTGCGCTCGAATTGATCCGCTATGCCAAGGAAACCGGCTGCGCGGTGGTGCTGGTCGGGCATGTCACCAAGGACGGCACCATCGCGGGCCCCCGCGTGCTCGAGCACATGGTCGACGTGGTGATGAGCTTCGAGGGTGAGCGCAGCCACCAGTACCGCATCCTGCGCGCCTTGAAGAACCGCTTCGGCGCGGTCGACGAGATCGGGGTCTTCGCCATGGCCAACGAGGGGCTGGAGGAGGTCGCAAACCCCTCGCTGCTGTTCCTCTCGGGCCGCGAGACGCCGCTGGCGGGCAGCGCGGTGTTCCCGGCGCTGGAGGGCACGCGCCCGGTTCTCGTGGAGATCCAGGCGCTGATCGTGCGCCTGCAATCGGGCGCGACCCCGCGCCGCGCGGTCGTCGGGTGGGACAGCGGGCGGCTGGCGATGCTGCTTGCGGTACTGGAATCGCGCTGCGGGCTCAATTTTTCCTCGGCGGAAGTCTATCTCAACATCGCCGGAGGCTACCGTCTGACGGACCCCGCTGCCGACCTCGCAGTCGCCGCAGCACTGGTCTCCGCGCTCGCCGACCGGCCGCTGCCCGACAAGGCGGCGTGGTTCGGCGAGGTGAGCCTTGCGGGCGAAATCCGCCCCGTCGCCCACGCGCCCTTGCGGCTGCGCGAGGCGGCCAAGCTCGGCTTTTCGCGGTGCTATGGCCCGGCCGGTGCAGCGCAAGGGAGCACGGGCGCCGACTATCGCGGACTCGGCGCGCTCGCGAACCTCGTTGACCAGGTGGTGGGCAGCGCATAATCATTGCACTGCATCATGGCCGCGCTCGACATCATCATCGCCATCATCGTCGTGGTCGCCGCGATCGGCGGCTTCCTGCGCGGGCTCGTGCAGGAGGTGCTGAGCCTTGCCTCGTGGATCATGGCGGCCCTCGCGCTGCACTTCCTCCACCCTGCGCTCACCGAAGGCCTGCGCACCTTCTACCGCGCCGAGCCCGCCGTTTCGCTGCTGGCCTTCGCGATCCTGCTGCTCATCCCCTACGCGGCGATGAAGCTCATCATCGGCAATGTCTCGGAAGCCTCGGACGGCGCGGTGCTGGGACCGATCGACCGCATGCTCGGCTTCGGCTTCGGGGCGGTCAAGGGTGCGCTGATCGCGGTCTTCGCCTTTGCCATGCTGTTGATCGGCAAGGACGAGGACTGGGGATATCATGGCCGCCCGCAGTGGATCGTCGCCGCGCGCACCTATGCTGCGGCCGACGCCTTCTCGCGCCAGCTCATCCCCAAGATCGCGGTCACGCGGGAGCGGCTGCGGGTCGAGGCCGAACAACGCGAGGCCGCAGCACGGCGCGCCGCGCGGCGGCGTCGGTGACCCGCACCGCGCCGGCCAAGCTCTATTCGCCCGCGTTGCTAGGCCTTGCGACGGGCCTTGCGCGGTTTCCCCTGACCGGCGACCTGCCCTTGCGCGCCGAGGCCCGCTCGCGGAGCTGCGGCAGTGTGATCGCGCTCGGCCTTGCCGTGGACGAGGAGGGCCGCATCGCCCGGATCGGCATGCAGGTAAGCGCCTGCGCCATCGGGCAGGCCTCCGCCGCGCTTCTCGCCGAGGCCAGCGCCGGGACTGATCCGGCAATGGTATGCGCCACCGCCGATCGCCTCGCGGCATGGCTGGCGGGCGAGAGCGACCTGCCGGACAGCTGGCCCGGCCTCGAACCGCTCGCCCCCGCGCTCGCCCATCCCGGCCGCCACGGTGCGCTGCTATTGCCGTGGAAGGCCGCCTGCGAGGCGCTTTCCCAAGGCGCGGGCAGCCGCTAGGGATTCGGCCGAGAGTTCGCGGCAAACGCGATCAAGGGGATGAACAGGGACATGTCAGAGGCGCAGGCGCTCAGCAATCGCGAGCCGAGCGAGAAGGAAATCCGGCTGGTCATCGGCGCATCGAGCGCCGGGACCATCTTCGAGTGGTACGATTTCTTTATCTACGGAACCCTCGCCTACATCCTCAAGGACGCCTTCTACGCCACCGACAACGAGACGCTGGGCCTGCTGCTGGTGTGGTCGACCTTTGCGGTCGGCTTCGCTTTCCGGCCGCTCGGCGCGGTATTGTTCGGCTTTCTCGGGGACAGGCTGGGGCGCAAATACACCTTCCTCGTCACCGTCACCCTGATGGGCATCGCCACCGCAGGCGTCGGCCTCATCCCGACGATCGACACGATCGGCGTCGCCGCGCCGATCATCGTCATCCTGCTGCGCGTTATCCAGGGTCTTGCGCTGGGCGGCGAATACGGGGGCGCTGCGATCTACGTTGCCGAGCATGCCCCGCCCGAAAAGCGCGGCTTCTATACCAGCTTCATCCAGGCGAGCGTGGCGGGCGGCTTCGTGCTGTCGATCATCGTCGTCATCGCCTGCCGCGCCCTGATCCCCGCGGACGCCTTTGCCGCATGGGGCTGGCGCGTGCCCTTCCTGCTCTCGATCGCATTGCTGGCGATCTCGCTCTGGATGCGGCTGAAGCTCTCCGAAAGCCCGGTGTTCCAGGCGATGAAGGCGGCGGGCGAAACCTCGGGCAATCCCTTCGTCGAAAGCATGACCTATCCCGGCAACCCCAAGCGGCTGTTCGTGGCACTGTTCGGCATCACCGGCATCCTCACAACCGTTTGGTACACCGGCTTCTTCTCGGCGATGAGCTTCCTGCGCGGGCCGATGCATGTGTCCGACCTCACGGTCGAACTGGTGCTGCTGATCTCGGGCCTGATCGTGATGAGCTTCTACGTGATCATCGGCAAGTGGTCCGACCGCGTGGGGCGCAAGCTGCCGATCATCATCGGGGCGGCTCTGACTCTGGCGCTGCTGTTCCCGCTGTTCTGGGCGATGGGGAGCTTTGCCAACCCGGGCCTTGCCGAAGCCGCCAAGCGCGCGCCGGTGGTGGTGAGCGGGCCTGAATGCGTCACCGATCCTTTCGCCGAGCTGTTCCAGCGCGATCAAACGGATTGCGGCAAGGTGCTCGAGACGCTGACCGCCTCGGGCGTGGTCTACACGCTGCAGCCCGCCGACACGCTGAGCATCACCGCAGGCGGCGAGCCGGTCGCGGTCGATCCCGTGTGGTTCACCGACGGCGCGGCGCGCAAGAAGGGCGTGCAGGAAGGCCTTGCCGCCTATGGCTTCGACTTCGCCAAGCAGGAGCCTTCAACGGCGGGGGTGATCGGCATTATCGGCGTGCTGCTCGCGCTGGGGATGCTCTCCGCGCTGACCTATGGTTCGGTCGCGGCGCTGCTGAGCGAGATGTTCCCGCCGCGCATCCGCTATTCCTCGATGTCGATCCCCTACCACATCGGCGCGGGCTATCTCGGCGGCTTCCTGCCGCTGATCGCGGGTGTGATCGTGGCGCGCACCGGGGATATCTACGCCGGGCTGTGGTACACCTGGGCGGTGGTCGCCTTCGGACTGGTGGTGGCATGGTGGGGCATTCCGGGCGGGCCGCCCCGAGACTTCGCGGATAGCGAATGAAACGGAAGGCGCACCTGTTCGCGGCACTTGTTGTCGCGCTCACGGCTGCGCCTCTGGCGGCGCAGAACGGGCCGCGGGCTTCAGCCCCGCCGCCTCCGCCGGTGCCGCCGCCACCACCGGCGGTCATGCCGCCGCCGCCCGTTCCCCCGATCGTCCCCCTCACCAGCGCCAACACCCGCGTGCTCTATGCCGTCCACTGCGGTGCCGAGGCGATTGCCTTCACCTATCCGGCGGTTCCGGAATTCAAGCGGGTCGCATTCGCCAGCACCGGGCAGGGGCCTGCGCGGGTCATCTTCTGCGCCGACGATTACGAGGAAGCCTTGCCGGTGCCGATCACCGCGATCGACATGGCGCTGACCTTCATGTCCTACCAACCCTTCGCCCCCTTCTGGCCCGCGGCCGAGGCGCGCTGGGGCAGCGACATGGGCAGCTTGCGCGAAGAGGTGCGCGCAAGGCCGCTCGAAGACGCGATCGCCGCCTATCCCTATGCCACTTCGATGGATCTTCGCACTGCCACTGTGTTCGGCGCTTCGCGAACGGCGTCGGCGGCGGGCGACTGGGACAAGGCCCGCGATCTGGCCGCGGCCGAACTCGAGCGGCTCGGCGCGCTATCGGCGAAGACCAAGGGAGAGGCTGACGTCGGCTTCGAGATGTCGTTGCTGATCGGGCGGCTCGGCAATCTGGCCGCCCAGCGCAATGGGCCTGCGGCGGGCGCGGACCTGATCGCCGATCTCCTCGCGCGCTACCCCGTCGAGGAGGATTACCGCGCCAATCCCGATACCAACCGCGCCGCGCTGCTGGCCGAGGCGGGCCGGGCCAAGGAGGCGCTCAGGATCATCACTCCGCTGCTGGGCGGGTTCTCCCCTGAGGACGCAGGCGGGGCACCTTATTCGATCCCCGGATCGATCCGTGAATTCGCGTGGATCATGGCCTGCGCGCTCAAGTCTGAAAAGGGAGCGGACGCGGCTGCGCCCTATGCACGTCTCGTCACCTCTTTCAGCAGTGAGCCGGTCGATCCCTATGTCGGCTGGACCAAGAGCAACGGGGAAATCCGCTTGCGCATGTACAAGTGCTTCGGCGACACGGCGGGCTTTGTCGAAACCCTGCGGGCGACCCCGCCGGGGATCCTTTCGGGATCGTGGCTGGAGCTTCAGGAGCATGTCCGGCCGATGGTCGGGCACACGCTGCTCCCCGGCCTGATCGCCGAAGCCCAGGCGGCCGGCCTTGCCGCCGACTATCGCCAGCTGCCCGAAAGCTACCGGCCGGCGCTCCGGTCGTGGCTTGCGCCGCAGGCCGGAGAGTGACGTGATGCCAGACCCCCTTTACCCCCCCTCCAGCCTGCGTTTGACCGTCGATAGGGGTGCCTTGGCCGCCAATTGGCGGGCGCTTGACGCCCTCTCGGGAGCCGCAAAAGCGGGCGCGGCGGTCAAGGCCGACGCTTACGGGCTCGGGGTGGACGTGTGCGTCCCGGTGCTGCGCGATGCGGGCTGCGAAACCTTCTTCGTCGCCCACTGGAGCGAGGTCGCGGAGGTGATCGCCCATGTGCCGGCGCATCAAGTCGCTGTATTGCATGGCGTTCTGAGCGAGGCCGACTGCGCCTATGCCCGCGCTGTGGGCGCGCTGCCGGTGATCAATTCGCTCCAGCAGGCCGAGCTCTGGCAGACGACGGGGGGAGGGACCTGTCACCTGATGGTCGACACCGGCATCAACCGCCTCGGAATCGCTGTAAGCGAAGCAAACGACGCGAGAATTTCCGCGCTCGAGGTCGACATCCTGATGAGCCACCTCGCGTCCGCCGACGAGAGGACGGCGATGAACCGCATGCAGGCGGAGCTCCTCGAAGAGGCCGCGCAGACCATTGCGCACAAGCGGCTCAGCCTCGCCAACAGTGCAGGGATCGCGCTGGGGGAATCCTACGCCTGCGACATCACGCGGCCCGGGCTCGCACTCTACGGCGGCGTGCCGCGCGCGGAGCTGGCCGACCACATTCGCCCTGTCGTGCGGATCGAGGCGGCGATCCTCCAGACCCGCGACATTTCGCCAGGCGAGGGCGTGGGATACAACGCTACCTTCATCGCCAACACCCATATGCGCACCGGCACGGTCTCAATCGGCTATGCCGACGGCTTCCTGCGCCAGCGCGGCCAGGGCAACGCCCTGATCCACGAGGGGCGCGCGCTCCCGATCCTGGGCAAGGTGTCGATGGACATGGTGGTGGTCGACCTTGCCGAAGCGCCTGATCTGCGCGCCGGGGACTGGCTCACGGTGCCGTGGGACATCAACGATGCTGCGCAGCAAAATGGCCTCTCGGCCTATGAAATGCTGACGGTGATCGGCGGACGACTGCGGCGTGGATAGGGCCATCGACGGGCGCTTATTGCACCGCAGCTTGTGCAGGTGCTAAGGACCTCGGACAACATACAACGGGGTCGAGCAAAACAATGGCTGGCAGGACAAAAACGGCGACGAGCGAAGGCGGCGCCATCATCATCAAGAAGTACGCCAACCGGCGGCTCTACAACACCGCTTCGTCGAGCTACATCACGCTCGAGGATCTCGCCCGCATGGTCCGCGAGAACGTGGAATTTCAGGTGCTCGACGCCAAGACCGGCGATGACATCACTCATTCGATCCTGACACAGATCATCATGGACGAGGAAGCCAACGGCACGCAGCAGATGCTCCCGGTGAGCTTCCTGCGTCAGCTTATCGGTATGTACGGCAATTCGATGCAGGCGATGATGCCGTCCTATCTCGAAGCGAGCATGGCGAACTTCCGCGACAACCAGTCGAAGATCCGCGAAGCTTTCGAAAAGGGCCTGAGCGCGACGCCCTTCGCCGCTCTGCACGAAACCAACATGGCGATGATGCGCGCCGCGGCCGACGTGCTGATGCCGGGCCTCGCCAAGGGCAAGACCAAGGACAAGCCGACCGCCGCGCCAGCGGAACCGCGCGACGAGATCGCCGCTCTGCGCGAGCAGATGGCCGCGATGCAGAAGAAGCTGGACGAATTGGGCAAATAGCGGGAAAGGCGGCGCGCTCGCGGCAGAGGCCGCACCCGTTCAAGCAGGAAGCCAAGACCCGTGTCCCAGATCCGCCACGCGCTCACCGTGAAGCGCGAAGACGACTTCGCCAAGTGGTACCAGGAGGTGATCTCCGCCGCCGACCTCGCCGAGGAATCCGGCGTGCGCGGCTGCATGGTGATCAAGCCGTGGGGCTACGGCATCTGGGAGCGCATCCAGCGCCTGATGGATGACCGCATCAAAGCCGCCGGCGTGCAGAACTGCTACTTCCCGCTGTTCATCCCGCTGTCGAACTTCACCCGCGAGGCCGAGCACGTCGAGGGCTTCGCCAAGGAGATGGCGGTCGTCACCCATCACCGCCTCATTGCTGACGGCAAGGGCGGGCTGATCCCCGATCCCGCCGCCAAGCTCGAAGAGCCGCTGGTGGTCCGCCCGACGTCCGAGACGATCATCGGCGATGCCATGGCGCGCTGGGTGCAATCGTGGCGCGATCTGCCGTTGCTCACCAACCAGTGGGCCAATGTGGTGCGCTGGGAGATGCGCACGCGAATGTTCCTGCGCACCAGCGAGTTCCTCTGGCAGGAGGGCCACACCGCGCACGAGACCCGCGAGGATGCGTTGGCCGAAACCCACCGCGCGCTGGAAATGTACCGCGCCTGCGCGGAGGATGATCTCGCCCTCCCGGTGATCGCCGGCGAAAAGCCCGAGAACGAGCGTTTCCCCGGTGCGGTCGAGACCTGGTCGATCGAGGCGATGATGCAGGACGGCAAGGCGCTTCAGGCGGGCACCTCGCACTATCTCGGCACCAATTTCGCCCATGCGGCGGGTATCCAGTACCAGGATCGCGAGGGCAGCCAGCAATACTGCCACACCACCAGCTGGGGCGTCTCGACACGCCTGATCGGCGGCGTGATCATGACCCACGGCGACGACGATGGTCTTCGCGTGCCGCCCGCCATCGCGCCGCAGCAGATCGTCATTATCCCGATGCTGCGCGAGGCGCCGGAAGACGCCGAGCTCATCGCTTATTGCGAAAGCGTGCGTGCTGCACTGGCGGCACAGACCGCTCTGGGCGAACGCATCCGCGTGCTGCTCGACACCAAGCCCGGCAAGGCTGCGGCGAAGCGCTGGGACTGGGTGCGCAAGGGCGCGCCGGTCATCATCGAGGTCGGGCCGCGCGACATGGCTGATGGCAAGATCGCAGTCCTGCGCCGCGACCAACTGTGGAACGCTGCCAACGGCAAGCCCGCCTTCACCTACCCGGCCCACGGCGATTTCGTGAGCGGAGCTGGGGAGCTGCTCGAGGCGATCCAGAGCGCGCTCTACGATGAAGCTCGGACACGGCGCGATGCCAACATTACCCGCGGTGTCAGCGATTGGCACTCTGTGGTCGATCACTTCGGCAAGGGTGGCAAGTATCCCGGCTGGGTCGAGGTCGAATGGTCCAAGCCGACCGGCGCGGCCTTGGAAGCCGTGGTCGAGAAACTGAAGGCGCTGAAGCTCACCATCCGCAATGTGCCGCGCAGCGGCGAAGCGGCGAGCGGGGCGTGCATCTTCACCGGCGAGCCTGCGAGCGAACGCATTCTGGTGGCGCGCGCCTACTAGACTTGCGTGCAAGGCGGCTCGCGGGCAGACAGGCAGCATGATCAAACGTGCCCTGTTGCTCGCCGCGCTTGTCGCAGCCCCGCTCGCCGCCCAGACCCATCCTGCCGAACAGGTCTCCGCCGAAAGGCTGGAGAAGGACGTGGCCAAGCTCGTGAGCTTCGGCACCCGCCACACCCTGTCGGCCCAGGACGATCCCAAGCGCGGAATCGGCGCAGCGGTCGATTGGGGGCTGGCCGAGTTCAAGCGCATCGGTGCGAAGTGCGGCGGTTGCCTGGAGGTGCTCCCCGTCGGCGAGACAGTCACCGGCCCGCGCGTGCCCACGCCCACTCTCGTGCGCAACGCGGTCGCGATCCAGCGCGGGACCGAACGCCCCAATGAGGTCGTGATCGTGCAGGGCCATATCGACAGCCGGGTGAGCGACGTGATGGACGCGACTTCCGACGCACCCGGGGCGAACGACGATGGCTCGGGCACAGCCCTCGTGCTCGAGGCCGCACGGGTGCTGACCGGCGCGAAATACCCTACCACGATCATCTATGCGCTGCTCTCGGGCGAAGAGCAGGGGCTCCACGGCGGGCAAATTCTCGCCAACTGGGCCGAGGCGCAGGGCTTCACCGTCAAGGCCGTGCTCAACAACGACATCGTCGGCAATTCCTGCGGCAAGGACGGTTACTGCGAGCCCAAGGTGGTGCGCGTCTTTTCCGAAGGCCCGCGCGCCGATCTGACCGATCGCCTGCGCGCCGCGGCGACGCGCTTTGGCGGCGAGAACGACACACCCTCGCGCAACCTGTCGCGCTGGGTGGCTGACCTTGCCGCGAAGAACGCCGATGGCCTGCAAGTTCGCCAGATCTGGCGCACCGACCGCATGGGTCGCGGCGGGGATCAGGTGCCGTTCCTCCAGAAGGGCTACCCCGCGATTCGCTTCTCCGTGGGAGTCGAGGATTATGACCACCAGCACCAGGACCTGCGCACCGAGGACGGCGTGTTCTACGGCGACACGATCGAGGAGATGGACTTCGCGTACCTGGCCGGAGTCACGAAGCTGAATGTGCGCGCTTTGGACGCACTCGCCCGCGCGCCGATGCCGCCCAAGGTGACGGTGGATGCGGCGGTGCGGGTGGACACGGAGATCAAGTGGCAGGCCGTGCCGGGAGCGTCGCTCTATGCCGTTGCCACGCGCGCGACTGATGCGCCCCGCTGGGGCAAGGATGTGACGCTCGTCACCGTGGATGGCACCGCATCCGCCAACGTAGAGGCCGGAGCGCAAGCACGCCAGTTCAGCCAGGTGAAGAAGCTGCGCGGCGATGACTGGATGTTCGGTGTCGCGGCCTGTGCGGGCGGATATTGCTCGCCCGTCTCCAGCGCCGTGCCGGGCGGCGCATTCGCGCCGGTGGGGAAAGAGTAACGTCTCCGCAGCCGGTGCTGAGCGTGTCGAAGCACCGTCCTTTTCTTGCGGCCCGTCTGAAAAAGAGAATGACAGCCCTTCGACAAGCTTGGGGCGAACGGGTAGGGGAAGGTGTATGCCCAAACCTCCCAAGCTCCCCCAAGGAATGCCGAGCGCCCAACAGGTGCTCGACTTCATCCAGTCCTCCGACATTCCCGCGGGCAAGCGCGAGATCGCCAAGGCCTTCGGGCTGAAGGGGCAGGAGAAGATCAAGCTCAAGGCGCTGCTGAAGGACATGGCCGAGGATGGCCTGATCGACGGCTCGAAAAGCGCCTTTCACCGGATGGGCGGGGTGCCCAAGGTCACCACCTTGAAGATCGTCGATATCGACGAGGGCGAGTTGATCGCCGAACCCGACAACTGGGACCCGGAAGCTCCCGGCAAACCGCCGCGCCTGATCGTTCGCGAACCCAAGGTGCGCCCCAATACCAGGAACGCCAAGCGCCCCCCGGCTCTGAAGCGCGGCGACCGCATCCTCGCCCGGACCGAGGAGACCGAGCGAGGCTGGGTTGCCTTCGCTATGAAAAAGCTCCCCGCCCGCACTGAAGGGCTGATGGGCGTGGTAGAGGTCGACAAGACCGGTAAGGCCTGGCTCGCGCCGGTCGACAAGCGGGTGCGCCAGTCATCGCCCATTGCCGATCTTGGCTCGGCTGAAGCGGGCCAGCTGGTAATCGCCGAACGCGTCGGGCGCTCCGAGCGGGCGGGCGTCAAGGTGGTCGAGGTGGTGGGCGATCCGCTCGCCACGCGCAGCTTCAGCCTCATCGCCATCGCCAAGCACGGCATCCCGCACATTTTCCCCGAGGAGACCCTTGAGGAAGCCCCGCGCGCGGCCAAGCTCAAGCTCTCCGAAAAGGCGCGCGAAGATCTGCGGCATCTGCCGATCGTCGCGATCGACCCCGCCGACGCACGCGACCACGATGACGCGATCTGGGCCGAGCCGGACGGGCAGGGCGGCTTCAACGCCGTGGTCGCCATCGCCGATGTCAGCTTCTACGTTCGCCCCGGCTCGGCGCTCGATCGCGAGGCGAGAAAGCGCGGCAATTCGGTCTACTTCCCCGACCGCGTCGTGCCGATGCTCCCCGAGGTGCTCAGCGCCGATGTCTGCTCCTTGAAGGAGGGCGAGGACCGGGCGACGATGGCCTGCCACCTCCACATCAACGCCGATGGCAAGGTCTCGAGCTTCCGCTTCACCCGCGCGCTGGTGCGGATTGCGCACAATATCGCTTACGAGGACGCGCAGGCCGCGGTGGATACAGGCAACCCGCCTGAATATCTCGCCAACCTTTGGGAAGCGTGGAAGGCGCTCGCCGCCGCCCGCAATGCCCGCGATCCGCTCGAACTCGAATTGCCCGAGCGCCGCGTCGTCCTCGACGAGAAAGGGCAGATCGCCGAGATCGCCATTCGCGAACGTCTCGATGCGCACCGCGTGGTCGAGGACTTCATGATCGCCGCAAACGTTGCCGCCGCGAAGGCGCTGGAGGCGAAGACCGCCCCGGTCGTCTACCGCATCCACGAACCGCCGAGCCGCGAGAAGCTCATCGCCTTGCGCGATTACCTCGCGACGATGGGCAAGAAGCTCGCGCTGGGCCAGGTGGTGACGCCGGGTCTCTTCAACCGCATGCTCAAGGACATCGCGGACGAAGCCGAAAAGGCGCTGGTGATGGAGGCCGTGCTGCGCAGCCAGACGCAGGCCTATTACGGCCCCGCCAATGCCGGGCACTTCGGCCTCGCCCTCGGCTCCTACGCGCACTTCACCTCGCCAATCCGCCGCTATTCCGACCTTCTGGTCCACCGCGCTCTGGTCGACGCCTACAAGCTCGAACAGCCTGCCCCACCGGGCTCGATCCCGCCGACCAGCGGGCTTTCGGATCGTGACCGGGCGAGCCTCGAGCAGGTCTCGGACGCGATCAGCCAGACCGAGCGCCGCGCGATGGAGGCCGAGCGCGACACCATCGACCGCTATGTCGCCGCCTGGCTCTCGGGCCGGGTGGGCGAGGTGTTCGAGACGCGCATCACCGGGGTGCAGTCCTTCGGCTTCTTCGCCACCATTGTCGGTCTGGGCGGAGACGGGCTTGTGCCGATCTCGACGCTCGGCGGCGAGTACTTCCGCTATGAGGAAGCGGCCAAGGCGCTGGTCGGGACCGATAGCGGGACGACATATGCGAGCGGGGACCGCCTGAAGCTGCGCCTTGCCGAAGCCAACGCACTGACCGGATCGCTCAAGTTCGTGCTGCCCGACAGGGACGCAGGTGCGATCGAACCGCGCGGGGCCCGCCCGGAAGAGCGGCGGCGCGGATCGGGCGGCCCGCCGAAGAAAGCGGGCAAGTTCATGGTCGGCCAGCGTGGACGTCCCGGCAACATCCGGCATCAGGGGCGCAAGAAGTAGCGCCCTATGCCGCGTTGTCGCTGCTGGTCTCGTCGTAGTCGGCAGGGATGATGTAAAGCGGGCAGGGCAGGTTCCCCGCCGATGCCGAAAAATGCGTCACCAGTGGCCCGGGCGCCGCGCCCTTGGCCGCGCCCAGCACCAGAGCGGCGACTTCGGCATGTTCGGCGAGGAACTCGCTGACGATCTTCTGCCCCTGGCCGATTTTCACCGAGATGGTCGGCATGATGCCGCTTGTCGCAAGCAGGTTGCCGGCAACGCCATGCGCCAGCATTTCGGCCCGGTCCCGCGCCTCGGCCTCGATCGTCGCCTGCACCGCACCGAAGGCGGAGAAATTCTGCTGCGGCACCAGCGCGAGCAGGTGGACCGCGCCGCCGACAGCCGCCGCCCGCCGCGCAGCATAGCGCAAAGCTGCGGTCGCCTCTTCGCTTTCGTCGATGATGACCAGAAATGTGCGCATGTCCGAGCCCCTTTGGCAGCGCCTATGGGACGCAGGTATCGATGCATTCGTATGGATTGGCAAGTCCCGAGCCCCAAACCCCATCGAGCCCCTTGCCCGACGCTAGGGAATTGGCCAGAGACGGCGGCAAGATCGGATACGGGAGTTTCAGCGGATCATGGCCTTGGAAATCAAGATGCCGGCTTTGTCGCCCACCATGGAGGAGGGCACGCTAGCACGCTGGCTGGTGAAGGTTGGCGACACGGTGCGCTCGGGCGACGTGATGGCCGAGATCGAGACCGACAAGGCGACGATGGAGTTCGAGGCGGTGGATGAAGGCGTTATCGCCGAAATCCTCGTCGAAGAGGGCAGCGAGAACGTCAAGGTCGGCGCGGTGATCGCGCGGCTGACGGTCGAAGGCGAGGAAGCCGCGCCTGCTCCTGCTCCTGCTCCTGCTCCTGCGGCGGCCAAGGAAGCTGCACCGGCTCCGGTCGCAAGCGCGCCTGCTGCCGCCGAAGGCCCCGCCGCGACTCCGACCGCCCGCAAGCTGGCAGAGCAGAACGGCGTGGACCTTGCGAGCCTCGCCGGCAGCGGGCCCAAGGGCAAGATCACCAAGGAAGACGTCGAGGCCGCGATCGCCAAGGGCGGCGGTGCGCCCGCACCGGCCGCGGCGGCTCCTGCTCCCGCGGCCGCTCCGGCTCCCGCACCTGCTGCGCCAACGTCGAGCGAGCGCGTTGTCGCCTCGCCGCTCGCCAAGCGGATCGCCGCCGACAAGGGCATCGATCTTGCGCAGGTGAAGGGCAGCGGCCCCAATGGCCGCATCGTCAAGGACGATGTTGAGAACTTCACCCCCAGCGCCGCCGCCGCTCAGGCGCCCGCAACGAGTGCCCCGGCGTCTGCGCCTGCCGCAGCGCCTGCACCGGCACCCGCTCCGGCCATCGAAGGCGGCGCGCCCTTTGCCGAGGAGAAGCTCTCGGGCGTGCGCAAGGTCATTGCCCGCCGCCTCACCGAGAGCAAGCAGACCGTTCCGCACTTCTATCTCACCATCGACATCCGGCTCGATCCGCTGCTGGAACTGCGCAGCGCACTCAACAAATCGCTCGAACCGGACGGCGTGAAGCTCTCGGTTAACGATCTGCTGATCAAGGCGCTTGCCCGCGCGCTGATACGTGTGCCGCAGTGCAATGTCAGCTACCACGGCGACACCCTGCGCCGCTACAGCCGCGCCGACATCTCGGTGGCGGTGGCCGCGCCCTCGGGCCTCATTACCCCGGTCATCACCAGTGCCGACACCAAGGGCTTGGCGGCAATCTCGACCGAGATGAAGACCCTCGCGGGCAAGGCGCGCGATGGCAAGCTGATGCCGCACGAATATCAGGGCGGCACCGCCAGCCTCTCCAACCTCGGCATGTTCGGGATCAAGCAATTCGACGCGGTGATCAACCCGCCGCAGGGCATGATCCTCGCGGTCGGGGCGGGGCAACAGGCGCCCTATGTGGTGAACGGCGCGATCGAAGTGGCGACCGTGCTCCACGCCTCGGGCAGCTTCGACCACCGCGCCATCGACGGCGCTGACGGCGCGCAGCTGATGGAGGCGATCAAGCAGCTCGTGGAGAACCCGATGGGGCTGGTGGTCTAGTCCCATGCCATCGGGCGAGCTGACGATCAGGGCTACCGCCATGCCCGCCGACACCAACCCCTACGGCGGTGTGTTCGGCGGGTGGCTGATGGCGCAGATGGCACTGGGCGCGGGCAGCCTTGCGAGCCGGATCGGGCAAGGCAAGGCCGTGGTCGTCTCGGCGACCGACTTTGCCTTTCCGGGCGCGATGGCGGTCGGCGACGAGCTCTCTGTCTATTGCGAGGTCCTCGCCACCGGCACCACCTCGATGACTATCGCCGCCGAAGCCATCGCCCGCGAGCGCAATGGCGAGGCCACCACCAAGGTCGCCGAGGGCACCTTCAAGTTCGTTCTGATCGGCGAGGACAACCGCCCGCGCGCGATCGCCGTCAATGAGACGCTTCTCCTCCCCAAGGACAATGACAATGGCCAATGACTATGACGTGATCGTGCTGGGCTCGGGCCCCGGCGGCTATGTCGCGGCGATCCGCTGTGCGCAGCTTGGGCTGAAGACCGCGATCGTGGAACGCGAAAATCTCGGCGGGATCTGTCTCAACTGGGGCTGCATCCCGACCAAGGCGATGCTGCGCTCGGCCGAGATCTTCCACTACATGCAGCACGCGGGCGACTATGGCCTGAAGGTCGCAGGCGAGATCGAGGCGGACCTTGCGGCCATCGTGAAGCGCAGCCGCGGGGTGGCCAAGCAGCTCAATCAGGGCGTCACGCACCTGATGAAGAAGAACAAGATCACCGTGCACATGGGCGAGGGGCGCCTGACCGGGCCGACATCTCTGACTGTCACATCGGACAAGGGCGAAGAACAGCTCTCGGCCAAGCACGTCATCGTCGCCACCGGCGCGCGCGCCCGCGATCTGCCGTTCGCCTCCACCGACGGCAAGCGCGTCTGGACCTATCGTCACGCCATGACCCCGACCGAACTGCCCGCCAAGCTGCTGGTGATCGGGTCGGGCGCAATCGGCATCGAGTTCGCGAGCTTCTACAACGATATTGGCAGCGAAGTGACCGTGGTCGAGATGCTCGACCGGATCGTGCCGGTCGAAGACGCCGACGTGTCGACCTTCCTCGAAAAGTCGCTGCGCAAGCAGGGCATCAACATCATGACCGGGGCCGGAGTCGAGGCGCTGAAGGTCTCCGAGAGCGGCATCACCGCCACCATCAAGGACAAGACCGGCAACAGCGCGGCGAGCGAATTCACGCATGTGATCGTCGCCATCGGGATCGTCCCGAACACCGAGAACATCGGGCTTGAAGGTCATGTCGACATGGAGCGCGGCTTCATCCAGATCGACCCCTATGGGCGCACGAAGGCCCAGGGCCTGTGGGCGATCGGCGACTGCACGCCCGGCCCGTGGCTGGCGCACAAGGCGAGCCACGAGGGCGTGACCGCGGCCGAGGCCATCGCCAAGGAGCTCGGCAACACCGAGGTGCACCCGCACCCCTTGAACCGCTTTGCGATTCCCGGGTGCACCTATTGCCACCCTCAGGTCGCATCGGTCGGCATGACCGAAGCCAAGGCGAAGGAGGCGGGTTACGAGGTCAAGGTCGGCAACTTCCCCTTCATCGGCAACGGCAAGGCCATCGCGCTCGGCGAGGCGGAGGGCTTCATCAAGACGATCTTCGACGCCAAGACCGGCGAGCTGCTCGGCGCACACATGGTCGGCGCGGAAGTCACCGAGCTGATCCAGGGTTACACCGTGGGCAAGGTGCTCGAGACGACTGAGGCCGAGCTGATGCAGACCGTCTTCCCGCATCCGACTCTCTCGGAGATGATGCACGAAAGCGTGCTCAACGCCTACGGGCGGGCGCTGCACTTCTAGGCCGTCGCCGGTGGGTGGTCGCCAGACGGCGATCAGGCCACCTGCGCCTCGACCCCAGCCGCGACAACCTCGAGCGGGCGCAGGATAAGCGTCACCCGGTCGTGGCCCACCGCGAGGTTGAGCGTTTCTCCGGCGCGCACGGCCATGGGTTCGGGGAAGGTATGCAGGACCTGCAGCCACCCGCCGTCGGTGTAGCCGTCCGGGTGATTGTCGAATGTGATGCCCTCGGCCAGATCGACCTGCATCCACTGCACGATGCCGGTGGCGATGCCGTCCTCCACCACATCGATGCTGAGCAGATCGAGCTGGCTCTCGTGGCGCTTGCGGGCCAGATCGATCCGGAGCAGTTCGATGTCGCCCGAAAGGCGCCGCCAGTCGGTCATCGTGCCATGGATCGGCAGCTTCTGCGCTGCGAAGGCACCGAAGCGGGATACATCGAAGCCGGACACACGGTCGACGAAGACGTAGTCGGCCAGCACGGCGCTCTCGACGAGACAGCCGACGGCGGAAGCGGCGCGCGGGATGACGGTTGCGCCAGGCTTGAGCAGGCGTGCATGGGCGTCCTCGAAGGTATCGATAATCCGCTCGGTCAACAGGTCGCTGGAGAGGATTTCCGAAACGAGAATGTCGGCGCGCTCATCGAGGTGTTCACCCACCCGCAGCTCGCCGGAAGGTGCGGCGTGCACTGCGATGCATTCGGCATAGCCATTATCGGCGATGATCCTGCGCGCCATCGCGGCGATGATCGGCACCATCTCGCAGGCTGTGACCCGCCGTGCCCCGGCGCGCGCCGCCATCATCGCCAGCAACCCGCTTCCGGTGCCGATATCGAGGACGCTGGCACCCGGCCCTGCAGTCTCGACGGCGGCCTTGATCGCCGCCTCGAACGCTGCATTGCGCCGCTCGTCATTGAGCATGGGGATATGCCAGAAGGGCACGATCTCGGCGCTCAGCCGCCGAAGCTGGTGCTCGATGTGAATGTTGCCCGGCTGCAAGGCGAGGGCCCGGGTGAATTGCTCGAACGCCTCATTCTTGCGCCCCGCATCGGCAAGGATCACGGCAAGGTTGTTGGCGGCAACGGGGTTCGTCGGGTCCGCCGCGCAACTCGCCTCGAGCGATGCAATGGCAAGATCGGTGCGCCCGGTGCGGCCGTAGATCAGGCCTATCTCATGGTGAGCGACGGCGTGATCGGGAGCGATGGCGAGCACTCTGTTCCAAAGCTCCAGCGCTTCATCATTCGCGCCGCGCTGCCCCAGAATGCCGGCGAGGATCGGCAGTACTTCGGCGAGACGGTAACCGTGTTCCATGACCATCCGGTAGCGAGGTTCCGCTGCCGCCAGGTTTCCGGCTTCCTGAAGTCGCATCGCCTCCTCAAGCATGATGCGGACGGCTGCGGTATCTGGCGTAGATTGTGTCATTGGTCCCCCGATGGATATTCGATGGTCGATGGGGAGCGGTTATTAACCCTAAGTCTTAAGCGTACATCCCGGTGCCCTAGGCACTTCTCCGGGTCGGACACCGGACCAGAAGCCTGCCGTCTCGTGCGGTCGGACAAGCTAAAGCGCTGTTCGATCGAAAAGAAACGAGAACTGCAATCCATGTGATAACCGTGCGTTGTCGTCAATTTACGCAGGTCAGGCACCTTGATCCGGCAGCGCGCCGCTGCGGTCCTGCTGATCCGATGACGCCATCGGATCTGGACGTGACGAACCGGCGGGAAGCCGAGGTGCTTTTTGGGAACACGCCTGGGGCAAATCGCCAGTGTCGAGCGAAGCCGCCAGTGCCATCAGGAACCAGTTGCAAAGCAAATCATGGCCAGCGCATCGCAAACCGAACGATATCAACACTCGCTTTCCCAATTCGGGGACTTCGTTCTCGACCATAACGGGCTGGACGATATTCTCAACGAAGCATGCCGCCTCGTTGCGCAAGGCTTGGGCGTCGATCTTGCCAAGGTGATCGAGATCGATCGCTCCAGCGACACCGGGCTGGTCCGTGCAGGCGTGGGCTGGAAACCGGGCGTGGTCGGCGAGGCGCGGATCAATCTGTCGGAAACGTCCTCCGAAGCCTTCGCCATTGCGAAGTCCGAACCGGTGATCACACAGGACATCAGTTGCGAAGACCGGTTCGAATTTCCGCAGTTCCTGATCGATCACGGAGTGGTCGCGATGGTCAATGTTCCGATCTTCCTGTCCGGGCGTGTGCCGTACGGCCTCCTGCAGGTCGACTCGCGCCATCCGCGAGCTTTCGGGGAGCACGATGTGCAGTTCCTGAAAACCTACGCGATGATCCTCGGCCCGGCCATCGAGCGGCTCAAGACGGCTTCGGCGCTGAAGGTGTCCGACGAGCGGTTGCAACTGATCGAGAACGCCCGTGCCTACGTCATGGTCATCTGTGACCCGGAAGACCGCATCACCGCCTGGTTAGGAGGCGCGCAAGAGATCCTCGGCTGGTCGTCCGACGAGGCGATCGGGCAGCCCATCAGCATGATCTTCACTGACGAGGACCGCGCCGCCGGAGTTCCGGCAAATGAACTGTCGGAGGTGCGAAAGCACGGGACTTCGGCGGATGTGCGCTGGCATCGGCGGCAAGATGGCTCGCAGGTGTATCTCGACGGGCAGACTATCGCCATCCGGGATCAGCAGGGCAATTTCACCGGATCGCTCAAGATTGCGCAGGACGTCACCGAGCGCATGCAGACCGAGGCGGCGCTCAGGGAGAGCGAAGAACGGTTGCGTCAGTTCGGCGAGGCTACGCAGGACGTGCTGTGATGCGCGATGCGCAAACGCTCCAGTGGCTTTATCTCACGCCTGCCTTCGAGGAGATTTACGGCTTCACGCGCAACGAAGCGCTGGAAGGCGACAATTTCGACAAATGGCTCAATCTGATCCTCGAGGAAGATCGCGGACGGGTGCTTGAAGCTGTCGACCGGGTCAGAAGCGGCGAGCATGTGACCTTCGATTATCGCATCCGGCGTCCTCATGACGCGTCGGTCCGCTGGCTGCGCAACACGGACTTTCCGATCACCGATGGCGATGGCAGGATCAAGCTGATCGGCGGTGTCGGCCACGATCTGACCGAACTGCACGAAACGGAACTGCGGCTGCAGGTGCTGATGGAGGGCATTCCCCAGCTCGTCTGGCGCGCTGACAATAGCGGCGCTTGGACGTGGTCGAGCCCGCAGTGGACCGAGTTTACCGGTCTGACGGCGGAAGAGAGCAAAGGCGATGGTTGGCTGAAAGCGTTCCATCCTGAAGACCGCGACAGGGCCCGCGAAGCCTGGGCCGAGGCTGCCGAAACAAACAAATTCGAGGTGGAAGCGCGAATTCGCCATAAAGCCGAGCAGGAATACCGCTGGTTCCAGACGCGGGCAGCGCCCGTTCGCAACGAGAGCGGGGTCATCATCGAATGGCTGGGAACCAGCACGGATATCCACCAGTTGCATGACCTTCAGGCACGCCAGCAGGTGCTGGTCGCCGAACTGCAGCATCGCACCCGCAACCTTATGGCCGTGGTGCTTTCCGCGTCCGACAAGACCTTGCAGTCCAGCGCCGACCTTGCGGATTTCAGGCTTCGGTTCCGGACTCGGCTGGAAGCGCTTTCCAGAGTCCAGGCGGTGCTGTCACGGCTGTCCGAGCCAGATCGTGTCACGTTCGATCAGTTGCTGAACTCCGAGCTCGAGGCGCTTGGCGGCGTCGGCAACGAGATCGGCGCCGAAGGGCCCAGCGGTATCAGGTTGCGTTCGTCGACTGTGCAGACCCTGGCCATGGCGATTCACGAACTGGCGACCAATGCTCTCAAATATGGAGCACTCAGCCAACCTTCCGCGAAGCTGGAGATACGCTGGAGGCTCGAAACCGAAGTCGAGGATGACAGCCCTTGGCTTCACATCGATTGGCGTGAAACCGGCGTGACAATGCCGGCCGACCTATCGGCGTCCATCCGTGGCGGGCACGGACGGGAGCTGATCGAGCGTGCCTTGCCCTATCAGCTGGATGCGAAGACCACCTTCGCGTTCACCCCTGAAGGGGTCCACTGCACGATTTCCCTCCCCGTTTCGAACAGTTGAACCGCCATGAACCTTGCGAGCCTCAAAAATTGCCGGATCCTCGTAGTCGAAGACGAGTATCTCCTGGCTGACGAACTGCGGACAGAGCTGGAGTTGATGGAGGCATCGGTCATCGGGCCGGTCGGGCGGCTGTCTCAGGCCATGACCTTGCTGACGCAGACGCCGGACATCGATGCGGCGGTGCTCGACGTGAACCTGCGCGGCGAGATGGTTTTTCCCTTCGCGCAATCGCTACGCGAGCGTGACGTGCCGATCCTCTTCGTCACGGGATACGATGTCTCGGTGATGCCGGCACCTTTCCAGAGCACGCCCCGCTGCGAAAAGCCGGTCGGTGTTCGGCTGATCGCCGAGAAGCTTGTCGAGGTAATTGGGGCACGCTGACCTTTACGAACGCGCCGGGTGCGGGCTCACTCGGTCCCGGTGGCGCTTGCCCTGTCCTTGCCCGCCAATCGCATCACCGCAATATCCGCCGTCACGTTACCGAGCGTGCGGAACACGTCGGGGATGGTCTCGATCGCGAGCAGCAGGGGCAGCAGCGTGACCGGCACGCCCATCGCGATGCAGACCGGCGCGATGACGGCAAAGAACGACACCTGAGCCGGCAGCCCGACAGCGCCCACGCTCACCGCAGCTGCCACGAGCGCGCCGACGATGAGGCTTGCCGCAGTGACAGGCACGCCGTGGACCTGCGCCAGATAGACGGCCACGGCGACATTCGCCGCTGCGCTCGCAGCCCTGAACAGCGACACCGCAAGGGGAAGGATGATCCCCGCCGCAGCACCGTCGACCTTCATCGCGGGTGCTGCCGCCATCATCACCGGCAGCGAGGCGAGCGAGGATTGCGTGCTCATCGCCACGGTCTGTGCCGGCATGGCCCCGCGCGCAAATGCCAGCACGCCGCTCCTGCCGCCGATGCCGGCGAGCAGGTTCATGATCAGCGCAATTGCCAGGCACACGATGATGATGACGATGATGTAGTGGAGCAGCACGCCCGCCGCCCCGGCGCCAAGCGTGATCCCGACCCCGAAGGCGAGCGCGAACACGCCCACGGGTCCGATCCACAGCACCCAGCCGACGATCACCAGCATGACCTCTGCAATCGCCCTGAACACCCTCGCGAGCCCCGCGCCCAAGTCGCGCTCGATGCGGGTGAGCGCGAAGCCGAACAGCATGGCGAACAGGACCAGCGGAACCATGGCCGTGCTGGCAGCCGCGCTCACGATGTTGGCCGGGACGATATTGTCGACCCAGTCTTCGGCCTGACCTGAAGCAGGCACGCCGGTTCCGGCAGCAAGGCCTGAAGCGCCCTCGGGGAGCGGCCAGACTTCGAGCAACAGCAGCGCGGCACATCCACCGATCAGGGAGGCGGCCACCAGCAAGCCGGCGAACCACGTCAGGGCCCGGCGCGAGATCGCGTTGCCGCCGCTCTGCCCTGCCTCGAAGACGCCTGCGATGAGAAGAGCCGTCACCAGTGGTACGACCGTCATCGTCAATGCATTGAGCCAGAGCTTGCCCACCGGCCGCGCCACGGCGAGCAGGTCCGCCTCGTAGCCTGTACCGTTCGCTATCGCCCCCCCGACGAGCCCGGCCGCCAGCGCCGCCAGCAGGCGCACCGGGGGCGTGTTCAGCGCAATGCGTCCCGCGATCACGAGATGCGGTCGATCCGCAGGCCCACAGCCGCAATCCGGTCAACCTCGGCATAGGCCTCGCTCGACAATTCGTCGCCGAAGATGTCGGGATCGAGCAGACGATAGTCGAAGGTGTAATCGGCAGCAGGCAGCGCTTCGACAAAGGCATCGTGCACCACATCGCGCCCGGCCACGATCGACACGCCCGTGTGCATCACCAGCCGCCCGCCCGCGGTGAGCCGCTTGAGCCCCGCAAGCGCCCAGTCGAGCGAAACTCGCCCGCCAAACAGGTCTCCGCCGTCGCGATAGGCGCGGCGTTCGGTATCGATCATGAAAGGGGGGTGCATCACGACCAGATCGTAGTCGCGCCCGAGGTCTTCGGGACTTTGCACCTGTGCCAGATCATGCTCGACGCGCGCGTGTCTCGCATTTGCCCCGGCCAGAGCCAGCGCCTTGGGATTGATGTCCGCCAGCGTCAGCGTCGCACTCGCCAGATGGGTGGCGGCGGTGATCCCGCCCACGCCCGCGCCGGCCCCGTAGTCGAGGACACGGGCCTTTTCGGGCAGGCCCTCGATGTTGCGCAGGATGTAGTCGGCGAAGCGGTGGCTGTCCGGCCCCAGGAAGACTGCGTCCTGCTCCTTGGTGGGGAAGCGCGAGTGGATGAAGAGGTTGCCGAACACCCGCGAGACCCTGACCCGGGCGGCCACCAGTCCATCCGCGCGGCGTTCGAGGAAGCCGGCTTCGTCGAGCGCGGAGAGGACAGATCCGGGCAGATCCTCGCTCCGGCAGGGCAGGCTCCACCCCAGCAGATCCGGCAGGTCATTGCCGATGGCGCGCCCTTCGCGTTCGAGCACGCGGGCGTGGGATGCAGGGGTCGGCGCGAGGAAGTCGTATTGCAAGGCATCGAGCGTTTGCAGCAGCTTGGCGGCAGCTTCGGACTCCGCTTCGTCTCGGGCAAGCGTCGCTTGCTGCCCCATGTCGGAATTCAGGGTCATGTGCTCGGTTACTCCAGTTTCGCGGCCCGGCTCGCCGGTCGGGAGCGGGACAATCGGGTGACGGCGGGCTTTGTTCCGCCAGCACCGGATGACCACATCAACCCATGCGATGTTTCACGGGAAACATCGGTTGAAACGACCCTGAGGGGGGGCTGGAAGGGGTCTGGAGGGGGTCTAGCGGGGGTCTGGCGCGAGTTATTCAGCCCCGAGCACGGCCTGCGCCGTCTCGCCGTCCCGCTCGCGCAGCCAGTTGTGCGCCTTGGTCGCGGCCACCGCCCCGTGACCCATGGCAACGCTGATCTGGTCGAGCCCCTCCACCACATCACCGGCGCAATAGAGGCCGGGAATCGGCGTGCCGAAAGGAGAAGAGGTCGCGAGAGTGCCTGCCGCTTCGATCTCCAGCCCCAGCTGCTGCGCAAGGGCATTGCGCGGCCGGGACCCGAGCGCGGGGTAGAGGACATCGAAGGCGAGCGGCGCGGCTCGGCCTTCGCAGTGCAAGCGCATCTCTCGGCCGGTCGGCTCGAAGCGCGTCACCGGATCGGTCAGGATGTGAATGCCTGCCCGTTCCAGATCGCGGCGTTCGTCCGGATTGAGGTCCACGTTGCGCTGCGGGACCAGCGTCACGTCGTCCGAATAGCCGGACAGGAACAGCGCTTCCTTTGCCCCGGAGATGTCACAGCCGAGCACGGCGATCCGTTGCCCCGTATGTTCGAACCCGTCGCAGATCGGGCAATAGCCCAGCACATGGGCATCGAGCGCGGCCTGGTGGACCTCTTCATCGAGGGGAGGCTTGTTCATTGCGACCCCGGTCGCGAGGATCACCGCCCGCGCCGAGCGGACCACCCCGTCAGCGTCGGTGAGGTGGAACAGGCCCTCGGCCCTGGTCGCAGCGGTGACGCGCGCCTCCACCAGGTGCGCGCCGGATGCCTCGGCATGCCGCGTCATGCGCTCCAGCAATTCGGCGCCGGCAATGCCGTCCTCATGCCCGGGAACATTGCGGCTCAGCGGGATATAGCCCGCGCGCGGCGTGCCATCATGGAGGACAAGCGCCGAGCGACGGAAACGGGCGGCGTAGAGTGCGGCCGTCAGCCCCGCGGGTCCCGCACCGACGATGATGATGTCGTAGATCACGCAAGTTCCCATTGGCGACGAGGGGCCCCGCGCAATGACCGGATTGCGACCGCTCACGCCCTAACCGATGTTTGCTCCGGCTGCGTGTGAGGGCTTTGGCGGAGAGGTGTCCGCAATCTCCGGGCCTGTGCGCCAACATGGCCAAGCCGCAAAAGACCGGACGGCACCTGACGACAAGCACCGGCGGCGTAGCGCCGAGCGTGTCGCTACCGGCGCCGCGCCTTGCGCGCCAAGCCCGCAGAGACTTCAGTGGTCAGCAATGGTTGACCTGCCGTCAGACGCCGGAATTGCTCGCGGTCCGTGGGTGCAGCGTGCCCGGTCAAACGGCGCCGGTACCGTCAGTCGTACTTGCTCTTGTACGGCTCAGGTGCCGCTCCTAGTGTGTCAGTTCCGTCAAACTCGTCGACACAGCTACCTGGCAATCCGCAACCTCCTCCACCTCCGCCGCCGCTCGCCCATGCAGCCTTCGAGGAAGTGAGTACTGCCATCATGGTTGGTGCCGTAACGGCTGCATGGAAGGCAAGCTTCTGCAGCGCGGCGCGCCTGTCCGGTGATGTGAGTGAAGTCGATGCACCATCGTTCGGCTGTTCAGAGTTTTCCACGCGTTTCTCCTTCAAGGCGCCCGCCAGAATCGCGAATCGTTAGTTGATAGATGCTAACATCCAAGAGCTTGGTTTCATAGACGCCGGTGTTCATTGCCCAGCCCCTTTCCTCCCGCGCATTTGAGCGCGATCGACTTCGAGGACGGTCTGATCACGCTCGACTCTGCGGGCACGATGCGCGTCTTCGACGCGCTTGGCGCAGCCTTGTGGCATGCTCTGGCAGAAGGCCACGATCCGTCCGCCCTGATTGCCGACATCGCAGCTGCGCAGGGGCGCCTTGCCGGAGAGACGGCGTATGATCTGATCCGCATGTGGAACGAGCCCCCCGCTGCAGATGGTCCATTCGAACCGCTCGCGCCGACCGCGCCGCCTCGGCAACAAGTCCGCTGGCACGCAAATCTGTGCGGCCTTCATCTCGCCATGTCAGCCGAGCCGCAGCAGGCCGATTGGCTGAGCATGATCCTTCCCGAAGCGTCGCCCTTAGGCCACGAGACGGTGCACCGGATCGCAGTCGTACCGGCAGGTGGAAGGCAGCAAGCTCTGGTTGTCGAGGACAAGGAGATCCTGCGCACCGACGAGCCCGACCTGCTGCAAGGCGCGATCTATCAGGCGTGCCTCGACATTCGGCACGGCTATCCGGACTGGCGGGCGATCATGCACGGCGCCGCCGTGGCTCTGGGCAACGCAGCCGTCGGCCTGCCGGCGCCGTCGGGCTCGGGAAAGTCGACACTGACGGCGCTGTTGCTGGCGCGCGGCTATGCCTATCTCGCCGACGATCTGCTCGCTGTCCTGCCGGACGGGAGCGCTGCGCCGTGGCCGACGGCAATCTCCGTCAAGCCGGGCAGCCTCGGGGTGATCGAGGAGGCTTGGCCGAGCGAACTTGCTGCCGCACCGCGGCGGGTCGCGAAAGGGCTCGACACACGAATGCTGCCGGTGTCGGAAAGGCGATGCGCCGCCGCCCCCGTGAGGCTGCGCGCATTGGTCATGCCGCGTTATGAGCCCGAAGGAGACAACCGCCTCACGCCCATCACCTCCCTTGATGCGCTGGCCGAACTCGCCCGGGACCGCCTGTGGATCGGATACCCCCTGACTCTAGGGCGGATCACCGACTTCACCGCCTGGCTGGCGCAGACCCCGTGCTACATGATCCGCTACAATTCGGTCGACCGGGTAGACGAGGCGCTGCGGGCGATTCTGGAAGGCGATGCCGCTTGAAGCGCTCGGCCGTCTACGGCTGGCTTGCCCATTGGCTCGTTTCCGACGAGCCGCAGGCGCCGCCAGCCGCATTCGACTGGGACCTTGCGCTGGAGGCTGCCAGCTACCACGCCGCAACGCCCGGCCTCGCACGAAGGCTGGCGGGCAGGGCATGGGTGCCGGAGCCCACCGCAGATTACCTCGCCGCCGTGCTGTTTCTCAACCGCGAGCGCAACCAGCGGCTGGAAGTTGGCCTGTCGCAAACGGCTGAATGGCTGTGCGATGCCGGCCTCGCGCCATTGCTGATCAAGGGGTCCAGCCTGCTTGCCAGCCAGATGCTGAGCGACCCCGGCGAACGGCTGATCGGCGATCTCGACATCCTGCTGCCGGACGAAGCGCAGGTACAGGCCGGGCGCGATGTGCTGATCGCGCGGGGCTTCCGCTTCATGGGGCAGGCGGAACATATCGATCACCAGCTGGGAATGGCGGAACACCCGGTCGAAGGTTATGGGATCGAACTGCACCGCCGAATGGTTTCGGCGCGTTACAGGACGGCGCTCGACGAGGGGAGGGTCTTTCGCGACGCCCGTGAGATGCACCTCGGCGGGGCGCGGGTCAGGGTGCCGGCCCCCGAAGACCGGTTGCTCATCGCCATGGCGCACGGACAATTGCACGACCGCGGACATGAGTTCGGAATTGTTGGCTTACGGCTGCTCCAGGACATCGCGCTGCATCGCGCGCAGCCACAGGGCGAATCCCATTACGCGATTGCCATGGCCGAGGCGATGGCCCGCGATGCGGCGATCTACGCGCCCATAGCGGACTTGGTGGAGGCGGCACGCACATCACCGCAGGCGCTCTGCCCACGCATGACCGAGGCATTGGACAGCCGGCCGCATCGCCTGGCTTCCGCCGGGCACCGATTGATCCGGAGCTTTCCGCGCTTCGCAAGGATGTCGTGGACGGAAAAGCGTGCGGCGCTCAGCCTTGCCCGCTGGCGGGGCAGAAAGAACCATGTCGCGCGCCGCTGGTGAACGGCGGGAGAAGTCGTAACTGGCGGACAGGGTGGGATTCGAACCCACGGTAGGCTTGCACCTACGGCGGTTTTCAAGACCGCTGCCTTAAACCACTCGGCCACCTGTCCTATGCCGCAATCGGCTAGCGCCGAACGGC
>JAIYAM010000034.1 GCA_027489065.1 Erythrobacteraceae bacterium | reverse complement strand
GCGAGGTCCTGCATGTTGTCTTCGACCAACTGCTTGAAGGCGAACATCACCCGCGCGCGGCGCTGCGGATTGGTCGCGGCCCAGGCGGGCTGGACGCGCTTGGCGGTCTCCACCGCGCGGGCGAGCAGGGCTGCATCGCCCAGCGCGACCTCGGCCTGAACTTCGCCCGTCGAGGGGTTCCAGACGGCGTGCTTGCGCGTCGGCGCGGGCGTGCCTCCGACAATGAAGTGGTCGATCTGACGCATGAGTGGGGTCTCCTGTCTGGCGCTCCCCATGCCCCCCGGACGCGCGCCATGCAACCCTCGCAGCTCCCCTCAAAATTGCTGGCGTCACCGCGCGCGGCAGGGCACTCTTGGCGCAAGGCGGGCTGCGAAAGGACCGGGAGAATGGGCAAGGGCAGGCGGTGGATCGCGGCGGTGCTGATGGCATCGGCCGGCGCAGCAGGGGCAGCGCTGGCGCAGGACAGCGCGAGCGGGCAGGGGACCTATGTGGTCGCCGAGCCGCGCTTCATCGAGAGCAGCCTCGAACTGGTCGCCACCGGCTATACCTTCACCGAAGGCCCCGCCTGGGACGGCAAGCGCCTCGTCTTCAGCGATATTCCCGGCGACACGGTCTATGCCTACACCCCCGGGGCAGGCGCGCCGCGGGTGCTCTACACCCCCAGCTTCATGGCCAACGGCCACACCTTCGATCGCAGGGGCCGCCTGCTCAACGCCGAACACGGCAGCGGCGCGCTGACCCGCTGGACAGGCAAGGCCGGACGGCAGGTGCTGGTCGATGCGTTCGAGGGCAGGCACCTTTCCAGCCCCAACGATGTGGTGGTCCGCCGCGACGGGCTGATCCTCTTCACCGACCCGCCCTACGGGCTGGCGAGCGCATACAAGGGCGTGAAGCGCGACAATGAAACGGGCTTCTCCGGGGTCTTCGCCTTCGACGAGAAAGCGAAGCGAATGACCCTCGTCGACAAGGCACTGGAGCGCCCCAACGGCCTCGCCTTCTCGCCCGACGAGCGGGTGCTCTATGTCGGCGACACCGCCACCCAGACGCTGTGGGCCTATGACATCGCCGCCGATGGCAGAGCCTCGGGCAAGCGGCTGGTGGTGGACGTGACCGACGAGAGCAAGCCGGGCCGCGTGGATGGCCTGCGGGTGGACAGCATGGGGCTGGTCTATGTGACCTGTCCCGGCGGAATCTGCGTTGTCGATCCGGCAAAGCGCGCGGTGATCGAGCGGCTCGCCACGCCGAAGCGCGCCACCAATCTGGCGTGGGGCGGGCCGGACCTGTCCGAGCTCTACATCACCGCGCTGACCGACGTGTACCGGGTGAAGACCCGCGCGCGCGGGATCGGATCGTCCAGCCGCCGCTAATCCGAAGGGATCAGCGTGATCGCGGTCTGCCGCCCGTCGATATAGCGCACGGTCTCGCCATCGAAGAACGCATCCTCCTCGGTGCGGAAATCCACGCGCTGCCCGCCCCATTCGGGAACCGCGGCATAGGAGGTGAGCTCGATCGACCATGCGGTGTTGGCGCGGATCGGGCCTTCCCCGCGCGGGTCGGCATTCTGATTGTCCCAGAAGCCGATGCTCGGCCCCGCCCCGTGGCCGTGATGGCCAATTGGGTGCGAATAGATTGAAGGATCGAGCCCTGCGGCCTGTGCCTCGGCGCGGGCCTGTGCCAGAGCCTCGTTGCCCGAGCGGCCCGTCTTGAAGGCCCGGGTGAGAAAATCCTGCACCCGGTTGCTGTTCGCCAGCCCCGCCCGCAAGCCGGCCGGAGCCTCAGTCTCACCCGGCTTCAGCACATAGGCGAGATGCTGGGTATCGGTGTTGAGCCTGAGGTACGTGATGCCGAAATCGGTCCACAGCAGATCGCCCGGCCGGATCACCTCCGCGCCTTCGAGCATGCCCTTGGCCCCCTGCCGCTGGATCGCGACCGAGGGGTGGAACCACGGGTCGAGGCCCAGCGCCATCAGCCGGTGGCGGTACCACCACTGCACCTCTTCTGCGGTCGTCACCCCCGGCGTGATGACCTTGCGCGAGAAGGCCTCGCTGATGATCGAATGGGCGATGCGCACCACTTCGGGATAGAGCGCCATCTCGGCGGGCGTGCGCGTTTCGAGCCAGCGGATCGCCAGCCCCTCGCCGCTGGTGACGCGGTCGTGGAGAGCGGCGGGCAGGGCGGACATGAAGCGGTCATACTGGCTCAGCGTCATGCCGTCGGCGAACTGATAAAGGTCGGACGAATTGATCGCGATTTTCTTCGGATCACGCGCGGCGATGATTTCGGCCACCGCCTGCCACTGGTCGGGCTGCGTGTCCGGGTCCCAGGCGGGCGCGAACAATCCGCCGAGGCCATAGCGGCTGACGGTGAGACGCTCGACCGGCTTGCCCTCGCCGGGATCGTGGAAGATGAGGATGGTGCGCCGCCGCGCATGCATGTTCTCGGCATCGAGCATGGTGGCGACCACCGGCTCCTCGAAATATTCGCGGGCGACCAGCAGCCACAGATCGACGCCCTCGGCGCGCATGATTGGGGGGATCAGCGTGTCGAGGCGTTCGGCGAGGATGCGGTTCTCGGTAGCGGCGCGTTCGCGGGGGGAGAGAATGGCGGGCAGGGCGGGCGCGGCGTCTTCGGTCTCCCGCATCGCGAGCGGCTCGTCGGCCAGCGCAGGCGCGGCGGTCGCCATGGTCGCCAGCGCGGCTCCCAGAAGAAAGAAATGCCGTCCGATCATGCGTGTCCCCTTTTGCTGGCCGCAAGAGTGGCGCGGGAGCGGGCGCGGATCAAGCGGCTTGCCGCTCGCCTCGCCCGCGGTCTAACACGGTCGCCATGAGCCAACCCGCCGCCCCGCCAAGCCTTCAGGCGCTGGTCTTCGAGAGCGGTGTCGTCCGCGATATCCCGCCTCACGACGTCGCGGACTATGCCGGGCCGGGCTTCGTGTGGCTGCATGTCGAGGAAGCCGGGCAGGCGCGGCGCGAGGACCTGCCGGGCTATGTCCCGATGATGGCCGCCAACGCGCTGCTGGCGAGCGAGACCCGCCCGCGCTGCGACGAGGTCGACGATGCGGCGCTCATCAACCTCCGCGGCCCCGCGCGCGATCCGATGGACGACAGCGACGGCCTCGTCTCGATCCGCGTCTGGGTCGAGGCGCGGCGCGTCACCTCGGTGAGCCGCCGAAGGCTCGCCGCGCTCACCAGGGTCGATGGGCTGATGCGCGCGGGCAAGCTTGCCGACGGGGGCGATTTCGTCGCCGCGCTGGCGCAGGCAATCAGCACCGAGCTCGATCCGCAGGTCGCAAATCTGGGCGACGAACTCGACGATTGCGAGGGGATGCTCGACGGGGGCGACATCTATGCACTTCGCCGCCGCATCGCCGCGTTGCGCTCGCAGGCCATCGTGCTCAGGCGCTTCGTCGCGCCCGACCGCGATGCGCTCGCCGAGATGAGCCAGCTCGAATTCGACTGGATCGCCAAGGAGGACCGGATGCACCTGCGCGAAGCAGGCGACCGCTTCGCCCGCATGGCCGAAGAACTGGAAGCTGTGCGTGAGCGGGCGGCGCTGCTCCACGAACAGCTCACCGACCTGCGCGCCGAGAAGATTGACCAGAGGAGCCTCGCAATTTCGGTGGTGGCCTTCATCTTCCTGCCGCTGACCTTCGTCACCGGGCTGCTCGGCATGAACGTGGAAGGCATTCCTGGAGCGAATGAGCCCTGGGCGTTCTGGGGCGTGGTCGGCTTCTGCGTGGTGATCGGCGTGGCGGTGAGCGCGTGGTTCGCATGGCGCCACTGGCTCGAGGATTGAGCGCGGGGCGCGCTTAGGGTGCGAGGGCGCTGCCAGAGGCGTGCCAGACCCGCGTAGACCGCGCCTAGGCCGCGCCTAGACCCCACTTAGACCCCTCCCAGACCCCCTCCAGACCCCTCCTGAACCCGCGTTTCACGTGAAACATCGCGGTCACGGAACCGGCTCGCGGCGATCCGGTGTTGACCCGCCAAGACGAATCATGGCAAGCGCGCGTCGCGTCATCAGGCGGTCTTGCAGACCCCATGCGACGCGGGTGTAGCTCAATGGTAGAGCAGAAGCTTCCCAAGCTTACGACGAGGGTTCGATTCCCTTCACCCGCTCCACCTTTAGAGTAAGTCGGCCCACGCGGCCCCGGTGCGCATCGATCTGCAGCGCCGCTCACCCACCACAGCCAGGTAACCCGGATCGCGACCTCGATCGCGAAAAACCGCAGACGTGCGTCGGCTTCGCTCAAGTGCTGGGTATTCTCGGGAAACACATAACATTTATAACATTTCCTATAAATCAGTTAGTTAGAATGTAATTTCGATATAATATCGATGTAACCAGATTATGCCTCTCAGATGTAATTTCCTCAGTTTGGATTTTGCGGCAATTACAATGAGGTAATGCCTGCGCAGCGAAAATGTTACGTCAGATTACATGTCCGATGTAACCTCAAGAATGGCGGAATTCTGCGGGTTTGAAGGGCCTCTCAGGGCCATGTTACAAAGATTATGTCATCCCCGACCATACCCGGCTCTGTAGCCACGCCCTGACCCCGCCCGGATTGCATAAAGAAACACGCGAAAGCCGATGGCGTGGCGTGGGGGCGACGGCGGCGCGAGGGGTCAGGTGGGGCGGGATGGCTCGATGGGGCACCGGGGCACGCGAAAACGCCCCCGGCGGCAGGCCGAGGGCGTCACGAAGGGGTCAGAGGGTGGTCAGGCGGGGCTGATCAGGCCCTGCGAAGGCTCGCGGCCGTGGTGATCGTGCCGTCCGGGTTGAGCTGGTCCCCGTTGCTCATGGTATAGGGCTGGAAGCGCAGCACCTCGACGCCGAACCATTCGTTCATCTGCAGCATGCGGCCCATGATCGGCACGATCTCGAGCCGCATGAACGCATCCAGCGCCTCGGTCACGCTGCCGAACCCGCCCGAGTTCTGCGGGATGATCCCGATCAGCTGCGGCGGCACGCGATGTGCAGCCAGCAGATCGTCGCGGCTGATGTTCTTGATGTTGAGGAACTCATCCTTGGCCGCAACGTCGGCGATCGGGTGGATCTGGACCCCATCCTTCTTCCCGCCCGGGGTATAGAGGAACAGGTTCTTGAAGTTGCCCACGCCCTTGGCAGACTTGAACTTCTCGACCAGCTGATCGACCACTTCCTGGCTGATCAGCGTGTCGGTGAGGTGGAAGACGAAACCGGCATGCGCCCCGTTGAGGTAGTACCGGCGCCGAAACATGGTGGCGCTTTCGTTGAGCAAGCCCGACTGCAGCGCAGCGATCCACTCCGGCACGCCGTACACCTCCTGCGCCACGTCCGGCTGCTGCAGCTGGTAGACGGTGCCCGGTTCAAACCGGTGATCCTGCGCGATGCCGTTCTCGACGAACCAGAAGACATCGGGGTCGACGCCGCGCCGGGTGTGGCGGGCCGGGCTGAAGGCGGCGCGCAGCAGTCCCCCGGCCATGTTCGGCACCCGCTCAAGGTAGCCGTTGCCCATCTGCAGGAAGTCAAGCGCGAACCGCTCGAAATCGTTCTTGGAAAGCCACCGGGTCGGCGTCTGGTGCGACAAGAGCTGGTTCACCTTCAGCGCGATCGCGCTGCTGTGATGCGGGCTCATCCGGAACACCTGGGCAAGCCGCACCATCGGCAGCGGCGGGTGGTACCAGTTGGTGTTGCGCCACACCTCGAAGTACTGGGGCAGATCGCGCCGGTCGATCACGCTCTCCGGATCCCCGAAAGCGAATGTCGCGGTCGCGAGATTGGCGGGCAGGGTGGTGCTCACTTCGTCCATCGGTGACGGTCCTTAGTCTGAGAACGCGACGACGGATGATCCCGCGCCGCTGGCAGCATGCTCGACATCGAGCGGTTCGTTGGAAAAGGCGTGCATGCACGCCCAGGCGATATCGGCGTGGCCGATCACCCCGTTGCGGGGAGAGGTGTATGTTACCCCTTTGCCGCTGGCGGTGAGGGTGGGCTTGATCGACATGAAGGCCTGCAGCACGTCGGTCCAACCTGTGTCGAACTCGACCCGGCCGGAACGGAACAGGTTCTGCGCCTTGATCACCATCGCGGCCTTGCTCGACAGCGAGTATTCGATCTTCCGAGCTTGCGGGAACCACTTGCGCACGATCTCGTAGACCGCCTGTCCGTGCCCGCCGGTCACGTCGATCGCGATGTCGGTCACGTGGTAGACCTTGGCGAGCTCGCGGATGCGATCGGCCTGCCCCTGATAATCGAGGCCATTGAGCTTGTACTTGTCGAGGATGCGGAACTTGCCCACCCCGGGCCGATCGGGCGGGGCAATGATCGCCAGCGCGGCATCGTCGCGGCCCTGCTTGTTGGGATCGTACCCCAGCCACACCGGCTTGTCGGCGAAGGGGCGCAGGCCCGGCACCTCGACATGCGCGGGGTGGAAATCGCGCCATTGGTAGAAGCTGTCGACCATCGCCGGGCGCAGCAGCTTCCAGGGGAAGCTGGAATTCGCATCATCGACAAACTCGCATTCGTAGAGGTTGCGGAATTCGTCCTCGCTGCTCTCGGTGCGCAGCTCCTCGACATCGATCAGCTGGGCCATGCCCTGGGCGACGGCATCGTGGACGGTGACGATCTGGCACCAGCTGCCATCGGGCATCACTCGCCCGTCTTTCAGCGCCTTGTGCGTGAGGTCGAAGAACTGCTGCTGGTTCTTGGGGCGGCCCCGGTTCCATTCCTCGCCCGACCAGAATTCATATGCCTGGTGCGTCTTGGTCGACGGGGTCGAGAAATAGGTGCGCCTGTAGATCGTGTGCGTCGCCATCGCGGCCGCGACCTTGCGCAGCTGGGCGAAGCCGACCGCCCAGAAAAATTCGTCGAAGTAAAAATCGCCGCTCTCGCCCTGGGCGGTGTTGGAATTGGTCGACAGCGGGTAGAGCCCGACGGAATCGAGGGCCAGCGGCTCGCCGTCCGCGTCGACCAACCCCGACAGATCCAGCATCATCGGATCGCCGCGCAGGTCGACGCCGGTCACCTTCTTGACCCAGCTCACGATCTCGCGCCGGAACTTCATGGCCTGGCGCTTGGAAGCGGAAAGGAAGATCTGGTTGCGGGGCTGCTCGCCGGCAAGCACCGCCTCGGCGATCTTGGCCACGGCCTCGCGGGCGAAATACCAGGTCGCGCCGATCTGGCGGCTCTTCAGGATCTTGCGGGTGCGCTGGCCGCGCTGCTCCCACCAGGTGCGCTGGTGCGCGAAGTTGTTGGCGTGGAAATCATCGAGCAGCGCCTGCCACTGCTCGCGGGTCAGCTGGTTCTTGCGCTTTTCCTCGCGCTTGGCCTTGGCCTTGTCGTCGTTCCGGCGCTCGATATTGGGGTTGAGGTCGCCCTCTTTCCCGCTCTCGGTGTATTTGCGGATGCGGGCGGTGCGCTCCATCTGGCGCATCAGGAAATCGACCCGCTTCATGTCCCCTTCCGTGAAAGGTTCCTTGTCGAGGAGGGTGGCGATTTTAGCCTCGATCCGATCGTCGACGATGTCGACCGGGGCGGCATTGGCCCACTTGTCGCGCCGCTTCCAGCTGGCGACTGTCTGGTAGGGAATGCCCAGCTCGTCGCCGATCTGGCGGACGGTCCACCCGCGCCAGTAGAGCGAGCGCGCCCAGCGGCGCTGCGCCATACCGGCGTCGCGGCCTTCGGCTTCGTCTTCCTCTTCAGACACTGGCGGCATCGGCAGGTGCATGGCCTTGCCATGCACCCCGCAGGAGGGGGCCGCGCCAGAAGCTTGCGCGGTTGATGGCGCTTCCACCTGTGCGCGGCGTTGCGCGGAAGGCCCGAGGCGAGGCCTTAGTGCCTCCAACGTCCCCGAGCCACAAGCTGGAGCCCGAACTGATGAAGACCAAACGTTTCCTGCTCGCCACGTCCGGCGCCACCGTGGATGGCCGCACGATCGATGCCGAGCACCTGCGCCAGATGGCCAGCAGCTACGATCCCAAGGTCTACTCGGCCCGGCTCAACATCGAGCACATCCGCGGCATCAGCAGCGAAGGCCCATTCCGCGCCTATGGCGACGTGCTCTCCCTCGAAACCGAGGAAGTGACCGTCACCTTCAACGGCAAGCCCGAACAGCGCACCGCGCTTTACGGTGTGTTCGACGTTACCGAGGATGCCCAGGCCCTCAACGCCGCCGGCCAGAAGCTTTATCCCTCGATCGAGATCCACCCGGACTTCGCCGGCAAGGGCTTCGCCTACCTCATGGGCTGCGCGCTGACCGACAGCCCGGCCTCGATCGCCACCGATCGCCTGCAGTTCACCAGCCAGCTTTCCGCCGCGGTGCCGGGCATTGAGCGCTTCTCGCGCGAAGAGCAGGGCGATGCCGCGCTGCTGGAATTCGACACAGCCACCACGCCGGAAACGACTGGCCTGCTGTCCGGGCTCAAAGGCGTGCTCGACAGCCTCGCCGATCGCTTCGCGCCGAAGACCCCGGCCACCCCTCCGGCGCAGACCACCCCCGCCGATCCCGCCGCCGCGCCGCAGGGCTTCACCGCCGAGGATCTGCGCACGGTCTTCACCGAACTCGCAACCTCGATCGACACGTCGATCAACGCGCTGCGCCAGGAGACGCGCGAGACCACCGACGCGCTCGAAATGAAGTTGTCCAAGCTGCAGGAGCACAGGGAAACCACCCCGGCGCCAACCTTCCGCGCCCGTCCCGAAAGCGCCGGCACGAACGGCAATTACGCCAAAACCGACTGCTGATCTCGCCGCCCTTCGGGGCCCCGTCCAACACCCTTTCCGGCCCCGCTAAAACCCAACAAGGATCAGGCCCATGCGCAACGATACTCGCGCCCGCTTCAATACCTACGTGTCGACGATTGCGCTTCTGAACCACGTGCCGGTTGAAGACACCGTCAAGAAGTTCAATGTCGACCCCGTCGTCGAACAGCGCCTCGAAGATCGCATCCGCGATTCGAGCGAGTTCCTGATGGCGATCAATATGATCCCGGTCACCCAGCAGAGCGGCCAGAAGCTCGGCGTCGGCGCAGGCCGCCGTCTGGCCGGGCGGGTCGATACCTCGGGCGGCGCACGCCGCAACCCGGCTGCGATCGGCAACAACAACCTCAAGCACCAGTACAAATGCGAAAAGACCAACTTCGACTGGTCGCGCCGCTACGAACTGCTGGATGCTTGGCGTCACCGCCCAGACTTCGAGACGCTGATCCGCGACGATATCGTGCTGCAGCAGGCGCTCGATCGTATCTCGATCGGTTGGCACGGCGAAGAAGTCGCCGATACGACCGACATCGTTGCCAACCCGCTGCTGCAGGACGTCAACAAGGGTTGGCTGCACCACATCCGCACCGAAGCCCCCGGTCAGGTGATGGACGACGGCGCGCTGACGGTCCGCACCAACGGGACCAACAACCCGGCGCTGAAAGCGATCTACGTCAAGGCGGGCGCGGTGCTGTTCGACCCCAGCCTTGATAACGCCGAAACGGCCGAAGCCGACTATTCGTCGCTCGATGCGCTTGTGATGGATGCCAAGCGCCTGATCCATGAAACCCACCGCGGTGACACCGATCTGGTCGTGATCGTCGGGCACGATCTGGTGGACGACAAGTACTTCAACATCGCCCAGAAGACCGGGGCGACGGCGACCGAAGTCGAAGCCACCGACCGCATCATCCGTTCGGAAAAGATGCTCGGCGGACTGCCGGCGGTGCGCGTCAGCGGCTTCCCGGCCAACGCACTGCTGATCACCAAGCTGAGCAACCTGTCGATCTACTGGCAGGAAGAAACCCGCCGCCGCCAGCTGGTGGACGAACCCGAGTATGATCGCATCGCCAACTATGAATCGGTGAACGAAGCCTACGTGGTCGAGGAATACGAGATCGCGTCGCTGGTCGAGAACATCGTCATGGGCGCGGCACCTGCCCGCCCGGCTCCGTAATACCGAGGGTCATTGAAGGCGGCGGCTGACATCCGGGTCGGCGCCGCCTGAGACCGTAGCGCAGCCGAGGTGCTGGACCAGCGGATTGGAAGCCGCTGCCCCACTACCCGGCCCCCGCCGCCGGATCGCGCGGGGATTTCTCCAGAGGAGTCCGCATGTCTCACAGCCCCGCCCTTCGCCATCGCCAGCAGAAGCTCGCCGCGCTCGCCGGCGGAGCCGTGGCGACAGCCGCACTCGCCGAACCCGATCCCGCCAGCGCCGCCGGGCAGGAATATGCCCAGCTGCGCGCAGTGCTCCACGACAACCTGCGCAAGCTGCAGGACGTCGAAAGCCATGAAGCCCGGATCCCGATGAAGCGCGCCTTCATGACCGACTTCGCGCCGTGGATCGCGGGCGTGCTCGAAGCCGACAAGCCGGTGCAGGACGAAGTGCTGATGACCAACCTGGTCTGGGCGATCGACTGCGCCGAGTACGATCTCGCGCTGATGCTCGGCCGCTTCGCATTGAAGCACGGCCTGACCCTTCCCGAACGCTACACCCGCACCACCGCGTGCTTCCTGCGCGAAGACATCGCCGAGGTTGCCCTGGCGAACCCCGCGGCGGTGCCGCACGACATCATGGTCGAGCTCGACCAGCTCACCGCCGATGCCGACATGCCGGACGCCGCCAAGGCGAAGCTCGACAAGGCGCTGGGCCGCAGCTGGCTGGTGAAGGCGGCCGCCTTCGATGCGAGCGACGAAACCGGCCCCGCCGGCGGCGCCGCGGCTTACGCATCGCAGGGGCTCGATCACCTGCAACGCGCCAAGAAGCTCAACGCAAAGATCGGCGTGGTGAAGGACATCGAGCGCGCGGAAAAGATGCTCCGCGACCTTGCCCCGAAGGAGACCGGACAGTGACCACTAAAGTGAAAGTCATCACCCATGATTGGCCCGCCAGCGTTCTGGCCTTTCCGCTGCTGAATCGGGAGCCAGTCGAAGGCGGTGACTACACCGAAATCGGCACGGTCGAGCCATATTCGGAACGCGAATTCGTGGTTCACGACGGTCAGGATATTCTTGTCCGCGAGCTTCCGCTCCCGGCCAAGTAACGAAGCGCCCCACGGCGTCGGGGAGGGCGGACAGGACGGCAGCAAGGTTCGCCTATGCGCGCCGCTCCCGTCCCCACCCTCCCCACATCGCGGAGCCAGCCACAGAAGGGAGGTGATCATGTCCGCCGGGGGTAAGCAACCATGACTGGCCTGACCGCGCCGCCCGACAACTTCGAACCCGCCGGGATCATCGTCGCCGCCGACGACTGGTTCCCGCCCACCTCGACGGAAGACGCCCGCAAGGCCATCCGCATGGGCGAAGGGGCGGTGACGGATGAGCGCCTGGTGCAGGCGATCGAGGGCGGCATCCTGTCCGGCCTGCGCGCCATGTACGATTGGCGCACCGCCCGCGTGACCGAAGGCGCGGCAGAGCTAGCCGACGTCACCGAAGATGAAATCAACGGGAAGAACCGGGCCGAGCTGATCTGGCAGCGGATCGTCACCTTCTACGCTGCGGCCGAGCTCGCCGACATGCACGTCGATGTCAGCGCCACCGACGAAGCGATCGACCGCAACGAGGAAAAGCGCGACACCGCCGGCATCTACCGCACCAAGGCTTATGACGCCGTCGCCGATCTGCGCGCGATCGGCGCGGCCGATCCCGCCGCCAAGGCGCTCGCCGCCCGCAACCGGGTGGAGCTGATCTGACATGATCGCCGTCGCGCAGCAGGGCGAAACGCTCGATGCGGTCTGCTGGCGCGTGCTGGGCCGCACCGCCGGCGTGACCGAGCAGGCTTATGACCTCAATCCCGGTCTTGCCGAGATCGGCCCGGCTCTGCCCGGCGGCACGCAGGTCACGCTGCCGGATCTCGCAGCGACCAGCCCCGCCTCGGCAAAGCGCGCGACCGTGAAGCTGTGGGACTAGACCGATGAGCAAGGCCAAGTCTCTCCGCACTGCCCTCACAGCCGCGATCCCTGAACTGCGGAATGAACCCGGCCGCCTCAAGCTGTGGATCGAGAATGGCGCGGTGCGCGCGCGGGGCACCGCCAGTCACGGCTTTGCCCTGCAGTACCCGCTTTCGGTCCTGATCGAGGAAGCGAAGACGGATATCGCGATCATCGCGCTGGCGATCACCCGCTGGCTGCGCGTCAATCAGCCCGATCTGCTTAGCCCCAACGGCGACAGCTTCCAGTTCGAAAGCGACATCCTCGATCTCACCACCGCCGATATCCTGTTCACGATTAACCTCACCGAGAACATCGCGGTCGAACCACAGTCGGATGGCAGCTGGCAGGTCACCTATCTCGAGGAACCCGACGCGCTCTTCGAAGACGAGGCGGGCTTCGCCGGCGTCGCCCCGATCCCGCCGCTCGCCGAGGTCCGGCTCACCGACGGCAGCTCCTGAAGCGGCCGGGCACCAATACCCACCTCGGCAAAAAACGGGGGTGGCAGGGGCGCTGTAACGCCCCGAACCGCGAGAGGGGGGCTCTCGCACCTGGGGCCGTCATGACCGGCCCGTCGGCTCCCCCGGCCGCAAGCGGCGGAGCTTCCTTAGGTATCGAAGATGAAAGAAGGATTGATTGAAGTTCGCCCGGTTCAACCCGTTGCCCCCTGGCTCGGCGGCAAGCGCGCCCTCTCGCGCCGCATCGCAAGCCGGATATCGCAGATCCCGCACACCCGTTACGTCGAGCCATTCATTGGCATGGGCGGGGTATTCTTCCGCCGGCCCGAGAAGCCAAAGCTCGAGGTGATCAACGACGTCAACCGCGACGTCGTGACCCTGTTCCGGATCCTGCAGCGCCACTACCAGCAGTTCCTCGATGTGCTGAAGTTCCAGCTCTACAGCCGCGCGGATTTCGAGCGGCTGCGCGCCACGCCTGCCGACCAGCTCACCGACCTCGAACGCGCAGCGCGGTTCCTCTACCTGCAGAAGACCGGGTTCGGCGGCCGCAACCAGCACTTCGGCGTCGAATACGAACGCCCTCGCTGGAGCCTGAGCAAGCTGGAGCCGATGCTGGAAGCGGTGCACGAGCGGCTCGACAACGTTTTGATCGAGTGCCTCGACTTCGGCGCCTGCATCGAACGCTATGATAGCCGCCCCGGCGCGATGTTCTACTGCGACCCGCCCTACTGGGGGCACACAGACGATTACGGGAAGGACATCTTCGCCCCGGATGACTTCGTCCGCCTGCGCGACCTGTTGGCCGGGCTGAACGGGCACTTCATCCTCTCGCTCAACGATCGCCCCGAGGTGCGTGACCTGTTCGCCGAGTTCACGATCGAGGAAGTGTCGCTGCACTACGGCGCTGGCGGCGGGCAACGGCCCGCGCGCGAGCTGATCATCACCGGGCAATAGGAGGGCGGGGAGATGGCTGACTACGATTCCGATGCACTGGCCGCTCTCGACCAGTGGTTCGGACAGGTGCTTGAAGGCCTCTCCCCGACCCAGAGGAAGCGCGCGGCGATGAAGCTGGGGAAGGCGCTTCGCCGGTCCAACCTCGATCGCATCGCCCGCAATGTCGAGCCGGACGGCGGGGCCATGGAAGGGCGCAAGGCGCGGCTCGACCAGCGGGGCCGCGTCCGGCGCAAGGCGGGCGGCAAGATGTTCCGCAAGCTGCGCCTGGTGCGCAACTGGTCGATCAAGGCCGGTGCCGACAGTGTCGAGATCGCGCCGGCCAAGGGCGATCGCGTCGCGGCCACACACCATTTTGGCCTGCGCAGCTTCGTCGGCCGCGCGCCGGACGGAAGCAAGGTCACCACCCGCTATCCCGAACGCCGCCTAGTCGGTTTCGACGATGCGGATCGCGATCTGGTTCTGGACGTGATATCGGAGATCTTCGAAGGCTGACTGCCGCCGCGCGCTTCGGTTGAAGCCGCTTCAACCCGCCCGCCACCTTCCCTTCGCGCGCGCGTGACAGGCAGGTGGCTGCATGGCCATCCCTCCGATCAGCACCAGCGGCACCAGCGCGTCAGTCATCGATCTGTCGCGCCTTCCGCCGCCCGATGTGATTGAGACGCTCGACTTCGAAACCATCTTCGCCGCCAACCTCGCGTGGTTCACGGCCGCGATCACGGCTGCAGGCGGCACCTTCGATGCGACGGTCGAAAGCGATCCCGTCGTGATGCTGCTGCAGGCAGTGTCTTATCGCGAGCTGGTGCTGCGCCAGAGGGTCAATGATGCGGCCCGATCGGTCATGGTGGCCTATGCGCGCGGCGGCGATCTCGATGCGCTGGGGGCGCTGTTCGGGGTGCCGCGCTTTACCCTGACGCCGGCAGACCCGCCTTCGGTGCCCGCGGCGATCATGGAAAGCGACGACGATTACCGTCGCCGCATCGTGCTTGCGCCCGAAGGCTACTCGGTGGCCGGACCCGAAGGCGCCTACATCTTCCACGCCGCATCTGCCTCGCCCGATGTGCTCGATGCTGCCGCCACCAGCCCTGACCCGGGCGAGGTGCTGGTGGCGGTCCTTTCCCGTTCGGGTGACGGCACGCCCGCACCCGAAGTGCTGGCAGCGGTCGAAGCGCGGCTCAATGACGATACCATCCGCCCGCTGACCGACATGGTGACAGTCGTGGCCGCCGACATCGTGCCCTTCACGGTCGAAGCCAGTCTGTCCTTCATGGCCGGTCCCGATCGCGCGGTGGTGCTCCAGACCGCGCGGGATCGGCTCGACAGCCACCTTGCGGCGGTCCAGCGGCTTGGGCGCGATGTCACCCGCGCGGGGATCATCGCCGCGCTTCACCCCGAAGGCGTGCAGAATGTGATCCTTACTGAGCCTGCTGCCGATATCGTGCTGACCAGGCTGCAGGCGGGTCACTGCACCGCGATCACGCTGACCGATGCGGGGGTCGCCGAATGAGCGGCCCCACCATTCTCCCGCCCAATGCAACCCCGCTCGAGCGGGCGCTGGATATGCTCGCGGCCCTGCGGATCGGCGGGATAGATACCCCGCTCGCACCGCTCTGGTCGGCCGAGGATTGCCCGGAGGAGCTGCTGCCCTGGCTCGCGTGGTCGCTGTCGATCGACAATTGGGATTCGCGCTGGTCGCTGGCTGTGCGCCGCGCCCGCGTGGCAGGTGCCATTGCCCTGCAGCGGCGCAAGGGCACGCGCCGGTCGGTGGAAGATGTCGTGCGGTCCTTCGGCGGGAATATAGCAATTCGTGAATGGTGGGAGGAAACGCCCCCGGCCCCGCCGCACACATTCGCCTTGTCGGTTTCGCTGACAGACGGTGCGGGCGGGGTCCCCGATTCCGAGTTCGTCGACGCGGTGATTGCCGAAGTCAGCAAGAGCAAGCCCGCCCGCAGCCACTTCACCTTTGCGCTGTCAGTCACCGCCCGCGCCCGGATCGGCCTGCGCGGCTCCGGGCGCGCGGCGATCTATGCGCGCCTGCCCTGCCGGGCGGCGGCGGCCTGACACAGGAGCGACCAGCGAACATGGCCTTCGATATCACCATCACCAACGCGGGGCGGGCGGCACTGGTCAATGCCGCGAACACCGGCACGCTGCCGGTGACAATCAGCCAGTTCGGCGTTTCGACAACGGCCGTCGCTCCCAGCCCCGCGCTGACCGCCCTGGCCGGCGAGTTCAAGCGCCTGCCCTCGCTCGGCGGGCAGGTGGTCGCCGACGATACGATCCACGTGACCCTGCGCGATGCCAGCGCCGATGCCTATGCCCTGCGCTCGATCGGCCTCTATCTGGCAGATGGCACGCTGTTTGCCGTGTTCGGCCAGCCCGGACCAATCCTCGAAAAGACCGCCGGTTCGGTGGCGCTGCTTTCGGTCGATGTGATCTTCGCGGACATCTCCGCGGCATCGATCACCTTCGGTTCGACCGAATTCATCAACCCGCCCGCGACCGAAACGGTGCAAGGCGTGCTCGAGCTCGCCACCCAGGCCGAGACCAACACCGGTACCGACGATCAGCGCGCGGTGACCCCGCTGAAGCTGGCAACCCGCCTCGTGCCGATCCTCCAGGCAATCACGGACGAGATCGCGGCGCGCATCGCCGATGTCGACGCGGAGACGGGCGCCCGCCAGTCCGCTGACACGGCATTGTCCGCGCTGATCACGGCGCTCACCGGGCGCACGATTACCGGCACCGGACTGGTCACCGGCGGCGGGTCGCTTGCCGCGAACCGCGTGCTGAGTGTGGCGGCAGCCAGCGCCGCGCAGATCATCGCCGGGACGGCCGGCAACGTGGCGATCACGCCCGGCGGGTTCGGGCCGATCATCCGCAGCTTCGGGCAGACTGGGTACATCGTGCTTGCGCTTGCCGACCCGGCCAACGCGCTGGCGATCCAGTGGGGGCGGATCACCGCCAGCGCGAACAGCAGCACCTTCGCCAGCTTCCCTATTGCCTTCGCGGAAACCTACTCGGTGGTGGGCAGCGGCACGGCCGATCTCAACAACAACGCGCAGGACAACTTCCCCGCGGTGGTGCCCAGCGGCATCAGCCCGACCGGCTTTCAGGTGTGGAACGCCAACAACACGGCGGACCCCTTCTGCTGGCATGCAATCGGAAGGATCAACCTCACATGAGCGTCTTCTTCGCCATGATCGGCACGGGCGACGATGCCCGCCCGGCCTTCTACCTGACCCGCCGGCAGGCGCCGGAAGGCGCGGCCCAGATCAGCAACGCGCGCCACGCGCAGCTGCTCGCCGCGCTGTCCGGAGGGCGTAAGGTTGCCGCCGATGCCCGCGGGCGCCCGGTGATCGCTCCGGCAGCGCGTCGTTCCGCAACTTCGATCCGTGCAGAGCTACGCTCGCGGATCCAGAGCGAGGCCGCCCGGCGCATCGCGGCAATCAGCCCCGAATGGCGACAGCTCAACGACCTGCGCGTGCCGAGCGAGGCCGGCGCGGTGCGCTTTGCGCGCCTTGACGCGATCCGCTCGGCTTCGAACGCTATCGAGGGCATCGCCGACAGCCTGCCGGCGGAAGACCTCGCCGGCTTCCCGATCGCGGCCCACACCCTCTGGCCGGAGTTCGACTGATGGAAAAGGACCCGAAGCATGCATGAACTCAAGGTCCAGTCCTTCAGCGCATCGATGGCTGGAATGAGCGCGGTTATGGGCTTTGCAGCCCCCTGGCCGCACGTCATCGCCGGGCTGTTCTTTGCCATCGCCGGCGGCTTCGTCGGCATGACGGTCTCACCCTCGACCGAGCGCCTGGCGCTGCCGCTCACCGTAGTGGTGGCGGTGGTGATCGGGGTGTTCGCCGGCCTCGCTCACCCGCACTTCGTGAACGGCGGCGCATTGATGGCGTGGATATCGGCGCTGCCGGTGCAGCTGGTAATGGGTGTGGCCGGGCTGCTCTCGCCCTGGCTCGCGCGCCGCGCTGCTGCCGGCGATATCGCTTGGCCGTGGAAAGGGGGCCTGAAGTGAGCGCCTTTCTGATGATCGCGGACCTAGTGCTGGCGCTCGCGCTGTTCTGGCATTCTGCCAACAGCCCGGCCCGCGATCCGGTGCTGCGCACCATGCTCTACGCCTTCGCCTTCGCCGTCATGTGTTTCGGCTCCGCGCGCTTCATGATCCTGTTCGGGGCCTCGGAGAGCGACTGGCAATGGATGATCGACCTCGGCCACGCTTCGCTGATCGTCTTCGGAATCATCTGGGTGGCGCGCGAGACCGGCAGGATGGCCCAGCTTCAGGGGAAGACACGATGAACGATCCGCGCAAGCCCCACTTCGACGCCGCCCGCAAGGTCGCGCCGCTCGACGGGGAAGACGTCAGCAAGATCCACGCGGCTCTCGATGTTGCAGGCGTTCCCCGAGCCGCCGCCGCGCCGCCGCCGAGCTTTGCCCGCGAAGCCTTTCTCGAGCGCTTCGTCAACAAGAGCGCACCCAAGCTGACCAATGCGGACATCGAGTTCGCCGCAGCCTCGTTGCAGGTTCCGGCCCGCAACCTGCGCGCAGTGGTCACGGTGGAAAGTGGCGGAAAGAGCTTCAGCGACCTCGGCTTGCCGATCATCCTGTTCGAACCTCACATCTTCCACCGCCGCACCGATGGACGTTGGAGCCCGAGCAGCTTCTCCTATGCCAAGTGGCGCGATCTGCCTTATCCTAAGACCCAGATCGGCCGATGGGACCAGATGGCCGACGCGGCTGCCCGCAACGAACAGGCGGCGCTCGAAAGCGCCAGCTGGGGCCTTTTCCAGATCATGGGCTTCCACTGGAAGACGCTCGGCTATGCCAGCGCCGAAAGCTTCGCGCTCGCCATGGCCAAGAGCGAGGCCGCGCAGCTCGGCGCGCTGGTGACCTTCATCAAAGTGAACGGCCTCGCCGACGAACTGCGGTTGCTGTCAGCCAACCCCGAGACCTGCCGTGCCTTCGCGCGCGGTTACAACGGGGCGAGCTACGCAGCGAACGGCTATCACATCAAGCTCGCCCAGGCGATGGGGCGATGAACCCGCTCTCCTTCCTCGCCGCTGCCGGGTTCAAGGGCCTCGCCAACTGGATCTGGATCGCGATCGTCGGCGCGGTGATTGCCTCAATCTGGGCGTTCGTGGCGATTACCGATCGCCGCCACGAAAACACCCTCGACATCGCCAGGGAAGCCGGTGGCACGGCGGCCATCGTCGCAGGGCAGGCACAGACCCTCAACCAACTGGGAGACGCCAATGATGCTGCACAGGACCTTCGCACGGGCGGTAAGCGCAGTGCTGCTCGCTACTCTGGCTGCCTGCTCGACAGTCGGGACAAAGCGGCCTGCGAGCGATTCAACCCCGATCCGCACCGCTAGCAGCTGGTGCCAGGGCGACCGCACGCTCAGCTACGCCCCCGCCCCGGCTGCAGGGGCCGACGATCCGGGCAACCGCTTGGACACGGATGAAACCGTGCGCGAGCTGCAGGAGCACAATGCCCGCCTGCGCGCGGCATGCCCGCCGGCCGACTGACAGCCTCACCCACGGGACAGCACCATGATCGAGATCAGACACGCCACCACCGCGAGCGAGCGGCCCAACCGCGGGCTCGGCGCGTCCGAATGGAACGAGGCGCACGAGATCACCGGGCTGGCTGAAATTGCCGGGACAGGCTCGTGGAACGATCTGGTCAGTATCCCGGCCCCGGTCGCGGCCACGGAGGAGGCTTTCACCACCGCGCTCAAGAACAAGCTCACTGGCCTGCAGGCTGGCGCGACTGCAAACTCTTCAGACGGATTCCTCCTGAACCGGCAGAATCACACCGGCACACTGCCGCCGGAAGTGATCGACGATCTCGCGCCCGCATCGATGCCGCTGGCGGGTACCGAATTCGTCATGCTGGTGCAGGGCGGTGTTCCTCGCAAGGCCCCCGCCTCGGCGCTCAATGGCGAGGACGCCTTCCTCGGCGCGGCCGCCGCTGCCGAAGCGGCCCAGCTCTGGGCGCAGACGATCGGGCAGGTGATCGACTTCACCCTCACCGGCGAGGCGATCGTCACCGGCATCGCCTATCCCTTCGGGCGCACCGGGCCTGCCGCGCAGACCTTCGGTTATCTTTACCTCGGCGTGAAAGCGGGCACCGGATCGGTGACCGCGACAATCTTGGTCGGTGGCGTGCCGACGCTCATCGACATCACCTTCAACGCCGGCACTCCGGCGGCGACCATCAACCTGCCCGTCCCGCCCGAAACCGACATCGAGATCACCTTCACCGCGATTGAGGGCGCGCCCACGCTAGTGCTCGGCCGGATGCAGGGCGCCTGAGATGAGTGCGCGCTTCACCAGGCCGGATCAAGGCCGCGTGCTGGTCCGCAGCCTGACCATCGGGCAGTTCGGCGTCACCTTCACCTTCGCGCTGCCGGTCTGGGCGGGGACCTATGCCAATGGCGATTGGTGGGTGAACCCGGTGACGCCCGGCCTTGTCGAGATCACCTCGATCAGCCCGGCGAGCCAGCTTTTCAACGGGCAAAACTGGAACAACACCAGCTACACGGGCCGCACCATTCACGGCACGATGGTCAATCCCGGCAACCGCGCCTTCGCGACTGGCGGCCTGCTGGCGAACAACGCGACCAACACCGTGCAGGGCTGGGACACGCTGACCGCCACCAGCACCCAGAACGCCGTCTACAGCGCGGCTGCCAATGTCGATCCGGGCAAGACGGGCGTGCCGCTGGTGCTGACGACCGGCAGCGTGGTCAAGTTCGTCTCACGCCTCACCGGCCTGCCCAACGGCAACCGTCCGGTCGGTGCGGACATGGTAGTGCTGACGGTGGTGGATGCGTTTCCCGCGCCCGATGCAATCCGCCCCGGCGTC
>JAIYAM010000048.1 GCA_027489065.1 Erythrobacteraceae bacterium | reverse complement strand
TAGCCCGCGTCTTCCACGGCCTTGAGCAATTCGGGCGAGAGGCCGAGATCGGCGAAAGTCATCAGGTGTGTGTTGTCCGAGAATAGCGGGCAGGGTTGCTGCCGGGATTGCTGGTCCGCTGCGTGCCGGGGCATCGCCCCGGAACATGCCAACGTCAGGCTGCCGCGCCTTTCCCGCAAACGGGCACAAAAGTCAAGGAATCGCGCCGCGGGTGCGCGCCGCTCAGCCGCGCACGGCGACAAGCTGGCGCATCACCTCGACCTCGCAGCGCGCGCCGGTGCGCGACTGGAGCTTGTCGCGCGATACGCAAAGGCGCCCGTCCTTGTTCTTCTCGACATAGAAACCGGAGTAGAAGTCACGGGCGCGGCAGGATTTTTCGAGGTTCACGGAGAGCATCGTGCGGTCACGAAGGAACAGGACAAGGCGATTGCCGCTGCCGGTCTGAACGCCCGCTATGTCCTCGAGAGGGACGCACTTCTCCTTGCGGCGCTCCTCGAACCTGAGGGAGCTTTCGCGCATCGGCATTTCGGCGAGCAGGTTCTGGCGAGCGGCGGGCGGCTGCGGCGCGATGCGCACAACGACGCGCTGCTCGATGCGTATCTGCCGCGCGGTCGAGGACTTTCGCATCTCGAGCAGCGGATTGATCAGTCCGGAGGCTTCCGCGGGCCCTTGCGCACCGAGCGCTTGGCACTGCGGCGGCGGGACGGTGTCGGCGGCCTCGCCCTCGCCTTCGATGCCCTTCGACACGCCTGCCGTCTCGGCCACCAGAGGCAGCATCAGCGCAAGAGGCGCTGCGAGGGCGAGCAGGCTGTGCATGAGCGAAGGAAAATCTCTCCTCGTGGGCACCAAGGCATGGTCGGCCCGTCAAAAACCGATTGCCCGGCGGTCCGGCCTGAGGCCCTAGCATCGGCAATTGAACCGTGGCTTAACTGTCGCTCGAGCGCTTGCCAAAGGGTTGGCAATTTTGCGCGCCCCTGTGGCATGGAGGCAACAATGACTCGCAACCTTCCTCCCCCCGCCGCTTGCGATACCGCAGCCTTCCTTGCCGCCGCCGAGGCGCTGCTGGGTCCGCGCGGGCTGACCACCGACCCTGAGCGGATGGATAGCTGGCTGACCGACTGGCGCGGCCGCTACACGGGCCGCGCGCTGGCGCTCGCCTCCCCCGCATCGACCGCCGAGGTCGCCGCGCTGGTGAAGCTCTGCGCCGCCCACGGTGTGCCGATCGTGCCGCAGGGCGGCAACAGCGGCATGGCGGGCGGCGCCACCCCTGATGCGAGCGGCCGAGCGATCCTGCTTTCGCTGCGGCGCATGAGCGCGATCCGCAGCCTTTCGGCGCAAGGCGGACAGGCTGTGTGCGAAGCGGGTGTGATCCTTCAAACTCTCCACGAGGCAGCGGAAGGCGCTGGAATGCGCTTCCCCCTGACGCTCGGCGGCAAGGGCTCGGCGACGATCGGCGGACTGATCTCGACGAACGCGGGCGGCACGCAGGTGCTGCGCCACGGGACGATGCGCGCGCAGGTGCTGGGCCTCGAGGCAGTGCTGGCCACGGGCGAGGTGCTGGACCTGATGACCCCGCTCAAGAAGGACAATCGCGGCTTCGACCTCAAGCAGCTCCTCATCGGCTCGGAAGGCACGCTCGGGATCGTCACCGCGGCGACACTGCGGCTGCTCCCCGCTGCCAGAGGGCGCGCCACTGCGTGGGTGGGCCTCGACGGGATCGTCGAGGCGCGCACGCTGCTCGGCTGGATGGAGCGCGCGCTGGGCGATGCTCTCGAAGGCTTCGAGGTGGTGCCCGCGCACTGCCTCGAATCCGTGCTCGCCCACCAGCCGCAAGCGCGCCCTCCCCTTGCCGAGCGCCATGCGTGGAATGCCCTAGTCGAATGCGTATCTCCGGCCGCGGACAGCGCGGCCCTGCGCAAGGCGCTGGAAGGCGCCCTCGGCGAGGCGCTGGAAGCGGGGCTGATCGCCGATGCGGCGCTAGCGGCCAATGACACGCAGGCCGAGGCGTTCTGGCATCTGCGCGACGGCATCTCCGCCGCCGAGCGTGCGCGGGGGCCGGCGATGCAGCACGACATCTCTGTGCCGGTGGAGAAGATGCCCGAGTTCATCTTAGCCGCCGTGCCCGACATCGAGGCGGCCTTTCCCGGCACGACCGCGGCTGCTTTCGGCCACCTGGGCGACGGCAATGTCCATTTCCACGTCCTCGCCCCGGACGGCGCCGCGCGCGGTATCTGGGAGGAGGCCGAGGGCAAGGCGGTGAGCGCACGGGTCCACGATCTCGTGACCCGCTGGGGCGGCTCGATCAGCGCCGAACACGGCATCGGACAGATGAAAGTGGACGAGCTCGCCCGCCTCCACGATCCGGTCGCACTGGCGGTGATGGCGCGGGTCAAGGCGGCGCTCGACCCGGCCAATCTGTTCAATCCGGGGAAACTCCTGCACTTGCCCACGGTCGGCTGATCCAGAGCCGCTTGCGCGGCGCACAGCAAACGCTTAAGGCCCGCGCTTTCGGCGGGGGGCAAGGTTTTCCGCTGAGGGGATCATCCACTACCGCTTACCGGAGACTTCGTCATGGCCAGCGCGCCGCAACCGCAACTTCCGCTGTTCTACAAGGACCTTCTGCCCGTCAACAGCCGCGATCACGCGGACTGGAGTGCAGGCTCGCTCGAAAGCGCCGCCTACCTGGCAGAGACCCACGCGATTCCGCTGACCACCGACGAGTTCGTCGACGCGCAGCGCAATTTCCCGATCGTCTTCACCGCTGGCGAGAACGCCCTGCCGATCGCCCTGTTCGGCCTCAATGAAGGCGTCAACGTCTTCATCGGCGAGGACATGAAGATCGCCGAGCCGATCTACCTGCCCGCCTATGCGCGCCGCTATCCCTTCATCCTCGCCAAGCTGCAGCCGGGCAACGACGACATGTCGCTGTGCTTCGATCCGACCGCAGGGCTGCTCGGCAAGGGCAAGGAAGGCGTGGCGCTGTTCGACGGCGAAGGCAAGCCGACCGAATACACCGAAAGCGTGCTCGATTTCTGCCGCCGCTTCGAAGAAGCCGGTCAGCGCACCAAGGTGTTTATGGACGAACTCGCCAAGCTCGACATTCTCATGGACGGCGAGATCGCCATCACCCGCAATGACATGCCGGACACGCCGTTCATCTACCGCGGCTTCCGCATGGTCGACGAGAACAAGCTGCGCGAGCTGCCGGCGACGACCATCGAGGAGCTCTCGAAGAACGGCTTGCTGATGCTGATCTACGCGCACCTCTTCTCGCTCAACCTGATGCGGAACATCTTCGAGCGGCAGATGGCGCTCGGCAAGGTGCCGATGAACGTGGAAGGCGCGCCCGCGCCCGCTCCGGCACTCAACTGATCAGGCCTGCCGGGGCTCTCGCCCCGGTGCCTCGCACAATCGAACGGGCAGGTGGCCATGGGCTGCCTGCCCGTTTCGATTCCACGCCCCTCGACAGACGTGTTTCACGTGAAACACGTCGCAAGGAGGGGTCTAAGGGGGGTCTAGGCGGGGTCTGGAGGGGGTCTGGCGCCGACTATCCGGGCTCTGGGGCCGACCAAGCGCCACGCTGCGGCACCCTGCGGTCTATTCGGCCGCCTGCCTCAGCCCGTGCTGCCCGCCCAGCATCGCCGCCTCCGCCCCCAGCTCGCGAACCAGGCCGGCGAGCATCGCCGCGACGGCGGGCAGGCCTGCGCCGGGTTCGGCAAGCTGGCGGTCGAGATAGGTCGCGCGGCACACCTCGATCTGCACGGCGTGCACGCCCGACTGCGGCGCGCCGTGGCGATCGAGCACGTAGCCCCCTGAATAGGGACGGTTCTGCGCCGCCGGAACGCCGCGTGCCTCGAGATGGGCGAGCGCCCGGCCCATCAGCGCATTGTGGCACGAGGCCCCGAAGCGGTCACCGAGCACCACCACCGGAGCACGCGCTTGGCCCTCGGCGGCGCGCAGCGGCGGCATCGAATGCAGGTCGACGAGCAGCGCGGCCCCCCATTCGTCACGGATCCGCGCCAGCTCTGCCGCGAGCATCGCGTGATAGGCGCGGTGGATGTGCTCGATACGGGCGTCGAGCTCGGCCTGCACCAGCCGCCCCCGCCAGATCTCGCCCGAGCCCGGCAGGCGGCGCGGCACGAGGCCGAGGCCGCTCCTTGCGCGGGCGTTGCCGCGCTGGCCGGGCTCCGCTGCGGCGAGGCCCTCGGGGCGCCCGCCATCGATCATGTCCCAATCGACGTCGTCCTCGGCGCGGTTGAGGTCGAGCAGGGCGCGCGGCGCGTGGGCGATCAGCAGCCCCGCCCCGGTCTCGCGTGCGACCGCGATGCCGAGCCGGTCTGCATGGCGATCCTCGAGCCTCAGCTGGGCGTGCGCGGGCTCGCGCATGCGCGCCGTCACGCCTTCCGGATAGGCGCGGCCCGCATGGGGCACCGCGATCAGGACCGGCAATCGCAGGTGCGGCGGGCGGGTCAGGGTGAAGGCCGGCGCGTCGCCCAGCCCCGGCACCCTGCCGCCGCTCTCGGAGGCGCGCTCCGGGGCGCCAGAGGGCCTGCGGACTGCGGGGCGGCCGGGCCGGGAAGAGCGGGCGGGCGGTGACATCTACGCGCTACTTGCTGACGGCTTTGGCGATTCCTGTCAAAGCCTCATCGCCGCCCCGTGTGCTGCAAGCCGCAGCGACAATCCGCGCCGCCCCGGATCCAATCGGCCACACGGACAAAGATTTCTTAAGCCGCGTCTGCTAACCCGCAGCCCATGACAGTTTCACGCCCCCCCCGCATCCTGCTTGCCGAGGACGAGGACGCCATGCGCGCCTATCTCGAACGGGCGCTGACCAATGCCGGCTACGAAGTCAGCGCCGTCGATCGCGGCACCGATGCGGTGCCGCTGCTGGAGACGGGCGACTTCGACCTGCTGCTGTCGGACATCGTCATGCCGGAGATGGACGGGATCGAGCTCGCCCAGCGCTGCGCCGCGATCTCCCCGCGCACCAAGGTGATGTTCATCACCGGCTTTGCCGCCGTGTCCTTGCGCGCCAGCCGCGAACAGCCCTCCGCCAAGGTGCTCTCCAAGCCCTTCCACCTGCGTGACCTGGTGCTCGAGGTCGAGCGGGTGTTCGAGGAAGCGGGCGAAGCTCGGGCGTGAGGTCGGGGGCCTGAATTACGCGGTTCGAATCGCTTGCACCTTCCAAAGGGCTGCGATAAAGGGCCGCTCCGCGCTCAAAGGGGCGCAGAACCGATGGTGCGGGCGTATAGCTCAGTGGTAGAGCACTATGTTGACATCGTAGGGGTCGCAAGTTCAATCCTTGCTACGCCCACCATCGGCCACACCAAGACAGCCCGCCCCTTCCGGCGGGCTTTTTTGTGCCTGCGCGCGGATTTCCGACTGCGATTCGGGCAACGGATGTTGCGTTTCATTTGCAACCCCTGCGCTTGCAAGCCTGCCTTCCTCTGCTAAAGCCCCGCGCGGGATCTTTGGGCCTTGGACGGGCACCGAACAGCTTCCTGTCATCAAGAACGGCCTCCGCGCGGATGGGGGCAGAAGGATAGGGCAAATCGCATGCAGAAAATCAAAGTCGCCAACCCCGTCGTCGAACTCGACGGCGACGAGATGACCCGCATCATCTGGCAGTGGATCCGCGAAAGGCTGATCCTGCCCTACCTCGACATCGACCTGAAGTATTACGATCTCTCGATCGAGAACCGCGACGCGACCGACGATCAGGTGACCGTCGATTCCGCCAACGCGATCAAGCAGTATGGCGTCGGCGTGAAGTGCGCCACGATCACCCCCGACGAACAGCGCGTCGAGGAGTTCGGCCTCAAGAAGATGTGGAAGAGCCCCAACGGCACGATCCGCAACATCCTGGGCGGCGTGGTGTTCCGCGAGCCGATCGTGATCGACAACGTGCCGCGGCTTGTGCCGGGCTGGACCGATCCCATCGTGGTCGGCCGTCATGCCTTCGGCGACCAGTACAAGGCGACCGACACCCTGATCCCGGGCCCCGGCAAGCTGCGGCTGGTGTGGGACGGCGAGAACGGCGAAAAGATCGACCTCGACGTGTTCGACTTCCCCAGCGCCGGCGTGGCGATGGCGATGTACAACCTCGACGATTCGATCCGCGACTTCGCCCGCGCGAGCTTCAACTACGGCCTCAACCTCGGCTGGCCGGTGTACCTCAGCACCAAGAACACTATCCTCAAGGCCTATGACGGACGCTTCAAGGACCTCTTCCAGGAAGTCTTCGACAACGAAGGCTTCGCCGAACAGTTCAAGGCCAAGGGCATGGTCTACGAACACCGCCTGATCGACGACATGGTGGCGAGCGCGCTGAAGTGGTCGGGCAAGTTCGTCTGGGCCTGCAAGAACTACGACGGCGACGTGCAGTCCGACACCGTGGCGCAGGGCTTCGGCTCGCTGGGCCTGATGACCTCCGTGCTCCTCAGCCCCGATGGCAAGACCGTCGAGGCCGAAGCCGCGCACGGCACCGTCACCCGCCACTACCGCCAGCACCAGCAGGGCAAGTCGACCTCGACCAACCCGATCGCCTCGATCTTCGCCTGGACCCGCGGCCTCATGTACCGCGGCAAGTTCGACAACACCCCCGAGGTGGTGAAGTTTGCCGAGACGCTCGAGCGGGTCTGCATCCAGACCGTCGAGAAGGGTCACATGACCAAGGACCTCGCGCTGCTGATCGGCCCGGGCCAGGCATGGCAGACCACCGAGCAGTTCTTCGAGACGATCGTCGCCAACCTCGAAAAGGAAATGGCGAGCGCCTGATCTCTTCTTCGATAAGCTAACGAAAAGCCGGGCGGGCCTGAGGTTCGCCCGGCTTTTTATTGCCCCCGCCAAGGGTGACAGCCCTGCCCCGCCCCGTTAAGTCTGTGACGTGGCCGGCGAACTGACCCTCTCTCCTTTCCTCTCCGATGCGCTGGTGATCCTCGGCGCGGCGGGGATCGTCATCCCGGTCTTCGCGCGCTTCCGGATCACGCCGATCATCGGCTTTATCCTCATCGGCGTGGTGGTCGGCCCCTTCGGCCTCGGTTCGCTGGTCGAGCGAATACCCTGGCTCTACTACATCACCATCAGCGACGCCGAGGGACTGACGCCGTTTGCCGATTTCGGCATCGTGCTGCTGCTGTTCGCGATCGGGCTGGAGCTGTCGTTCAACCGCCTGTGGGAGATGCGACGGCTGGTGTTCGGGCTGGGCGCGCTCGAGGTGCTGCTCAGCGGCAGCGCGCTGGCACTGTTCCTTGGTGTGGTGGGCGCCATGAACACCGCCGCCGCGCTGGCGCTGGGCTTTGCGCTGGCCTTCTCCTCCACCGCGATCGTCCTGCCGATTTCCGGCACCCGCTCGCCGGTGGGACGGGCGGCGCTGTCGATGCTGTTGTTCGAGGACATCATGATCGTGCCGATCATCTTCGTGCTCGGCGCTCTGGCTCCCAACGCGGCGGACGAAGGCTGGGGCGGAATCATCCAGACCTTGTGGCAAGGCGGTCTGGTGATCGCCGTGCTGCTCGTCGCAGGCCGCTTTGCCCTTCCCCGCCTCTTCGCGCAGGCCGCGCGCACCAAGAGCCCGGAGCTCTTCCTTGCCGCTTCCCTGCTGGTGGTGATCGGGGCGAGCCTCGCCACAGCGCTCGTCGGCCTCTCGCCGATCGTCGGCGCGCTGATCGCGGGCCTGCTGATCGCCGAGACCGAGTACCACACCGAGGTCGAACTGATCATGGAGCCGTTCAAGGGCCTCGCGCTCGGCGTGTTCCTGATCACCGTCGGCATGAGCATCAACCTTGCCGAGATCGCCGCCCAGCTTGGCACCTTCGCCATGGCGGTGGTCGGCGTGGTGCTGTTCAAGGCGCTGGTCACGGGCGTGCTGCTGCGCCTGATGGGCGCACGGCGCGGCACGGCGGCAGAGACGGGCCTGCTGATGGCCAGCCCTTCCGAGACCACGCTGATCGTGCTCGCGGCGGCGACGAGCGCGCTGGTGCTCGATGCCGAAACCGCCCGCTTCTGGCAGACGGTGACCGCCATCGGCCTCACCATCACGCCGCTGCTGGCGCGGCTCGGTGCGAGCCTCGCGCGTCAGGTCGATGGCGCGCCGCAGCTCCCCACCGAGGAGGAGAGCGACAACCCGCGCACCATCATCGTCGGTGGAGGCCGCGTGGGGAGGCTCGTCGCGGACATGCTGCGCACCCACGGCAAGCCCTATGTGATGATCGACACCAACCCCGATCTCATCACCGCCGCGATCCGCGACGGTTACCGCGCGACCTTCGGCGATGCGGGCCGCGTCGATGCGCTGGCGAGGCTCGGCGTGGAGAATGCCCCCGCCGTGGTGCTGACGATGGACGAGCCCGTGCTCGCCCAGCGCCTCGTCACCAAGCTGCGCCAGACCTATCCCGACCTCCTGATCGTCGCCCGTGCCCGCGACACGGATCACGCCGCCGCGATGTACCGCGCCGGGGCGAGCCACGCCGTGCCCGAGACACTCGAAGCTTCGCTGCAACTGTCCGAAGCCGTGCTGGTCGATATCGGCGTCGCGATGGGCCCGGTGATCGCCTCGATCCATGCCAAGCGCGACGAATTTCGCGAGCAGCTGGAGCGCGACGGGAACCTCAACGAAAAGCCCAAGCTGCGCACCAGCACGACGGGCTGAGAAACAATCGGCCCTTGCGAGAGGTAACCCTCCTGTAAGGAGACGTTACGATGAGCAGCCCCGACAAACAGCCAAACCCCGCCGATCGCGGTCCCGAGACCCGCACCGACGAGAAGAACGGAACCGTCAAGGGCCCGCAGCTGGAAGGCAACCGCCGGCCCGACGCCGACCTCCCGCGGGGATCGGAGCCTTCGACCCGCGGCACCTCGCACGGGGCGCGCTAGGCGTTCCTCATGGCCGCAAGCGGGGCGATCTGATCACTCGGGCCAGGGCCGGCGGGTCAATTCGACGCGGAGGCCGGAATCGCCCGAGGCACATGAGCCAGAACATCGCGCCCGCTCTAGGCCGATCCCGCATCAGCGGCGCCGGGTGAGCTCGATTCGCAGACCGCCGTCCGCCTCGATCAACCGGCTTGCGCCCGGGACCAAAGCGACGGTCGTTTCGATCCCCGAGGTGCGGGTGCCCGGTAAGGCGCAGTCGAGCGATTGGCGGATCCATTCCGAAGCGATGCCGAAAGACTCGTTCTGCCGTCCGCCGCCACGGATCGAAAGCGTGAGCCCCGTCTGGCGGCGACCGGAGCGCATCTCGCCGCGCGCGCCGCACACGCCGTCACCCTGCTGCAAGGTCATCCGCAGTTCGGCGCCCTGATAGCCTTCGAGCGCCATGTCGCCGGTCCAGATCTCCTGCCCTGCGCCTGTGACGCGGACACGGAACAGCGAGGAGGGCGGGGATTCGTCGGGCGAACGTGCTGTCTCGATCGCGACCGGCGGCGGCGGAAGGCGCCGGACCTCGGGCGGTGACGGGCGGGTCACAGCGCGAGCTGGCGCCTCCTGAGTCTGGATCACGTCTTGCGCGGGAGCGGCCAGAAGCGGCGCAGCGACAAGGACCGTCGCTGTCGCGATGAGAGCAAGCGAGATGACGCGCAGGTGCGGGAACAAGGCCAAAGACGTCCTCCATATCAGGGTGATGCCACATCATCCCCCGACAATCGTGAACGCTTTGTTACTCTTGGCGAATCTGCGCGATCAGCTCGACACCGAGGCTTCCAGAACGGCCTTAACCGCCGCCAGAGCGTCGGCGGCCTTGTCGCCGTCCGGTCCGCCGCCCTGCGCCATGTCCGGCCGCCCGCCGCCGCCCTTGCCGCCCAGCGCTTCCACGCCCGCGCGCACCAGGTCGACCGCGCTGAAGCGCGCCGTCAGGTCGTCGGTCACCGCGGCCGCGATGCTCGCCTTGCCCTCGTTGACCGCGATCAGCACCGCCACGCCCGATCCCATGCGCTGCTTGGCCGCATCGAGCAGCGGGCGCAGTTCCTTGGGGTCGAGGCCGTCCAGCACCTGGCCGCTGAAGGCAACGCCCGCAATGCTCTCATCAGCCGCAGCCGCGCCGCCGCCGGAGCCACCGCCGAGCGCCAGCGCCTTCTTCGCCTCGGCCAGTTCCTTCTCGAGCCGCTTGCGTTCATCAAGCAGCGCCGCGATGCGCACCGGCACTTCCTCGGGGGTCGCGCGGATCACGCCGGCAGCCGCCTTCAGCGCCTCCTCGCGCGCGACGAGCCACTGGCGCGCGGCCTCGCCGGTCAGCGCCTCGATCCGGCGCACGCCCGAGGCGACGGCGCTTTCCGAAACGATCCGGAACACCCCGATGTCGCCGGTCGCGTTCACATGGGTGCCGCCGCACAGCTCGACCGAATAGTTGCGCCCTTCCTTGCCCGCCCGGCCCATCGAGAGCACGCGGACCTCGTCCCCATACTTCTCGCCGAACAGCGCCAGCGCGCCCGCGGCGACCGCGTCGTCGGGGGTCATCAGGCGCGTGCCGACCGTCTCGTTGGCGCGGATTTCGGCATTCACCTCGGCCTCGACCGCGGCAATGTCCTCAGGGCTTAAGGCCACGGGATGCGAGAAGTCGAAGCGCAGGCGGTCTTCGGCGACCATCGAACCCTTCTGGGTGACGTGCCCGCCGAGGCGGCCCCGCAGCGCGGCATGGACGAGGTGGGTCGCCGAGTGGTTGGCGCGGATGCGGTCACGCCGCTCGGCATCGACCTTCAGCTCCACCGTGTCGCCGACCGCGATCGCGCCAGCCTCGATACGCACCTGATGCGCGTGAAGGCGCCCGAGCGGCTTGGAGGTGTCGGTCACCTGCGCCTTGAAGCCGGAGAGGCTCGCCATGGAGCCCGCGTCGCCGGTCTGGCCGCCGCTTTCGCCGTAGAAGGGTGTCTGGTTGGTGAGGATCACCACCTCCTCGCCCGCGCCCGCCGAGGCGACTTCCTTGCCGCCCCTGACGATGGCGACAACGCGGCCCTCGCCGCTGGTCGAGGCGTAGCCGGTGAACTCGCTTGCACCCTCGCGCTCGGCGATGTCGAACCACACTTCGCCCGACGCGGCCTCGCCCGAGCCCTTCCACGCGGCGCGGGCGGCAGCCTTCTGGCGCGCCATCGCTGCGTCGAAGCCGGGCTTGTCGACGCCGATGCCGCGGGCGCGCAGGGCGTCCTCGGTCAGGTCATAGGGGAAGCCGTAGGTGTCGTAGAGGCGGAAGGCGATCTCGCCATCGAGCTCGCCGCCGGTCGCCAGATCACCGGTCGCTTCGTCGAGGAGCTTCAAGCCCTTGTCGAGCGTGCGGCGGAACTGGGTCTCCTCGCGCTCGAGAACTTCCTGGATCAGCGCCTGGCCGCGGGTGAGCTCGGGATAGGCCTGACCCATCTCGCCCACCAGCGCAGGCACGAGCCGGTGCATCAGGGGTTCCGAGGCGCCCAGGAGGTGCGCGTGGCGCATGGCGCGGCGCATGATCCGGCGCAGCACGTAGCCGCGGCCTTCGTTCGAGGGCAGCACCCCGTCGGCCATCAGGAAACTAGTCGAGCGCAGGTGATCGGCAATGACCCGGTGCGAGGCCGCGTGCTCGCCTGCGGCCGCGACGCCAGTCAGCGATTCCGAGGCCGTTATCAAAGCCTTGAAGGTGTCGGTATCGTAGTTGTCATGGACGCCCTGGAGCACCGCGGCAATGCGCTCGATGCCCATGCCGGTGTCGATCGAGGGCTTGGGCAGGTCGCGGCGGGTGCCGTCGGCCTGCTGCTCGTACTGCATGAAGACGAGGTTCCAGATCTCGACGAAGCGGTCGCCGTCCTCGTCAGGGCTGCCGGGGGGGCCGCCGAAGATGTGGTCACCGTGGTCGTAGAAGATCTCGGAGCACGGGCCGCAGGGGCCGGTGTCGCCCATCGACCAGAAGTTGTCCGAGGTGGGAATGCGGATGATGCGCTCTTCGGGAAGGCCCGCGATGCGCTTCCACAGGTCCGCCGCCTCGTCGTCTGTATGATATACGGTGACCGTGAGGCGGTCCTTGGGCAGGCCCCACTCACCGGTCAGGAGGGTCCAGGCGTGCTCGATTGCCTGTTCCTTGAAGTAGTCGCCGAAGGAGAAATTCCCAAGCATTTCAAAGAACGTATGGTGCCGCGCGGTGTATCCGACGTTGTCGAGATCATTGTGCTTGCCGCCGGCGCGGACGCATTTCTGCGACGAGGCGGCGCGGGGGCTGGCGGGGGTCTCGAGGCCGGTGAAGACGTTCTTGAACGGCACCATCCCGGCGTTGACGAACATCAACGTCGGATCGTTGTAGGGCACGAGCGGCGCGCTCGGCGTGGCGGCGTGGCCATTCCTGCTGAAGTAGTCGAGGAAGGAGCGGCGGATCTCGTTCGTGGACGTCATGGCCGTGCAGTTAGGCAATGCGCTCGAATATGGCAATGGAGCGCGAAAAAGGGGGGGTCTGGAGGGGGTCTAAGGGGGGGTCTGGAGGCCGCTGGCGCGGATGTAGCGGGACAAGTCTGACCGGAGCAACGGACAAGACTGGCTGGAGCACCAATCCCGCGCCCCAGCCTCTCCCGTAGCGACGCGCTCACCCGCTGATTATCAGCTCCCTCGCTGGTGTCACCTTGCCGCTGGCGCGATAATTGAGGGCAACCTCCTCCATTTCGAAGCCGGCGAACATCTCTCGCACCTCAGGCCTGTCATTTAGCGAGAGTATGAAACGCCCCTGAAGGGCATCTAAGAGGCCTCTCAGACGCTCGAAATCAGCCTCTGAGAAGATGTCCTTCCCGTAGTCGTCGGTGTGCCCCCAGTAGGGCGGGTCGCAATAGAACAGCGTGCCCGGCCGGCTGTCGTAGCGCTCGATGCAGGTGCCGAAGTCGAGGCACTCGATCAGCACGTCCTCGAGCCGCTCGTGGACCGCTTCCAGCATCGGCTCCAGCTTACTGAGGCTCCAGCGCGGCCGGGAGTAGTCGATCCCGAACGTCTTCCCCATCCCGCCGAAGCCGGTCTTCTGCAGGTAGAGGAAGCGCGCGGCCCGCTCCAGATCGGTGAGCTGGTCGGCCGGCGTCGCGCGCAGGCGCTCGAAGTCGGCCCGGCTGTAAAGCTGGAACTTGAGCACATCCAGCAGCTGCTGATAATGCCGCTGCAGGATGCGGAAGAGGTTCACGACATCACGATTCACGTCGTTGATCACTTCCAGCTTCGGCCGGGCCGGGCGGCGGAAGAAAACCCCGCCCATACCCACGAAGGGCTCGACGTAGCGGGTGTGCGGGGTGGCAGCGATGCGCTCACCGATCCGGCGGGAGAGGGCACGCTTGCCGCCCAACCAAGGGGCAATCGGCTGGACGGGGCGGACGGCTATCAATTCTTCTTTCATCATTGTGCACCTAACGGAGCTCCGCCGCTTGCGGCCGGGGGAGCCGACGGGCCGGTCATGACGGCCCCAGGTGCGAGAGCCCCCCTCTCGCGGTTCGGGCTGGTGACACAGCCCGGCCACCCCCGTTTAGGAGGCAGCCGCTTCCTTCTTCAGCTCGTCCTGGTCGAGACCGGTGTCGATGAAGAATTCGTCCTTTTGGTCGACGTAGAGGCGGGTTGCGAGCATCGCCCCGGCCTCGGCGTCGGCATCGGTGTGGATCGCCTTGATCACGGCCTGCCGGTCCAGCTCGACCTTGATGCGCAGGAAGTCCTTCGCACGGACCCAGCGCAGGCCCTTCAGGAAAGCGACGACGTCCTCGGCCTTGAAGCCGCGCTGGAACTTTACCTTCGGAGTGGTCAGCCGGAGACCAATCTTCGCGCCCGCGATCTCGGCCGAGCGCTTGCCCTTAGCGAGCTCATCCTTCCCGCCAGCCTCCCACCACGCCTTCAGCCCGGCGAAGAGCGGCTTGGCTTGCGACTCCAACTCGGCGATGCGGCTGTCGCGCTGGGCCTCGATCTTGTCGATCGCGTCGGCGGCGGCAAGCCGCTCGCGCGCGATGTCGCGGTCGAGCCCCACGAACTCGCCGATCATCAGCGTGGCTTCCTGCGCATTGGACGGGGCAGGCGCAGCAGTATCCTTGCGACGGGGCATTAGAGGGTCTCCTTGATGGGTGAGAGAGGTTGCAGCGGGCGGAACGGATCGCTCATCACCACCCGCCCTTGGCGCGCAGGAAGCCCGCAATCGTGCCCTCGCCCAGCGAATAGAGCACCCCGATGTCGTCGGCGGCGCCGGTGTTGGCGGTGGCGATGATGCCGCATCCAAAAGCGCGGCCCGAGCTGGTCGGGATGTTGGTGGTTATGGTCTGATCGAGCACCGGGTTGGTGTCCGTCCCGGCATAGACCCGGAAGCGCACCGAGCTGCCATCGGCGGGCGCGTCGATGTCGAGGGTGTAGAGGGTGTTGATCGTCATCGTCAGCGTGTTGGCGGCGGCGGTGCGCGCCAAATTGCTCGCCGTCTTGGCCGAGAGGGTCGCACCGTTGAGTTCGAAATAGGCCCCGTCAGTCGCGTCGTTCTGGTCGGAGGTGTCGAGGTAGCCGATCCGCACAAGGCGGTTGGTGAAGGACGTGACGGGCCGATACTGGCAGCGGAACTT
>JAIYAM010000015.1 GCA_027489065.1 Erythrobacteraceae bacterium | reverse complement strand
TGGAACTGGTCGTTCTTGGCGACGAAGTCGGTTTCCGAGTTGATCTCGACAGCCACGCCCTTGGTGCCCTCGACGAGCACGCCGACCAGACCTTCGGCCGCGGTGCGGCTCGACTTCTTCTGGGCGGTGGCGAGGCCCTTGGCGCGCAGCGCGTCAACTGCAGCTTCGATGTCGCCGCCTGCTTCGGTCAGCGCCTTCTTGGCGTCCATCATGCCAGCGCCGGTGCGCTCGCGCAGCTTCTTCACGTCGGCGACGGAAATATCGGCCATGGGGGAATTCCTTTTCGTGTGTTTGTGAGGCGCCCGGCCCTGCCGGTCCCGAGAGGGGGGCAATGCCGGGCGCGCTAGAGGGGGAATGTGACGCGGACACGACGAGGCTCTCGCCGCGCCCGCGTGGAAAATCAGGCTTCGGTTTCTTCCGCAGCCGGCTCGTCGGCGACCGGTTCGTCAGCGATCACAGCTTCCGCCGGGGGTTCGGCCATCGCGCCGAAATCGCTCGACACGTCGGCCTGGAACTTGCCCTTGCCGGCCAGCGCCGCCTCGCCGATCGCCTGGCAATACAGACGCACCGCGCGGCTCGCATCGTCGTTGCCCGGAACCGGGAAGGCGATGTGGCTGGGATCGACGTTGGTGTCGAGGATGCCGATCACCGGAATGCCGAGCACGGCCGCTTCCTTGATCGCGAGGTCTTCCTTGTTGGCGTCGATCACGAACATCACGTCCGGAATGCCGCCCATGTCGCGGATGCCGCCGAGCGACATTTCCAGCTTCTCGCGCTCACGGGTGAGCTGGAGGACTTCCTTCTTGGTGAGGCCCGAGGTGTCGCCCGAGAGCATTTCCTCGAGGCTCTTCAAGCGGCGGATAGAGCCCGAGATGGTCTTCCAGTTGGTGAGCATGCCGCCCAGCCAGCGGTGGTTGACGAAGTGCTGGCCCGACATGCGCGCGGCTTCAGCGATCGGCTCCTGCGCCTGACGCTTGGTGCCGACGAACAGCACCTTGCCGCCCGAACGCACGGTCGATTCGACGAAATCGAGCGCACGCGCGAAGAGCGGCACGGTCTGCGACAGATCGATGATGTGGACACCGTTGCGCGCGCCGAAGATGTACGGCTTCATGCGCGGGTTCCAGCGGTGGGTCTGGTGGCCGAAGTGAGCGCCGGCCTCGATCAATGCTTGCATGGTGACGACGGGAGCCGCCATAGGTATTTCCTTTCCGGTTGTTCCTCTGGAAGGCTGGAACCGCGTCGGCGGAGATCCCGCCTGCGGCACCGGCATGTGCGCCTTCCATGTGAATTTGCATCGACTTCGGCCGAATGCCTCGGACGATGCGAGCGCGCCCTTAGCGGGGCGGCGCGGCGAAATCCAGTCCCGAATGGCACCCTAGGGGAATTTCCCGAGCGCAATGGTCACAGTCCTGCTTGACAGCATGGAACATGTAGGGAACAAGAGGATCAGAACAAAGAATGAACGTCTGATTCAGGGAAGACCGCCATGCTCAGCGCCGCCATCACCGTCCTGTTCTCTCTCGCCGGCCTTGTGGCCATTGCGAGCATCGCCCACAGCCTGCGCGAAGCCCGCGCCGCTTGGGCGCGGCTGATGCGCGAAGGCGAGGTGCTGCGCGAGGCAATGGCGTTCGAGGCTTCGCTTATCGAGATGTCCCTGCGCGCCCAGGCCCTGCCCGCCCGGCGCCGGGCAATTGCTATGCCGCGCCAGACCGTCCTGCTGCCGCTGCCGCTTCCTGTCCTCGCCGCCGCTTGATCCGGGCGTATTTGACGAGACCGTAAGGCATCAGCGCCAGATAGGCGGTGCAGATCGCCGCGAGCGTCCACCACGGCTCGAGCAGCAGCGCGGCGAAGGCGAGGCCGGTAAACGCAATCAGCGGCAGGCGGATCGCCTTGCGCGGTCGCAGCGAGCCCCAGCTCAAGGTGGGCAGGTTGGAAATCATCAGCACCGCGATGAGCGTCAGCCACAAGGCCATCAGCACCGGCTGGCGCAGCAGTTCGTAGCCGGTCTCGTTCCACAGGTAGAAGGGCAGGAAGGCCAGTCCCGCCCCGACGGGCGCCGGCACGCCGGTGAGGAACCCGGCGGACTTGTGCGGCTGATCATCGCTATCGATCCGCGCATTGAAGCGCGCCAGGCGCAGCGCGCAGCAGATCGCGAAGGCAAGCGCAGCGAACCAGCCGAAGCGCTCCCACTCGTGCAGCGACCACAGGAACAGGATCAGCGCAGGCGCGACCCCGAAGGACAGCGAATCCGCAAGGCTGTCGAGCTCCGCGCCGAAGCGCGACTGGGCGTTGAGCAACCGCGCGACGCGCCCGTCGATGCCGTCGAGCACGCCCGCAAGCACCACCAGCCCGATCGCGAAGGTCCACTGCGCGTCGATCGCGAAGCGGATGCCGGTGAGGCCCGAACACAGCGCCGCCGCCGTCACCGCGTTGGGGAGCATCGCCCGCAGGGTCAGCCCTCCGCCATGCGCTGGCGATACGGGAAGATCGTCCTCGTCCTCGGCCGCCTTGGGTCCGAGCCGCGCGGGGAAGAAGCGCGCTCCGGGAAGCTTGCGGCTCCCGCGCCGGCGGGGGCCGCCCTGAGGGGACGCGCGGGTCATTGCAGGATACCTTCCAGAAGATCGCGCCGGCCGATCTCGGCGATCACGGTTTCGCCCGCGATCACCCGCTGGCCGATCATCACGACCGCGTCGGTGCCGGCGGGCAGATAGACGTCGACGCGGCTGCCGAACCGGATCAGGCCCACCCTCTGCCCCTTGGCAAGGATGTCGCCGGGCTTGACGAAAGGCACGATCCGCCGCGCGACCAGTCCGGCAATCTGGGTGAAACCGACCCGCAAGCCGTCATTGCGCTCGACGAGCACGTGCTGGCGCTCGTTCTCGTCGCTCGCCTTGTCGAGTTCGGCGCTGATGAAGCGGCCGGGAATGTAGACCACGCGCCGCACCGTCCCGCCCACAGGGGTGCGGTTGATGTGCACGTCGAAGATGCTGAGGAAGATCGAGACCCGCGTCACCGCGCCGGCGGGCAGGCCCGCATGGCCCGAACCATCGTCGATCTGGAGTTCGAGCGGAGGCTCGACCGCCGCGATCCCGGTGACGATCCCGTCGGCGGGCGCGATGATCAGGTTGTCGCCCTGCGGCACCACGCGCTCGGGATCGCGGAAGAAGGCAAAGACGCCGGCAGAGGCCAGCAGCATCGGCCAGCCGAGCGTGGTCCAGCCGAGCACCAGCAGCACGAACAGGCTCGTCGCGGCTGCGATCAGGCCGAACTTGCGTCCTTCCGGATGGATCGCGGGCCAGTGCCAGCCGGCCTCGCCGCGGCCCTTGTTGTCGAGGATTTCGCCTGCCATCGCAGTGCTTCTAGGGAGTGCGGCGCAAGGCCGCAAGGCAGGTCGGGCCGGATCGCCGACGTTCGCGGGCTCAGGCGACCTTGCGAACGAACACCGTGCCTGCCGAGTAGCCTGCGCCGAACGAGCAGATCAGGCCGGTGTCGCCCGCCCCCAGATCGTCGCTGTGCTTGTGGAAAGCGATGATCGAGCCCGCGCTCGAGGTGTTGCCATAGGTGTCGAGCACGGTCGGGCTTTCGTCGTCGCTGGCTTCGTGGCCGAGCACCTTGTGCGCGATGAGCCGGTTCATGCCTGCGTTGGCCTGGTGGAGCCACAGCCGCCGCAGCATGGCCGGCTCGAGCCCCAACCGGTCGGCCTCGTCGAGGATCATCTGCGCGACCATCGGCACGACCTCCTTGAAGACCTTGCGCCCTTCCTGGACGAACAGCTTGTCGGCGGCGCCTTCGCCTTCGGGCGCGGCGCGGTTGAGGAAGCCGAAATTGTTGCGGATGTTGTTCGAGAACACCGTCTTCAGCCGGGTGCCGAGGATCTCCCAATGGCCCGCCGGCGCAACGCCTGCATCCTCGACCAGCACCGCGGTCGCCACGTCGCCGAAGATGAAGTGGCTGTCGCGGTCGCGCCAGTTGAGGTGGCCCGAGGTGATCTCGGGACTGACCACCAGCACGCTCTTCGCGTTCCCTGCGCGCACATAGTCGGCCGCCGTCTGGATGCCGAAGGTCGCCGAGGAGCAGGCGACATTCATGTCGAAGCCGAAGCCCTCGATGCCGAGTGCCTGCTGAATCTCAATCGCCATCGCCGGATAGGCGCGCTGCATGTTCGAGGCGGCGCACAGCACAGCGTCGACATCCTCGGGCTTGCGGCCCGCCCGCTCCAGCGCCTGCCGCGCCGCGGCGACGCCGATCTCGGCCATCACCGAGATCTCGTCATTGGCGCGTTCGGGCAGGCGCGGGCACATGGTGGCCGGATCGAGGATCGCCGCCTTGCTCATCACGTGGCGCGCCTTGATGCCGCTCGCCTTCTCGATGAACTCGACCGAGGAATGGGACAGCGCCTCCACCGTGCCCGAGGCGATCGCCTCGGCGTGCTCGGCATTGTGGCGGTCGACGAAGGCGTTGAAGCTCGCGACCAGTTCTTCGTTGGTGATGCTCTCGGGCGGGGTGAACAGCCCGGTGCCGGAAATGACGGGGCGGCCGGTGAGGGGGGCAGTCATGGGTTGCGATTCCTGCATCTTGCGGGACGGTGGCGCGCCTTACTGCCCGCCCTCGGCGCCCGCAAGTCCTGCCGCTTCGGGAGACGCGTCGAGCACTTCGCGCAGCAGCGGGTTCGGGAAGGTGCGGGCGATGGTTACGGCGTGGAACTCCTCGGTGATGCCGGGCAGCTGAGCGAGCTCGTAGAGCACCCCGCCCGCCAGCTCGTCGCGGACCACGATCGGCGGGATCACCGCGACCCCGGCGTCCGATCGCGCGAGCAGGCGCAGCATCGCCATGTCGTCGGCCTCGGCGGCGATCCGCGGCACGATGCCGAGGCTTTCGACCAGCGCGTCGAACCCGGCGCGCAGTGCGGTTTCGGGCGTGGGCAGGATCAGCGGCGCCTGCGCGAGCAGCACCGGCAGGCCCCGCGCCGCCAGCGCGAGGCGCGAGCGCGCGCCGACAAGGCTCACCGGCTGTTCGGCGATGCGGCGCACCAGGTAGGGGCTCGCCGCGTCGCGCGCTGGCACCTGGTTGGTGAGCAGCACGTCGATGCGCAGCGCATCCAAAGCCCGCAGCAGGGAGGCCTGCGTGCCCGAACGCAGCACCACCTCGACATCGTCGCGGCCCAGCAGCGGGGCGAGGAAGCCCATCTGGAAATTGCGCGACAGCGTGGCGAGCGCCCCGATCCTGAGTACCTTCCTCTGCCCACCGACCGCGCGGAAGGTCGCGGTGAGCTGTTCGGAGGCGCGGAAGATCTGCTCGGCATAATCGAGCGCGATCCGACCCGCTTCGGTCAGCACGAGGTTGCGCCCGCGCCGCTCGAAGAGATCGTGGCCGAGGTCCGCCTCCAGCGCCTTGATCTGGGTCGAGACAGCGCTTTGCGAGATGTTGAGCGCCTTGGCCGCCGCGGTCAGCGTGCCTTCGCGCGCGACGGCGCGGAACAGGCGCAGGTGGTGGAGATTGAGGCTCGCCATGCGGAATGTCTCCGAGCATCGTTCACTTGAGGAGAACGATTGGCGGCAAAATATGTATTTTTCTTAATTTCGTCCAGTCCCTATTCGGCAGGTCACAAATTCACCAGAACCCGGAGTGTGCCTCATGCCCGAGACAATCGCCCTGACCATGCTGAGCCCGCTGGCGCTGGTGCCGGTCATCCTGCTCGCCCTCGCCCGTCCGGGCAAGCGCCCCGGCGCGCTGCCGATGCTCTCCGAACTTTCCGCCCTCGCCGCGCTCGCCATCGCGCTCGCCGGGCTCGTCCAGACCGCCATCGCCTCCTCCCCGGGTCTCACCCTGATCGGCGGTCCGGTCGCGCTGGGCCTGCGCAGCGACCTCGTCGCCGCGAGCATGGGCGCGCTCGTCGGCTTCATCGGCTGGATCGTGATGCGCTACAGCCGCACCTATCTCGACGGCGAGGATCGCGAAGGCGCCTTCCATGGCCTCATGCTGGCAACGCTCGCCGCGGTGCTGGTGTTCGTCCAGGCGGGCACCATCCCGACCCTGATTGTCTCGAGCTTCGTGGTCGGCCTGACCTTGCGCAAGCTGCTGCTCTTCTACCCCGACCGCCCCGAAGCCCAGCGCGCCGCTGCCAAGTTCGCCCGCGTCTGGCACGGGGGTGACGTGCTGCTCGCCTTCGCTGCGGGGCTGCTGTTTGCCAAGTTCGGCACGCTCGACGTGACCGCTCTGCCCGCTGCCGCCGCCGCGACCGGTCTCGGCCTTGCAGGCACCCTCGGCGTCGCCGCGATTGTTGCCGCCGCTGCCCTGAAGACCGCCGCCTTCCCGCTCCACGGCTGGCTGACCGAGGTGATGGAGGCCCCCACCCCCGTCTCCGCGCTGCTCCACGCCGGGATCATCAATTCGGGCGGCGTGCTGCTCATCACCGCGGCCGGCCTCGTCCAGCAGAGCGCCGGGGCGATGGCGGCCCTCGTGATGATCGGCGGCTTCACCGCATTGTTCGGCGCCGCGGTCATGCTCACCCAGAGCGCGATCAAGACCGCGCTCGCCTGGTCGACCGTCTCGCAGATGGGCTTCATGCTGCTCCAGTGCGGTCTCGGCCTGTGGACGCTGGCGCTGCTGCACATCATCGCCCACTCGCTCTACAAGGCCCACGCCTTCCTCTCCTCGGGGAACGCGGTTGCCGAGGTGTCGAACATCCGCCGCCCCGGTCCGGTCGCGGTCCCCAACGTCGCCGCGGTGGTCAAGAGCTTCGCGCTGGCGCTGGTCATCTTCGCCGCCATCGCGACCGCCTTCACCATCGGCCTCGGTCCCAAGTCGCCGCAGGCGCTGGCGCTGGGCGCGATCCTGATCTTCGGGGTGGCCTACCTCGTCGCGCAGGGCCTTGCCGACCGCGCTCCGGCGCAGCTCACGATCCGCACCGGCGCATCGGCGCTGGCCGCCGCGGTGGGCTACTTCAGCTTCCAGGCGCTTGCCGCGAAGATCTGGGGCCCGATCCTGCCCGCCGTGCCGACCCCCGGCTCGCTGGAATGGGCGCTGATCGTCATTGCGGTGGCGAGCTTCGGCCTCGTCGCCTTCGCTCAGGCGCTCTTCCCGCTCTGGGCGCACCACCCGGCCACCGCAGGCCTGCGCGTCCACCTCGCCAACGGCCTCTACCTCAACGCCCTGCTCGACCGCGCGATCGGCGGCTTCCGCACCAAGACCGCCACCACGGCCGGCCGCTGATCAACCGCACCCGATACGGAGACCCACGATGATCATGAACCAAGCCGACATCGCCCCGGCCCGCTTCTCCGCAGTGCTCGGCGCCGCCGAAGCCGCCGGCCGCGCCATCCCGCCCGCCTTCCCGCTTGACGCGACCGTGGCGGTGAACCCCTTCCTCGGCCAGATCGAGGAAGACCTCGCCACCGCCGCCGCACGGCTCGCCCGGGTCGCCGGGGTGCGCGTCACCCGCAAGGGTGCCGACTACGCCGCGGCCATCGCGGAAGGCACGATCACCGAGGACGACCTTGCCGAGGCCCTCGCCGCCGCGACCTCGCCCCTGAAGCCCGCCAGCGTCGTCGCCTTGCGCGAAATGGCGGCGAGCATCGGCCAAGGCCCGGCGCCGCGCGCCCTGCCCACCGTCGCCGATCTCGCAGCGGATGCGACCGGCATCGACTGGCCCGCGCTGATCGACCGCTGCATCGGACTGTGGGCCGCAGGTCACTTCGATCGCGGCCAGGCGCTGTGGTCGCCCGCTCCCGGAGCCGAGGCCTTCGCCGCATGGCGCGCCTGGGCGATGCATGACCTCACGCCTGAAATCGCCGGGCTCGAGGGCTTCTGCGCCCATGTCGCCGCCTCCCCCGACACCACCGAGCGCGCGATCCTTGCCGCTGCCGACGGGCTCGGGATCACCGACGCCGCCGCGCCGACCGCCTTCCACCGCCTCGCGATGAGCCTCGGCGGCTGGGCACAGCACGCCCGCTGGCTGCTGTGGCAGGCCGAATTGAAGGGCGGCACCGATCGCACCCTCATCGACCTCATCGCCATCCGCCTGATCTGGGACGAGGCGCTGCTCGCCCTCTCCCCCGAAGTCGCGGGGCGCTGGGCCAAGGCCGTCGAGGCCCATGCCGAGCCGGTCGCCGCCAGTGCACAGGACATCGCCCTTGCGATCCTCCAGGACGCGGCCGACCGCGGCCACCAGCGCCGCCTCGTCGCCGCGCTGGACGGCGCGACGCCGGCCGCCGAGCGGCCTTTCCTCCAAGCCGCCTTCTGCATCGACGTGCGTTCCGAAGTCTATCGCCGCGCGCTGGAGAGCGTCGACACCAGCATCGCCACGATCGGCTTTGCGGGCTTCTTCGGCCTGCCGCTGGCGCACCACGCCCACGGCTCCGACATCCTCGAAGCGCGCCTGCCGGTGCTGCTCAACCCGGGCGTCAACACCACCAGCGCGGGCGATCCGGCCAAGGATCAGGCCGACCGCATCGCCGCCCGCAGCAAGCGCGCCTGGGGCCGCTTCCGTCAGGCCGCCGTCTCCTCCTTCGCCTTCGTCGAGGCGATGGGCCCGATCTATGCCGTCAAGCTGGTCAAGTCCGCGCTGGGCTTCACGCCCAAGCCCAAGGCCGAGCCCGCGCCCGAGGTGATCGGCGGGATGAGCGCCGAGGCCAAGGCCGATACCGGCGCTGCGGTGCTCAAGGCGATGAGCCTGCAACGCGGCCACGGCGAGATCGTGCTGCTGCTCGGCCACGGCGGCAATGTCACCAACAACCCGCACGAGAGCGCCTATCACTGCGGCGCCTGCGGGGGCTACACCGGCGAGGTGTCGGCCCGCCTGCTGGCGATCCTGCTCAACGATCCCGAAACCCGCGCCGGGCTTGCCTCGCGCGGGGTCGAGGTGGCCGAGGACGTGCTGTTCGTCGCCGGGCTTCACGGCACCACCACCGACGCGATCACCATCTACGACGACGGGTTGCCCGCTTCGCGTAGCGGCGATCTTGCGATCGTGCGCGAATGGCTCGCCAAGGCAGCGACAATCGCCCGCGCCGAGCGCGCCCTGCGCATGCCCGGGGCGAGCGGCGAGAGCATTCCGGCCCGCGCCCAGAACTGGGCCGAGATCCGCCCGGAGTGGGGCCTGGCCGGCTGCGCGGCCTTCATCGCCGCGCCGCGCGAGGCCACGATGGGCCGCGACCTCGGCGGCCGCGCCTTCCTCCACTCCTACGACTGGCAGGCCGACGCGGGCTTCGGCACGCTCGAACTGATCATCACCGCCCCGGTGGTCGTCGCGAGCTGGATCAGCTTGCAATATTACGGCTCGAGCGTCGCGCCCGAGATGTTCGGCGGCGGCAACAAGTTGATCCACAACGTGGTCGGCGGGATCGGCGTGATCGAGGGCAACGGCGGCAAGCTTCGCGCCGGGCTCCCGTGGCAGGCGGTCCACGACGGTGAGGCCTTGCAGCATGAACCGCTGCGCCTCAGCGTGATGATCGAGGCCCCGCGCGAAGAGATGATCGCGATCCTCGAAAAGCACCCCGGAGTGCGGGCGCTGTTCGACAACGGCTGGCTCCACCTTTTCGCTCTCAAGGACGGCAAGGTCGATGCCCGGTATCTGCCGGGCCTCGCCTGGGCCGACCAGCAGCCGGCGAAGCTCGCAGCCTGATTTTACCGCTGCCCGACGGGTCGCATCGTCGGCAATCCGCCCGTTCGTCTCTGCCGCTGCGCGGCCAGGGCGGGCGGGCGGAAGTCGTTCGTAGGAGACTGTGGCAGATCGGCGGCAGTCTGTTGTATTCGCATCACAGTTCGTCGTTTTCTCGCGGTTCTTCGTCGAGGTTCTCTACACTTGATAATAAATTCGGTTAGGAAGCGCGCATCGCCCTCTCCGGGGCGCAAACAACAAAAGGGAAGAAATATGCGTCGTCTTGCTTTCGCCGCGGCTGTTGCCGCTGCTGCCATCGCCACCCCGGCTCACGCCGACGAAACCCGCGTCGAAGCGCGCGGCGGGATCGTTTGGCAGGGCGGGTTCACCGATGACACCATCGGGATCGCTGTCGGCCACGATTTTGACGTCGGCGAAAATGTCTTCTTCGGCATCGAAGGCGTTGCGGATTCGAACATCAGCTTCGATGATCCCGTGCTCGGCGTGAACGCCCGTCTCGGCACCAAGATCAAGGAAAACACCAAGCTCTTCGTGCTCGGCGGCTACGCGGCTGCGACCGGTGTCGACGCTGACGATTTCGTGGTCGGCGCCGGCGTGCAGCACAACTTCGGCGAGAAGTCGCTGATCAGCCTGCAGTACCAGCGTTCGATCGACTTCGAACTCAACCGCGTGATGCTCGGCTTCGGCGTCCGCTTCTGATAGTTCACGTGGCGGCCACGCGCCGCCCGGACTTCCGGCCCGCCCGCGCTGCCCCGTGCAGCGCGGGCGGTTTGCGTTTGTGGGGCGCGTTCAAGTGCCGCCAGACCCGCGCTTGACCCCCGTCAGACCCCCGCTAGACCCCGCCCAGACCCGCGCTAGACCCCTGCGAGCCGGATGCTTCACGTGAAACATTCACGCTGAAGGAGCGACGCAAAGCGCAAACAGCGCCCCCGCCGCCAGGAGGGTTCGCGCCGGTTCGCCCGAAATGTTGGAAGTGGTGGACAGGGCTGGATTCGAACCAGCGTACGCTTGCACGGGCAGATTTACAGTCTGCTGCCTTTAACCACTCGGCCACCTGTCCACACAGTCCCCTGACTGGCAGGGGGGCGTTCCACGAGCATCATCTGCTCTGAAAATGCACGGTTCCCCGAAGGGCTCCGATGCCGAGAGGCGCCCCTTTGGCGAAGCACCGCTTGCCTGTCAATGCCCCTGCTGGCAGGGGGCGCGTTTGGAAAGCTCGAGCAGGGATACAACATGAGCAAAGGCGAAAAGAAGCGCGCCCTGCGCGGCCGCGCGGGACGCATGAAGGGCGGGCGCGGCTCGGGCCGGGCAGGCGGCGGTGCGGTGCGGCTGTGGGGCCGTCACGCGGTCGAGGCAGCCTTGAAGAACCCCGAGCGCCAGCACCGCAAGCTGTGGGCGACGCCCGAAGGCCTCGAAAGCCTCGACGGCGAACTGCCCCCCGGCTTCCCGATCGAACACGCCCAGGCCGCCGATCTTGCGCGCCTCGTCGCCAAGGACGCGCCGCACCAGGGCCTGGTGCTCGAATGCGCCGCACTCGAGGACGTTTTCCTCGACGAGGTTGCGCTGGGCGAACCGGGCCGGCCCATCGTGGTGCTCGATCAGGTCACCGATCCGCACAACGTCGGCGCGATCCTGCGCTCGGCAGCGGCCTTCGGCGCGGCGGCAATCGTCACGCAGGACCGCCATGCCCCGATCGAGGGCGGCGTGCTCGCCAAGGCGGCATCGGGCGCGCTCGAGACGATGCCCTGGGTGCGGGTCGTGAACCTCGCCCGCGCGCTGGAGGAGCTCGCCGAAGCCGGATACTGGCGCATCGGGCTGGCGGGCGAGGCAGACGCGGTGCTCGCCGACGTCATGCCCACTGGTCCCATCGCGCTGGTGCTGGGCGCGGAAGGCGAAGGCCTTCGCCAGAACATCGCCGCGCATTGCGACGTGCTGGCCAAGCTGCCGATCACCTCGGCGATCGAGAGCCTCAACGTCTCGAACGCGGCGGCGATTGCCCTTTATGCTTCGGCAACCCGCGGGTAGTATCCTGCCCGCGAGGCGCCGCCATGCGGGTGCGCGCCGGAGGGGGTAATGCGATGACGATGTTCTCTGGGATCCGCATGCGCGCCGCGGCGCTGCTGGCGGGCTTTGCGCTGACGCTCACCGGCTGCTTCATGACGCCGGGCAAGTTCACGTCGGAGCTCGCCATCACCGGACCGGACAGCTTCACTTTCCGCTACGACGGCGAGATCTTCTTCCTCGGCCTTTCCAAACTCGCGCAGATGGGCGCCGCCGAGGAGGCCTTTACGCCCTCGACCTGCAACGACGACCAGACCTACGAGGAACGGCCCTGCACCGAGGAAGAGCTTGCCGCGCAGCGCGCCGAATGGGACGCAGGCGCGCCGGAGCGTACGGCGCGGGCCAAGGAGCAGGCCAAGCAGATGGCCGCGATCATGGGCGGGATCGATCCTTCCGATCCCAAGGCGGCGGACGAGCTGGTGAAGCTCCTCCAGCGCCAGAAGGGCTGGGAGCGCGTGGTCCACAAGGGCGACGGGGTGTTCGACGTCAGCTACCGCGCCAGCGGCACGATGGGCCACGACTTCATGTTCCCGATGATCGAGGGCTTTCCGCCGATCAATCCCTTCGTGCAGGTCTATCTGCGCAAGGGCGGCCAGGTGCGCGTCAACGCGCCGGGCTTTGCCGCGCAGAGCGGCGATGCGACCGGCATGGGTTCGATGATGGGCATGGGCGCGCTCACCGGTCTTGCGGCGATGGGGGCAAGCGAGTCCGGCAAGTCCGAAGACGCCGCCATCCTGACGAGCATTCCGCAGATCGACGGCACCTTCACCGTCCGCGCCGCGCCGGGGATGCGCATCCTTGCCAACAACACCGACGAAGGGCCTCAGCCGGGCACCGCGGGCGAGACGCTGTCGTGGCGCATCAGCCCGCGCACGACGCAGGCGCCCACGGCGCTGATCGCCGCCGGGCTCTGATCCGCCGCCAGCTTCAGGCGCAGGCAAAACAGAAAAACCCCGCCGGCCGCAAAGCCGACGGGGTTTTCTCTTGAATTAGCCGTGCGTCAGTCGGCGGTCAGTTGACCGCGTCCTTCAACCCCTTGCCAGCCTTGAACTTGGGCTGGTTGGAGGCCTTGATCTTCATCGGCTCGCCGGTGCGCGGGTTGCGCCCGGTAGACGCCTTGCGCTTGGCGACCGAGAACGTGCCGAAGCCCACCAGGCGCACTTCGTCCCCCCCGGACAGTGCCTTGGTAATGGCATCGAAGACGCTTTCGACGGCGTTCGAGGCATCGCTCTTGGACAGACCACTCGCGTCCGAAACGGCGCTGATCAGGTCGTTCTTGTTCATCTGGGAACCCCCTAAGGTCAGGATTTTTTTGAATCGGTGAATCGCTGATCACGAAAGCGCGCAAATTGAGACTTTTTCCCCCGAATTGTCAAAGGCAATCCGCCCTGATCACACCTTCGGGCGACGAGACGCCAATCTTTCGCGGTTAACCGCAGTTAACCGCTTGGATTATTATCATAAGTCTGGGCCGATGAACACGTGCCGCTGCGGCGAGCGGCACGTGTTCAGGTGGATCAATGCGCGGTCGGCACCTCTCCCGGCGCAAGACCGGGCGCAGGAGCGGCGGCTCCCGGCTGGCTCGCCAGGTCGTCCGCCTCGGTCCACTCGATAGCCACCGGCACTTCGGTGAGCGCGCGGGCGAGCACCTCGTCGACATGGCTCACGGGGATGATCTCCAGCCCCGCCTTGGCATTGGCGGGGATTTCGGCGAGATCCTTGACGTTCTCCTCCGGAATGAGGACCACCTTGATCCCGCCCCGCAATGCCGCGAGCAGTTTTTCCTTCAATCCGCCGATCGGCAGCACCCGGCCGCGCAGTGTGACCTCGCCGGTCATCGCCACGTCGGGGCGCACCGGGATGCCGGTGAGGGTCGAGACGATCGAGGTGACCATGCCGATCCCCGCGCTCGGCCCGTCCTTGGGCACTGCGCCTTCGGGCAGGTGGATGTGGACGTTCTTGCGATTGAACACGCTCGGCTTGATGCCATAGGCGGGCGCGCGCGCCTTCACGAAGCTGAAGGCCGCCGCGACGCTCTCGTTCATCACCTGCCCCAATTTGCCGGTGGTCTTGACCTCGCCCTTGCCCGGGGTGGTGACGCTCTCGATGGTGAGAAGCTCGCCGCCCACGGACGTCCAGGCGAGCCCCGTGACAGCGCCGACCTGCGCTTCCTCCTCCGAAACGCCGTGCTTGAACTTGCGCACGCCGGAGAAGTCGCCAAGGTTTTCAGGGCCTACGGTGACGCTCTTGACCTTGCCTTCGAGGATCTGGCGCAGCGCTTTGCGGCACAGCTTGGCGATCTCGCGCTCCAGGGTGCGCACGCCGGCCTCGCGGGTGTAGTAGCGGATCAGGTCGCGCAGGCCCTCTTCCTCAAGCGTGAACTCGCCCTTCCTGAGGCCGTGCGCCTTGACCTGCTTTTCGACGAGGTGGCGCTGGGCGATCTCGACCTTCTCCTCCTCGGTGTAGCCTTCAAGCCGGATGATCTCCATCCGGTCGAGCAGCGGCTGCGGCAGGTTCAGGCTGTTCGCGGTGCACACGAACATGGTGTCGGAAAGGTCGAGGTCGAGCTCCAGATAGTGGTCCTGGAACTTGGCGTTCTGCTCAGGGTCGAGCACTTCGAGCAGCGCCGAAGCCGGATCGCCGCGGAAATCCTGACCGAGCTTGTCGATCTCGTCGAGCAGGAACAGCGGGTTCGACGTTCCGGCCTTCTTGAGGTTGGCGACGATCTTGCCCGGCATCGAGCCGATATAGGTGCGGCGGTGGCCGCGGATCTCGGCCTCGTCACGCACACCGCCCAGCGACTGGCGCACGAACTCGCGGCCCGTCGCCTTGGCGATGGACTTGCCCAGGCTGGTCTTGCCAACGCCCGGAGGGCCGACGAGGCACAGGATCGGGCCCTTGAGCTTGTTGGTGCGCGCCTGCACGGCAAGATACTCGACGATCCGGTCCTTGACCTTCTCGAGGGCATAGTGATCCGCATCGAGGATCTCCTGCGCCTTGCCGATGTCCTTCTTGAGCTTCGACTTCTTGCCCCACGGCAGGCCGAGCAGCACGTCGAGATAGTTGCGGATCACCGTCGCCTCGGCGCTCATCGGCTGCATCCCGCGCAGCTTCTTGAGCTCGGCGAGCGCCTTGGCCTTGGCTTCCTTGGAAAGCTTGGTTGTCTCGATCTTCTCGGTGAGCTCGGCGATCTCGTTGCCCTCGCCATCGTCGCCGCCGCCCAGTTCCGACTGGATCGCCTTCAACTGCTCGTTGAGGTAATATTCGCGCTGGGTCTTCTCCATCTGGCGCTTCACGCGCCCGCGGATGCGGCGTTCGACCTGGAGGACCGACAGCTCGCCTTCCATGAAGGCCATCACCAGTTCGAGGCGCTTCAGCGGGTTGCCCTCGGTGAGAAGCGCCTGCTTGTCGGAAACCTTGGCGCTGATCGCGGCGGCGATGGTGTCGGCGAGCTGGCCGGCATCATCAACCTCGGAGAGATCGACGGCCGCATCGTCGCCCATCTTCTTGTTGAGCTTGACGTATTCGCCGAACTGCTCGGTCACCTGCCGCATCAGCGCGGTGACTTCGCTGCCGGCAACGGTCTCGGGCTCCACGGCCTCGACTTCGGCGAGGAGGTGCGTGCCGGCATCCTCGAGCGCGGTGAGCCGCGCACGGGTCTGGCCTTCGACCAGCACGCGCACCGTGCCGTCGGGCAGCTTCAGCAGCTGCAACACCTGCGCGATCACGCCGACGTCATACAGGTCGTCGCCCTCCGGATCGTCGCAGCCCGGATCGAGCTGGGCGAGGAGGACGATGTCCTTGGAGGCTTCCATCGCGGCTTCCAGCGCCGCCACCGACTTGTCGCGCCCCACGAAGAGGGGCACGACCATGCCGGGGAAGACGACGATGTCGCGAAGGGGGAGGAGAGGGTAGCTCTGGGTCATGATATTGTGTCCGCGGCGGCCGTTTGGACCTGCCTTCAGGGGGAATATGGGTAGGCGCAGGGGTGCCCGCAATGGCTTTGCCGGGAGAAGCTGTGGAACAAGATACGGCGCGTTAACGCCGATGGTTTAGACAGGGTGCCGCAAACGGGGAGCCGTCGGTGCGGACCACAACCTGGATCATCTTGGGCCTCGCCCTCAATGGCGCCGCCGCCGTGCTTCACGGCCCCGATATGCTGCCCGCCGCCGACCTGGCCCAGAACTTGCCCCATCACCTGCCGCGCCTGCTCCTTCTGGCCGCCGGACAGTTCTGCCTGTTCCGCGCCTTCCGCAGCGCGTTCGGCGATCTCTGGAAGGCCTTTTGGGGCGGGAAGCACAAGGGCGCGGATGCCGCCAAACCCTCCGCTCTCAAGACGTTCGAGGAACCGGAACCCCTGTCGCACTTCGATGCCGACGAAGCCTTCGCGCGCTACATGGAGCGACGCAAGGCGGCAGACGCGGGAGAAGCGCAGGACGCGCCAATGCCCTCGCCCGCAGCAAGGGCCCGCGCGGCTAGCGGCTTCGGGCGCAAGGTCGTCTAGCGCCCCCTCTGGCGGCAACGGCCAACGCGGGCTAGAGGCCTCGCGCCATGAACTACCGCCACTCCTTCCACGCGGGCAACAGCGCCGATGTCGTCAAGCACAGCCTGCTGATCGCCCTCGTGCGGGCCTTGCAGCGCAAAGACAGCGCGCTGACCCTGATCGACACCCATGCCGGCTGCGGGCTCTACGACCTCCACGGCGAGGAGGCCGGGCGCACCGGCGAGGCTGCGGGGGGCGTGCTCAGGGCCTTTGCCGACGCGAACCCCTTGCTCGACGACTACCGCGCCGCCGTGCGGGCCGTGAACGAGGCGGCTAAAGCTGGGGGCGAGCCCCGCCTCTACCCCGGAAGCCCACGCATTCTGGCACAGCTCCTGCGTCCGCAGGATGCCCTGATCCTCAACGAGAAGCACCCCGAGGACGCCTACGCGCTACGCGGCGCGATGCGCGGCACACAAGCCGCCGTGCACGAGCGCGATGCCTACGAGCTGTGGCTGGCGATGCTGCCGACCCGCACCCCGCGCGGTCTGGTGGTGGTCGATCCGCCCTACGAACAGACCGACGAGCGCGCCCGCATCACCGCCACCCTCGCCGCCGCGCACCGCAAGTGGGCGCACGGCGTGACGGTGATCTGGTATCCGCTGAAGGAACGGCCCACGCATGCCGTGTGGAAGGACAAGCTGCGCAAGACAGGCATCCCGAAGTTCCTGAACGTCGAGCATTGGCTGTACGATGCCGACCAGCCCGGCATCTACAACGGCGCCGGGCTCTTCATCGTCAACCCGCCCTACGCCTTAACGGAAAGCCTGCCGCCAATGCTGGAAGCCCTGCGCGCCGCGCTGGCGCCGGAGGGGCATCGGGGGACGATGATGGCGGAGTGGTTGAGGGTTTAGGACGGGAACTTGGCAAGCGATTTTGAAACCGGGTTGGCCGCTATCGCCTTGCTTGAGCTGAAAGCTGACCTTCCGCAAACGACCCCATAGCGGCCATAATAGAACTCGGTATAATGCTGAACATGAGATCGCATCCGACCAACATCATTGCCGCGATGCTGGAAATGCTCACCGTCTTCAAGGGCGTCTGTAAGGATGTCGAAACCCTTGATCGTCTTATGAAAATGGCCTCTGACCGTGAGAAGTGGGCGGGCGGGCACTCATTATTCTCAGACATACGCCAGAAGACAAAGCGGGCGGACGAGCAAGGAGATCCGCTTCAAATAGCGCAGTATGCGTTCGAAGAAGTTTGCGCGAAGACGCTTTTCAATCTTAGCGGTTCCAGTGCGCCCTTTGACCCGGACTCGCCATTTTGGATTTTTCCGTTGGGCGTCGCACTCGGTCGCGAAATAGGGTTTACCGAACCATCTCAGATTTCCTCGCTGTTCAAAATGTAGCAATCAGCTGACGGCAGCTTTCCACCCAGTTTCAGCCATTCCCGGTAGCGCTACGCGCACCTGAATCCGGACGGGCAGCAATCGTGGGTTCTCAGAAAAAAGCTGCCGTTCAGCTACCGACCCCATAGCCGACATTCTATTGCTACGCTGGATTACCGGCGACGCCTAGTTATCGCGTGGGCTGCGAGGCACGGCTCGGCCTCGGTCTCACTAAATGCTGCGCTTTCGAACCGAGTTAAGCCGGGCACGAACCGATCATTGTAGAACGACCAAACCGCATGCCGCAGCCCCTCAGAAGTTCTATCACTCTGGAGATTATCGGTTACCAGTTCGAGGGCGAAGTTCGCGGTGCGGCCGCTACAAACTCCCCCAAACTTCCGGTCCCAAGCAATCTGTTTCGTCGCCTCAATGTCCCAGTCGTCGAGAGATCTTAAAAGCCTGAGGGAGGCGCGACCCCCGGTGCACTGGACCGCATACAGGCACGCATCGTTGCCGGGCGCGCGGTTCTCGACATACCAGTTTGCGGAATCGACAAGTTCGTTCTTGGAAAGTTGCCGCCAGCTCAGATAGCGTCGGGTCAAGTCCACAGGACCGATGGCGACCAAGGCCGACGCGACGAGAAGTATCCCGACGGATACGCAACCTGGCCGCCATCTTTTGATCATCATGCTTTCAAAAATCACGGTCGTGATGCCAGCGCAAGATGAGAGCTCGTTTCTACGTCAACTTTCCACCCACTTCCGGTCATCGCCACAAGTTCGGCGGAACGCCAAAACCTGACATAGCCCGTCGCCCCGTGCTCGACACCGGGCTTGGCTTCTTTCAACGATCACACCGGAAAAGAAAAAAGCCGAGCCCCGGATCACGTCCGGGGCGACGAGCCTGCGGCTAATTCACCCCGGCCCCGGCAGACTGAACCCCGGCGGTGTCTTTGCTGGGAGCCGCCGAGCACCGTCGATCTATTGGCCTGCGAAGTACTCGCCCCTGATCCTCACCCCAGCCCGGGCAGGTTGAACCCCGGCGGCAGGCCCATCGAGCCCTGCATTTCGCGCATCTGCTGTTCCGACACGCGGTCGGCGCGGTCGCGGGCGTCGTTGAAGGCGGCGGCGACGAGGTCTTCGAGGATCTGCTTGTCGTCGGGCACCATCAGGCTGTCGTCGATCGCCACGCCGAGGATGCGGCCCTTGGCACTGGCGCGGACCTTCACGAGGCCGCCGCCTGCGCTGCCCTCGACCTCGATCGAGTCGAGCTTCACCTGCATCTCGTTCATCTGCTTCTGGATCGTCTCGGCGGCCTGCTGGGCGGCGGCCATCATTTCTTCCATCGATTTCATCGGGGGTTCTCCATCAATTCCAGGGGGGGCTACCGCCTGCGGCGCGCGCAGGTTCCGCCGCGATCAGTTCGGCATCGGGGAAGGCCTCGAAGGCGGCCTTGACCAGCGGGTCGGAGCGGATGCGTGCGTCCTCGGCAGCGGCTTCGGCCTCGGCGGCCTCGCGCAAGGAGGGCTGCGCGGTTCCGGTGCCGCGCTCGATCATCCAGCGCTTGCCGGTCACCTTGAACAGCGCCTCTCGGATATCGGGCGCGGGGTCGTCTGGGAACTTGTCGGCGGGTTCGTAGACGATGCGTTCGGCCTCGACGGCGATGACCCGTATCCGGTCGCGCATGATCTGGGCGACGCGCAGCTGGCCCGAGGCATCGACCTGATCGACCAGCGCAGCCCAGCTTTGCGCAGGTGAGGCGGCGACGGGCGCGGGGGCGGCGCTCGGTGTGCTCGAACCCGCGCCCTCGCCCGCAGCCGCAGCGGCAAAACCGCTCGCGGCGAGTTCCTCGATACGTTTTGCCAGCTTGCCCGGATCGGGCATTTGCGCAGCATGGAGGATGCGCAGCAGCGCCATTTGCAGCGAGGTGAGCGGATCGGGGCCGGTGCGGACCTCGTCATGGCCCTTGAGCAGCAATTGCCACAGGCGGTGGAGTTCCCCTGCCCCCAGCCGCGAGGCGAAATCGGCGAGCGCGGCGCGTTCCTCCTCGGCGGGCGCGTCGGGCTCGCTGCCCGAAACCTGCGCGAGGGTGACGCGGTGGGTGAGGTCCATCAGCGCGCGGATCAGCGCGATCGGCTCGACGCCGAGGGCATATTGCTCGTCGACCGCGGCGAGCAGCGCGGGGGCGTCGCCTTCGAGCAGATGGCCGAGCAGGCGGCGCTGCGCGCTCTTGTCGGCAAGACCCAGCATGTCGCGCACGCGGGCAGCGGCGACCTTGCCCTCGCCGTCGAGGTCCGCATGGGCGATGGCCTGATCGAGGATCGAGAGCCCGTCGCGCACCGAGCCTTCGGCGGCATTGGCGATGATGCTGAGCGCCTCGGGTTCCGCCTCGACCCCTTCGAGGCGGCACACCTTGGCGAAGTGATCGGCGAGGAGGGTGGCGGGGATGCGGCGCAGGTCGAAGCGCTGGGTGCGGCTCAGGACCGTGACGGGGAGCTTGTCGACCTCGGTGGTGGCGAAGAGGAACTTGACGTGCGGCGGCGGCTCTTCAAGTGTCTTGAGCAAGGCATTGAAAGCATTGCGCGACAGCATGTGGACTTCGTCGATGATGTAGATCTTGTAGCGCGCCGTGACGGCGGCGTAGCGGACCTGCTCGATGATCTCGCGCACATCGTCGACCCCGGTGTTGGAGGCAGCGTCCATCTCGATCACGTCGATGTGGCGGCCTTCGGCGATCGACGTGCAGGGCTCGCACTGGCCGCAGGGGTCGATGGTGGGGCCGCCCTGCCCGTCCGGCCCGATGCAGTTCAGCGCCTTGGCGATGAGGCGCGCGGTCGAGGTCTTCCCGACCCCGCGCACGCCCGTCATCAGGAAGGCATGGGCCAGCCGGTCGCGGGCGATGGCATTGGCGAGGGTGCGGACCATCGCCTCCTGCCCGATCAGTTCGGAGAAGGTCTGGGGGCGGTACTTGCGCGCGAGGACGCGGTAGGGCTGGTTGCTCGCGGCTGCCGGCGCGGGGGCTGGCGCGACTGGCGGAGGCGCTGGCGCAGGTGCCGGCGTTGCAGGGTCGGGCATGCCGAACAAGGCGCTCTGCCCCGCCGCCTCCAACTCCGCGGCGGTCGGGCCGGTGTCCTCGTCGCCGGGCAGATCGGGGTCGGAATCGCTCATGGGCCCCAAGCTAGGCGCTCGGGCGCCATTTGTCATGGTGCGCGATAGGTGCGACAATCGTGAAGATGGGGAAGAAGGAGCCGAGCGACCCGTCGCAATCCACCTGAGCTGCTTCCTTCCGGACCTGACTCGGTGAGCAGACGCCAACGTCCACCCGACTCCCGGTCGCGCATATGGCGCCGGGACGCGAAAAGGTCAACTCAGCGGAAGTTGTCGGCGTAGGCCTGAAGCTTCAACCGCTTCGGCGGCGTGGCGAGAATGCGCGCGGGGATGCCGTATTTCTCGGCATAGGCCTTGGCCGCGTCCTTGTCGGGGAAGGTCAGACGGACCTGCGACTGGGTATCGCCCGTCCCCGTCCAGCCCATCAGCGGATCGGCGAAGCGCGCCTCGGACTGTTCGAACTCGAGCACCCACTCGTCGGTGTGCGCCTTGCCCGACTGCATGGTGTGCTTGGGCTTCTGATAGATACGTGCGCTCATGCTCGCCGCCTTAGATCACGAATCGCTGCGGTTGAAGGCGTTTTTGGTCTTGAGGCTCGGCTTTTCGAGCCACGGCTGATCGGGCCAGCGGTGCTTCGGGTACCGGCCCTTCATGTCTTTCACCACATCGCGCCAACTCCCCCGCCAGAACCCCGGCAGATCGCGGGTCGACTGAACCGGTTTCCCGCCCGGGCTCGTGAGCTTGAGCAGCAGCGGCACGCGGCCGATCATCGGCTGCATGTCGAGCCCGAACAGCGCCTGGACCCGAACCTCGACGCTCGGGGCGTCGTCGCCCGCATAATCGATGGCGTGGCGGGTGTCGGCAGGAGAAGCGAAGTGGGTTGGCGCGGCACGATCCAGCGCCTGGCGCTGATTCCAGTCGAGGAGGCCCAGGGCTGCCTCGGCATAGCGATGCGGCGGCAGGTCGAGATCGCGGCGACCGGCGAGCAGCGGGGCGAGCCACTCCCCCGCCCGCTCCCGCAGAACCTCCGGCGAGAGCGCCTCCACTTCGGCGAAACTCGCCCGGGCAAGAAAGCCGTCGGGGAGAAGTTCCCCCAGCTTCTCCAGAGCCTTCCCCACAAGGATGTCGACAAGCAACGCGGGGTCTGGCGCAGGCTCGGGGACACTCGCCAGCACGATCGCGCCAAGCCGCCGCTCCCGGCGGGCTTCGACGCGGCCCTTCTCGGTGTTCCAGCGGGTCGTGACCCGCTCCTCCAGCTCCCGGGCGAACAGCGCGGGGACGCGGTCGGGGGCGATTTCGGCACCTGCGGTGATGCGCGCGCCCTTGGCCTGACCTTGCGCATCGCCGATCACGATCCACTCCGCCCGCGCCAGCGGCGAAGCGGGGTCGAGAACGTATCCCCTGCCCCCGGCGCTGAGCCAGTGCTCGCCCGAGGCATCGCGCCGACGGGCCACGAAGTCCGGCCGGGCGAGCGCGACTGCCTCGGCAGCATCCGCGGCGGGGCTCTTGCCGATCACGGCAGAAAGTTTCTCCGCCTGCCGCGCCCACCCTTGCGCGATGCGCGCTGCCGCGGTGCTGCGCGCCGCACGGTCGCCGCGCCAGCGCGAGAGCCGCAGCATGAGGTCCTCGCCGCGCCCGCCAAGCCCGCGCTCCTGCAGGAGCATCACGAGCCGGCTTGCGTCCTCACCCGCGCCCGCGCGCGCGCCGTGGAGCACCGCTGCGGCATGGTCCGGCGCCATCGGCAGCGCCGCAATCGCTTCGCCCATCGGCGTGATCCGCCCGGATCCGTCCAGCGCGCCCAGCGCTGCGAGCGAGGTGCGTGCTGCCATGACCGACGCCTCGGGCGGCGGGTCGAGCCACGACAGCGCGGCAGGATCGCCGGTTCCCCACTTCGCCAGCCGCAGCAGAAGCGGCGCAAGGTCGGCCTGCATGATCTCGGCGGGCGCGAACTCCGGGCGTCCCGCGTGGCTCGCCTCCTCCCACAGGCGATAGGCAACGCCCGGGCCCTGCCGCGCCGCACGCCCGGCCCGCTGCGCCGCCGAAGCCTGCGAAGCGCGCCGGGTGACGAGGTGCGTGGTCCCCGCCGCGCGGTCGAATTCGGCGAGCCGCGCAAGGCCGGAATCGACGACCACGCTCACGCCGTCCAGCGTCAGCGAGGTCTCGGCGATAGCGGTCGCCAGCACGATCCGCCGCCGGCCTTCCGGATCGCGGCGGATCGCGGCGCGTTGGGCGGCGGGCTCGACCTGCCCGTGGAGCGCATGGATCGGCACGCCCGAAAGGCGCGGTTCAAGCCGCTCGCGCACCCGCTCGATCTCGCGCACGCCAGGGAGGAAGGCGAGGATGTCGCCCGCCTCCTCGCGCCATGCGGTCATCACGGCAGCGGCCACGCGATCCTCGACGGCCTGCGAGCCGTCACCGCCAAGCCATTTGATGGCAAGAGGAAAGCTGCGGCCCTCGCTCTCGATGGTCACCGCCGCTTCGCCCAGCAGCCGGGCAAAGCGCGCGCCGTCGATGGTGGCGGACATGACCAGCACCCGCAGATCCTCGCGCAGCACGGCGCGCGTCTCGAGTGCGAGGGCAAGGCCAAGGTCGCTGTCGAGCGCGCGTTCGTGCGCCTCGTCGAACAGCAGTGCCGAGACACCGGGCAGTTCGGGGTCCTCGACCAGCCGGTTCACCAGAATTGCCTCGGTGACGACGAGAATGCGCGTGCGTGCGGAGACCTTGCTGTCGAGACGGGTCATGTAGCCCACGGTCTCGCCAGGTGCCTCGCCGAGCGTTTCGGCCATGCGCTCGGCGGCTGCGCGGGCGGCGACGCGGCGGGGCGAGGTGAGGATGATCTGGCCCGTGCACCACGGCTCGCGCAGCAGATCAGGCGCGACAGCGGTCGTTTTGCCGGCCCCCGGCGGCGCGATCAGCACGCCTGCGCCCACGCCGCCAAGCGCGGCGCGGATCTGCGGCAGGACGGCATGGATCGGAAGGTCGGAGCGCATCGCCCCGGCGGATAGCTCGCTCAATGCCCCCGCGCGACCGCGAATTGCGCGGCCTCAGCCATGGCCGCGCGCGCCTTGCCGTCGGGAAAGATCGAGATTGCGTCGATCGCGCGGTGCGCGAAGTGGCGGGCACGCTCGCGCGTGTCCTCGACGGCATTGTGCTTCCCGATCAGCGCGATGGCATGGGCAAGATCGTCATCCGAAGTGCGATGGCCGATGATCGCGTCCTTCCAGAACTTGCGCTCTTCCTCGTTGCCGCGGGCATAGGCGAGGATCACCGGCAGGGTCATCTTGCCCTCGCGGAAGTCGTCGCCCTGCTCCTTGCCCATCTCGGCGGCGTTGGAATCGTAATCGATCGCGTCGTCGACGAGCTGGAAGGCGACGCCGAGGTTGCGACCGTAGCTTTCCAGCGCGCGCTCCTGCTCCTCGGAGCATTCGGCGACCACGGCGCTGATCTGGCTCGCGGCGGCGAAGAGTGCCGCGGTTTTCGCCCCGATGATGTGGAGGTACTGCTCCTCGCTGGTGGCGATCTGGCGCTGCGCAGAAAGCTGCGAGACCTCGCCCTCGGCGATGATCGCGCTCGCCCGGCTGAGGATCGAGAGCACCCTCAGCGAGCCGTCCTCGGTCATCAGCTCGAAGGCGCGGCTGAACAGGAAGTCGCCGACCAGCACGGTCGCCGGATTGCCGAAGATGATGTTGGCCGCGGCCTTGCCGCGCCGCAACTCGCTACCGTCGACGACATCGTCGTGCAGCAGCGTCGCGGTATGGATGAACTCGACCGCGGCGGCGAGCTTGTGGTGGCGGGTGCCCTTGTAGCCGACCAGCTCGGCGCCCGCGAGGGTGAGCATCGGCCGCAGCCGCTTGCCGCCTCCCGAGATCAGATGCCCCGCAAGGCGCGGAATCAGCGGGATTTCGCTCTGCATCCGGGCGAGGATCACCGCGTTGACCGAATTCATGCCCGCCGCGGTCAGTGACAGCATCGGGTCGAGTGTCGGTGCCTTGCGCGGCAGAGGGATGATATCGGCACTCATCTTGCCCCCGGCATTAGGGCGGCCCGAGCGTGCTTGGCAAGCGCAGAATTGCTGCTAGTTTTGCGATCTATGGCGCATGATCCGCAAGCTTCTCACGCATCCGATCCGGTTCTGGCGGGGTTCCGCAAGAGCATCGACAATATCGATGCCGCGTTGATCCACATCTTGGCCGAGCGGTTCCGGATCACCCAGGCCGTGGGCGAGTACAAGGCCCGGGTCACCCTTCCCCCCGCCGATCCCGACCGCGAGGCACGGCAGATCGCGCGGCTGCGGAAGCTTTCCGAGGAAGCCGATCTCGATCCCGAGTTCTCCGAGAAATTCCTGCGCTTCATCATCGACGAGGTGATCCGCCACCACGAACGGGCCGCTGCCGGCTGAGATGTTCACGCAATGTTTCACGTGAAACATTGCCGATGATGCCCTTTCAGCGCCAGCTTGGAGGGGGTCTGGAGGGGGTCTGGAGGGGGTCTAGCAGGGGTCTGGAGGGGGTCTGAAACCGACTTGGCAGCACGCTGGCCGGGTCTGGCATTGCGCGAGGTTCTGACCCGCCCCCGTCACTCCGCCGGCGACGGAGATGCGGAGGGTGCCGGTGCAGGTTGGGCCATTGCGCGGCGGGCGCGGTATTCCTCGGCGATCCTGGCGCGTTCCTCGGGAGACATCGCACGCAGGGCTTCGCGCCGTTCGCGGGGGGCCATGCGGCGCAGGTTCTCGAGCGCCTCGCTGCCCGGCGGCTGATCCGGTCGGGGCGTGAGCGGGCGCAGCATGTCGCGGCGCGTCAGCGGCTCGCCGGCCGCGACGCGCTTCTCCAATTCGGCGCGGCGCTCCTGCACTTTTGCGGCGACGGCCTCGTCCCGCCGGGCCTGCGCTTCCTCGATGCGGGCGCGCACCTGTGCAAGTTGCTCGGGCGTCGGCTCGGGACGCCCCGCAGCCCTGCGGCGCGCAATCTCGTCGGCGATGCGCTGGTCGACGAGCGCGCGGCGCATCTCGCGGCGCTTCTCGCGCACAGCATCGACCCTGCGGAATGCCTCGCCGAGCTCTTCAGGCGTGTCGATCGGCCCGGCGATACCCACCGGCTCGGGTGCAGCAGGTTCTTCGGCCACCAAGGGCGGAGCGGCCGGAACCGGAGCGGCTGCGGGCGCGGCCTTGGCGGTGCCCGCGATGCTCGCCCAGACGATCCTGGCCGAGGGCACGGGGATCGCGAGCTGCTGGAGCAGGCCCGTCGCCGCCGCCGCGCTCGCCAGAGCGACAACGCCCGCAGCCCCGACCGCCAGCCGCTGTCCGGTCCGCCAGCCTGACCACCGCCCGCTCCGGCGTCGCGACACAGGCAAGGGCGCAGGCCGCGGCGCCTCGGCGGCGGCGATCACCCGATCGGCGAAGCCGGGCGACAGCGGCGGCACGGCGCCCTCGCCCAAGGCGCGGGCGAGCGGTGTGCCGGGCAGGATCGGGCCGCCGTCATGGGCCTGCGTCTCGATGCTCATTCGCCACCTTCCCGCGCCGCGAACGCCTGCCGCAGCGCCGCGCGGGCGCGGTGCAACAGGGATTCGAACGCCTTGATGTTCATGTCCAGCGCTGCCGCCGCTTCGGCATTGGGCAGCTCCTCGAAATAGGTCAGCACGATTGCGGCACGTTGCCGGTCGGGCAGCGCGCCGACCAGCGCGCGGGCGAGCGATCCTGCCTCATACGCCTCGGCGAGGGCATCGGCGCGCGGGGCATCGTCCTCGCGGTCCGGCACCTCGCCATGGCTCAGTCGCCGCGTCCGCCGCAGCCGGTCGATCGCGAGGTTGGTGACCACCCGCTGCAGCCAGCCCGCGATCCGCAGTCCCTCCGCGGCCTGACTGGCCGGGGGATGGCGCTCGGCGATCCGGGGCGCCTGATCCCAGAGGCGCAGCAAGGCTTCCTGCACGATGTCCTCGGCCTCCTGCGCGTCGCCCGTCATGCGCCACGCAATCCGGTGGAGCCGCGCGGCGTGGAGCGCGATCAGTTCGCGCAGCGCCTCGGCATCGCGTGCGGCGAGCCGCTGCACCAACAGGGCGTCACCGCCGCCGGCGGCGTGTTCGGGCGCATGGGACAGAGGCGTGGCGGCGGCGTTCATGGGTCGGGTCGATCGAAACTCCTGTGCCTCAAACGGTGCGCGGCCGGATTCCCTTCGCGCCCGACCACGATCAGTTCGCGCGCGGCAGACGCAGTTCCACGAGCAGCCCGCCGAGATCCTCGCTGGTGCCCAGCTTCACGCTGCCGCCGTAGATCTCGGCAACATCGCGCACGATTGCGAGGCCGAGGCCGGTGCCGGGCTTGTCGGTATCGAGCCGCACGCCGCGGTCGAAGATCCGCTCGCGCTCGGCCTCGGGGATGCCGGTCCCGTCGTCCTCCACCCAGATCAGGCACATGGCCGGGTCCTGGGGGCCTTCGGCTTCCTCGGGGTCGATGGTCACGAAGACCGAGCCTCCGCCATATTTTGCGGCGTTCTCGATGAGGTTGCCGAGCAGTTCGTCGAGATCCTGCCGCTCGAGCGCGACGGTCGCGCTGCGGCTGCCCGCGATGTCGAGGCGGCCTTCGGGATAGAGCCGTTCGACGGCGCGCCTGACCGCCTCGGCGCTCGCCATGACATTGGTGCGCGCATGGCCGATTGCGCGGCGGCCGACGGCGCGGGCGCGGGCGAGGTGGTGGTCGACATGGCGCTGCATGGTGCGGGTTTCGCGCATCACCGCATCGCCCAGATCGGGCGCGCGCGCGGTCGCGGCATTGGTCAGCACCGTCAGCGGCGTCTTCAGGGCATGGGCGAGATTGCCTGCGTGGCGGCGCGCTTCCTCGGCCTGCTTTTCGGAGTGATCGAGCAACGCATTCAGCTCCTCCACCAGCGGCTGCACTTCGAGCGGGAGCGGATCGGTGATGCGGTTCGCGCCGGTGGTGCGCAGCTTCTGGATCGCCGCGCGCACCCGCCGCAGCGGCGACAGGCCGTAGCGGATCTGCAGCAGCGCCATGACCAGCAGGCCGAGGCCGAGGACGAGGAAGCTCCAGATCAGGATCAGCCGCACGCGGCCGATCTGCGTGTCCATCTGCTCGGTCGCGCTGGCGACGGCGAAGGTCCAGCGGGTCTCGCTGCCCGGCAGGATCACCGTGCGCTCGGCAATGCGCAGCGGCTCGCCTGCGAACTGGTCGGAGTTGTAGAAGTGCACTTCGCTGTCGAAATGCCCGTTGCTGCTGCTCGCGCCGCGCAGCTTCAGCGTCCGGTCCCACAGGCTGCGCGAGGGCCACGGCTCGTAATTGCCGCCGCTGATCTGCCAGTAGAGCCCGCTCCCCGGTTCGAGGAAGCGCTGGTCGCCCAGGGTCCGGTAGAAATAGACCTCGCCGCTCGCGTCGATCTCGGCCGAGGCGATCATCGCGGTGAGGATGTAGTCGAGCTGCTCGTCGAAATTGGCCTCGACCTGGGTTGTGAGCGTGCGCTCGAGCGCAATGCCGCCGCCCAGCAGCAGGACGAAGATCCATCCCGCCGCAATCATGCCCATGCGCCGGGCGAGGCTGGCGCGCGGCTTGGCTGTGCGCGCCGGTGTCACCTCGTCAGGCGAGCCGAGCCCCTCGCCATCGGGCAAGGTCGCCGGCGCATCGACGCCGCCCGCGGCCGCAGCCTCAGGCGCGCGGTGCGTCGGCGGGGTCGTCGAGGCTGTAACCGAGGCCACGGATGGTGGTGATCACGTCTGCGCCGAGCTTCTTGCGAATGCGCGTGACGAAGACTTCGATGGTGTTGGAATCGCGGTCGAAATCCTGATCGTAGATGTGCTCGATCAGTTCGGTTCGGCTCACCACCTTGCCCTTGTGGTGCATGAGGTAGCTGAGCAGCTTGTATTCCTGCGCGGTCAGCTTGACCGGCTCCCCGTCCAGCGTGACGCGGCCCGAGCGGGTGTCCAGCCGCACGTCACCGGCGGTGAGTTCGGACGAGGTGTTGCCCGAAGCGCGGCGGATCAGCGCGCGCAGGCGGGCGATCAGCTCTTCGGTCTGGAAGGGCTTGGCGAGATAGTCGTCCGCGCCCGCATCGAGCCCGGCGACCTTGTCGGACCATGAATCGCGCGCGGTCAGGACCAGCACCGGGAAGGTCCGCCCCTCGCGCCGCCACATGCCGAGCACCGTGAGCCCGTCGATCTCGGGGAGGCCGAGATCGAGCACGACCGCGTCATAGGCCTCGGTCGAACCCATGAAGTGCCCGTCCTCGCCATCGGTCGACAGGTCGACCGCATAGCCCTGCTGTTCGAGCGTCGCCTTGAGCTGCGCGCCGAGGGTCGGTTCGTCTTCGACGATCAGAATGCGCATGATCCACCATTTCCCTGCTTGAGCATGCGCCGGGTCGTGGCCTTTTGGCGCAAGGGCGTCAAGCGAGACGCCCGCGCCCATGGCGCCGCTTTCCCCCGATGATCGTTCATGATTGTCCAGCCGTCAGCGCGAACGGCCGATGATCCGGCCCGTGCGCGCATCGACATCGACATAGGTCACGCGGCCTTCCCTGATGAACTTGAGGCGATAGGCCTTGGCGCTCGAATCATAGGCAAAGCCGAGATATTCCGCGTCGCGCATGGTCGGCAGGATGCGGGCTTCGATCTCGCCCGAGCGCATGATGTTGCCGGCCTGCGCGTCCTTGCGCGCCTCGCCCTGCTCGCCGCGCGTCTGCTCCTGCGCCAAGGCAGGCGCATTGGCGAAGGCGAGCGTGGCAAGCGGGAGAAGGATCAGGGCGCGGAGCGGTTTCATGATGTCGTCATGCCTAGCGAGGTTCCATTGAACAAGCCGTGAATGGCCTACTTCGCCGGCGAGGATGCCTTGCCGGTCAGCTCGTAAGTGACCGTGACGTTCACGCCTGCCGAGACCATGCCGGGCTCCACCGGGGCTGCGTTGGCCTGAACCTCCATCGCCATCCTGCCCTTCGCCATGGCGTAGGGCACAGGCCCGCCCGCAATGCTCTCGCTGACCGCGAGCACCCGTGCGCCCTCGTAGCCGAGCATCGCCGCATAGGCCTTGGCCTGCGCGTTGGCGCGGCTCACCGCGCGGCTTCGCGCCTGATCTGTGGCGGCCGTGTCGTCGTCGATGCTGAAGGTCGGGCCGCTGAGATCAGTCGCCCCGGCGGCAACCAGCGCATCGAGCACCCGGCCCGTGTCCTCGATCTTGCGCAGCTCCACGGTGACGCGGTTCGAGGCCTGATAGCCGCGGAACACCTGGCGCTGGTTCGCCTGATCGTAATCATATTGCGGGTTCAGGTTGATGCCGCTGGTCTGGATGTCCTTTGCCGCGATCCCGAGCGCCTTTATCCGGGCGACCACCTTCTGCATCTCGGCCGAATTCTGCCGCAGCGCCTCGGTCGCGGTGGGGGCCTGGGTGGTCACACCAGCGCCGATGGTGGCCGTATCGGGCGCCACATCGACCGTCTCGTAAACGGAAAGCTCGACCACCGGCCCGCTGGGCTGGATCGTGACCTGCGGAGCAGCCATTGCGGCGGCCGGGATCGAGAGCGCGGCGGCTGCGAGCAGGGGAATGGCGGGATTGGTCATGATGTTATCCTCCGTTGAACCCCGCCATGGCGCGGCCCGGCTTTCGCGCGACTGAACCGCTCGGGTCGCCCGCGCGGGCTTGCCCCCTGCCCCCCCAGTCCCTAGGTGCGCGTGCCATGGCACAGCCTCCCATCTTCTCCTTCGAAGGCCTCGCATTGCAGCAGGGCGGGCGCTGGCTGTTCGGCGGCCCGACCCCGACCACCGGCGCGGCGCCCATCGATCTCCATGTCCTGCCCGGCGACCGCCTGGCGCTGATCGGCCGCAACGGCGCAGGCAAGACCACGCTGCTGCGGCTCGTCACCGGCAAGATCGATGCCGACCGCGGGCAGCGGCGCGTGAAGCCGGGGACGAAGATCGTGTTCCTCGAACAGGACCCTGACGTCGCCTCCTATGCGACGCTCATGGACTTCGCCCTCGGCGGCGAGGATGCCCCGGCCGCGCACGAAGTCGAGGCCATCGCCGGCCAGCTCGGCATCGACATGAGCCGCGAGGCAGCAACCGCCAGCGGGGGCGAGCGCCGCCGCGCCGCGATTGCGCGAGCCTTGGCGCAGGAGCCGGATCTGATCCTTCTGGACGAGCCGACCAACCACCTCGATCTGGCGGCCATCGATTGGCTTGAGGACTGGCTGTCGCGTTATCGCGGCGCCTTCATCACCATCAGCCACGACCGCACCTTCCTCACCCGGCTGACGCGCGCGACCCTGTGGCTCGACCGCGGGACCATCCGGCGCAAGGAGATCGGCTTCGGCGGCTACGAGGCGTGGGAGGAGCAGGTCTATGCCGAGGAAGCCCGCAACGCCGATCGCCTCGATGCGAAACTGAAGCTTGAGGCGCACTGGCTCGAGCGCGGGGTGACCGCGCGGCGCAAGCGCAACCAGGGCCGGCTCGAGAAGCTCTACCAGATGCGCGCTGTCCGGGCGTCGATGATTTCGGGGGCCGGGACTGCCAAGCTCAAGCTCGCCAGCGATGCCGACTTCAAGTCGAAGTCGGTGATCGTCGCGGACAACATTTCAAAGACTTACGGGGAGCGGGCGATCATCAAGCCGTTCTCCCTGCGCATCCAGAACGGCGATCGCATCGGGATCGTCGGATCGAACGGCGCGGGCAAGACCACGCTGTTGAAACTTCTCACCAAGGAGCTCGAACCCGACACCGGTTCCGTCACCCATGCCCGGACCCTGACCGGGGTGATGATCGACCAGCAGCGAAAGCTCCTCGAACCCGGCGCGACCGTGCGCCAGATCCTTGCCGAGGGCGGCGACTGGATCGAAGTGCGCGGGGTGCGCAAGCACGTGCAGGCCTACCTCAAGGATTTCCTGTTCGACCCCGGCCTTGTCGACACCAAGATCGGCATCCTGTCGGGCGGCGAACGCTCGCGCCTGCTGCTCGCCCGCGAGTTCGCGCGGACCGCCAATCTCCTCGTGCTCGACGAGCCGACCAATGACCTCGACCTCGAAACGCTTGATCTTCTTCAGGAAGTCATCGCCGATTTCGACGGCACGGTGCTGATCGTCAGCCACGACCGCGACTTCCTCGACCGCACGGTGACCATCACTCTGGGCCTCGATGGATCGGGCAAGGTGGACATTGTCGCCGGCGGATATGCCGATTGGGAAGCCCGCCGCAAAGCGCCGCAAGCAGGGGTCAAACAAGGGTCTGGCGGGGGTCAAAGCCGCACCGACGGGGCAGCTGAGGGGGGTCAGAAGGCCTTTCCTACAAAGCCCTCCGCCGCGCCCAAACTCTCCTACAAGGACCAGCGCGATTACGAGATCCTGCCCAAGCGGATCGAGGAGCTCGAAGCCGCGATCGCGAAGGGCGAGGCGCTGCTCGCCGATCCGGCGCTTTACGCCAAGGACCCGCAGCGTTTCGCGGACATCTCGCAAGGCATCGCCAATGCGCGGGCCGAGAAGGACGCGGCCGAGGAGCGCTGGCTGACGCTCGCCGAGATGGTCGAGGGGTGAGCGCCCCCGCTCCGGGGGACACAATCGAAGACCTGCGGCAGCGGATCGCCGCCTGCACTCTGTGCGCCGCGCAATTGCCGCTCGGCCCGCGTCCCATTGCGCGCTTTTCGGCGACGAGCCGCATTCTGATCATCGGGCAAGCGCCGGGAACCAAAGTCCACGCGAGCGGGGTGCCGTGGGACGATGACAGCGGGGACCGGCTGCGCGACTGGCTGGGGCTCGAGAAGGCGACCTTCTACGATCCGGCGCAAGTCGCGCAGATGCCGATGGGGTTCTGCTATCCCGGCAAGGCGAGCGGCGGCGACCTGCCCCCGAGGAAGGAATGCGCGCCGCAGTGGCATGACGCGGTGCTGGAAGTGCTCCCGCCGGACCGCCTGACCCTGCTGGTCGGCATCCACGCGCAGGCGCGCTACCTGCCGCACCTCAAGCGCCTCGGCCTTGCCGAGCGGGTCAGCCGCTTCGGCGATGACCTGCCCTTCGTCGCCCTGCCCCACCCGGCATGGCGCTCGCGGCTGTTCATGGCGAAGCACCCGTGGTTCGCAACCGAGGTGCTACCGCAGCTTCGGGAAATGGTGCGCGAAAGGCTCAGGTGATGCGGTAGAACTCCGCGACCCGCTCAAGCGCAATCCTGAGCACCAGCTTGCCGCTGCGCGCAGGCCAGCCCAGGGTTTTTTCCGCTTCGGGCAGCGCCTCGCCCGCGCAGACCACGCGCCACAATATGTCCTCCAGCCCCCGCCCCGCCGCCTTGATCGCCCCGTCGAAGCGCTGGCGCGCCGCGATCTGCTTCTCGCTCGCCGCCAGCCCGCGCTCGCCGGTCGATTTCACCCGCACCGCGTCCCAGCGCATGGTGATGCTCGCGGAGAGTTGCGCGCACTCATAATCGCGGCGCAGCGCCTCGCCCGCATCGAGCAGCCGGTCGGTCAGGTGCCCGCGCGCGTGGAGCCACACCAGCGGGCTTTCGGCGAGGTTGACGGTGACGCTGCGGGTCGGCCGCCGTCCGCCCGGCTTGGTGCGCGCACGCCGCGGGCCTTCGGGGGTGAGTTCGCGTTCGACGAGCTGGCGGTGCATGGCATGTCCTCCCTTTGCTTGCCCGCAGCACTTGCCAAGCGCGCACATCTGTAGGAAAGAAGAAACCAATCCGGTTAATGGGCAAAGGACCGCATGAGCAACCGCATCCGCGACATCCGCAAGGCCAAGGGGCTGACGCTGGCCGATCTCGCCGCCGCCTGCGAGCCGCCGACCACGGCCCAGACCATTGGCCGGCTCGAGACCGGGATGCGGCAACTCTCGCTCGGCTGGATGAACCGCATCGCCGCTGCCCTGAAGGTCGAGCCCGCCAGCCTGATGCGCGAAGCAAGCGCAGCCCCCGCGCAGATCGTCGCCCAGCTCGGCGCGTCCGGCCCCGAGGCCCTCGCCGCCCCGCGCGAGGCGCTACTGCCGAGCGCGCTCGCCGGAGATGGCCCGGCACCCATGGTGCTTTCCGTCACCGCCAGCGCGGGCGAATACCGCGCGGGCGACCTCGTGTGGCTGCGCCCCCTCGAAGCCGAACAGCGCGCACGCGCCCTTGCCCGTGCCATGAACCGTGATTGCCTCGTGCCGCGTCCCGGCGGGCGGTTCGCCTTCGGGCGGCTGATCGAGAGCGATGCGAGCCGCGTCCGCCTGCTGCCGCCCGATGCCGGGCACAAGCAGGTGGTGGTCGACAACCCGGCATGGATCGCGGTAGCCTTCATGCTTGTCCGCGCGATCTGAGCCATCGGCTGCATGAAACACGTCCTCGTCATCTCCACGCTCTATCCCAATCCGGTCAATCCGCGGTTCGGCACCTTCGTCGCCCGCTCGCTGGAGGCGCTGGCGAAGCGCGGCGACTGGCGGGTGAGCGTGGTGAGCCCGATCGGCCTGCCGCCGCTGGCGCTCGGGCGCTACCGTCCACTTGCCGAACTGCCGGCGGTGAGCAGCGAGGGCGGGATCACCGTCTATCGCCCGCGCTTCACCCTGATCCCCAAGATCGGCGCACGCCGCAATGCTGCCGCGATCGCGCGGGCGGTGCTGCCGCTGGCGCAGCGCATCCATGCTGAAACGCCGGTCGATCTCGTCGACGCGCAGTTCTTCTTCCCCGACGGGCCGGCTGCGGCCGAGATCGCGAGCGCGCTCGGTCTGCCGCTGTCGATCAAGGCACGCGGAAGCGACATCGCCTTCTGGGGCGAGCAGGGCTTTGCGCGAAGCCAGATGCTTGCCGCCGCCCATCAAGCCAGGGGGCTCCTCGCGGTGAGCCGTGATCTGGCCGGACAGATGGCCGCGATGGGCATGGATGCGGCCAAGATCACGGTGCATTACACCGGCCTCGATCGCGACCGCTTCCGGCCCTACGAGCACACCCAGTTGCGCCGGCAGCTTTCCGAGGAGCTGGGCTTCGCCATGCCCGACAACGCCCCGCTGCTCGCCTGCGTGGGCGCGCTGATTGAGCGCAAGGGCCAGGGCATCGCGATTCTGGCCCTGCGCGATATTCCCGGCGCGCGGCTGGTGCTGGTCGGCAAGGGCGAGGACGAGGGCCGCTTGCGCGCGCTGGCGGCGAGCGAGGGGGTGGCGGAGCGGGTGTTCTTCGCCGGCTCGGTCGATCACGACCTCATGCCGCTGATCCTTTCTGCCGCCGATGTCATGGTGCTGCCGACAGTGAGCGAGGGCCTCGCCAATGCCTGGGTCGAAGCGCTCGCCTGCGGCACGCCGGTGGTGACGAGCGATGTCGGCGGCGCGCGCGAGCTGATCGACAGCAGCACCGCCGGGCGGTTGGTGGCGCGCGATCCGCAAAGCGTGGCGGCGGGGATCAACGCGGTGCTCAACAACCCGCCCCCCCGCGAGGCGGTAGCGGCGCTCACCGAGCATTTCAGCTGGGACGCGAACGCCGCAGCGCTCGCGGCGCATTACGCAAAGCTGGTCAGCGGGGCCTGAGCCCCGCCCCTCAACCCTCGCGCCTCAACCCTCGCCGCGCGCGAGCTTGTCCTGACGGTCGAGCGCGCTCTCGGTGGGCACGAAGCTGTTCGAGGTCACGCCCATCCAGATCAGCAGGGCCCCTGCCATGTAGATCGAGGAATAGGTGCCGATGAACAGGCCCACGGTGATCGCCGCGACCATGCCGAAGAGGCTTTCCGGGCCGAAGATCAGCAGCGGGATCAGCGCGATGAACAGCGTCAGCGAGGTCATCACCGTGCGCGCCAGCGTCTCGTTGACCGACAGGTCGAGCAGCTCGGGAAGCGGCATCTTGCGATACTTCTTTAGGTTCTCGCGGATGCGGTCATAGACGACGATGGTGTCGTTGAGCGAATAGCCGATGATCGCGAGGATCGCCGCGACGATCTGCAGGCTGAACTCCATCTGCGTCACCGCGAACAGGCCGACCGTCACCGACACGTCGTGGACCAGCGCGAACATCGCGCCCGCGCCGAACTGCCACTCGAAGCGCACCCAGATATAGGCCGCCACCGCCGTCATCGCCGCCAGCAGCGCGATGATCGCCTGGTTGCGGAACTCGCCCGCGACCTTGCCCGAGACGGTGTCGTTGCCGTCGCGGCGCGCATCGGGGTAGGTCTTGATGATCGTCGCGATCACCTTGTCGCCGATCGCGGTCGCGGCGCCCGGCGTGTTCTCGGTCCCCTCGGGCAGCGCCACGCGGATCGAGACCTGGTTGGGCGCGCCGAATTCCTGCACCACGGGCTCGCCATAGCCCAAGCCGCCGACCAGTTCGCGCAGGCTCGCGATCGGGGCGGCAGGGCGTTCCTTGAAGGTCATGCGCACTTCCTGCCCCCCGGCGAAGTCGACGCCGAAGTTGAGGCCGTTCACCGCCACCGCCGCCCAGCTGCCGAATATCAGCACGAGGCTGAGCACGAAGAACGGGACCCGCAGGTTCAGGAACTTGATGTTGGTGTTGTCGGGGACAAGCTTCAGGAGTTTCACGGGCTTGCGCTCCTCAAATCGTGATGTCGTTGGGGCGCGCCTTGCGCAGCCACCCGGCGACGAACATGCGGGTCAGCGTCACGCCGGTGAACACCGAGGTGATGATCCCGATCACCAGCACCACCGCGAAGCCCTTGACCGGCCCCGAACCGAAGGCGAACAGCGCCACGCCGGAGATGACGTTGGTGAGGTTCGCGTCCCAGATCGCGCGGCTGGCTTCCTTGTAGCCGGTCTCGACCGCAGCCACGACCCGGCGCCCGCGGGCGCGCTCCTCGCGGATACGCTCGTTGATCAGCACGTTGGCATCGACCGCCGCGCCGATGGTGATGACGAAGCCGGCGATCCCCGGTAGGGTCAGCGTGAAGCCGCCCAGCGCCATCAGCCCGAGCAGCATCAGCACGTTGAAGACCAGCGCCACGGTGGCGTAGATGCCGAAGCGGCCATAGGTGGTGATCATCAGCACGATCACTGCAAGGCTGCCGATGCCCATCGCGAGCAGGCCTTTGCGGATCGAGTCCGCGCCCAAGTCCGGCCCCACGGTGCGCTCCTCGACCACCTGCAGCGGCACGGGCAGCGCGCCGGAACGCAACGAGATGGCGAGCGTGTTCGCGCTTTCCGGCGTGAAGTTCCCGGCGATCTGCGCCCGCCCGCCCTGGATCGGTTCATTGATGTTGGGCGCGGAGATCACCTGATTGTCGAGGATGATGGCGAAGGGCTTGCCGACGTTCTCGGTGGTCAGCTTGGCGAACTTGGCCCCGCCCTGCCCGTCAAAGGTGATGTTCACGACATTGCGGTTGGTCTGCGGATCGACCCCGGCCTGCGCGCCGGTGAGGTTCTCGCCGCGGATGCCGCCGAGACGCCGTACCGCAATGGCCTGCCCGTCCTGGCCCGAGCCCGGGGCGAAGGGGAAGATCTGGCTGCCGGCCGGCGCGATACCTGCCGCAACATTGCTCGGCAATGCGTTGAGATCGACCAGCTTGAATTCAAGCTGCGCGGTCTGGCCGACGAGCTTCTTGAGGCCGGCGGGGTCCTGAAGGCCCGGCACCTGCACGACGATGCGGGTTTCGCCCTGCCTGATGATGGTCGGCTCGCGCGTGCCCAGTTCGTCGATGCGGCGGCGCACCACTTCGGTGGCGCTGTCCATTGCATCGTCGATCGCCTGATTGACCCCCGCATCGGTCTGGCTGAGGACGACACGCTGGCCGTCGACGACCTGCAGCTCCCATTCGCGAACCGTGGTGGCGCCCTGCATCGCCGGTTCGATCAGCCCGCGCGCACGGTCGATATCGGCCGCATTCTCCAGCATGAAGGACAGCTGCCCGTTCGCCGTCGACACGTCGCCGATGCGGATGCGCGGGCTGGCGCCCCGCATCAGCTGGCGGACGGTCTCTTCCATGTTGTCGAGCCGCTGCGTGCGCACGTCGTCCGCCTTGGCTTCGAGCAGCAGGTGCGAGCCACCGGCAAGGTCAAGCCCGAGGTTGACCTGCGGATCGGGGAGCGCGGCCGGCCAGGGAAGCCCGGCAACACTGGCAAGCGAAGGCAGCGCCAGCACCGATGCGGCCAGCGTCACCGCCCACAGCGAGAGCTTCTTCCAGAGGGGAAAATCGAGCATTGCGTCAGGGTCTCACGCGCAAGGAAAGGTTGGACGAGCGATGCGCTCAATCGTTGGCGGGGCTGCCGCCGGGTGCGATGATGTCGCCAAGCGTCGCCTTGACCGCCTTGACGCGGACATTGGGGCCGAGTTCGAGCTCGGCATAGGTGTCGTCCACCTTGATGACCTTGCCCACGAGGCCGCCGGCGGTGATGACCTGGTCACCCTTCTTGACGCCTGCAATCTTGGCCTGATGTTCCTTCTGGCGGTTCATCTGCGGACGGATGATCAGGAACCAGAAGATCGCGATCATGCCGACGATCGGCAGGAAGCTGATCCAGGCAGGCGGCGCTCCGGCGGCACCTGCGCCCGCGGCGGCGAGAAGGTCGAATGTCATGCGGTTAAAGCCTGTCAGATCCCGTGATTTCGGCGCGAGGCGTGCGCCCCGTGCGTTCAAGTGGGCGCGCCTAGCAGCAATGCAAGCACCCCGCAATCATCGTCCCTCGCCGTGGCTCGGGTGGTGCCTTGCAAGCCACCGCACTTAGCTTTCCAAACTGGCTTGCCAGCCCGGGTCGGCCAACCTATAGGCGCCCCTCCACTGGTTTCGGGACGTAGCGCAGCCTGGTAGCGCATCACACTGGGGGTGTGGGGGTCGGAGGTTCGAATCCTCTCGTCCCGACCAGTGGACAATCACCCAATGTGCAGCTTGGCGGACGATGCGGCTATTTAGCCATCGGCCGGGGCTTGGAGCGGACGCCCGACTTTTGCCTTGGGCGGGATCGGCACAGCAGGGCTCTGGCAGCACAGGCTCCGCCTGCCACTCACCGATCGTCGAGGCATGGCCGCCCAGACCCCGACGGGCCACGCCGGGCAACCCGAAAAAAGTTTGGGTTTCCAGCGCCCTCTTGATGCAGACGCGCCTGGTCTACATTCTGACGTCTCGTGATCGGGGGGCGTAATCATGACATTTCGAGGATCGTTGCGGCGCGGGGTTTCGGGTCTTGGCCTTGTGGGCGCATTGGCGCTGAGCGCCCCGCCGGCGGCCGCGCAGGCCGATGAGGCACATGTCGCCGAACTGAAGCGCCTCCAGGCTGAGGCGAAGGAAGCACGCCGCGAGGCGGAAGCGGCGCTCGAACGGGCGCGCAGGGCGGAAGCGGCCATCGACAAGGCGCTCGGGCTGACCGAACCGAAAGTCGCCTCCCGCCCCGACTGCACCAAGCCCGGGGGCAAACTCGACAGGATCGAGTGCCTCGGGCCGAAAGTAGACGTCACCGGCTTGGCAGAAGGCAAGGAAACAATTGGGAAAATTCGGCGCGAAACGCGCGACCTCATGGTCTACGCCGTCACCTATGGCAAAGAGGAAGGAGAGACCGAGAACAGGGGAGAGCTCGAGGTCATCAAATACCTCAGAGATGGATCAACGGATCGGCCGGCGCGCGATGTCAGTTTCATGCAGATCGCGCAGCCGGTCACATCGCGGCTGCTCATCACCAAGGGCACCGAATTGTTCGATGCATCCTACACCTATCCCGTGTCCCGCGCGCGCAGTCTGAGCGGTGACGGATCGAAGGTGAAGCCGATCACCCGGGGCTTGACCTTCAAGCTCTCCACCGCGTTCAACGAGGATGACAAGACGCCCGGCGTCCTACTGCGCGACGGGAGCTTCAACGAGGACACGGTCGCCCTGACGGTCTCGTTCGGCAGCCAGCATTATCCGTGGATGCCGCTCTATGGTGAGGGCTCGATCGAGGAAAGAGCGAAGAAGTTCGGCCAGTCGCTTTGGGACAAGTGCGTGAAGGCTGCGAACGCCGGGGAGGATATCTACGGCAAGACACCCAAGAAGCCCGCTGGTTGCGAAGGCGACGCGCTCTGGGAATGGTCCTTCGATCCCAGCCGGAAGGACGATTACAAAGCCAATGTCGATGCCTACAACGCAGCCTTCTGGGAACCGGATAAAACGGCCATCCCGCGCTGGGGATGGGGCATCACCGGCGGGATCAGCACGCGTGATTTCAAGTATATCGACCCGACGAATTTTGCGGCAGGCCTCGTGCCTAACGCGGCCACGCCGCGTCTGCTGACCACGCTGGCGGTGAAGGAGCCCGACGGGGGTGGTCTGTTCCTCGACCAGATAAGCGCGCGTCGCTGGAGCGGCGAACTGGGCGGCTACCTGTTCCGTCACTGGAAGGGGAGCGCAGGGCCGATCGACGGGTTCCTGTTGCGCGGCGACGTCAACGTTGCGCGGCGCTGGCGCGTCGAGGAGGCCTCGGCCGATCAGGAGTTCTGCGCCATCAAGCCTGCCACGACTGGCGTCGCAAACTGTGAGAAGTTCAACATCGCCGCCCCGGAGGCCGACTGGGCTATCGAACCGTCGGTCAATATCAGGACCCGCCTGAAGTTCGGCGACTCCTTCCCGCGCGCTGCGCAATTCGTCCCCGAGCTGGGCTTCAGCCCGAGGTTCACCTGGAACACCCAGACCGACGCCATCCGGCTCGACGTGCCCGTCTACCTGTCGGGCAACGACAAGTTCACCGAACTCACCGGCGGCATCCGCTTCACGCGGACCTGGAACGACGAGACGGAGGCGAACAACGGGGCGGTGTGGTCCGTTTTCCTGTCCACGCCCTTCTCGATGAACGGCTCGCAGCAGTGAAGACCGAGCTCTAACTGATCGGGCGCAAGGCCGCCGAGCGGGCACCCGATTGCGCAGCCTCCGTGCGCGGGCTAGGCATTCTCGACTTGTCCGTCACGAAAGCCTTGCCCTTCATGAGCCACTGGCGTCTTGCCGCTCCGATCGACGATATCCGCGAGGCGCTGCTTGGCCAGCCTGCACTTCCTGCGCAATTCGCCATTGCGACGCTGGTCGAGGTCGACGGGTCGGCACCGCGCGATGTGGCTGCGCAGATGCTGATCACGGCGGACGAACACTGGGGCTTCCTCTCGGGCGGGTGCATCGAGGATGACGTCGCCAGCCATGGCCGCGCGGTGCTGGAGGAGGGCGCGCCGCGGCTGCTGCGCTACGGCGAGGGAAGCCCGTGGTTCGACATCAAGCTTGCCTGCGGGTCGGGGATCTCCGTGCTGGTCGAGCGGGTGTCAGCCAGCGAGCCTGCGGTGTCGGCACTGCTCGAAGGGTGGACGCAACGCCACCCGGTGCTGTGGTCGAGCGACGGGCAAGAGCGCCGCGCCGTGCCCTCTGACGAGACGCAGGGCGATCATTGGGACGGCGAGCGTTACACGCGCCTTTTCGCCCCGCCCCTGCGGCTGGTGGTGATCGGCGAGGACGGTGCGGCGCTCACGACCGTTTCGCTGGCGCAGGCGATGGGCTGGGAGATGGTGCTGATCGCTCCGGGCGCGCCGGAGACGCCGCCATATTCCGGAATTATCTATCATCGCGGCGATCCCGCAGATGCTCTCGCGGCGCTCGCGCCGGATCCCTGGACTGCCATCGCTGTCCTCTCGCACGACCGCGAGGACGACGAGCGAGGCCTCGCGGCGGCCCTGCTGAGCGACGCCTTCTATGTCGGCGCGATCGGGGCGCGGGCGCGGCTCGAGGGTAGGATTGCGCGACTCCGCGGCCACGGATTGGCCGAGGCGCAGATCGCCCGGCTGCGCGCGCCGATCGGGCTCTACGGCTTCGGCAAGGCCCCGCGCGACGTGGCGCTGTCGCTCGTCGCCGAGGTCGCGCAGGCCTTCCACGCCCGCACGGCGACTGCGAGATCCTCGGGCGTGTCGATGTCGAGCAGCGCGCCGCTATCGTCGGTGTCGCAGTAGGCGACGGCCTCAGGTCTTGCGGCGAGCAGGGCAGTCGCCCCGCGCTCGCCTTCGAGGCTGAGAAGGTCGGCAAAGGCGGTGCGGGTGAAGGCGACGGGGTGGCCGGGCTTGCCCGCAAAGCGGGGGCGCGCGGCGTAGCCGGCCCTGCTCGCCGCCGCCGCCAGTTCGGGGCAGAGGCCCACCGGCACGAGCGGCATGTCTCCGAGGAACAGGCAGACGCCCGGCGTATCGGCTAAGAGCGCGCCGATGCCGGTGCGCAGGGTGGCACCCATGCCCTCGGCCCAGTGCGGCGCATGGAGGATCCGGCAGCCGAGGCCCGCGAGCGCGGCACGCACCGGCGTGTCCTCGGCTCCGGTGACGACAACGATCTCGGCGAAACCGGCCCCGGCAACCCGCTCGGCCACCCGCCGGATGACCGGCGCGCCCGCGAGGTCGGCGAGCAGCTTTGCCCCGCCCCCATCGCCAACAAAGCGCCGTCCCGCTCCTCCGGCGAGGATCAGCGCCGACCAGCCGTCCAAGTTACGCCTTCGCTTGCGCCAGCACCGGCAGGTTGCGGATCCGCTTGCCGGTCGCGGCGGCCAGCGCATTGGCAAGCGCCGGGGACGCCGGCGGCAGGCCAGGCTCGCCAATCCCGCCGGTCTTGGCCCCGCTCTCGATGAAGTGGACGTCCACCGCAGGCGGCGCGTCGGCGAGCTTGAGGATCGGGTAGTCGGCAAAATTGCTCTGCACGACCGCGCCCTTGTCGAGAGTCACCGCCTCGCCCATCGCGGACGACAGCCCCATGATGCAGCCGCCCATGATCTGCGCCTCGGCGTTCAGGGGGTTCACCGTGGTGCCGCAATCGACCACCGCGAAGGCCTTCAGCACCTTGGCGCTGCCGTCCTCCTTGAGGGTCGCTTCGACCACCTCGGCGACAATCGTGCCGAAGCTCTCGACGATGGCGATTCCGCGCCCGACGCCATCCGGCAGCGGGCTGTCCCAGCTCGCGCGCTTCGCCACCTCGTCGAGCACCGCAAGGTGCCGCGAGCCGGGGGCGAGGTGCTTGCGGCGGAACTGGTACGGGTCTTCGCCCGCCGCCGCCGCCGCCTCGTCCATGAAGCTTTCGGTGTAGAAGCCGATCTGTGTCGCGTTGACCGAGCGCCACGGCCCGTCGATCTGGTTCGACTGGTAGGCGAAGTGGCGGCGCGAGGTCGCGGGCAGGTCGTAGATGAAGGGCACCTCGCCTTCCGCATCGCCGCTCTGCGCGTAGTCCATGCGCATGGCGGTGATCTTGCCGTCCTTCAGCGACGCCTTGAGCTTCGCCGAGGACTGAGGGCGGTAGGTCCCGTGGCGCAGTTCTTCCTCGCGGCTCCAGACGAGCTTCACCGGATAGGGTACCTGCTTGGCGAGGATCGCGACCTGATCGATGATCTCGACAAGGTCGGGGAAGCGCCGGCCGAAGCCGCCGCCCATGATCATCGGCGTGAACACCACCTTCTCGATATCGAGCCCGGCAGCCTTGGCGGCCTTGGTGCGGGTGGTGAGCGGGTCCTGCATGCCGCCCCACAGGTGCAGCGTTCCGTCCTTGAAGTGGCCGGTGAGCGCAAAGGGCTCCATCATCGCGTGGTGGAGGAAGGGAACGCGATACTCGGCCTCGACAAGCTTGACGCCGGCCGCCGTGAAGGCGCTGTCGACATCGCCGGCGCCGCCCTCGTTGTCGGGCTTGCCGCCAGCCATCAGCTTGTCTTGCGCGGCGTAGATCGCGGGGGTCGAAACCGCCGCATGGCCACCGTCGGAGAACTTCGGGCTGAGCGCGGCAAGGCCCTTTTGCGCCTGCCAATATCCCTTGGCGACGACGATCACCGCGTCGGGAAGCTTGACGACCTTCTCCACGCCCTTGACCGCGAGAGCCGGGGCCTCGTCGACGGATTCCAGCTTCCCGCCGCGCACCGGGGCCGCCGCAATCGTGGCGACGCGCATGTCGGGGAGCGTGAAGTCGATCCCGTAGACCGCGCTGCCATCGACCTTGGCGGGAATATCGCGGCGGGCGACGGGCTTGCCGATCAGCTTCCACTGGTCGCGGGTCTTGAGCACCGGATCGCTCGAGAGTGAGCGCCCGGCCGCGCCCGCCGCCAGTTCGCCGTAGCGCAGCGACTTGCCGGATTTGGCATGGGTGACCTTGCTGTCCGAAGTGGTGAGCTCGCTTTCGGGGACGCCGAGCCGGTCGGCGGCTTCCGCCACCAGAGCCGCGCGCACCGCGGCGCCGGTCCTGCGCATCGCGAGTTCACCGGTGAAGCGGATCGCCGAAGAGCCGCCGGTGATCATCAGCGGCATCGAACGCGCCATGATCCCGATCACGGAGTCCGGCAGCAGCCCCGCGGCAAAATCGCCCGCCATCGTGGGCAGGAAGCCCTTGGCGAGTGCGGCGTTGGCGAAGGCCATGTCGGCCGGGGCCTGCTCGATTGTCACCTTGCCCCAGTCCGCATCGAGCTCGTCGGCGAGCATCTGGCCGAGCGCCGTCTGCGAGCCCTGGCCGAAGTCGATATGCGGCGAATAGACGGTGACGGTGTCATCGTCGGCGATCGTCATCACGCTGCCGAAAGCCTGCTTGCCCTCGCCGCCGATCAGCGAATTGCCGCGCGCCTTGGCGCTGCTGTCGGTCCACCAGACGCCGAAGATGCCGCCGCCCACGACCAGCGCGGAGCCGGCGAGGAAGACGCGGCGCTTGACGCCCTTGCGCTTGGGCTTGCCCGCGGGAGCCGCGGTTTCCGGGATGTCGAGATCGGGATTGGGGTTGTCGGCCATTACGCGTCTCCCGTCTGGGCGGCGGCAGCGCCGGTCGCGGCGAGGATCGCCTTGCGGATGCGCGGATAGGTGCCGCAGCGGCAGATATTGGTCATCGCCTCGTCAATCTGCGCGTCGGTCGGCGTGCCGACCTGCTCGATGAGCGCCACGGCGGCCATGATCTGGCCCGACTGGCAGTATCCGCATTGCGGCACCTGCGCTGCGATCCAGGCAGCCTGCACCTTGTGGAGCGTGCCGTCGGCGGCCTTCAGACCCTCGATGGTGGTGACCGACTTGCCGGCGATATCGCTGAGCGGCACGCTGCACGAGCGCGTCACCGCGCCGTCGACATGCACCGAGCAGGCGCCGCAAGCCGCGATGCCGCATCCGAACTTCGTCCCGGTCATGCCGAGATCGTCGCGCAAGGCCCAAAGCAGCGGCGTATCGGCGTCAGCCTCGACCTCTACCTGCTTGCCGTTCACCGTAAATGCGATTGCCACCTTTGGCTCCCCCGCTGTTCGTAATCCGGTCTCCTATAGCAACCCATGTGAGGCGGGGCCAACGGAAAGACGCAGGCGCCCCCTCAAGCGCGGCAAGGGCCTGCGCGCCATGGGCAGAATGACGCAAGCACGGCTCGCCCCGCTCCGCAGCGCAGCGGACTTGCGATGGACGGGCGCGCTCCGTAAGCGCTTGGAGCAAGAGAGAGGATCGTTGCATGCCCCACCCCACGCCCACCCCGCCCCGCATGCGTTCGTGGCTGTTCGCGCCGGGCGACAGCGAAAAGAAGATGGGCAAGGCCGAAGCCAGCGCCGCCGATATCGCGCTGCTCGATCTCGAGGATTCGGTCTCGCCCGAGAACAAGGCGGCCGCCCGCGCAATGGTCGCCGAGCACATCGGCGCCTCGGCGAACCGCGCAAGGCTGTGGGTGCGGATCAACCCGATCAGCGGGCACGACTGCATCGCCGATCTTGCTGCGATCATTCCCGCCCAGCCCGGCGGGGTGTTCCTGCCCAAGGCGGAGGGGTCGGCCGACATCACCCAGCTTCACCACTATCTGACCGCGCTGGAGGCCGCGAACGGTGTGCCTCTGGGCCGCACGCTGATCGCCGCGCTCGTCACCGAGACGGCGGCGGCGATGTTCAGGACCGGCGACTACGCGGGCGATTACCCCGGCAAGGCGCGGCTGGTGGCGATGAGCTGGGGGGCGGAGGACCTTTCCTCGGCGCTCGGCGCGCGTGAGCAGCGCGGACCGGACGGCGGCTATTCCCACACCTACGAGATGGCGCGGAGCCTGTGCCTGATCGGTGCAAGTGCGGCGGGTGTGGCGGCGATCGAGACCGTGCAGCCCGAATTCCGCGACCTCGAAGCGCTGGAGGCCCGCGCCAAATCGGTGCGCGCACAGGGCTTCCGCGGAATGCTGGCAATCCACCCCGCACAGGTCGATCCGATCAACGCCGCCTTCACGCCCAGCGCCGAGGAACTGGCGCACGCCCGCGCGGTGGTTGCGGCCTTCGCCGAGCACCCGGGCGCAGGTGTCGTTGCCTTGGACGGAGCGATGCTCGACCGCCCCCACCTCGCACTGGCGCAGCGGCTACTTGCCGAAGCTGGTGCAGATTAGGTTATAATCGTTTTCCTACTCTAACCACTTTGGTCAATTACCGGCGCGACTCACATCCAGCGAGGAGCGCCCCCCATGCCCCTGATCGAAACGCTCATCGGCCCGATCACGTCGATCATCGACAAGATCATCCCCGACAAGGAAGCCCGCGCCAAGGCGAAGCTCGAACTGCTCACGCTTCAGGGCAGCCACGAGATGGCGATGATCGAGGCCCAACTCCAGGCGATCGTCGCCGAAGCGAACTCCAAGGACCCGTGGACCAGCCGCGCGCGCCCCAGCTTCCTCTACGTGATGTACATCCTGCTGCTCGCCTCGCTGCCGATGGGCGTGCTGAGTGCCTTCAACCCCGCCGCCGCGCAGGAGATCGCCGCCGGGATGAACGCGTACCTCGCCGGGCTTCCCGAGCCGCTCTACGCGCTCTTCGGCACCGGGTATCTGGGGTACACGGCGGCGCGCCAGTGGGGGAAGGTCAAGGGGGTGGACCGGTAGCGCCGCGCTCTCTGCTGCCGCGCCAAAAGTGCGGTTGCCCAGGCCCGATCCTCCCGCGACCAGTCCGCCCGGCGCCGCATGCAGTAGCCCTTCCCCGCCCCGCACCTTCCCGCTAAGCCGCTCGCCATGAGCAACCTCGTCTACGTCCTCAACGGACCCAACCTCAATCTCCTCGGCACCCGCGAGCCGGAGATTTACGGCACCACCACGCTCGACGACATCGCCGGAATGCTGGAAGACCGTGCCCGCGAGCTCGGGCTAGAAATCGACATGCGCCAGACCAATCACGAAGGCATGCTGGTCGATTGGCTGCACGAGGCGCAAGCGGATGGGGCGCGGGCGGTGCTGCTCAATGCGGCGGCCTATACCCACACCTCCGTCGCGCTGCTCGATGCGATCAAGGCGATCCGCACGCCGGTGATCGAGGTGCACCTCTCCGACCCCAAGACCCGCGAGCCGTTCCGCCACCTGTCCTACGTGGGCATGGCTGCGGCGCTCACCGTCGAGGGGCACGGGGCGAATTCCTACCGCATCGCGCTCGAGGCGGTCGCGTCGGGACAGGTGTGATTCGTCACGCCGCTTTCACATTTTGCACCCTTGCCACTTGCCAGCCGCAATTCGCGGCAATAGTCCGCCGGTCTTAGGGCGCTTCACGGGCGTAGCACTCAACAATTCACGGGCGTAGCACTCAACAAGGGGCTTACATGGCAAACGACGCTGGCCAATCCGGCAAGGGCAACGGGCGCAGGTCGGGCATGAACATCGACACCGCTCTGGTGCGCGAACTGGCCGAACTGCTCAACGAAACCGGGCTGACCGAAATCGAGGTCGAGGACGACGATCGCAAGATTCGCGTGTCGCGCGGCGCTGTCGCCTCGGCGCCGGTCTATGCCGCCGCGCCCGCTCCGGCCGCTGCCGCTGCTCCGGCCCCCGCCGCTGCCGCGCCTGCTCCGGCTGAGCCTGCCGCTCCTGCCGGTCCCGATCTCAAGAACGCGATCAAGTCGCCGATGGTCGGCACCTGCTACCTCACCCCCGAACCGGGCGCTGCGCCCTTCGTCACCGTCGGTCAGGCGGTCAAGGAAGGCGACACCCTGCTGATCGTCGAGGCGATGAAGGTCATGAACCCGATCACCGCCCCGCGCGCCGGCACGATCACCGCGATCCTGATCGAAACCGCCCAGCCGGTCGAATTCGACCAGCCGCTTGTCGTGATCTCCTAAGCTTATGGGGATCAAACGCATCCTGATCGCCAATCGCGGCGAGATCGCGCTGCGCATCCACCGCGCGGCCCATGAAATCGGGATCGAGACGGTCGCGGTGCACTCCACCGCCGATGCCGACGCGATGCATGTGCGGCTCGCCGATCACGCGGTGTGCATCGGCCCGCCGCCTGCCGGCGAGAGCTATCTCAACATCGCCAACATCATCTCGGCGGCGGAAATCGCCCAGTGCGACGCGATTCACCCCGGCTACGGCTTCCTGTCGGAGAATGCCAAGTTCGCCGACATCGTCGAAGCCCACGACATCATCTGGATCGGCCCCAAGCCCGAGCACATCCGCACGATGGGCGACAAGATCGAGGCCAAGCGCACCGCTGGCGCGCTCGGCCTGCCGCTGGTGCCCGGCTCGGACGGCGCGGTGTCCGATATCACCGAAGCCAAGGCGATTGCCGAGGCCGCCGGCTATCCCGTTATCATCAAGGCAGCTTCGGGCGGCGGCGGGCGCGGCATGAAGGTGTGCAACGGCCCGGACCAGCTCGAAACGCTGATCCAGCAGGCCGGCTCCGAAGCGAAGGCGGCCTTCGGCGACGCGACGGTCTATATCGAGAAATACCTCGGCAATCCGCGCCACATCGAATTCCAGGTGTTCGGCGACGGACAGGGCAATGCCATCCATCTTGGCGAGCGCGACTGTTCCTTGCAGCGCCGTCACCAGAAGGTGCTCGAGGAAGCGCCCTCCCCCGTGATCAGCGCCGCCGAGCGCCACCGGATGGGCGAGGTCTGCGCGCAGGCCATGCGCGACATGCAATACCGCGGCGCGGGGACCATCGAGTTCCTGTGGGAGAACAACGAGTTCTACTTCATCGAGATGAACACCCGCCTGCAGGTCGAACACCCTGTGACCGAGGCGATCACCGGGGTTGACCTGGTGCGCGAGCAGATCCGTATCGCCGAGGGGCGCCCGCTCTCGGTCAAGCAGGAAGAGCTCGAGTTCAAGGGCCACGCGATCGAGTGCCGGATCAACGCCGAGGACCCCTTCACCTTCGCGCCCTCGCCGGGGCTGGTGACCTATTACCACGCGGCCGGCGGCATGCATGTGCGTGTGGATTCAGGCCTTTACGCCGGATACAAGATCCCGCCTTACTACGATAGCATGATCGCCAAGCTCATCGTCTATGGCCGCACCCGCGAAGGCTGCATCATGCGGCTCCGGCGGGCGCTCGAGGAGATGGTTGTCGAGGGCGTGAAGACCAACATCCCGCTCCACCAGGAGCTGCTGCGGCAGGACGACGTGCTCAACGGCGACTACTCGATCAAGTGGTTGGAGAATTGGCTGGAGGAGCGCGAGGTCTGAAGCGCCTCCGGCTCGAAACGGACGGCGCGCAGCTTTTCGCAGCGGCGGGTGCCGCAATGCTGCCTGTGCTGGAAGACTGGTACGCCAGCGCTCGCCCCGCGCCCGGCACGCGGATCACCCGGCTTGCCACGCTTGCCCCGTTCCTGACCGAAACGGGGCCGATCGCCGCTCTGGTCGCGCAGCTGGGCGACCCGGCCATGCGCCCGGTGCGCGCCATCGCCTTCGACAAATCGCCGCAAGCCAATTGGGCGCTCGGCTGGCATCAGGATCGCACGATCAATGTTGCCGCCCGCGCCGCGATCGAAGGCTATGGCCCGTGGACGGTCAAGCAGGGCAGCCCGCACGTCGAGCCGCCCTTTGCAGTGATCGCGGCGATGCTGACGCTGCGCATCCACCTCGATCCGGTCACGCCGGACAACGCGCCGCTGGAAGTCGCGCTGGGCTCGCACCTGAAAGGCTATGTTCCGGAAGCTGGCATTGCCCCGCTCGTGGCCGCGAGCGAGGTGATTGCGTGCCTCGCCCAGCCCGGCGACGTATGGGCCTATGCCACCCCGATCCTCCACGCCTCGCAGCGTTCGCGCAGTCCGGCGCGGCGGCGTGTGTTGCAAGTCGATTTCAGCGCGGCCGAATTGCCCCCGCCGCTCGCATGGGCGCTGCACGCCTGACCATGCGGCGCGCTGCGGCCGAGTGGGGCCACTTGCGTCATCCATGCGCTGATACCATTATGGTGCGCTGCAACACGAATTGTAGCGGGCTGCGCTGATTTGCCGCGCAATTATTGTCCGCACCCGCTAACAGACTGGCGGGATTGCGCTGCACGGCTGTGCCAGGGAGTACTGAATGAACCGCAAGACCCAGATTGTCGTCGTCGGCGGAGGCGCGGGCGGGCTTGAACTGGTGCGGCGGCTGGGCGCGAAGTACGGGCGCAAGCGGCACGACATCATCCTTGTCGACAAGAACCTCAGCCACATCTGGAAGCCGTTGCTGCACGAGGTTGCGGCCGGATCGCTCGACGCGAACCTCGACGAGGTCGGCTACCGTGGTCACTGTTTCCGCTGGGGCTACCGCTTCTTCCAGGGCAGCCTCGACGGCATCGACCGCGAGGCCAAGACGATCAGCCTCGCCCCGGTGCGCGACGAGGACGGCAGCGAGCTGATCGCGGGCCACACCATCCGCTATGACATTCTCGCGCTCGCGATGGGCTCGGTCTCCAACGATTTCGGCGTGCCCGGCGTGCGCGAGCACTGCCTCTACCTCGATTCGCGCGAGCAGGCGGACCGCTTCCGCACACGCCTGCTGAACCATTGCCTGCGCGTCAGCCGGGCGATGATGAAGGACCCGACCGCCAACGAGCAGGTGCGCGTCGCCATCGTCGGCGGCGGCGCGACCGGTGTGGAACTCGCCGCCGAGCTCTACAATGCCGCCGGCGCCCTGCGGCACTACGGGCTAGAGGTGTTCGACGAGAGCCGCATGCACGTGACCCTGCTCGAAGCCGGCCCGCGCATCCTGCCTGCCCTCCCCGAGAAGCTCGCGGCCGCCGCCAAGCACGAGCTTGAGGTGCTCGGCGTGGGCGTACGCCCCGACGTGCAGGTGGTGGAAGCCCGTCCGCGCCAGCTCATCACCAAGACCGGCGAAACCATCGAGGCCGACCTCATCGTCTGGGCCGCAGGGGTGAAGGGCGCCGAGTTCCTGTCCGGCCTCGGGCTCGAAACCAACAGCCGCAACCAGATCCTCGTCACCGACACGCTGCAAACGACGGTCGATCCGTGCATCTACGCCCTCGGCGACTGCGCAAGCTACACGCCTCCCGGCGAGGATCGCCCGGTGCCTCCGCGCGCGCAGGCCGCACACCAGATGGCCGAGACGGTGTTCGCCAACATCTGCCGGATGCAGGAGGGCAAGTCGCTCCGCCACTTCATCTACCGCGACAAGGGCTCGCTGGTGTCACTTAGCCGATTCTCCACCGTGGGGAGCCTGATGGGCAACCTCATCGGCGGGAGCATGGCCATCGAAGGCCGGCTGGCACGGTTCATCTACACTTCGCTGTATCGGATGCACCTGATCGGCATTCACGGCTGGACCAAGGCCACCTTCCTGATGCTGGTGGGCCGCGTGAACCGCATCGTGCGGCCCAAGCTCAAGCTGCACTAGAAGCCGGTCTTCAGCCGCACTTCGCCGCCATTGGCGTCAGGTAGCGGCGGAGGGAGCTGGTCGAGCATGCGGCACTTCTAGGCCCGGATCAGTCCCCGCTGCCCCCTTGTGAGGCCATTTCCGCGATGATCTGCGCGCCGGTCTTCATCGGACTTTCCTGAAGGATATCATACCAGTCCGGCTTCTCATCGACAAAGATCTGCTGCTCGATGCCGAAGCCGGCAGGCAGATCGAAGAGGCCGGCAAGAAAGCTGCGACTGCCGGTCGGCAGAAAGCGGTACCACAGGTTGCTCCCGCAGGTGCCGCAGAACGCGCGCTCCGCCCAGGGGCTCGAAGGGTAGACGGTGACCGCCTCCTCGCCCGTCACTGCCACGCTTTCGCCCTTCACGCCCGCGAAGAACGCCCCGCCCCAGCGCTGGCACATGGCGCAGTGGCAGATGTCGACCTCGGCGTGCATCGCCTCGACCGTGATCGTTACCGCGCCGCACAGGCAGCGTCCGGTCACCGGCTCGGCAAGGCGGGTCGCCTCGCTCACAGCGGGACGCCCGGCTCCTGCTTGGCGGTGCGGATGGTGAGCGAGGTCTTGACGCTTTCCACATTGGGCGCGGGCAACAGGTTGGAAGTCAGGAATTCCTGGAAGCTCTGCAGGTCCTTGCTCACGATCTTGAGAATGAAGTCGATCTCGCCGTTGAGCATGTGGCACTCGCGCACTTCGGGCAGGCGCCGCATCAGGTCCTCGAATTCACGCAAGCTGGCCTCGGCCTGGCTCTTGAGGCTGACCATCGCAAAGACCGTGATCGCGAAGCCGAGCTTGGAAGGATCAAGATCGGCGTGATAGCCGCGGATCACCCCGTCTTCCTCAAGCCCCCGGACCCGGCGCAGACAGGGCGGCGCGGTCAGCCCGACCCGCTGGGCGAGTTCGACATTGGTCACGCGGCCTTCCGCCTGCAATTCCGCCAGCAGACGGCGGTCGATATCGTCGAGATTGGCCACTAAGGTGAAGCTCCCCCCGCGCGAGGCTCCGCTTGGCAACGGGCGGCGCGCGTGCAACATGAACGAACGAAACAGAACGCGTGCCGGATGGCTCGCTTGGCTAATATTATTAGGTCTGCCAGCAATTGTCCCGCTTTGCAACGCGCCTTTCGCGTCAGACTGTGACTATCGTCCCGGGGTGATAAGACGGACAGGCTGGTGCAGGCTATCATCGCGCCGAGCTCGCCCGCGCCGATTCGTGCGGCTTGCGCGCCCTGAAGGAGAATTCGTTGTTCTTTGACGATCGCCTTGCCACCGTGCTGCGCCAACGCGCCACCGGCGAGGCGAACCTGCGCACCCAGTTCCGGCAGTTGCTCGACCTGCTCGGCAAGGATCGCAGCTTGCCGCCGGGGGGCGATCGCAGCTTGTTGGCAGCGGCATGGCTGAGGATGGAAGCCCTTGGCGAGGCGATCCCGGCGGCGACCCGCGCGCGGCTGATCCGCGAGCCCGGCTGGCGGTTCCGCAACCCCGATCTTGCCTCGCACTTCGCCGATCATGAGCCGGAGGTGGCCGCCGCCGCTATCGCCCGCGCCGAGCTGACTGCCGACGACTGGACCGCGCTCATCCCGCGCCTGCCGGTCCGTGCGCGCGGCTTCCTGCGCCTGCGCCGCGACCTTCCCGTGGATGCAGAGGCGCTGCTGACGCGGCTCGGCGTGCATGACCGCGGCCTGCCCGCACCCGCGGCGGCGCCCTATTCCGGCGATTCAGAAACGAGCGCCGTGCCGTTGCAAGCGGAAGAAACAGCGACTTCGGCGATCCGGGCACCTGTCCCTCTGCGGCCCGTTCCCGCCCCGCCCGTCTCGGCGCCCTCGCCTCCGCGCGACCGGGACACCAAGGCGCGCGACGACACCGGGCGCACCGAGATCTCCGCTCTGGTCGAACGGATCGCCCAGTTCCGACGCGAGCGCGGCGAGGCGCCTCCCGATCTCGAGCGATCGCCGCGCCTGCCGCTCGGCGAGCTGCCCGAGCGCACTGGGAGCACCGCCGCCAGTTTCGGTTTCGCCGCCGACAGCGCCGGGCGGATTGCCTGGGCGACGGCCGAAGTCGCGCCGATGGTGGTCGGCACCCGCCTGTTCGCCGCCTCGGCCGCGACCGATGATCCGCTCGCCCGCGCCTTCGCCCGCCGCCAGCCGATCGCGCGCGGTTCGGTCACCCTCCAAGGCGCGCCCGCCATTGCCGGCGCCTGGGTTGTCGATGCCGAACCGCGCTTCAGCGAGGAAGGGCACTTCGCCGGCTATTTCGGCCGCTTTCGCCGCCCGGCGGATTCGGCTGCGGCGGCGGGAGGTGCCGAAGCGCGCGAGGCCGACCGCATCCGCCAGCTGCTCCATGAACTGCGCACCCCCGTCACCGCGGTGCAGGGCTATGCCGAAGTGATCCAGCAGCAGCTGTTCGGCCCCGCCCCGCATGAGTACCGCGCGCTCGCCGCCGCGATCGCTGCCGATGCCGCACGGATCCTCGCAGGCTTTGAGGAGCTCGACCGGCTGGCGCGGCTGGAGACCGGCGCGCTTGCCGTGGAACCGGGCGAGACCGATCTTGCCGCGCTGGTGCGCCGCACAGCCGCGCAGCTGGCCGCAGCGCTCGAAACGCAGGACGCCGGGCTGACCCTCACTTATCCCGAGGCGCCGAGCCTGTTGATCGCGATCGACCACGAGGATGCCGAGGCGCTGACGTGGCGGCTGCTCGCAAGCCTCGCGGCGGCCTGCGCGCCGGGCGAGCGCATCACGGTCGGGCTCGATCCGCTGATCGGATCGGGCCGCGCGGTCTCTCGGCTGGTTGCCGCGCTCCCTGCCCGGCTCGCGGGCGAGGACAACCTCTTTGCCGCCACGATCCGGATGGCACCGGGCGCGATCAGCCCCGGGCTGTTCGGCACCGGCTTTGCCCTGCGCCTCGCCCGGGCGGAAGCCCGCGCGGCGGGCGGCGACCTGCGACACGAAGGCGCGGCGCTGATATTGACCCTCCCTCTGGTGAGCGAGGGCGCGGGTCTGCCCGGCGCCCTCGGCGGCTGAAGCCGGAAGACGGCGCAGGGGGGCTTGCCGGGATCATGACCACCACTTCGATGCTCGATGTGCCGCTTCCCGGGCGCCGCGCCCGCTTTGCGCCTGCCTTCGGACAGCGTGTGCTGCTGACGGTCGACACCGAAGAGGAGTTCAACTGGCGCGGCCCCTTCCAGCGCGAGGGCCACGGGCTGAGTCACACAGCCGCGCTTCCGCGCTTCCAGTCGTTCTGCGAGGGGCTCGGCGTGGCGCCGGTCTATCTCGTCGATTGGCCGATCGTGCATGACCCGCGCGCGGTCGAGGTCATCGGCGACGCGGTGCGGCGCGGGGCGGCGGAGGTGGGCGTGCAACTCCATCCCTGGGTGAACCCGCCGTTTGCCGAGGAAGTGTCGATGTTCAACTCCTTCGCCGGAAACCTTCCGCCCGCGCTCGAGGCAGCCAAGTTCGAAGCCTTGCGCGATGCGATCGAGGCCGCCTTCGGTGCGGCGCCGCTGGTCTACCGCGCGGGACGCTACGGGCTGGGTCCCAACACTGCCGACTTGCTCAAGCGCAACGGTATCCGGGTCGACACCTCGGTGCGGCCCCTGTTCGACTACAGCTTCCAGGGCGGTCCGGATTATATCGGGCACCCGCTCACACCCTATTGGACGGACGATGCACAGCGGCTGCTCGAGCTGCCGGTGACCAGCGTGCATGTCGGTGCCCTGCGCGCCCTGGGGCGCAGGCTCCGTCGTCCTGCCGCCAAAATCCCACGCGCTCTGGGGGCGCTGTCGCGGCTTGGCCTGCTGGAGCGCATTCCTCTTACGCCGGAAGGCGTCTCGATGGCAGAGGCGCTGCGCGGCATCGACATCGCGGTTGCAAGCGGCTTGCCGGTGCTGGTGCTGTCCTTGCACAGCCCCTCGCTTGCCCCCGGTCACACCCCCTACGCGGTCAATGAGGCGGCGGTAGACACGCTCTATGCTTGGCTGGAAGGGGTCTACGCACACCTTGCCACACACAATGTCAGCCCCTGCACGATTGCCGAGATCATCGCGGCAACGGGCGGGTGATCGGCTGCCCACGGACTTCCGGTTTACGCGCTTGTCTCCACTCTCCGCGCAGAGTAGGGGCTGGCAATCGCTTGCCCTCCGGTGCCTTATCCCAAGGGCCTGTAGCTCAGCGGTTAGAGCTGGCCGCTCATAACGGCTAGGTCGCGGGTTCGAATCCTGCCGGGCCCACCGGGCAGGCGCGGAAGGGCGGGAAAACAAGTGTCGGGGAGTGGCGCAGTCCGGTAGCGCGCTTGCTTTGGGAGCAAGATGTCGCAGGTTCGAATCCTGTCTCCCCGACCACCCTTCCCTCATACGATTTAGCCGCGTCAGCAGCCTCGGCGATCTCCTGCCTGATGCAGAGACAAACACGGCAAACAAAGTTGGCTAACGGAATACTAACCATTTCCCCGTAGTTCTCCGGGGCATGAAAACACAGCTCCGCCTTTACGGCTCGTTCACCACGATCTTCGGCCCTGCCCTGCTGGGCGGCCTCATCGCGTCCGCTCCGGCTCAGGCCGGGGGCGTCACGGCCGGGACCCTGATCGAGAACACCGCCAACGCCAGCTTCGATGAAGCCGGCGGACCCCGCAACATCACCTCGAACACCGTCACAGTGCGCGTCGACGAGCTGCTCGACGTGACGCTTGCCTCGCTCAACACCGGCCCCGTCACCGCGCGGCCCGGCACGGCGGTGCTGACCTTCGAAATCACCAACCAGGGCAATGGCCCCGAAGCCTTCCGCCTGCTCGCCAACCCCGCCGTCGCGGGCAATGATTTCGACACGACCGTTCAATCCGTCGCCATCGATAGCAACGGCAACGGCACCTATGACGAGGGCGTCGACGCAATCCTCGCCCAGCCGCAGACCACCCCGGTGCTCGCACCCGATGCCCGGCTGACGCTGTTCGTGCTGGTGACTGTTCCGCAGAATGTCGCCGACGGGAAGACCAGCAACGTCGCGCTCAGCGCCGAGGCGGTGACCGGCAGCGGCACCGCTGGCACCGTATTCGATGACGCAGGTGTGGATGGCGGCGACGCGATCGTCGGTATGACCGGCGCATTGGCCAATGCGCGCGGAACGCTCCTCAGCGCCGTCGCGAGCGTCCAGCTCGTGAAGTCGGTGGTGCTGCGCGATCCGTTCGGCGGCACAGGCGCCGTGCCCGGGTCGGTCGCGACCTTCACCATCGAGGCCCGCGTGTCGGGCACCGGCAACGCGAAGAACCTCAACGTCACCGACGTCATTCCGGCAGGCACGACCTACGCGCCGGGCACCCTCAAGCTCGACGGCTCACCGCTGAGCGATACTGCCGACACCGACGCCGGCACCGCTTCGAATGCGAGCGGGATCGCGGTCAAGCTCGGCGATGTCAGCGCCGGTTCCACCAAATCGGTCACCTTCAACGTGACCATCGACTGATCCGATTTCAGCTAGAACTCAAAGAAAACAGGGGCAAAGACCATGAAGCCGATCAACAAGCTGGTGCTCGCCATCGCCGCCGCCGCCGCGCTTGCCGTGCCGTCCATGCCGCTCGCGGCGCAGAGCGCACCCAGCCCGATCAGTCTGAACGGTGACGTAAAGGCCGTGAAGATCGTCACCGATGCCGACGGCAAGCAGCGCACCGAGCTGGTCGAACCGAATACCATCGTGCCGGGTGACCGGCTGGTGTTCGGCACCGACTACGCCAACAAGGGCGCAGACGTCGTCACGAACTTCGTGGTCGTCAATCCCCTGCCCGGCGCGGTGCGGCTCGCACCCGATGCCGATCCGGCGCTCGAGGTGTCGGTCGACGGGGGGAATACCTGGGGCGTGCTGACCAAGCTGGCCCTTCCCAATCCCGACGGGACCACGCGTCCCGCCGTTCACGCAGACGTGACCCACGTCCGCTGGGTGCTGCCGACGATCGCGCCGGGCGCGTCGGGCCGGCTCACCTATCCAGCCATCATCCGCTGACCAGCGGGAGATAACCGCCACGTCCCGCGGGCGGAAATCATCACGCGGGACATACACTCAGGACCAGACCAATGAAGACCACCAAGCAGATGCTGGGTGCGGTGAGCGTGTTTGCGCTCGTCGCGATGTCCAGCGCGCCTGCCATGGCCGCAGGGACCAGGGCAGGCAACACCATCACCAACACGGTGAACGTCAGCTACAGCGTGAACGGCGCGACCCAGAACGGCGAGACGGCGAGCGACAGCTTCACCGTCGACCAGCGCGTCAACCTGACCGTCACCAACGTCGGCAGCGCGACGATCGTCAACCCGAACCAGACGAACCGCGTGCTCGCCTTCGACGTGACCAACACCTCGAACAGCACGGTCGACCTTAACCTGTCGGTCGCACTGCGCACCGGAAATGCTGCGAACATCAGCAACTTCCGCGTGTTCCGCGACACGAACGGCAACCGCACTCTGGATGCAGCAGAACTGACCGCCGGGGCAATCACCTTCCTCGACGAAGTCGCCGAAGACGCGACTGTCGCAGTGCTCGTGGTGTCCGACATCAGCGTCAACAGCAACAACGGCGACAACTTCGACGTTGCGCTGACCGCCGCTGCGCACGGCGCGGGCACGACCGGTACGCTCGGGACCAGGCTGACGGCGACTGCCGGGGCCAACACCTCGGGCATCGACACCGTGCTGTTCGACGGCGCCGGCGTATCCGACGCCATCAGAGACGGTGCCTTCTCGGCGCAGGGCCGCTATACCGTGGCCAGTGCCGTTCTGACCGTCGCCAAGACCAGCCGCATCATCAGCGACCCGGTCAACGGCACGACCAATCCCAAGGCAATTCCGGGCGCGACGATCCAGTATTGCATCACCGTGGCCAACGCCGCGGGCGCGCAGACCGCCACCAACGTGTCGATCCTCGACGATCTTCCGGCCGATGTTACCTACAACTCGACCTTCGGGATCTTCGTGAACGGCAGCGCCACCTGCACCACCGGTACTGCCGGCGGAAGCTTCGCGGCGGGCGGCGGCACGGGCGGCCGTGACCGCATCACCGGCTCGCTCAGCGACATCGCTGCGGGTCAGACTCGCTCGGCATACTTCCAGGTAACGATCAAGTAAGTAACTGATCGGAAACAAGGTCTTGCGTGTAGCCCCCTCATTGCGACGCCTTTCGGCGGCACTGCTCGCAGCAGTGCTGTCCGTCGGCGCGCCGCATGAGGGGGCGATCGCGCAGAACGGTGCCACCGCCTCGACGCGCACCGTGACCAATATTGCCGAGGCAAGCTGGGATGCTGACGGTTCGACACGACGGGTTTCGAGCAACCCCGTCAGGTTCGACGTCAGCACCCTCCCCCCCGCGCCGCCCTCGATCCGGGTGTATCGCCGCGCGTCCAGTTCGGGCGCCGAGCTGATCTACCGCGCACCGCAATGCGGGGTCGGGCCGGGTCCGATCCAGCAACTGCGCAGCACGGCCACCGCCATCGCGCCGGGCGGCCCAGCGGTGTCCACCGTCTCCACCGCCGTCGTCCAGCCCGCCGACAAGTTGCGCGGCGGCGAACCCCTGTTCTTCGAAATCACCTCCGCGATCGGCAACCGCGACCGCAACGCCATCGATGCGCTCACGGTGGTATTGACCAGCGCGGAAGGCGACCGCGAGACGATGACCGTCTTCGAGACCGCGCCCGACAGCGGCATTTTCGCAGGCGTGATCGAGACCATGCGCATTCCGCCGGCTCTGGTGCAGGAGGATTGCCGCCTCAGCGTCGGCAATGATTCGCGCATCAGCATCGCCGCGATGCGTCCGGGCAGCGAGGAAGTGATGGTCTCGGCAGACATCACCGTGCTGGTCGATCCCTTCGGCGTGGTCTTCGACAGCGAGACCGGCGCACCCGTAGACGGTGTGCGCGTGTCGCTGGTGAATGCCCTGACCGGAGCCCCTGCAACCGTTTTCGCCGAGGACGGCGTCACATCCTGGCCCTCGAGCATGATCTCGGGCCAGCCCGTCACCGACGGGTCGGGCCGCACCGTGCCGATGGGACCGGGCGAGTTCTGGTTCCCGCTGACGACACTGGGCCAGTTCCGCCTCGTCGTCGATCCGCCCGCGCCCTTCACTGCGCCTTCCGTGGCCCCCCGCGACCTGCTCGCGCGCGTCAGGCGACCCGACGGGCGACCATACGTGATCCGCGAAGGCTCGTTCGGCGACGCCTTCGTGCTCGATGATCCGACGCCCTTCGAGGTCGATATCCCCGTCGACCAGCCCGGCCAGGACCTCTCCCTCGCCAAGAGCGCATCGCGTGACCGGGCCGAGCCCGGCGACATCGTCTTCTACACCGTGACTGTGCGCAACGACGACCCGTCGCGGATCAGGCGCGACGTCAAACTGGTCGACACCCCTTCGCGATGGTTGCGGCTGCGCGCCGACAGCGTGCGGATCGACGGGCAAAATGTCGCCAATCTGGTTACAATTTCACCCGATGGCCGCCAGATCAGCATTGCGGTCGGCGACCTTAACGCCGGCACATCCAAGCGCGTGACCTACGCAATGACCGTGCGCCCCGATGCGCCCGCCGGACGTGTGCTCAACGAGGTGGTCGCGCGCGATGCGCTGGGCCGCAGCTTCCGCGCCAGCGCGGCGCTCGACATCGAGCGCGACGGCATCGCCGACCGGATGACCATCATCGGCCGCATCACCGCCGGCGGCTGCCGCATGCCCGAGGCGGAGCGCCAGGGCATCCCCGGCGTGCGCATCATGCTCGAGGACGGCAGCTTTGCCGTTACCGACGCGGATGGCCGCTACCACTTCGAGGGCGTGGTCCCCGGCACGCACGTGGTTCAGGTCTCGCGCATGACCCTGCCCGAAGGCGCGAAGATGGTCGATTGCTCGCGCTCGACCCGCAACGCCCGCAGCGCTTCCTCGCGCTTCGCGATCGGTCAGGGCGGAAGCCTGGTCGTCGCCGATTTCCATGCGGTGTTGCCGGAAGGCGCGGCCCTGCCCGCGCGCGCCACCAGGACCCCGGCCCCCAAGCACGACGGAGCCGCGCCCCTGGGCGACGAGCCCGCAGCGCAGGCTCCCAAGGCCAAGGCGAACGAGGCCACGCCCGCCGTAATCGATTTCCTCGCAATGGGTGACGGCGAGGACGGCTTCCTCGCTCCCACCGCCGATGCCAACCCGCGCGCGCCGGCGATCAAGGTCGCGGTGCGTCACCGCGGCGGCCAGAGCGTGCAGCTGTTCGTCGACGGCAAGCCGGTCGACCCGCAAGCCTTCGACGGGGTGCAGAACCCGGAAACCGGTCTTTACGCCGTCAGCCTGTGGCGCGGCGTGCCGCTGCTCAACGACCGCACCGTGCTTGAAGCGCGTATCATCAACTCCTTCGGCGAGGTCTCCAAGACCGTCACCCGTGAGGTCTTCTTCACCCGCGCCCCGGCCAAGGTCGAACTGCTGCCGTCACTCTCGAAGCTGGTTGCCGACGGACGCACCCGCCCGGTTGTCGCCATTCGCGTGCTCGATCGCAACGGCCGCCCCTTGCGCGAGGGGATGGCCGGGTCCTTCACGCTCAACGCACCCTACCAGAGCGCCGACCAGATCGACCGCCAGCAGCTGAATCAGCTGACCGGCATGGCCCCGGTGGGCGCGCGCTGGGTCATCGAAGGGAACGAGGGGATCGCCAGGATCGAACTCGCGCCCACCATGGTCAGCGGCTCGCTCCGCCTCGGCTTCACCTTCGACGACGGCGAGATCACCCGTCGCCAGGAGCTTGAAGGCTGGATCGAGCCGGGCGCTGTCGAGTGGACCATCGTCGGCCTCGCCGAAGGCGCCGTCGGCTCGCGCTCGGTGGCCAAGAACATGGAGCGCGCCGGCCAGTTCGACAGCGACCTCGGCGACAACGCCCGCGTCGCGCTCTACGCCAAGGGCCGTGTGCTGGGCAAATACCTGCTCACCCTCGCCTATGACAGCGCCAAGGAGCGCCGCGACAACCGCGTGCTCGGGGCGATCGATCCGCAGGCCTATTACACCGTCTTTGGCGACGGCTCGGCCCGCCAATTCGACGCAGCGAGCCGCGAGAAGCTCTATGTGCGTATCGAAACCGCGACCTTCTACGCGATCTACGGTGACTTCCAGACCGGCATGAACCAGACCCGCCTCGCCAACTACAACCGCACCGCAACCGGCGTGAAGGCCGAAGCGCGTTTCGGCAAGGTGCGGGCCGAAGGTTTCGCCGCCAACATCGCGAGCCGCTTCCAGCGCCAGGAAATCCAGGGTCAGGGCATCACCGGGCCCTATGCGCTCGCCAGCCGCCGCATCCTGCCCAATTCCGAACGCGTGACGATCGAGGTGCGCGACCGCTTCCGCCCCGAGCTGATCGTCTCGGTGCGCGAACTGGTGCGCTTCACCGATTACGACCTCGATCTGCTGTCCGGCACGATCCGCTTTGCCGCCCCGGTGCTGAGCCGCGATGAGAACCTCAACCCGCAGTTCATCGTCATCGAATTCGAAGCCGACGGCAACGGCAAGGCCGAGATGAACGCCGGCGTACGCGCCGAATGGACCAGCGCCGGGGGTGCCTTGCGTATCGGCGCGAGCGCGATCAGCGATGCAGGGCTCGAAGGCCAGAACGGCGAAGCGCAGCGCACCGACATAGGCGCAGTCGATCTCCTCGCCAAGGTGGGCGACAACACCGAAATCCGCGCCGAACTCGGCGTCAGCCGCCGCGAGGGCGAGATTGCGACCGGATGGCTCGTCGAGGCGCAGCACCAGACCGGCAAGGTCGATCTGATCGCCTATGCCCGTCAGGTCGACGCCGCATACGGGATCGGCCAGCAGAACGCAGCCGAGCGCGGCCGCCGCAAGATCGGTGCTGATGGCCGCGTGCTGCTGAGCCAGAACCTGAGCTTCGTCGGCAGCGTGTGGCAGGACGAGAGCCTGGTCGACACCGCGCGCCGCCGCGCCGCGCAAGGCCAATTCGTGCTGACCCGTCAGAGCACCGATCTCAAGATCGGCCTCGTGCGCTTCGACGATCGCCTCGCCAATGGCACCAGCGCCGTTTCGACCGTGCTCGAGGCAGGCGCGACGCAGCGCCTGTTCGACAACAAGCTGGAGCTTTCCGCCGGCACCGCCATCGCCCTCGACAAGGCCGAGAGCGTGGACCTGCCCGCGCGCCACCGTTTCGGCGTGCGCTATGCGATCACCGAGGATGTCCGGCTGGTGGGCACCTACGAGCTTTCCGACGGCGACACACTCAAGGCGCGCCAGCTGCGCGGCGGGATCGAAGTTGCACCGTGGCAGGGCGGCCGGGTGGTCACCACGCTGGGCCAGGAAACGATCGGCGAGAACGGCAACCGCAGCTTTGCCGCCTTCGGTCTTGCGCAGACGCTTCAGGCGACCACCTCGCTGACGCTAGACGCGACCCTCGACGGCAGCCGCACAATCGGCGGCAATCCGGGGTCCGGCGGCATCATCAACTTCGCCCAGCCTCCGGCAAGCGGGGGGCAGCTCACCGGAGGCCTCCAGTTCGAGGACTTCACCGCGGCGACCTTCGGCGTTGCGTGGCGCAAGGATCTGTGGAGCATCGCTGCTCGCGGCGAACTGCGCGACGGCGAAAGCGCCGACCGCAAGGGCCTCACCTTCGGCGCGATCCGCCAGCTTGGGCAGGGTAGCCTCGTGGGCTCGGGCACGACCTGGACGCGCGCCACGACCGTTGGCGGCGCGACCACCGAGATTCTCGACGCCTCGATCGCCTTCGCGCACCGTCCCGACACCTCGCCGCTCGCCATGCTCGGCCGGCTCGAATTCCGCAGCGACCGCGTGACCGGCGCGGTGGCTGGCGAGGTCGGCGGCGCCGGACGGACCGCGCTCACCGTTGACGGCAACGCGACCTCGCGGCGGCTGGTCGCGAGCCTTTCGGCCAATCTCTCGCCGCGCGGCCAGGACGACGACGGCGCCGAAGTGCGTCGCCACGAAGTCTCCCTGTTCGTGGGCGCAAGGCACAATCTCGACGAGTACGAAGGCGAAGAGTTCAAGGGTACCTCGGTGCTCGTCGGCGCCGACGGTCGCATCGGGATCGGCGAGCGCTTCGAACTGGGCGCCAGCGCCACCGTGCGCAGCAACGTCACCGACGGCGAGACGCGCTTTGCCTTCGGCCCGACGCTCGGTGTCGTGCCGGCCAAGGGCGTGCTGGTGACCATCGGCTACAACATCGAAGGCTTCCGCGACCGCGACTTCGGCGCGGCCCGCAACACCGACAAGGGCGTGTTCGCAGCGGTACGACTGAAGATCGACGCCGACACCTTCGGCTTCCTCGGGCTGGGGCGCTGATGATGCACGAGGCGTTGGCTAACCGCCTGTTTACCATGATCGGCTATCCCGCAGGCATGGTCGCGTCACGCCTTGATATGCGCCGCCTTCTGGCGACGCTGCTGATGATCTGCGGATTGATGTGGAGCGCCGGGACGCAGGCGCAGGACTGCTCGCCGGCCGCCACGCAGGGCACGGCGCCCGCCAGCTGGCAGACCTATTGCTGGCTCAACCTCGCCAATTACAACGAGACCACCGCACGTAGCGCCTCGGGTCAGAACCTGAGCTTCACCCTGCCCGACGGTTCGACCCTGACCTTCAATGCGCGGGTCACGGGGACGAACCCCGCCTACAACGCGGTGACCGCGCCTTCGTGGAGCGGTTCGGCGGTCGGCAATTCCGCCTTCATCGGCATCCCCGGGCGGCCCGTGCTCTACACCGCGCAGGCCGGTACGAGCACGATCGCGATCACCAACATCACCGTCACCCCGCCCGCAGGCGGCGGCGTCACGGTCTATTCCTTCGTGGTTGCCGACGGCGAATCCTCGAACGATGGGGAAGCGCTGCGCATGAGCACCAATGGCGGCGGCTGGCAGCTGCTGGATTCGGTGCCGCCGATCTCGGGCTCGACCATGCCGCCGATCAGCGGGGCGGGCAGCACCAACGTCAACATCACCGGCGCTCCGGGGACGGTCGGCGCTTACATCCTCGGCAGCAACAGCCCGACCAGCGTCACGGTCGAGACGCAGGCCGGGGGCCTTCAGGGCGTGATGTTCGCAATCCGCTTCGCGACTATCCGGCTCCAGGCTCAGATTCTCGGCACCCGCGTCAATTCGGCCGACCAGTTCAGCTTCCAGATCGCATCGACTGCGACCAGCGCCACGATCAGCAGCGGGACGACCAGCGGGACGGGCACCGGGCCCTTCTCGACCGCCCCTCTCAACATGGCCGCCGGGATCCCGGTCACGCTGCGGCTGGCGATGGCCTCGGGCAGCAGCAGTGCCCTTACCGCCTATTCCGCCATCCTCACCTGCACCAACACGTCGGGCACGACCCGCGCCGCCTTGCCGAACAACCTTGTGACCACCAGCACCGATATCGGCCAGCTGCAGTTCGGCGAGTCCCTCGTCTGCACCTACGCACTCGGCGCGCAGCCGCGGCTTCGGGTGAGGAAGCTGCTGGGATCGGGCGGACGACGCTTCGACACCGACCAGTTCTCGGTGCGCATCATGAACGGTACGACGGTGACCGCTTCCTCGACGACCACGGGCACGGGCGGAACGGTGAACGCCGGCGACACCACGCTCACGCAAGTGGTGACGGGCACCAGCTACCGCGTCGACGAAGTCGCGGCAGGCACGGCCGTGCTGGGCAACTACACCGCGACGATAGCGTGTACCAACGCCACGTCTGGCTCCACGACCACCCTGCCCACCACGGTCGGCGGGACCGTTACCCTGCGACCCGGCGACGCGATCACCTGCTCCATCACCAACACCCGGCGCGCGCTGGCCTTCCTTGTCACCACGAAGACCAGCACGGTGATCTCCGATCCGGTCAACGGGACGACCAATCCCAAGCTGATCCCCGGAGCCATCGTCGAATACACCATCACCGTCCGCAACACGGGGACGGGCACCGTCGACGCGAGCTCGATCGTTATTCTCGACCTGATGCCAGCCGAAATGGCCTTTGCGGTGACCACGCCGGTCACCTTCACCAACGGCACAACCGCGAGCGGTCTTAACACCTTCAACGCCGCAACCATGGTGACCTATTCGCAGGCGACCGGCGGCCTCGCGCCCTATACCTACACGCCGACCGGCACTTACGACGGGCGGGTCACCGCAATCCGCATCGCGCCGACCGGAACGATGGCCGCAGCAAGCAGCGCGACCGCGCAGCCGAGCTTCAGCATCAGGTTCCGCGCTCAGGTCGAGTAGCGGGGCGGGCGCAAAGACATGCCGGCGGGCGCATCGCTGCCCCCGCCGGATTGACGTCAGCGGGCGCATCGCTGCCCCCGCCGGATTGACGTCAGCACATCAGAAGGTAACGCGCACGCCCCCGCTGTAGCGGCGGCCGAAGCGCTCCCATTCGATCGTCAGGTTGTCCTGGAACGCCGTTGGCGTGCCCTGCGCGCTGAGCAGGTTGCCCGGCTCCGCGAAGCGCCGCCCGGGGTTGTCGAGCAGGTTGGAGGCGTCGAAATAGACCTCGACATTGGACGTGATTGCATAGCGCATCGAGAAGTCGAGCTCGTCGTCCGCGGCCCAGTAGGTGTCGCCCGCGTCGACTTCGTCATTGGCGATCCCGTCGAGCCAGGCGCTGCGCTTCTGGTACTGCAGACGCGCCGAGAAGCCGTATTTCTCGTAGTAGCCGCCGATATTGTAGACGTAGTCGGAGGTGCCCGGCAGGCGCACCTTGCGCTCCGGGACCGTGGGGAAAGTGACCGGATTGGTGTTCGGCGCGACCGCGATGGTGCTGCGGATCCCTGGCTTGACCACCTCGCTGTCGTTGAGGGTCAGGTTGGCGGAGATCCCGAAGCCGCCCATCCATTCGGGCAGGCCGAGGTCCTCGGTCCAGGGATCGAGCTGGAGCTGGGCTGCCATCTCGAGCCCGACGATACGGCCGCGCCCGGCGTTGTTGATGCCGAAGAAGATGTAATCCGAACGGTCGATCCCGCCGAAGTTCAGCGCGTCCGACGCAAAGGTCCGGCGGTCGATGTAGAGCACGTCGCGGACCTTGCGGTAATAGGCGCCGATCGAAAGATAGCCCTGCGGCACGACGTACCATTCCAGATAGGCATCAAGGCCCCACGAACGCTCCGGCTTCACCGCCGGGTTGCCGCCGGAGATGGTCTGGTTGACGTCATCCACCTGAACGTTGGGGCGCAGCTGGTCATAATCTGCTCGCGCCGCGCCGGTGGTGTAGCCGACCCGCAGCTTGCCATTGTCCGAGACGTTGTAGTTGACGTGCAGGCTGGGGAAGAACAGCGTCTTCTCGCTTTGCGCCGTGATCGGCTGAGTGGTGCCGACGCGGTTGGCGGTGCCTTCGTTCTGCACCTTCTCGACCCGCACGCCGCCCAGGACGCTGCCCCAGTCGTAACGCAGCGTGCCCATCACGAAGCCCGCGTAGATCGTCTCGCGCACCCTGTAATTGTCGTCGGTGAGGGGGGCGAAGGCGAAATTGGCCCGCGCGGCGGCCGAAGCGGCACGCATCTTCTCGGTATCGAAGTAGCGGAAGGTGTATCCCAGCGGGATCTTGCCCTGGAAAGGTAGATCGAGAGCGAACTGGTTGAAGTCCGTCGACAGCCCGATCGTCGAGAACCCCGCAGGAGTGTCGACGGTGATGCGGTTGTTGACGGACGTCTTGGTGCGCTGGTCGAACTGGAAGCCCGCCTTGAAGGTGGCATCGCCGCCCAGAAATGCGGTGTCGTAGGCCAGGATCGCGCGGCCGGTATAGGCGTCGGTGGTGTCGACGAGATCGCTCACCCGCAGGTCGGCGAGCGGCTTGGTGAAGGTGTCGATCGCGGTCACCGGGGTGCCGGCCTGGAAGCGCGTCGGCCCCGAGAGCTGCACCGTGTTGAACAGCTGCACGCGTGCGAACTGCGGATCGGTGAAGTCATAGGCGACCGTCGGGCGCAGCGTGCGGGTGGAGGGGCTGTTCCAGCGCGCCTCGCCCACCACCGAACGATCGTCCTTCGAGCGGGTGAAGTTGCCCAGCCACTCGAGCTTCAGGCCGCTGTCGCCGAAGGTGTGCTTGCCCTCGAGCGTGTTGGTGAAGATCGATTGACGGAATTCGCGCAGCGTCGAGCGCTGGTTGATGTCGATGCCGTAGACCGTGCCCTTGAGCGGGGTGTTGCCGCTGCACACGTCGGCATAAGCGGTGTTGATCGGCGTCGGATTGCCGACAGACGCACAGGCCGCAGTGTCGGTGACGAGGTCGTTCTGACGGTCGTCGAGATCGAAGATGTAGTTGTCGCGCGCCTCGTCATCGAGGAAGATCGTGTAGACCGAACGCAGCGAGATTTCGTTGTCGTCGTTCGGACGCCAGTCGAGCCGCCCTGAAAGCGACCAGTTCTTGCGGGTCAGCCGATAGAGCTTGTTCTCGGTCTCGCGCGCCCAGAAGCGGTTCTGGAACCCCGGACGCTGGTCGACACGCGTGCCGTCGCCGCGGATCGGGACCTCCCAATCGGTCTCGAAATTGTCGGTGACCATGTTGCGTTCGTAATAGCTGCCCGAGACCAGCACGCCGATCTCGCCGAGGCCGCCCACATCGAAGCGGTCCGCAACGACGAGGTTACCCTCGTATTCGCGGCGGTCGCCAAGTTCCGCGATACCGCCGCCGGCCTTGGCGAGCACCCGCAGGCCATCGTAATCGAAGGCCGAACGGGTCACGATGTTGACGTTACCGGCCACCGTCTCGCCCGGCATGTCCGGGGTGACAGCCTTGGAGACGACGATCAGCTTGGCAATCGCCGAGGGAATGGAATCGAAGCGCGCGTCGCGGCCTTCGGGGCTGACGACATTGATCCCGTCGAAGCTCAGCGTGGTCCAGTAATTGGGCGCCCCGCGCACGGAAATGTAGCGCGCCTGGCCCTGATCGCGCTCGACCGCAAGACCGGGCAGACGGCTGGCAGCCTGAGCGATGTTCTGATCGGGCAGACGGCCGACCGAGTCCGCCGAAGCGACCGTGACGAGGTTGTCGGAAAGCCGCTGGACGCGCAGGGCTTCCGCCTCGGACTCGGCGATCGGACGCTCGCCGGCGACGAGGATCTCGGCGACCTCACCCTCCGGATCCGCCTTCTTCTGCTCCTCGGCGAAAGCGACCTGCGGCATGGCGGCAACAGCCGCAAGCATGACAGCCTTGCGCGAAATGCGCAGGCCCAGTGAACCGGTGTGAAACAAGAAAGCCCCCTATTGGCTTGGATTTCTTTCCAAGCCGCTAGGGGGCCTCTGTTACGCTTTGTTGACCAGCGCGTTAGGACAGACGTTTATTTAAAGACGTCCTTCGATGTCACTTCCGGCAGCCATCTTCATGGCCTCGAAGAGGTGAAGACGTCCCGTCCCGGCCGTGATGGCCGGGACGGGTCTGTCAGTCCTTAGAACCGCACCTGGACTGTAGCGCGTGCGCCGTGGTCGGTGAAGGTTTCGCCGATCAGGCCGGTGTAGCCGACGCCGATCGAGATATTCTTGTCCAGTTCGAGCGTGGCATCGAGGCGGGCGGCGAGCGCCTTGCTGTCGAGCTGGGCGCCGCTGATCGTGAAGGCCGAGGCCGGAGCCGCCGCCAGCGCGAGCTGGGCCTGCGGATCGCGATCGCCGAGCTGGAAGCGGCCCGCCACCGTGCCGCCGAGGCGCAGCTTCTTGCCGACCAGCAAGGAGCCGTCGATCCCGCCGGTCACCGTGCCAGTGGAATAGCTCTGCTTGCGCATCACCAGTGCCGCCGGCCCGCCGGTTTCGGTCAGGGCATCGAGCTTGAAGCTGCCGATCGTCCCGTTGACGAAGGGACGCAGGTAGCTCTTGCCCGAGCCGAAGGCGTAGGACAGCTCGGCGAAGGCCTGGCGGGCCTTGCCGTCGGTGTTGCCGACATCGGTCTCGGCAAAGCCGGGCAGCGCGATGTCACGGAACGCCCGCAGGTCGACCGAGGTCAGGTAGCCGCCAAGCGCCACACCGAACCCGCCGGTGTTGAACGAGGCATAGGCACCGCCGCCCGACTGCTGGACTTCGGCCCGCGACACGCGAGCCGCGATCGTGACGTCGCTCTGCACCCGCATCCCGTAGACACCGAGGCGCCAGCTGGAGGTATCGTTGGCCCCGCCGAAGTCGATCCCGGTGATGAAGCCGGTGCGATCGGATTCGAAGCTCGCGGCATTGCCGTCGCTCTCGCCGTCACCCCAGCCACCGAAGAACTGGCCCCAGACACCCGCACCCTTGCCCGCTTCGGCATCAGCGCGCGCGGCCATGGCCACCGAACCGATCCGGCCGAGCACCGCTTCCTTGAAGAGGCGCTCCTGCTCGATCCCGACGCCGGCCGCGGTCGCATAGACCTCGCCCGAGAGCTGGTCGAAGGCGCCCGGCAGCTGCGCGTTGGGCAGGATGTAGATGTTGAACAGCGGCTGCGGGTTGTAGCCGGCGGTGACCGCCGTATCGATGCGGGTCACCACCGAACGCTGGTTGGCCGTCAGCGGCGTGTTGCCGACGATGTTGGTCAGCAGGTTCGGCGCAAACCGCAGCGACACCTGCGTGCCGGTGTAGATGAGCTCGGGACGGTAGATGATCCCGAACCCGCCAAAGCCGGTGGTGTTCGCGAAGGTGCCGGTGCGCCCGCCATCGGCCTGCAGCAGCAGGTAGGTGCTGCCAAAGGCGTAGGCATTCGCGCCGCTGAGGTTGGTGAAGGCGGCCGTGCCGTTCAGCGAGGCCGTGCCGGTGGCCAGGATCCGGTCCCAAGGTGCCGTGGCGGCGATCTCGTACTGGACCGTGCTGCCGGCTGCGAGGCTGACATTGCCGTTGACGTTCAGCGTGCCCGGGCTGGTGCCCGGAGCGATGGTGCTGCCGCTCTGGGCGACGAGCCCGCCGATGGTCCCGTTGCCCGACAGCGTCGTGCCGGTCTGCACCGTCACCACCGAACGGCGCAGGTCGCCGTTGACCCGCAGTTCCCCGCCGATCACGAAGCTCGGACCGGTGAAGGTCGAGCTGTTGCCGGTGAGGGTCAGCAGGCCCGCTCCGGTCTTATCGAAGCGGCCCGCACCGAGGAGCGAACCGGCATAGGTGCCAGCGACCGTCTGGTTGAACTCGAGCACGCCCGGGACGTCCACCTGGATCGTGCCCTGCAGCGAGGTGGTGTTGCCCACCAGGCGCCCGGCGGTGATCAGCGTGCCGCCCGAGTAGGTGTTCGTCCCGGTCAGCGTCGTGGTCCCGGCGCCGATCTGGGCGAACATGCCGCTGCCCGAGATGTTGCCCGCCAGCGTGTAGGCATCCGAGCGGTTGACGATCAGCATGCCGTTGTTGACGACCGGGCCGACGATCGAGCCGGTGGTCCCGCCATTGCCGATCTGCAGCGCACCGCCGGTGATGGTGGTGCCACCCGAGTAGGTGTTGGCACCGGTCAGGATGAACCGGCCCGTGCCGACCTTCTCGAGGCTGCCGGTGCCGCCGATCACGCCGCTGAACAGCATGTTGGAGTTGAGCGAGCCGACGGTCAGCCGCGCGCTGCCGAGGTTGACGCTGCCCGCTCCGGTCAGCGCACCCACCGCAGTGTTGAACCCGGCAAGGTTGAAGGTGCCGGCCGCCGTCTGGTCGAAGATGGTGATCCCGGTGGTGGTGCCGGTCAGCGTGACCGTGCCGCTGTTCGTCACGAAGCCGTTCAGCGCGCCGCTGAGCTGCGCCGTGCCCGAGTTCTCCAGCCCGGTGTTGATCGTGCCGGTCGAGGCGAAGGTGCCAGCATTGTTGACCCCAGCCAGGATCGTGCCGCTGTTGGTCGCCGTCCCGGTTGCCAGGTTGGCGAGCATGCCGCGCACGGTTCCGGCATTGCTGAACGTCGCCGCGTTGCGGACACTGCCCGCGATCTCGCCGCCCGCCGCCAGCACCAGCGTGCCCGCGTCGACGAAGGTCGTGCCGGTGTAGGTGTTGACGCCCGACAGCGTGAACGTGCCGGTCCCGAGCTTGATAACCGTGCCGCTGCCCGAGATCACGCCCGAGAAGGTGGTCGAGGTGTTGAGCCCGCCCACCGTCAGCTGGCCCGAGCCGAGCGACACCGTGCCCGACCCGGCAAGGCTGCCGAGCGAGGCGGCAAAGCCTGCAAGGTTGAAACTGCCCGTCGAGTTCTGGGTGAACGCACCGCTGGCGACCAGATTGCCGATCAGCAGAGCCGAGCCGCTGTTGGTGATCCCGCCGTTGATGAACCCGGCAAGGTTGGCGGTCGCACCCGCATTGTTGATCAACCCACCATTGATGGTGCCGGCCGAAGTCAGCGAGGCGTTGTTGGTCACCAGCCCGGCGACGATGCCGGCGTTGATGAAGATCGCATTGTTGAGCACCGGACCGGCGATCGTCGCACCGACGTCGAGCCCGAGCGACCCTGCACTCACCGTGGTGAGGCCAGTGTAGGTGTTCGCGCCCGTAAGGATGAACAGCCCCGTGCCGACCTTGGTGAGACCGCCGCTGCCCGCGATCACGCCCGCGAAGGTCGTCGAGAGGTTGTTGCCCCCGGTGGTCAGCAGCGCCGAACCGAGGTTCACTGCGCCAGCGCCGCTCAGCGAGCCGATCGTGGTGTCGAACCCGGCGAGGTTGAAGATGCCGCTACCGGTCTGATCGAAGATGTTGATCCCGGTCGTGGTGCCGGTCAGCGTGATGGTGCCCGAGTTGAGCACGGTGCCGTTGACCGCACCGCTCAGGCTCGAGGTGCCCGCGTTGGTCAGCCCGCCGTTCAGTGTGCCCGTCGAGGTGAAGGTTCCGTCGTTGGTGACCAGCCCGGTGATCGTGCCGCTGTTGGTCGCGGTCGCCCCGGGGTTGTTGAGCAGCGTGCCGCCGACCAGGCCGGCATTGCCGAAGGTCGCGCTGTTCACCACCGAGCCGGCGATCGCGCCGGTCGAGGTGACGTTCAGCGTGCCCGCATTGACGAAGGTGGTGCCGGTATAGGTGTTCAAGCCAGAGAGCGTGAAGGTGCCGGTGCCGACCTTGGTGAGGCCGCCGCTGCCCGCGATTACGCCCGCAAAGGTGGTCGAGGTGTTGTTGGAACCGGTGGTGAGACGGCCTGCGCCGAGGTTCACCTGACCCGCACCGGCAAGGCTGCCGAAGGCGGTGTTGATCCCGTTGAGATTGAAGATCCCGCCGCTGCCCTGCGTGACCGCGCCGATGCCGGTCGTGATGCCGACCAGGTTGATCGTGCCGTCATTGCTGATCGGGCCGTTCATCTGGTTGGCGAGAACCGCGCTGCCGCCGGTCTGATTGATCAGCGAGCCGTTGAGGATACCCGTCGAGATGAAGAGACCTGCGTTGGTGACGATCCCGTTCATCGTGGCACCGGGGACGTTGCGCAAGGTGCCGCCCGACTGCACGCCGAGATTGCCGGTCCACACGCCGCCCCCAAGGTTGCGGATCTCGCCGCCGGCATTCACCTGACCGTTGCCGTTGACCGTGCCCTGGTTGGTGATGAAGCCGCCCGCATTCGCGGTCAGCGTGCCGTTCCAGGTGGCTCCGAAGAAGTTGCGGATGGTCCCGCCAGTCGCGACACCGTCGCCGGTGACAGTGCCGCCGCTGTCGATGCGACCGCCGTTCAGCGCCCGCAGCAGCGAACCCGGATCGAGCGTGATCGTCGCGCCGGTCCCGCTTGTGAGCACCGCATTGACACCGTCAACATCGACCCCGAGCCCGCTGAGCGTGCCGAAGTTCTCGAAAAGACCGTCGTTGATGACAGAAACCGAGCCCGAGGCGTTGACCCACGTCCCGGAGTTCTCCGCGACGCCCCCGCCGATGATCGTGAAGCGGCCATTCCAGGCCCCGCCGTTGAAGAGTTCGCCGGAGTTGGTGACGTTGCTGTTCACCGAGCCGCCGGTCAGGTTGCCGAAAACACCTTCGTTGACGATGTTGCCCGCGTTGAGCGTGCCGCCGCCGAAGACGCCGAAGCTCGATCCTGCACGGTTGGTCACGGTGCCCAGAGTGGTCAGCGTGCCGTTGATCCGCACGCCGCCGAGCGGTTCGCTGCTGGCGTTGTCGATGCCGGTGAGGCCGGTCCAGATCGCGCCTGCGTCCACCGTCACGATGCCCGCGCCGGTGTTGTTGAGGAAGCCGTCGCTCGACAGGTTGCCGTTGACGGTCAGGCCGCCCGCATTGTCGATCGCGCCGTTAAGGACCCCGCGCACCGTCGCGGTCGCGCCGGCCAGGTTCGACAGGCCGCCCAGCAACGAACCCGTCGAGGTGAGCGTGCCGTTGTTGGTCACGAGACCGCCGACCGAGCCGTCATTGTTGAAGGTCGCGTTGTTCTGCACCGCACCCGCGATCCCGCCGGTCGAGGCGACGTTCAGGGTGCCCGCGCTGACAGTGGTCAGCCCGGTGTAGAGGTTGAGGCCCGAAAGGGTGAACGCGCCCGTGCCGACCTTGGTGAGCGCGCCGCTGCCGCTAATCACGCCGCCGAAGGTGGAGTCAGTGTTGTCCGTGCCCGTGGTCAGCGTCGCCGAGCCGAGCAGCACCGTGCCATCACCGGCAAGGCTGCCGATGGTCGAGTCGAACCCGTTCAGCTCGAAGCTGCCGCCTGCCCCTTGCGTGATGCGCGACAGGTAGGTGGTCAGGCCGAGGCTGGTGAGACGGCCGTCGTTCTGCACGGCGCCGTCGACCTGGCCGAACATCTCGGCAAAGCCGGTGCTGGTGTTGGTCAGCCCGCCGAACAGGCGGCTGCCGGTGAGCCCGCCGAACGAGAAGCCCGCATTGTTGAGCACCGAGCCGGCAAGGCTGCCGTCGAAGACGACGAGGAAGCCGCCGTCGATCTGGGTGAGACCGGTATAGGTCTGCGCGCCGGAGAAGACCTGCGTGCTGGCGCCGACCTTGGTCACGCCGCCGCTGCCCGAGATCTCGCCAAAGAACCCGGTCGAACCGCTCCCGGTGCCGATCGTCAGCGTGCCAGAGCCGAGCAGCACCGCGCCGCCGCCCGAAAGGCTGCCGATCGCCGTGTTGAACCCGGCCATGTCGAACGTGCCGTCGAAAATGCCCTGGTTGAGGTTGGTGATCCCCGTCGTAACACCGGTCAGCGTGATCAGACCCGTGTTGTCGATGTTGCCGTTCATCTCACCTTGCAGCAGCACCGTCCCGGTGAGCTGGTTGTTGAGCGTGCCGGTGATAATGCCGGTCGAGGTGACGCTGCCGGCGTTGGTGACGACGCCGGTAATGGTGCCCGCATTGGTGAGGGTGCCGCCGGAATCCACGCCGATGGCGCCGTTCCAGTTGGCGCCCGCAAGGTTGTCGATCAAACCGCCCGAGAAGATCTGGCCGGCGCCGTTGACAGTGCCCGCGTTGGTGATCGTGCTGGTGTCGAGAGCGGACAGATTGCCGTTCCAGATGCCGCCCGAAAGGTTCTGGATGGTGCCGAGCAGGCTGGCTTCGCCGTCACCGGTAATGGTGCCCGCGTTCGTGATCGTACCACTGTTGAGGGCGCGCAGCAGCGAGCCGACATCGAGCGTGACCGTCCCGCCGGCATTGTTGGCAAACAGCGCGGTCGCGCCGTCCACGTTGACGCCGAGGCCGGTCAGCGTGCCGGTGTTCGTGAAGGTGCCATCGAGGATGGTGGAAACGGTGGCCGTGTTGTTGTTCCACGTCCCGTTGTTGGTGACGCTGCCCCCGCCGATAATCGTGAAGTTGCCGTTGAACGTGCCATTGTTGATGGTCGTGGTTCCGGCAGCTTCGAGCAGGTTGCCGTTCCAGGTGCCGTTGTTGGTCAGCAGGCCGGTGTTGCCGACATCGCCGTTCCAGGTGCCGTTATTGGTAAGCTGACCAGTGTTCCCGAGAACTGCGTTGACCGTGCCGTTATTGGTGAAGGTGCCCAAGTTGGTGACGAGGCCCGCAGTGAGCGTGCCCGTGCCGCCGACCGAAACCGTCGCCCCGGCGCGGTTGAGGAGGAGAGTGCCGACTCCCACAGTACCATCGATCTGAAGGCCGGTGGCATTGGTGCCGGCGTTGTCGATGAACGTCAGGCCGGTCCAGATCGCGCCGGACTCCACCACGGTGCTGCCGCCAGCGCCCAGGATGCGCATGAAGCTGTTGCTGGACAGGTTACCGTTGACGGTCAGCGAGCCGGAATTGAGGATCGTGCCGTTGAGCGTACCCGAGACGGTTGCGGTCGACCCGGCATTCTGGGTCAGACCATTGAGCGTCCCGGTCGAAACCAGGGTGCTGCCGTTGAGATTGGTCACCCGCCCGAGGACGGTGCCGTTGTTGGTGAAGGTCGCAGCGTTGCGCACCGTTCCGGCGATCTGGCCGCCCGAGGCGAGCACCAAGGTGCCGGCATCGATGCGGGTCTGGCCGGTGTACGTGTTGACGCCAGAGAGCGTCTGCGTTCCGGTGCCCACCTTGGTGATGCCGCCGCTGCCGCCGATCACACCTGCGAAGCTCGCGTCGGTGTTGTCGCTGCCCAGCGTCAGGCGGGCATTGCCGAGCAGCACGGAACCTGCGCCCGCCAGACTGCCCACGCTCGCGTTGAAGTTGTTGAGGTTGAAGACCCCGGCCGCATCCTGCGTGAAGCTGCCGAGGTAGGTCGTGACCCCGCGCTGGAAGATGGTCCCGTTGTTCTGCACGGCCCCGTCGATCTGGCCCTGAATCTCGGCCAGACCATTGTTGGTGAGCCCGCCGAACACGCGGCCGTTAAGCTCGAAGCCGGCATTGTTCAGCACCGATCCGGCAAGGCTGCCGCCGGTGGTCACCACCAGAATGCCGCCGTCGATCGTGGTCAGGCCGGTGTAGGTCTGCGCGGTCGTGAAGACCTGCGTGCCCGCACCCGTCTTGGTCAGGCCGCCGCTGCCCGAAATCTCACCGGAGAAGCCGGCGATCTCGCCGACGCCGGTGTCGATCGTCAGGTTGCCCGAGCCAAGCAGCACGGAGCCGCCGCCCAGAGGGCCGCTGTAAAGGCCGCCGATGCTGACATCGAAATTGGTCAGTTCGAACAAGGCGGTGGGCGAAAGCGTGACGTTGCCGAGGTAGGTCGAGTCACCGAGATGCGTGATCCGGCCGTTGTTCTCGACGTCGCCGTCGATCTGGCCGAAGATCTCGGCGAAACCGTTGTTGGTGAGGTCACCGAACAGACGGCTTCCGGTGAAGCCACCGAACGAGAAGCCAGCGTCGTTAACGACCGAACCGGCGAGGCTGCCGTCAAATACGACAAGGAAGCCCTCGTCGATATCGGTAAGCCCGGTGTAGGTGTTGTCGCCGAGCAGCACCTGAACGCTGCTGCCGGTCTTGACCAGACCGCCGCCGCCCGAGATCACGCCGCTGAAGGCGGTCGCATCGAGGGACGAATTGCCGATGATCAGGTTGCCCGAGGTGACCACGAGGTCGCCGAAGCCCGACAGGTTGTCGATGCTGAAGAAGCCGGCACCGGGGTTGAAGGTGGTCGTGCCTGAGGTGATTTCGATGCCGCCGATCGTCGTGCCGATCGCATTTACGGTATTCGTGCCGAGGAAGCGGATCGCAGGTGCACGCGACGAGAAATCGCCGGAGGATCCGCCGGTGATGGTGCCGGTGTTGTTGAGCGTGATGTTGGTGCCGATCAGGCCGGCGCCGCCGAGGCCAGCGACCGATCCGGTGCCACCGTTGCCGCCGGTGATTGTACCGGCGTTGTTGAGGGTGCCGCCGGTCTGGACGTACCCGGCGCCACCAGCGCCACCAAGTCCCGAGACGATCCCTGCGCCACCGTTTCCGCCGTTGCCGCCTGTAATTGTCGCATTAACGGCGATCGTAGTGGTCCCGCCGGCCTGGACCATGATAAATCCGGCACCACCGGCACCACCGTCGCCTCCATTGCCTGTCGCACCCCCGATGCCGCCGTTGCCGCCGTTGCCCCCGACGGCAGCTACAGAGTTGTCATAGATGGCTCCGCCTGAGGAATTGACAAACCAGCTGCCGCCCCCACCGCCGCCGCCGCCAGAGCCGCTGCCAAGCCCAGCACCGCCATTGCCACCAGCACCGCCGGGGAAAGGACCAGACCCATTCGCGACGCCGACAAAGGGACCGAATGCAAGCCCCGCGCCGCCGCCGCCACCGCCGCCGCCGCCGTCGGCAACTACAGCATCCGTGCCGTCAAGGCCCGGCAGAAAGAAGGAGCCTGAACCCGCGCCGCCCGCAGCACCGCCTTCACCTTGGCCACCGGCGCCGCCTGCAGTCGCACCGCCGCCGCCGCCGCCGCCGCCCGACCCGGGCGCAGTGCCATCGCCACCAGTACCGGCGATACCTGGCCCGACAATTCCAACCCCACCGGCGCCGCCACCACCGCCACCAGCACCGCCGGTGCCGTAAGACTGCGCGTACACCGCGCTCGGCGCGAGCAGCAGGCCGGCCGTGGCCACCGCTGTAAATGCAGGAAGAAGCGCCGTGGAGCTCAGGAGCCCCGATGCCGCCAGCTTGCCAAACGAAACATTCTTACCATTGGCAAGCTTACGCGAACGCACTTCGATCATGTCGATTCCCCCTCAAACTTTGGGGGTCCATCTATCTTATGATAAAGCTTTGGCAAAGGTGATTTTTCGTCCGAAGTGGGGAAATTGGTTAATATCCCGCTAAAATTCAGTCTCCTGCATTCGTCTGCTCGAGAACCCAATCGGGGATCGCCTCCTGCCGCAGGTCGGCCAGCTCCATCCCCTGCGCGCGCACCGCGTCGTAGCGATCGCGCGGGGCGTAATCGGCGGGGCGCTGGACGAACACCTTGCCCTTCGTTTCCGCGAGGATGCCGAGCCCGCGCACCCCGTCGGTGCCTCCGCCCGTTAGCAAGCCGCCTAACGTGGGGAGCCCGGTCCGTGCGAGGCTCCCGAACAGCAGATCGGCGGAAGGGCGGCAGCCATTGACCGGATCGCGTTCGACCAGCCTGAGGCGCGGCGGATCGCCCGCCTCGACGATCACATGGCGGGTGGGATCGGCAGCAAGCCACACCTTGCCGATCTCGAGCGAGACCCCGTCGACCGCATCGCCCAACTGGCAGGGGAGCGAATGGCGCATCGCCCGCACCGCATTCTCGACTGCGGCAGGGTCCGCATCGAACAGCACCACAGTCGGGGGGCAGGCGGCATCATAGGCGGCCAGCACCTGACGCGCGGTCTCGATCCCGGCCGCGCCGCAGGACAGGGCGACGATCCGGCCATCGCTGCGATAGCGCGCGCCGCCGCCTGCGCCCTCCCCGCCCTCGCCGCCACCCGGCTGCAATTCGCCCGAGGCGGCCTTCAGCACGATGTCGCCCAAGGTGCGAACGGTCGCGTCGAATTCCTCCCGCGAGGTGTGAAGCGGCTTGGGGAAGCAGTGCACCGCGCCCAGATCGAGCGCCCGCCGCGCAGTGCCCGTCCCGGCCTGCGTGATCGACGAAAGCATGATCACCGGCATGGGCCGGTTCGCCATGACCTCCTCGAGGAATTCCATCCCGCTCATCCCCGGCATCTCGACATCGAGGGTCAGCACGTCGGGCTTGAGCTTGTCGAGCTGATCGCGCGCTTCATCGGCGTTCTTGGCCGTGCCGCACACGGTCACGCCCTTGGCGTTGTCGAGGATGTCGCAGAACAGCGCGCGCATCGCGGCGGAATCGTCGACTACCAGAACTCGGACGTTGGCCATGTTTCGCTCTGCCTCATGGTTGCGGGTGAGACCCGGACGCGGGTGCGTCTTGCGCCAGCGAGGTAGCCCGCCAGCCGCGAACAAATCCGCCGCTGCGCTCTAGGGGCTTGCGCATAGTCGCGCCGTGGCGGCCCCTCCCGGCGTGCAGGCCGACTTAGGTGGTTTCCCGTGGATCAGCCCAGCCAATTGCAAAGGTCATGCGTCTAGAAACTCGCAGGATTTTCGGGAGCAGGGCCACACGTCATGTTGAAGCAAATCCCCATCACGCAGCTCGAAATCGGCATGTTCGTTCACAAGTTCGAGGGCGGCTGGTTCGACCATCCCTTCTGGAAGGCGAAGTTCCTCGTCGAGGACGCCGACAAGCTCGCCGCGATCAAGGACAGCCGGCTGCGCGGGGTGGTGATCGATACGAGCAAGGGCAAGGACGTCGCTCCCACCCACAACCCTGCCTCCGCCCCCGCCCCCGCCTTGGCCTCTGGCGCTTCGTCCCCGGCATCGCCCCCCGCATCTGCAGCCTCCTCGCGCGTCCGCTCGATCCGGCAGCGCACCGCCGCACAGCTCGACAGCAACCAGCCGGTCAGCCTCGCCGCCGAGGTCGAGACCGCCGCGCGGATCGCCGATCAGGCCCGCGAGCGGCTCGGCAAGACCTTCATCGACGCACGCCTCGGCAAGGCGCTCGACGTGCGGAAGGTGGAGCCGGTGGTGAGCGACATCCTCGCCTCGGTACGGCGCAATCCGCAGGCGTTCAGCGGGCTGATGCGCTGCAAGCTCAAGAACGAGGACATTTTTCGCCACGCCCTCTCGGTGAGCGCGCTGATGGTCGCGCTGGCCGATCGCATGAGGCTGACCGGGGGCGAGGTCCACAATTGCGGGCTCGCCGGGCTGCTGCTCGACATCGGGGTCAACTACCTCCCGCCGGCAGTGGACGCCTGGGCCGGCGGGCGCGGCCAGAAAGACCCGCGCTGGGAAGCCCACGTGCTGCTCGGCTACCGGGCACTGCAGAATGACGACGCGCTGCCGCAGGCGGTGCTCGATGCGTGCCTGTTTCATCACGAGCGGATGGACGGCGGCGGCTATCCGCAGCGCCGCGCCGGGGACGACATTCCGCTTGTCGCCCGCATGGCGGCGATCTGCGACAGCTTCGAGTTCCTGCTCGCCGGCACCGCCGGGCGGGCGCCGCTCGATCCGGCGGCCGCGGTGGCGGAGCTGCGCGCGCAGACCGGCGCCTTCGACGAGGAGATCCTCCACCTGTTCATCGAGACGGTCGGGCTGTACCCGGTCGGCGCCTTCGTCGAGCTGACCAGTCGCAAGCTCGCGATGGTCATCGACGAAAACCGCAAGGACCCGATGCGCCCGGTGGTGCAGGCCTTCTACTCGCTCGAGACCCGCGAGCGCATCCTCCCGCACCGCATTGCCCTTGCCGAGGCCAAAGACAGGGAACGGATCGTCGGGATCGCCGATCTCGGAGGTCTCGAGCTTCCGGCGGATGCGCAGCTGCGCGAGCTGGTGTTCCTCAGCGCCTGCCGCAACGCCGCCGTCGCCGCCTGATTACGCCGAGGGGCTGGCCGGTCCTCGTGCACTCTCCATCCGTCGAACAGCAAAAGGGGCCGGCGATTGCTCGCCGGCCCCTTCTTCGTGCGCGCCGCCGACAGGAGATCAGAACGACAGCGCGAGCGAAGCCTGCACGGTGCGGCCGTTCGCCGCGCGTGCGAAGCCGATGCCATTGGCGGGGACGCTGGCCTGGTTGACCTCGTAGATGCCCAGCGTGTCGAACAGGTTCTGCGCGCTCACGGTGAGGCGCAGGTTGTCGGCCGGATTGGCCTCGAGGAAGGCGCCCACCTGGGTGAAGCCGGGCATCCTGAGCTGGTTCGAATCCTGCGCATAGCTGCCGGTGATGGTGACGATGTTGGCGCCTATCGCGAGTTTGCCGAAATCGATCTGCGGCACGGCGACGAAAACATAGTCCGGCTGGTGGCGCGGCTCCTTGCCGGTGAAGGTGCCGCCAACGCGGTCCTCGGTGATCTTCGCCTTCGTATAGGTCGCCGCGAGCATCAGGTTGAAGATCCCGCGCGTGAAGGTCCCCTCGAGCTCGACCCCGTCTGCCTCGTAGACGCGGTTGGTGGATGAAGCCGCGCCGTTCAGCACGTTCTGATCCTCGGCCTCGACATGGAAGACGGTGCCGTTGACCGTCACGCCGTTCTTGCGAAGCTTGAACCCGGCCTCGTACTGGATGACGTTGTCCTGCTTGTCGCCCGCATTGGCGACCCCGCCCGTGACCGGGCTGGTAGCGGGCGCGTTCGGTGATGGTCCAGCCGCCGATGTCGAACTGCGCCTCGAAGCCCCCCGACTTCGACTTGGCGGCCTGCCCGGTGCTGATCGGGAAGGCGGCCGGGTTGTTGTTGCCGTCAAGCGTGATGACCGGCCCGAGGTTCAGCGACAGCACGGAATCGTCGCGCAGGTCGAAGCCCGGGACGTTGCGGAAGCGCGGCTTGGCGTCGGTCCCTGTGATGTTCACGAAATAGGGCGCAAAGGTCGGCGAGCGGTCGTCGAGATACTTGAAATAGACGCGCACAAAGCCGCCCGCGAATTCGCGGGTGATGTTGGCCTTGATCTGCCCGCCCTGCCAGCCGGTGAAGCCGACATTGCGCGGGCCTTCGCCCTCGCGGTAGAACCCGCCGACATAGAAGCGCGTGTTTTCGCCCAGCTTTGCCCCGAAGTCGAAATCGAGCCGTTTCTGGTCGAAGCCCAGCCCCGCGGTGAGCTGCGCGCGGCCGCCGGTCTCGGTGCCGGTGCGCGAGATGATGTTGACGATGCCGCCCGGCGAGTTGGAAGCGAAGGTCGAAGCCGAGCCGCCGCGGATCGTCTCGATTGCGCTCACCGTGAAATCATTGCGCAGGAAGACATCGGTGGCGACGTTGAAGATGTCGCCGAATTCGAGCACCGGCAGCCCGTCCTCCTGGAACTGCATGTACTTGGACCCGCCCGCCGCGAGCGGAAGCCCGCGCACGGTGTAGTTGTTGTTGCCCTCGCCGATGCCGCTCGCCACGCGCAAGCCGGCCATGGTGCGCAGCACCTCGCTGAGGGGACGCGGGCCGAAGCGCTGGATGTCGTCGCCCTTCAGGCTGCTCGTCGAGGTTGCGCTGTCGAGCCGGTCGCGGCCCTTGGCCATGCCGGTGGAGAAGATCTCGACCGGGGGCTTGGCGGCTTCGCCTTCGGGCGGCGCGGCTTCGGCGGCGGCCTCGCCCGCGTCATCGGCACCGGCGGCGCTGTTGCCATCGGATGCCGTCGCAGCAAGGGCCGGGGTGCTCAGGGCCCCGGTGGCTGCGAAGAATAGCAGAGTGGTCTTGAGTTTCATCAGGTTGGCTCCCCCCCGATCGCCGGTGCTACCTCCAGTCCGGCTTCTTCGAGTGCACCATGCCGGATAGGCGGGGACGGGTTGGCGGGGCCGAAAGGGGGGCTTAGGGAATGACGCTAGGGGAAGCGCCTTAGGCCCGCCTCAGACCAGCCCGCGCCATTCGATCCATTCGCCATAGGGATGGCACAGCGCGGCGAGCTTCGCTTCGCCCGACCCCCGCTCGCCAGTCCACGTCGTGACCCTCAGTTCAACCGCGGCGCGGTCCGCCCGCCATTCCATCCCGACCCGCACCAGCGGCCGCGCCGGGCTCGCCTGCGCGCCCGCGGCGGCGAGCGCGGCGTCGATACCGGCGCGCTCGTGGGGATCGGCATATTGCATCACCATCGAGTGGAACACGATCCGGCGCACGCCGTCGGCCTGTGGCACGGCGAGCGCCGCGGCCAGCCAGTCGCCCGCATGGCCCGCGGCGACCTGCGGTGGATGGCCTCTGGCGATTTCGAGCGCCGCGGCAAGCCGCCGGCTGCGGGCGCGCTCTCCGGGCCAGACATAGGCTTCGAGCCGGGCGCAGTCTTCGGGGCAGGCCGGATCGAGCGGGTTGAGATCGACGCCGAGCGCGCGCACGACCTCCACGTCGCACACCTCGGGCATACCCCCGCGCCACGCGGGCGCAAGCTCGACCGCACTGCCTGCCTCCAGCGCCGTGCGGTCACCGATGCGGCAGGCATAGTGCGGGAAATTGAGGTTGAGCCCGGCGCTGGCACCCAGTTCCAGCACTTCGCAGGGCATGGGCGTGCGCGTGTTCATTGCCATCAGCACCGCGACCAGCCCGGCGACACGGGCGACCTCGTTGGTCTGGGTGGGGCGCGCGATCCACTGGCCGAGAGCCGCCGCATGATCGCCGAGCGCGGCAAGGACCGCGCGATCGAGGGCCGCAGGGTCGGGAAGAGCGGCGGCCTCCCTGTCGCCATAGAGGAACGCGAGCCCCGGCGCACGGCCCGTCCGGGCAAGCGCATGGAGCCCGGCGCTCAAGCGGAAGGTGATGGCATCCTGCGCCAGATCGCCCGGCCATGCATCGAGCAGCCGGCCCATCTCGCCCGAGTGCGGCACGACCCGCGCGAGCGCATGCATCAGCATCGCCGCGAGCGGCTTGCCGAAGCTTTCCGCCTTCTCCGCCTCGACGCGCAGCTGGCGCTGGACGCGGGTCTCGCCGTCGGCGGCATGCGGCAGCTCTCGGGCAGCGGAAGGGAAGGTCAAGACGGGGGCACTTTCAGGCAAGGACATGTCGCCCTTGTGACTAGCCGTTCGCGCCCAACAGCTTGTCACGCGCGCCTAGGTGAAAGCGCGCAGCCCCGCTCCGGCTCGCCAATCGCGCTCCGCGAGAGCGCCCGAAACCGCGTCCGATGTCCCCCCGAACTTCGCATAGTAGCAATACCGAGCCCCGGTTCCGCCGCGGGTTAAAGGGCGCGGGCTATCCGGCAGGCTGGATATTCAACGAACGCCCAAGGAGCCTGCCCACCATGCGTCACCTGCCCGTCTTTGCCGGAATGCTGCTCGCCAGCACCGCCCTGCTTCCCGCTGCCGCGCTGGCTGCCGAAGGCAGCGCCGCCAGCGAGGAAGCGGCCGCACCCGCCAAGGACGAACCCGCAGCCGGAGCCCCCGCCCCCAAGGCCTTCACCACCGGCGTCGCCAAGGGCCGCGACCTGCTCGACACGGCAATCTCGGCGAGCGTCATCGACGATCATGATCTGGCCCAGTTGTCGGTCAGCTCGATCGCGGGGATCATGCAGAACATCCCCGGCATCCGTTCCGAAACATCGGACATCGACGGCTTTTCGGCGATCACCATCCGCGGTTTGCCGCTGGCGGCGGAAGGATCGAAGTTCCTCCAGCTTCAGGAAGACGGGCTGCCGGTGCTCGAATTCGGCGACATCCAGTTTGCCGGGATCGACCAGTTCCTGCGCGCCGACCTGACGCTTTCGCAGGTGCAGGCGATCCGCGGCGGTTCGGCCTCGACCTTCGCCTCGAACTCGCCGGGCGGCCTCATCAACTTCATCTCGCGCACTGGCGAGACGGCGGGCGGGGTCATGCAGGTCTCCTCCGGTGTCGGCCATGACCTGAAGCGCATCGACTTCGCCTATGGCCGCCCGCTCGGCGGCGGCTGGCGCTTCCATGTCGGCGGCTTCTACCGCAGCGGCGAAGGCCCGCGCGAGATCGGCTTCAACGGCTTCAAGGGCGGCCAGATCAAGGCCAACGTCACCAAGGAGTTCGATAACGGCTATATCCGCTTCTACGCCAAGTATCTCGACGACCGGCAGCCCAACTACGGCAACCTGCCGGTCACCATCGGCGGCACCAATGCCGACCCGCGGATCGGCTTCCTGCCGGGTTACGACATCCGCGAGAGCGCCTATCTCTCGCCGCTGACCGCGAGCTATGCAGAAGTCGACCGCAACAACAACCGCACCGTGATCGACATGCGCGACGGGCTCGCGTCGAAGGTCAGGTCGCTGGGCTTCGAGGCGCAGTTCGAGGTGGCCGGGTGGACGCTCACGAACCGGTTCCGCTTCTCGGACGTGAGCGGCGAATACAACGACAACACGCCCTTCGTGACCGCGCCTGCGCCGTTCTTCGCGCAGTTCGGCGGGCCGGGCGCGCGGATCAGCTACGCTGCCGGACCGCTCAGCGGCCAGGCGATCACCGATGCCCGCCTGCTGGCGCTGTCGGCGCGGATCTATGCGGATCTCGAAAGCCTCGACAATGTGACGAACGACCTGCGCGCGACCCGCGTCTGGGAGGTCGGCGAAGGCAAGCTGACCACCACCGCGGGCCTCTACAACTCGCGCCAGGACCTGCGGATGTTCTGGAACTTCACCAGCACCTTGCAGGACCTCGCCGGCGGCGGCCGCAGCGCGCCGGTCAATATCACCACGGCCGGCGGCGTGCCGGTGACCGATAGCGGCACGCTGGCCTATGGCTTTGCGGTCGGCCTGCCGTTCAGCATCTACCACAACCGTTACGACGTCGATTACGACATCGTCGCCCCCTATGGCTCGATCAACTACCAGCTCGGGAAGCTGGCGGTCGGCGCGAGCGTCCGCTGGGACAAAGGCAACGTCCAGGGCCAGGTGTTCAGCCCCGGGTTCGGCGGCGGGCGGACCCAGTTCGTGCCGTTCGACGTCAACGGCGACGGCCAGGTCTCGGTCGCCGAAGCCCGCGTCCCCGTGCTTCCGCTGTCGCGTCCCGTGGCGGTCGATTACGGCTACAATTACCTCTCCTGGTCGGCCGGGGTGAACTACCGATTCGCCGACAGCGTCTCCGCCTTTGCGCGGATCAGCCGCGGCGGGCGCGCGACGGCGGAGAACGCGCTGGGCACCGAAAGCCTCGATCCGATCTCGGGCCGCCCCTCCAATCCCGAGATCCTCGTCTCGGTCGTCAAGCAGGCCGAGGCCGGGGTGAAGTTCCGCAAGAACGGCCTCTCGCTGTTCCTCACCGGCTTCTGGGCCTCCACCGACGAGCGCAATGCGCAGATCACCGCCGATGCCACCGGACAGGCCTTCGTCGCGCAAATCAAGCGCACCTACAGCGCCAAGGGCCTCGAGTTCGAGGGCGAGTGGCGCAAGGGGCCCTTCACGCTGGTGGCCGGCGCGACCTACACCAAGGCCAAGATCGACAAGGACGTGCTCGACCCCGCCTTTGACGGAAACACCCCGCGCCACATCCCCGACCTTGCGTTCTTCGTCCGCCCCTCGGCCGAATTCGGCAGCTTCACGCTGGGCGCGGCGATCAACGGCACGACCGCAAGCTTCGCGCAGGACACCAACCAGCTGCGCCAGCCCGGCTACGTTCTGGTGAGCCCCTTCGTGCAGTTCCGCCCCGCCGAAGGCCTGACCCTCGCGGTCAACGCCTTCAACGTCTTCGACAAGCTCGCCGTGGTTAGCATCCAGGCGCCGACCATCCCCGCGTCCGGCCTCACCAATGCGCAGGTGATGAACGGGCGCACCGTCACCGCATCGCTGCGCTACGCCTTCTGAGCCGCGGCGCGGACCCGATTTGGACGAGAGGACACCCCCACCATGCTTGACCGGATGAACATCCCGCGCCGCCTCGGCTTTTCCTTCGTGGTGCTCAACGTGGTCGCCGCCGCAGTCATGGTGGCGACCGGGGTGAGCCTCGCGATGATCTCGTCGGTCACGGCGCGCAACACCGAGAGCCAGGACATCCTCGCCGACGTGCTCGCACTCGAGACCGCGCTGCTGCGCCAGAACAGCCAGCTGCGCGGTTTCCTCGTCACCGCCGACGCGAGCTACCTCAAGTCCTACTACGAAGGCCGCGACGATTACGACAAGGCCTCGGCGAGCCTCGAAAAGCAGCTCGCCGATCCCGCCTTGCAGGAGCTCGTCCGCACCAGCCGCGCCGAAACGCTCAAGTGGCGCAGCGATTGGGGCGACAAGTACGTGGCCATCGTCAAATCCGGCCAGCGCGACGCGGCGCAGGAAGCGATCCGGGCGGCGGGCAAGAAGGTGCTCGTCACCGCCGCGGTCAATCCCTTGCGCGAAATCCGCGATGCCCAGCATGCCGCTATCGCAGAGCAGAGCGAGCGGCAGGCGACCGTCATCATGTGGGCGTGGATCGCCCTCGGCGCGGGCGCGGCGATCCTGATCGGGCTGGCGCTGGTGCTGGCACGGTCCCTGAGCAATTCGATCGCCCGGCCGATCGCCGCGCTGACCCGCGCCGTCACCGATCTTTCGCAGGGTGCCACCGCGGTCGACATCCCCGGCACCACACGCGCCGACGAACTCGGCGCCATGGCGCAGGCGATGCTCGTCTTCCGTGACGCCGCTGTCGAGCGCCAGCACGCGGTTGCCGAACGCGAGGAGGCCGTCGCCCGGCTCGGCCGGCAGCTTGCCGCGGTCGCCCATTCCGACCTCACCGTGCGCCTCACCGACATGCCGTCCGCCTTCCAGTCGCTCGCCAACGACTTCAACGAGGCGATGGAGCGGCTTTGCCAGGCGATGAGCACGGTCAACGAGAGCATCGGCGCGATCAACCTCACCAGCGGCGAGATCGAGCACGCGATGACCGATCTCGCCAGCCGGTCCGAGGATCAGGCGAGCCGCCTGCAGCTCTCCTCCAGCACCATGGCGAGCCTCACCGCCAATATCGAGGCCAATGCCAGCCTCGCGGTGGGCGTGAGCGGATCGATGCGCGAAGCGCGCGAGGAAGCGACCAGCGGCGGCGAAGTGGTCGGCCGCGCGATTCAGGCGATGGGCAAGATCGAGACCGCCACGGTCGAGATTTCCGAAATCACCGCGATGATCGACAACATCGCCTTCCAGACCAACCTCCTCGCCCTCAACGCCGGCGTCGAGGCGGCGCGCGCGGGCGAGGCGGGCAAGGGCTTCTCGGTGGTCGCCTCGGAAGTCCGCGCGCTGTCGATGCGCGCCACCGAAGCGGCGAGCGAGATCAAGAAGCGCATCGAGGCGGTGGGCCTCAACGTTCAGGACGGCGTATCTCTGGTCAACGAGACCGGCACCGCGCTCCAGACCATCATCGCCCGCGTCGGCGAGGTGACCGAGGCGGTGACGCGCATCGCCGAGGCGGTCAGCGACCAGAGCGTCGCCTTGCGCAAGGTTTCCGAGACGATCGGGGCGATGGACAAGATGACCCAGCAGAACGCGGCGATGGTCGAAGAGACCAATGCCGCGACCAAGAACCTCAACCACGAGGCGCGCCAGCTTGCCCAGACTTTCGCGGCCTTCCGCATCGGGAATGGCGGGCAGGCTGCGGGGTACGGCGAAGGCACCGACTGGTCACAGGCCCAGCTTCCCCCGCCCGCCCGGCGCCACGCAGCCTGAGGCGCGCAGCCTAGGGACTTGCGCATAGGCAAAGCGCAAGCCGACCTTATCTCAAATCCAGCAAATTCAACGATGTGAACGCCCCCATCGGTTTGCTGGATCAGGGCCAGAACAGGACTGACGCAGATATGACTATCGAGAAGATTTCGCGCATCGGCGCGCTCGCGCTTGGCGGAGCGATGGCGCTGATCATCCTGGGACTCGGTTTCGCGGTGAACCACCTGCGGGTGGGCGGATCCCTCGACGACCAGCAAAAGGCGGTCGCAGACTTCAGTGCCGACTTCATGCCGCCCCCGCTGTTCCTGGTCGAAGCCTTCGCCAATGCCAGCATCATGACGATCCACCGCGATGCCTATGCGATCAACGATCAGCGTCTGAAGGTGCTGGAGGAGGAGTTCGATGCGGCCGCGCGCAACTGGTCGGACAAACCGATCCCGGCGGAACTGAAGGCGGGCATCGCGGCCAATGTCGGCAGCAACGGGAAGGACTTCTGGGAGGAGGTCAACCTGCGCCTGAAGCCGGCTGTGCAGCGGGGGGATGATGCCGCCATCAAGGCCTCGCACGGCCGCCTGCTCGAAATCTACCGGGCGCAGCGCAAGGCCAATGACGCTCTGCGCGAGCAGATCATGGCGTATCGCCAGCAGACCGAAGACCAGATCGCCTCGACCACCACGCTGATCGTTGCGAGCGCACTCGGCGGCGCGCTGCTGTTGTTCGCGGCGCTGTTCGGGGCCTACCAGTGGGTGCGGCGCGGCATGCTTGCGCCGGTCGCTTCGATCGGCGCCACCATGCGCGCAATGGCCGAGGGCAACCACAATGCGGGTGTGACCAGCGAGCATCGCAGCGACGAATTCGGCACCATGACCCGCGCGATCGAGACCTTCCGCGCAGCGCTCAAGTCCGACAAGTCGCGCGCGGTTGCCCAGACCGAGATCGTCGAGACCATGGCAACCGCGCTCGACCGGCTGGCGACTGGCGATCTTACCTACAGGATCGCGTCGATGCCCGAAGTGGTCGTCGACCCCGAGCGGAGGAGCAAGCAAAGGCCGAACCTGCGCGAGATGTACAACATGTCGATCGACCGCCTCGAAGCGATGATCGGCGCGGTGCGCGCCACCGCCACGGGCGTGCGCACCAGCTCGGACGAGATCCGCGCAGCTTCCGAAGACCTCGCGCTGCGCAACGAACAGCAGGCCGCGAGCCTCGAGGAGACCGCCGCCTCGGTCGGCACCACCGTCAGCCTCACCCGCCAGTCGGCCGAGAGCGCCGTCGCCGCGCGCCAGGCCATCGTCCAGACCCATGCCCGCGCCACCGAGGGCGGCGCCGTGGTCGGAAAGGCGGTCGCGGCGATGGACGCGATCGAGCATTCGGCGAAGGAGATCACCCAGATCATCGACGTGATCGACGGGATCGCCTTCCAGACCAACCTGCTCGCCCTCAACGCCGGGGTCGAGGCGGCGCGTGCCGGGGAGGCCGGCAAGGGCTTCGCGGTGGTAGCCAACGAGGTGCGGGCGCTGGCCCAGCGCTCGGCCGACGCGGCGCGCGACATCAAGGCGCTGATCGGCAAGTCGACCGCCCACGTGGGCGACGGGGTGAGCCTGGTCGGCGAAACCGGCACGCTGCTCGCGGAGATCGTCGCACAGGTCGGCGCCGTGACCGCGCAGGTCAACGAGATCGCCGAGACCACCGCCGCCCAGGCGAGCAATCTCGAACAGGTCAATGTCGCGGTCGGGACGATCGACCGCATGACGCAGCAGAACGCGGCGATGGTCGAACAGTCGACCGCCGCGACCCGCAGCCTCTCCTCCGAAGCCCAGCGCCTCGGCGAACTGGTCACGCAGTTCCGGGTGAGCGGTGGCGGCGGAAGTCTGGGCGCTGCGTCCGGCCATGGCGGCGCTCCCGCACCCGCCCCCGCCCTCGCCACCCACGCCTCGCCGCGGGCGCAGACCGTGCGCAAGGTGGCACCGCGCAAGCCTGCCGCCCCCCCGCCGCCGCCTTCTCTGCCGCCGGTATCCGGCAACCTTGCACGCAAGGTTGCGGCCGCGCCGGTCCCGGCTCCGCTTCCGATGCCCTCCGCTCTGCCCGACGAGGATGACTGGAGCGAGTTCTAGGGCCGGGTGAAACCGCCCCAGACCCCGTCCAGAGGCCGTTTAAGTCCCGCTTGACCCCTGTTTGACCCCCGCTTGACCCCCTCCAGACCCCCCGAAAACGAGCAAAAGGTGGCCTAAGATGATCGCTCTCCCGCCCGTCTGCGACCGCAGCGCCGCCGCCGCGCTCTACCCGGAATTCGCCGAAAGCCTCGGCGCAGCGCCCCTCGGCGTCGATGCCGGACGGGTCGAGAAGATCGGCCAAGCGATGCTGCAACTGCTTGTTTCTGCGGCGAGAAGTGAAGGCGGGATCACGATCCACCAGCCCAGCGGAGCGTTCACCGCAGCGCTGGCGCTGACGGGGCTCGACCTCGTGATCATGGAAGGGGGCGTTGCGGCATGACCGAAGACGACATCCAGCAGATCTTCTTCGTCGAATGCGAGGAAGCCCTGGAAGCGACAGAGACCGGTTTGGCGGCCTGCCGTGAAGGAACCCACGACGGGGAAACCATCAACGCGATCTTCCGCGGCGTGCATTCGATCAAGGGCGGCGCCGGCGCATTCGGCTACCTGCCGCTCCAGGCCTTCACCCACGGTTTCGAAACCCTGCTGGCGGACGTGCGCGAAGGCAAGGTGCCGGTGGAGCCGGTGCTGGTCGACTTGCTGCTGCTCGCCCTCGACTGCCTGCGCGACCATGTCGAGGCGGCACGCGGGGGCGGAACCCCGCCCGACGATGCCGACCTCCTCGCCCGGCTCGAGGCCGCGCAGGCGTGCAACGCAGGCGCCGCACCCGCGATGACCGCGCCCGAGGCGGCGCCGTCGCCGGTGCCTCCCAGCCCCTCCCCGGCCCCCGCCTTCGACGATCTCGACGCGCTACTCAACGAGCTCGCCGCGCCCGCGCCAGCGCTCGAGGCGTTTCCCGCGGGACCGGAGTCCTGGATCGTCCATATCCGCCCCCATGCGGGCGCCATGACCAAGGGCAGCGAGCCGCTCCTGTGGCTGCGCGAACTCACCGATCTCGGCGGCACCTGCGAGACCTGCGACATCACCGCTGTGCCGACCTTCGAGCGCCTGCAGGTCGAGCAGGGCTATCTCGGCTGGACCTTCCGCATGCCCGGCCATGTCTCGCGCGAGGCCGTCGCCGAAATCTTCGACTTCGTCGGCGACGAGGTCGCGCTCGCCTTTGGCCCTGAAGGCACCATGCCGCCCCCGCGCATCGCCTCGTCCGCCGCTGGACCCCGCGCCGGGTCGGAGCCCGCGCCCGCGCCGATCAGCGCACCTGCCCCCGTCGCCGTCAGCGGCGGCGATCCCGTTGCGGCGCCCGCAGCAGCAACAGCAGCAGCAGCCGGGTCGCCCGCGCCTGCCAACCAGTCGGTGCGCATCGATCTGCGCAAGCTCGACATGCTGATCGACGGCGTGGGCGAGCTGGTCATTGCCCAGGCCATGCTCGCCCAGCGCCTCACCAACGAGGACCTCGCCCACATCGAGGAACTCGCCCTCATCGAGACGCTGGTGCGCGACATCCAGGAGCACGCGATGGCGTTCCGCGCCCAGCCGATCAGCTCGGTGTTCGGGCGTGTCCCCCGCCTGTTGCGCGAACTTGGCAGCAGCACCGGCAAGCACGTGAAGCTGGAGGTCGCGGGGGAGACCACCGAACTCGACAAGACCGTCATCGAGCGCCTCAGCGAGCCGATGACCCATCTCATCCGCAACGCCGTCGACCACGGGATCGAATCCCCCGAAGAACGCCGCGCCGCGGGCAAGGACCCCGAGGGCACGCTGTCGCTCTCGGCCGAGCAGAAGGCGGGCCGGATCATCATCCGCATCGCCGACGACGGGCGCGGGATCGACCGCGAGCGCGTGCTGGCCAAGGCGATCGCCAACGGCCTCGTCGCCCCCGAGGCGCAGCTTTCCGATGACGACATCAATCAGCTGATCTTCGCCCCCGGCTTCTCCACCGCGGCGCAGGTCTCGAACATTTCGGGCCGCGGCGTGGGCATGGATGTGGTGAAGCAGAACGTGAAGGAACTTGGCGGCCGCATCACCATCGAGAGCGTGCCCGGCAAGGGCACCACCTTCAGCTTGGCCCTGCCGCTGACGCTGGCGATCTCGGACGGGATGATCGTGCAGGTCGGCGATCAGTCGCTGGTGATCCCGCTCACCCACGTGATCGAGAGCCTCCGCCCGACCCCGGCCGACGTCAAGGGCATGGGTACCAGCGCGCAGGTTCTGAATGCGCGCGGCAGCTTCGTGCCGATCATCCCGCTGGGACTGCTCACCGGCGCCACCGAAGCCACCACCAACCCCTGCGAGGGCGTGCTGGTGCTGGTCGAGACCGAGGGCCACGGCCGCGCTGCGCTGCTCGTCGACACCATCACCGACCAGCGCCAGTTCGTCATCAAGGCGCTGGACGCGCATTACCGCCAGATCGACAGCGTCGCGGGCGCGACGATCCTCGGCAATGGCCAGGTCGCGCTGATCGTCGATGTCGACTTCATCGCAAGCTCCGCGGCGCGCACGCATGGCACCGCAGTTCTGGCAGCGGCGGCCTGACCATGTCCGGCGCATCGGCAGAGACGGCAACCGGCAGCATGGTTCCAGGCATCAGCCCGGCGATCTACGGCGAAGGCGACTTCCGCCGCATCGCCGAGCTGATCCATGCCGAGACCGGGATCGTGCTTTCGGAACGCAAGAAGATGCTCGCCTATTCGCGCCTCGCCCCGTTGGTGCGGCGCAGCGGGCTAACCAGCTTCGGCGCCTTCCTCGATACGCTTGGCAGCGATCCCGCCACCTTTACCGAGGTGGTCGCCGCGCTCACCACCAATCACACCTATTTCCACCGCGAGCCGCATCACTTCGAGCATTTCGAGAGCGTGGTGCGCCCCGCCCTCCTCGCCAGGGCGCAGGGCGGGATGCCGGTGCGCATCTGGTCGGCGGGCTGCTCCACGGGCGAGGAGATCTTCACGCTGCTGATGGTGCTGTGCGGCCCCAGCCGCGATGAGGGCTTGAGGATCGCGCGCAGCAAGATCCTCGCGCTGGCCAGCGACATCTCGGTCAATGCGCTCGCGGGCGCGCGGGCGGCGCGCTATCCCGTGGGCGCGCTTGACGCCCTTCCCGAAGGACTGCGGCGGCTGTGGTGTGCGCCGGTCAATGCGGGCGGCGAGCCATGCCTCGCCATCGACCCTGCGCTGGTGGCGATGGTGCGCTTCCGGGTGCTCAACCTGATGGGTGAGTGGCCCATGCAACGGGCGTTCGACGTCATCTTCTGCCGCAACGTGATGATCTATTTCGACGCCCCCACCAAGGAGCGGCTGGTCGAGCGTTTCGCCCGCCAGCTGGTGCCCGGCGGCTTCCTCTACATCGGCCACTCCGAGCGGGTCAGCGGCCCGGCCTCCGCGCTGCTCGAACCCGTCGGCCCCACCATCTATCGCAGGAGCGGCGCTGCATGAGCATCAGGGTCCTGATCGTCGACGACAGCCCGCTGATGCGTGCGCTGCTCCAGCACCGGCTGGAGCGCGAGAGCGACATCACCATTGCCGGCACCGCCGCCAATGCCGCCGAGGCGCGCCAGCTGATCAAGGCACTCGACCCCGACGTGGTGACACTCGACATCGAGATGCCGGGAATGGACGGGCTGTCGTTCCTCGAAAAGATCATGGAGCTGCGCCCGACCCCGGTTATCCTCGTTTCCGGCGCGACCGAGGCCGGGGCGAGCGCCACCGTGCGCGGTCTGCGGCTGGGCGCGATCGGGTGCATCCCCAAGTCCCAGCTCAGGATATCGCCGGGTGAGCAGGATGACGGCACGCTGGTCACGATGGTGCGCGAGGCGGCGCGGGTGCGCTTCGTGCCGACGCCCGCCCGACCTGCACGCACGCCCGCGCCTACCCAGACTGCAGCCCTGACGCCCTCAGGCACCAGCAGCGCCAGCCAGCCCGACGTGATCGTCATCGGCGCATCGACCGGCGGGGTGGAGGCGCTCCACACGGTGCTTTCGGGCTTCCCCGCCGACTGCCCGCCGACGCTGGTCGTGCAGCACATCAACGGCTGTTTCGCCGGAGCGATCGCCCAGTCCTTCGACCGTGCGGTGCGTCCGCGGGTGATGCTTGCCGAAAGCGACATGCCTCTGGAGCGCGGCATGGTGCTGCTTGCGCCGGGCAATGATCGCCATCTGCAGGTTGCCTCGGCCGGCTCGCGGGGCATGCGTTGCGTGCTGCGCGAGGGCGATCCGGCGGCAGGGCACCGCCCCAGCGTAGACCGCCTGTTCGCCTCGCTCGCGACGACCCTCGGCGCAGGCCGCGGCGCGCGCGGGCTCGGTATTCTCCTGACAGGGATGGGACAGGACGGCGCGCAAGGCATGGTCCAGCTCGCCAGCATCGGCGCGCGCACTATCGCGCAGGACCAGGCGAGCTGCGTCGTGTTCGGCATGCCCCGCGCGGCAATCGAGCTGGGTGCCGCGCGCGAGATCCTGCCGCTGGAGCGCATCGCCCCTGCCATCTTCGCTCCAGCAACACTGAGCCCGGCATGACCGACATGACCCCCTTCGCCATCACGCCCATGCAAGGCGAGGCGATCCGCGTGACGATCGTTCAGGGTGAGGCCAAGGCCAGCACCGATCCGCGCGTGGAGATGAGCACCATCCTCGGCAGCTGCGTGGCCACCTGCTTGTTCGATCCGGTTGCGCGGGTCGGCGGCATGAACCACTTCCTCCTCGCCGAACCGCCTGCCCACATGCGTACCGCCGCCTTCGACAGCGACTACGGGCTGTTCCTCATGGAGCTGCTGATCAACGAGATGCTCGGCCTCGGCGCCCGCAAGAGCCGGATGCGCGCGCGGCTCTACGGCGGCGCGAACCTCAATCCCGATCTTTCCCCGATCGGCACCGCCAATGCCGCCTTCGCCCGCCAGTTCCTCGATCGCGAGGGCATCCCCAAGGTGTTCGAGGACCTCGAGGGCACACAGGCGCGGCGCATCCAGTTCCGCCCGGCGAGCGGCCAAGTGCGCGCGCGGCTGGTTCCTGCCGACACCGCCCCTACGCAGAAACCACTGGGGCGGCCGCAATCGGCGCTTGGCACCGTCGAACTATTCTGAGCCCAAACGGAGCACATCATGCAAGCCAGCAACACCACCCCGATCCGGGTCCTCACGGTCGACGACAGCGCCTCGATGCGCGCGCTGCTGCTCGGCGCCCTGACCTCGCGCGGGTTCGCGGTCGAACAATGCGAGGACGGGCAGGAGGCGCTCGAATGGCTGGCGTCGAACGAGGTCGACGTGATCATCACCGACATCAACATGCCGCGCCTCGACGGCTTCGGGCTGATCGAGAAATTGCGCACCAGCGCGCTCCATGCCGAGCGCCCGATCCTGGTGCTGACCACCGAAAGCTCGGACGAGAAGAAGCAGCGCGCCCGCAATGCCGGGGCGACCGGCTGGATCGTCAAGCCCTTCGATGCCGACAAGCTCACCGCCGCGCTCCGGCGCGTGATCCACTGATTTCCCGCGCCAGAGGAACGCCCCCACCATGCGCCACGAACTCATCACCTTCGGGATCGCCAGTCAGCGGTTCGGCATCGACATCATGACCGTACGCGAAATCCGCGCGTGGTCGCCCGTCACCCGCCTCCCGCGCGTGCCCGATTACGTGGCCGGTGTCGTCAACCTGCGCGGTGCGGTGCTGCCGGTGATCGACCTTGCCGCGCGGCTCGGCTGGACGCCGACCGACGCCACGCCCCGTAACCCGATCATTGTCATTGAACATCAAGGACAGATGCGCGGCCTGATCGTCCACGACGTAGCCGACATCGTTTCGATCGAGGCTGGCACGCTCCAGCAGCCGGACGCGATGGGGCACGAGACCATCACCCACTTCCTCGAAGGGATCGCGCCGCTGGGTGACGACATGGTGATGGTGCTCGACCTCGCGCGGCTGATGGCCGACGAGCCGATCGAGCTGGCAGCCTGAGGATGTCCGCAGCAGCCCCCCATGTCATGCCGCACTCCGGCGCGCCGCATACGCCCGCGCTGCTTGGCGGCATTGCCGCGCAGCTTTCGCACCTCGCCGAGGAGGCCGAGCAGTTCGGCCTGGTGCTGTGCAGCGACGCTGCCGTGGCGGGACGCTATCTCGTGCAGTTGCAGCAGATCGACAAGCTCGCCCAGTCCTTGCGCGAAATGGCGAGCGTGCTCGCCGCGCCTGACCCGCAGGCCGCGGTCGCCAGCATTCGCCTTGGCGAACTGCGGCTCGCACTGGAACAGATCGATGCGCGCTGAGCGTGCGCTTGTCGGGATGCACGGCGCTGCGGTGGTGCTGGCGCTCGGCGCCGCCACGCTCCTGCCGCGCGCCGGTCAGGCAGCGCTGCTGGTGCCGCTGGCGACAAGCGATCTCGGCGCCGTGCTCGACTGGGCGGACCGCGAAGGCGCCCCGCTGCTCGAGCTCGACACCGCCAAGGGCCGCGTGATCGCCCGCATGGCCGACAATCACAGCCTGCTGAGTGCGGTCAGCGCCGGGATTCTGCCCGTCGCGGCCGACACGCGAGGCTGCCAACCCGGGAGGAGAAGGTGATGGCCCCGACAGCTTCGGTCATGATCGACGACATGCGCCAACTGCGCGAGAGCGGCGTGCGGGTCGTGGGCTCCCTTGCCGGCCTGATCGGCGCCGTGCTGGTGATCTGGGGGCTCGTAGTCGACACGCCCCTCATTGCGCTCAGTGCCGCGCTCCTTGTGGCGGCTCCCGTATGGTTCGCCGTGACGCGCCGATCGGACCCGGTTGCGCGCGTTGCCATCGCCGTGACCTATCCGCTGCTCGCCGGGCTGGCGCTGGCTTTGGCCAGCACTACCGGGTGGCTGCTCGACATGCACATGGTGTTCTTCGCCTTCCTCGCGGTGCTGGCGGCGCTTGCCGACTGGCGGGTGATCGTAATCGGCACGGCGGTCACGGCGGTCCACCACCTCTCTCTCAACTTCGCGGCCCCCGCCTATGTCTTTCCCGAGGGCGCGGACCTCGGGCGAGTGGTGTTCCACGCGGTGATCGTGCTGATCGAGGCCGGTGTGCTCATCGCTCTGTGCCGCCAGTTCGAGACTCTGATCCGCGGATTGACCGAGGCGCGCATTGCCCAGGCCAAGCTCGACGAGGAACGCCACGCCGAACGCGAAGGCATAGCTGCCGAGCAACGCTTCGTGCTGACCGGCCTCAGCGACCGGCTGCGGGCGCTTGCCGCGGGCGACCTGTCGACCCGGATCGTAGCGCAGTTCCCAGGCGAATATGATCAGGCGCGCGCGTTGCTCAACGAAAGCTGCACTGCGCTCGACCAGCTGGTCAGCGCCGTTGCGCTCACCGCGGAAGGCGTGGCAAGCGGCGCGCACGAACTGCGCGAGGCATCGGGCGACCTTGCCGGCAAGACCGAACAGCAGACCGCCGCGATCGAGACCGTCGCCCGCACCGCCGGCGACCTGCTGCGCGCGATCGAAGGGCAGGCGATGCTCTGGACGGAGACCCGCGACACCGCTTTGGGAGCCAAGGCCGATGCCGATCGCGGCGCGCAGGACATCAACGGCGCAGTCGAGGCCATGACCCGGATCGAGGCATCCTCGGCCGAGATCGGCGAGACTATCGCCTTCATCGACACCATCGCCTTCCAGACCAACCTGCTTGCATTGAACGCCGGGGTCGAAGCCGCACGCGCGGGCGAAGCGGGCAAGGGCTTCGCTGTCGTCGCCAACGAGGTTCGCGAGCTGGCGCAGCGTTCGGCCCAGTCGGCGAGCGCAATCAAGGAGATGGTCGCCAGTTCCAAGGACGAGGTCGCGCTCGGCGTGACTCGCGTCCAGCAGATGGTGAGCCTGCTCGCCTCGCTGGTCTCGCGCTTCTCCGAGATCGCTGGGCAGGTCGACCGGATAACGGTCGGCTCGGCCAACACTCTTCAAGCGATCCGCGAGATCGACGCGGCCATGGGGATGCTTGACCGGGGAATGCAGCAGAACGCGGCCATGGCCGAACAGACCAGCGCTGCCTCGCTAGAATTGCTGCGAAGCGCCGAAGATCTCAACGATCAGGTCGCGCGCTTCCAGCGGCAGGGCGACAGTTCGGTCGGCCCGCCTGCGCTGAGCCGCGCAGCCTGAGCTACTTGCCGGTCATGATCGGCGGCGCGGCCGGAATCGGCCCGCCGGTCTGGATGGAGGTCGCCTCGTTCGCGAGGATACCGACCACCTGCGTCCACACCGCGACGTTCTGGCGCAGCTGCACCGGATCGATCTTGTCGAGCGTGTCGTCGGGCGTGTGGTGCAGATCGAAATAGCGGGTGCCGTCCTGCTGAAGATCGACGAGCGCGCCCTTCTGGTCGCGCACGATGTTGAGGTCTGCTCCGCCACCAGCGACATCGGTGCCTGCCGAAACGCCGAAGCGGGCGACGGCAAGCGCGATCTTCTTGTGCAGCGCCGGGTTGCTTGTCCGGAAGTTCGAATCGAAGCGCCAGATCCGGTCCGCGCCGAAATCGCTTTCGAGGCCGACTGCGATGGTCTCGTTGATGTGCGCCTTGCTGTAGGCCGCGCTGCCGAACAGCCCGGTCTCCTCGGCGCCCGCGAACAGGACGCGAATGGTGCGCAGCGGCTGGCCGGCGGCGCTCACGTTCTTCGCAGCCGCCGCGATGATCGCGCAGCCCGCGCCGTCATCGATCGCGCCCGTGCCAAGCCACCAGCTGTCGAGGTGGCAGGCCAGCAGCACGGGCGGAAGCGAGGGATTGCGGCCCACGATCTCGCCAACAACATTGCCGCTCTGCGTTTCGCCGAGGAAGCGCGGGGTCAGCACCAGCTTCATGGTGATCGGCCTGCCCTTGGCGCGGGCGAACATGCGCTCAAGGTTAGCCGCATCGGGGTTGCTCAGCGCGCCCCCGGGGGTCGGCTTCACACCTTCGGGAAAATCCGTGCCCCCGGTGTGGGGATTGCGGTGCAGGTCGGTGCCGACGGACTTGATGACCGTGGCGAGAGCGCCCTTGCTCGCCGCGATGCCTGAGGCAACCCAGCGCGTCGGCCCGGCAAAGCCGTACTGGCTGCCGTCCTGCGTGCGGGTCATGGCATTGCTGACATAGGCGATCTTGCCCTTGAGGCTGCCTTGGGGCGCGGCCTGAAGATCGGCGACGGTCCTGAACATCACCACTTCGGCGGTGATCCCCTCGGGCCCCGTAGAGCCGCTGTCACCCAGCGGAGCCACCGCAAGGCTCTGCGGGAAGGGGCTGACGATCTCCGCGCTGCCCGGTTCCCCCGGAACCCACGTCGGCATCATGTAGGGCTCGTCGGCGACGTTCCTGAAACCCTTGGCCTTGAGCCAGGCGACCGCCCATGCGCGCCCGCGCGCCTCGGCTTCGGTCCCGGCCTGGCGCTGACCGACCTCGGTCGTGATCCCCTCGACGAAGTCCCAGGCGTGGCTGTCGCTCTTCAGCGCATCATCCGCGATCTGCTCGAGACTCGGAGCGGGCGGCGGCGGGGCAGCCGGTGTCTTCGCCTGAGCGGGAACGGCGAGGGCGAGAGCGGCGAGCGCAATAAGGGGCTTGGTCATGGGACGCGTTGCTATCCCTGCCCCGCGCACCTGTCTACCCGCTTGCCCTTGCCCCTCCCCTTCCCTATCTGCGCACCCGAACCTCCCCACCCGAATTCACGATCCCGAAGGACTCAACCGATGGCCGCGCAATATGCCTATGTCATGAAGGGCATGACCAAGAGCTTCCCCGGCGCCCAGAAGCCGGTGCTGAGCAACATCAGCCTGCAATTCTACCAGGGCGCGAAGATCGGCATCGTCGGCCCCAACGGCGCAGGCAAGTCGACGCTGATCAAGATCATGGCGGGGATCGACAAGGACTTCACCGGTGAGGCCTGGCCGGGCGAGAACATCACGGTCGGCTATCTCGAGCAGGAGCCCGAGCTCGATCCGACCAAGACCGTGCTCGAAAACGTCAAGGACGGCGCGCGCGGCATCGCCGACATGGTCGAGCGCTTCAACGAAATCTCTGCGCTGATGTGCGAGCCCGATGCCGACTTCGACACCCTCGGTGCCGAAATGGGCGAGCTTCAGGACAAGATCGACGCGGTCGACGGCTGGACGCTCGACAACCAGCTCGAAGTGGCGATGGAGGCCCTGCGCTGCCCGCCCGGCGACTGGAGCGTGGAAAGCCTGTCGGGCGGAGAGAAGCGCCGCGTGGCGCTGACCCGCCTGCTGATCCAGAAGCCCTCGATCCTGCTGCTCGACGAGCCCACCAACCACCTCGACGCCGAAAGCGTCCAGTGGCTGGAAAACCACCTCAAGGAATATGCCGGCGCGGTGCTGATGATCACCCACGACCGCTACTTCCTCGACAACGTCGTCGAATGGATCCTCGAGCTCGATCGCGGCTCCTACTACCCCTATGAGGGCAATTATTCGACCTACCTCGAAAAGAAGGCCAAGCGCCTCGAGCAGGAAAGCCGCGAGGAAAGCGGCAAGCAAAAGGCCCTGCAGCGCGAGCTCGAGTGGATCCGCCAGACCCCGGCCGCACGTCAGGTCAAGTCCAAGGCGCGCATCCGCAAGTTCGAGGAACTGCAGAACAGCCAGGATAGCCGTCAGGTCGGCAAGGCCCAGATCGTCATTCAGGTGCCCGAACGTCTCGGCGGCAAGGTGATCGAGGCCAAGAACATCACCAAGGCCTACGGCGACAAACTGTTGTTCGAGAACCTCTCCTTTATCCTCCCGCCGGGCGGGATTGTCGGCGTGATCGGCCCCAACGGCGCGGGCAAGTCGACGCTGTTCAAGATCCTCACGGGCAAGGAACAGCCTGACAGCGGCACGGTGGAGATCGGCTCGACCGTCCACCTCGGCTTCGTCGACCAGAGCCGCGATCACCTCAACCCTGCCAACAACGTGTGGCAGGAGATCAGCGACGGTCTCGACTACATGAAGGTCAACGGGCAGGACATGAGCACGCGTGCTTATGTGGGCGCGTTCAACTTCAAGGGTGCGGACCAGCAGAAGAACGTCGGCAAGCTTTCGGGCGGGGAGCGCAACCGCGTCCACATGGCCAAGATGCTGAAGGCGGGCGGCAACGTGCTCCTTCTGGACGAGCCGACCAACGACCTCGACGTCGAAACCCTCGCCGCGCTTGAAGACGCGATCGAGAACTTCGCGGGCTGCGCGGTTGTGATCAGCCACGACCGCTTCTTCCTCGACCGCCTCGCCACGCACATCCTCGCTTTCGAAGGCAACAGCCATGTCGAATGGTTCGAGGGCAACTTCGAGGCTTACGAGGAAGACAAGCGCCGCCGCCTTGGCGACGCTGCCGACCGTCCGACCCGTGTTGCCTACAAGAAACTGACCCGCTGAGCTCGCTCCCGGTCTCGTCTGTGCGGTTTCGTTAATTTTGACAGGCCGCTCGGGCGCAGACTTTACCCGTTCTTAAGCAGCGCTACGTCACTCTCCTTAACGACACCAAAGGGTCGCGAAGGGAAAACAGGGGCGTGGCAACGGGGATTATTGTGCCGCTGGAAGTGGCGGTCTTGCTATGCGCGGGCTGCGCCTTTGTCGGCGGCTGGCTTGGCCACTGGCGCTCGGCCCGGCATCTCGATGCGCGGCCGGATCCGGTCCGTGACCTGCTGAAGCGTGAAAACCTCGGCCGGACGATAGATCTGGCATTGCACCGCAACGCGCGGCGCAGTGCCTCCCACGCGCTGCTGCACGGCCGGATCGACCAATTCGCGCAGGGACCCTCGGGTTGGAGCCATGACACCTGCGACGAAGTGCGCGACCATGTCGCTGCGGTGATGCGCGTGGGCCTGCGCCGCCAGGACAGGATCGCACTCAACGAAGCGGACGGCTTCACCATTTTCATCCCCGGCGCCGACGAGCGCGCGGCGGTGCACATCGCCGACCGGCTGCGCCGCACGCTCAAGCAGCTGCGCTTGCCGCAGCTCGGCAAGGACGTGCGGCTGACCGCAAGCTTTGGTGTCGCCGCGGAGCGATTCGGGGAAAGCCATGAAGGGCTCGACCGGCGCGCCAGGAATGCGCTGGAGGCGGCGGTGGCAAACGGCGCAGACCGGGTGGTGCCAGCCAGCGATATCGAGGAGATCCTCCTCCTGCCCGCCCCTGCTCCTGCACCGGCGCCTTCGGACGCGGTGTCGGCGGCCTAGCCGTTCAGGGCGAGACCCAGCGACCCTCCCAAGCCGCCGCCCCATCCCCGCGCACGAATTGCGCGCGCACGTGCCCGGTATGGGCAAGATAGAGCCAGTCAAGCGACGCAAGCGTCACCCGCAGCAGTGCGAAATTCTCCCGCGCCGGGACGAGCTGCGCGTCGTCGGGCTCGGCCCCTTCGAATTCGGGCGGCAGGCCCGAAGTGGGCACATCGCTCAAAGCGCCCGGACCCTCGCCCAGATAGCAGCGCCGCGCGAAATTGGTGCTCGCAGCCCATGCCGCATCGACCTCGGGGGTGTCCGTGAGGATTTCCGCCCGCCCCCGGGCGCGGATCTGCACCTTCGCGCCCTTGTCGTAGAACAGGAGCCCCGCGCGAGTGTCTGCCACGAAGGCGGCGGCCTTGGGCGCGCGGGCATCGGTGTGGAAGCGCAGGGCCCATGCATCGCCATCGAAGGCGCGCAGCACCATCACCCGCGCATCGACATCCCCGCTCACCACAACCGGTGTGTGCATCGGCGAGCGGCGGTCGAGCGCTGCGCGGATCAGGCGATTGCGGCAATCGGTCAGACAGTCGTCTAGCGTTTCAAACATGGCCTCATCCCCTGCGGCGGGACCACCCTGCGCGTCAAGGGCCCGGAGGCGCATTCATGTAGCACGTATTTTTTCTGAACATCGGCGGGGCGGTTCATCCCCGCGACAGATCGTGCGCGGTAAATCGATGTCCATCCGAACAAGCCGTCTGTGGTGGGCGGGCGCAACTGGAGGCACTACTGATGATGAACCTCTTTGCGAGAGGCGGATCGCTTGCGGCGCTCGCCGCGGTCCTCGCCTTTACCCTCCCGGCCGTTCCTGCCGCAGCGCAGGCTGTGTCGAGCCCCGAGGCTGACGATCCGTCGCCCCCGCGCTTCGAGCGTCCGTCGCGCGTGGAGCGCAGCGGCAGCCCGCCGCGGGCCGCGATTGCCCGGCCCGAGCGCGCTCCGCGTGCCGAGCGGCCTGCGCGTCTCGAGCGAACCGCCGAGCCCGCTGGCCGCGCCTACGTCGCGCCGCCGGCCTACACGCCTTCCGCTCCGGCGCGGACCCGGATCACACGCATCGATCCCGATGTCGGAGCCGGTGCCGCCACATTGGCTCCCCGCGATGCGCGTGGCGGTCGCCGCGAGCGGGGCGGCTTCGGAGCCGGCGTCGGCGCCAGCGCGCAATCGGCGCGGCCCGACACCCCTCGGCCAGCGCGGATCGAACGCCGCAGCGAGCAGCGCGCCGACCGGGTCGATGATCGCAGCGAACAGCGCGCCGATCGCGTGGACCGGCGCAGCGAATGGCAGGCGAACCGCGTCGAACAGCGCGGTGACGCACGCGCCGAACGGCTCGAATGGCGCGGCCGCGATGCCGCCGCTGATCAGGTCGATCGCCGCAGCGAACGGCGCGCCGACCGCATCGAGCAGCGCGGTGACGTCCGCGCCGACCGCATCGAGGACCGAGGCGACCGACGTGCAGACCGCATCGAGGACCGTGGCGACCGCCGCGCAGACCGGGTCGAAGACCGCAACCGAGGCCGCGGAGACGCCGGCTGGCTCGGCACGGGCCGTGACCGCGGCGACTGGCGCGACGGGCGCCGTGATGATCGTCGCGGGGACGACTGGCGCGATGGGCGCCGCGGCGACTGGCGGGCGGATCGCCGCGACTGGCGACGGGATGACTGGCGCTGGGGCTGGAACGGCCGACCCGGCTGGGACAATCGCGACTTCCGCCGCTGGGACAATCGCTGGCGCACAAGCCGCAATTACAACTGGTTCGATTTCCGCAGGGGCAACCAGTTCCTCTTCCGGCCCGGCCCCTATTACGCGCCGTTCCGCAGCCACCGTTACAACCGGCTCTCGGTCGGGCTGTTCCTCGACAGCCTGTTCTTCCAGCCGCGCTTCTTCATCAACGATCCTTGGGCCTACCGCCTGCCCCCGGCCTACGGGCCGTACCAGTGGGTCCGCTATTATGATGATGTGCTGCTCGTCGACATCTACTCCGGCGAGGTGGTGGACACGATCTACGACTTCTTCTGGTAAGTCGCAGCTCAAGACGACGAAAGCCCCGCCGGAGCGATCCGGCGGGGCTTTTTCTTGGCCTGCGTGCGAATTCCCGCCTTTCGTTCAGCCCTTGGCCGAGCCGAAAGGCAGCATCCGGTACAGCGTCCCGTCCTTGTCAAGGAAAGTGTGCTTGAGCGCGGCCAGCCCGTGGAAGGCAGCAAGCACCAGCAGGGCGATCCCGGAGGCACCGTGAAGCTCGAAGATCTGTTCGCCCAGATCCGGGTTCTGCGGCACCGGCAGCGCGGGCAGCTGGAAAAGGCCCCATACGCTGATCGGCTCGCCGAAGGACGACAGCGCGATCCAGCCGGCGATCGGCATCACCAGCAGCAGCGCATAAAATGCGAAGTGCACGATCCGCGAGAGAGTCCTTTCCCAAGCCGCATGGTCGGGGTTCTGCGGCGGCGGCGGGCTGATCTGCCGCCATACCAGCCGGACCACGACGACGGCGAAGATCACCACGCCGAGCGCGAAGTGGTTGGCCATGATGGCGCCGCTCTCCTCCCGCGTCGGAGCATCTTCCGCCCTTATGCTGATCAGCCACTGCGCGATCACGAGTCCCGCAATCAGCCAGTGCAACAGCATGGCGAACCCGGAATACTTGGTCTTGGCATTCAGGCTCATGTGTGTCCCTTCCCGAAATTCCCTGACAGCCCGAGCCTAGCACCGCTGCTGCCTTGCGCAATGGGGCCGCTTGCATGCGAGGAGCGGCTTGCTAGCCTTGCCGCCGATGAACGCCCGCGGCCTTGTTCCCGATCAAAATGCCCTCGCAAGGCTGGGCAAGCGCGTGCGCGCGCGCCTTGCCGCCAACCCCGACGCTTACCGCATCCCCGCCGAGGGGATCGAGCTGTTCGCACTCGGCGGCTTCCTATCGGATGCCGAGTGCCGGCAACTGTGCGCGATGATCGACGCCGTCGCGCGGCCTTCCGCGCTGCACGAGCTCGATTACGCGAGCGGCTTTCGCACCTCCTATTCGGGCGACCTCGATCCGGGGGACGCCCTCGTTTCGGGCATTTCGCAAAGGATCGACGCGCTGCTCGGCGTTTCCGCGACAATCGGCGAGCCGGTGCAGGGCCAGCGCTACTGGCCCGGCCAGCAGTTCAAGCCGCACAATGACTGGTTCTACACCTCGGAAGGCTATTGGCCGCAGGAAGAGGCGCGCGGCGGGCAGCGCAGCTGGACGGCGATGGTGTACCTCAATGACGTCGAAGCGGGCGGGGCGACCGCCTTCATCGCCGCCGGTATCCAGATCGAGCCCAAGGCGGGCGTGCTGTTGCTGTGGAACAATGCCTTGCCGGACGGGAGCCCCAACGAGGCGACCCTGCACGCCGGGATACCGGTGGAGCACGGGGCCAAGTACATCATCACCAAGTGGTATCGTACGCGCGCCTTTGGCTGAATACCGTTCCGGTCAGGCGGTATCCTTGCGAACGAGCGCCCGCACTTCTTCCGCCAGCTTCTCCACCCGCTTCGCGAGCCGCAGAATTTCAAGCTGGGTGCGCAGATTGACTTCGTAATCATGGCGCGCGGTGATGCGATCCTTCATCGCCTGACGGTTCTGGCTCATGAGGATGACCGGCGCCTGTACCGCCGCCAGCATCGAGAGCATCAGGTTCAGAAAGATGAAGGGATAGGCATCGAAGGGCCTGAAGCCCATCGCCTGCAAAACCCCGCTGTTCAGCGCCGCCCACACCACCAGCACCACGCCGAAACCGACGATGAAGCCCCAGCTGCCGCCAATCGCCGCCACGCGGTCGGCAAGGCGGTCGCCCCAGGTGGCATGCGCCTGTGCCAGTTCATCGGCATCGCGCCCGGTGAAGCTGCCGGAAGCGACATGCTTCAGGACCCGCTGCTCGTCGGCTTCAAGATCGTCGTAGTCGCGGCCGAGAAGGTCGCGTGCGAGCTTGTGCGGATCGGGCTCACGCGTCATGCCGAAAGGTCTTAGGCCTTCGCCAGCGCCTCGGCAATCAGCGTGCGGGTGGGCGCGATGCCATAGAGCGCGATGAAGCTCCCCATGCGTGGACCCTGTTCGGAGCCCAGCAGCGTCTCGTAGAGCGCCTTGAACCAGTCGCGTAAGGACTCGAAACCGAATTCCGGCTGCTTGCCGATTTCATAGACGATGGTCTGGAGGTCTTCTGCACTGGTCGCCGGGTCGGCAGCGGCAAGCGCCGCGTCCAGCGCCTGAAGCGCCCCCACCTCTCCGCCCGCAGGCGCGCGCTTGGCCAGCGTGGGGGCCACGAAGTCGCGGTTATAGGCGAGCGCCTTGCCGACCAGCGCGTCGAGCGCCGGGTGCGCGGCGGGATCGGCGTCCTCGACATAATTGCCGAGATAGGACCACACCGCCTCGCGTGTCGCGCCCGGCCCGAGCACGCCGACGAGGTTGAGGAGCAGGCTAAACGGCACGGGCAGCATGTCGCCCTGCCCTGGCGCGTCGGCGCCTTCGTGACGCTCGTTCGCGCGCAGCAGATGCCACACCGCATTGCCCAGCCGCTTGTCGGCGTCCTGCCCGGGAATGCTGCTGCGGAACTGCCAGTAATCGTCGATCGCCTTGGGGATCACGCCGGCGTGGAGCTGCTTGGCGCTCTTGGGATTGGCGAAGATGTAAAAGCCGAGGCTCTCCTGGCTGCCATACTTCAGCCAGTCCTCGATCGACAGGCCGTTGCCCTTGGATTTGCTGATCTTTTCGCCCTTGCCGTCGAGGAACAGCTCGTAGATCAGCCCTTCGGGCTTGTTGCCGCCGAGCACGCGGGCGATCTTGCCCGACTGGATGCCAGAGTCGGTCAGGTCCTTGCCGTACATCTCGTAGTCGACGCCGAGCGCCACCCAGCGCATCGCCCAGTCGACCTTCCACTGGCACTTGGCCATGCCGCCGAGCGCGGATTGCTCGACAGTGCTGCCGCCCTCGTCGGTGAAACGGATGATTCCGGCTTGTGGATCAATGACTTCGATAGGCACCTGCAACACCGCGCCGGTGGTCGGGCTGATCGGCATGACGGGCGAATAGGTCCGCCGGCGCTCCTCGCCGAGGGTCGGGAGCATGATGTCGAGGATCGCGCCGAAGTTCGCCAGCACGCCCCTCAACGCATCGTCGAACTTGCCCGAATTGTAGCAGTCCGACGAGCTCACGAATTCATACTCGAAGCCGAAGCGGTCGAGGAAATCGCGCAGCATCGCGTTGTTGTGCGCGGCGAAACTTTCAAACTTTTCAAACGGATCGGGGATGCGCGACAGGGGCTTGCCGAGATGTTCGGTGAGCATCGCCTGATTGGGGACGTTGTCGGGCACCTTGCGCAAGCCATCGAGGTCGTCCGAGAAGGCGACGAGCCGCGTCGCTGCGCCGCCGGTCAGCGTCTCATAGGCGCGGCGCACCAGTGAAGTGCGCAGAACCTCTTGAAAAGTCCCGATATGCGGCAGGCCCGAGGGGCCGTATCCGGTCTCGAACAGCACCCCGCCCGGCTTGCCCTCCGGCAGGCGCTTGGCGAGGCGCTGCGCCTCCTGAAACGGCCAGGCCTTGGAGTTCTGCGCAGCGGCGATGAGAGCATCTTGGGTTATCGTCATGACGGGGCGGCTATTAGGCATGGCGAACCGGCTTGCAAGCATCAATGGCGGCAGAGCCGGAGGGGTTGTTCCACGTGAAACAGCGCCGCGACGCACCCTCTGGCGGGGTCTGGCGGGGGTCTAGCGGGGGTCTAAGAGGGGTCTGGAGGGGGTCTGGAGCCTGCTGGCGAGGGTCATGGGCCGGGAAGCATTTCGCCGCAGCGGTTCATCCATCGCCCGCCGGTCGTTTACATTGCGAGGGCCACACCCCATCCTTGGCTCGTGAGTCCTCTGCCCACCCTCCCCGATCCCGTCCCCCTGCCCGCGCTCCATGCGAGCCACGGCGGGCATTGGCTGCGTGCGGCGAATGGCATCACCAATGCCGTCTCCAAGGGCGATGCGATCATGGCCGCCGCCGACACGCCGGTGCTGATGATCAACGCGCCGCTTGTGGCGAGCCGGCTCGGCTATCCTGACCTTTCGGGCCTCGATCTGCTCGAGGCCTTCGCCTTCATCCACCCCGCGCGCTTCTGCGTGCCGACCCCGCGCGGGCTGGCCGAAGCGCTCGGCCTGCCGATTCCCGAAAACGACGCCGCCGTGCCGGAATTGCTCCAGCGCGCAGCCGGCGCGCTTGTCGCGGTGTGCGAGGACCCCGAATGGTTCGAGCGCGAGGGCGCGTGGAGCGCGCTCCAGTCCCTCGAACGCCTGCGCTGGCCCTGGGCGCAGGTGCTGCGCTCGCACATCGCCAAGCCCGAGAGGGCCGAGCGCTGGCTCTTCGCCCGCCTGCCCGAATGGGAGGAAACCGGAGAGCGCCCCGCCCCCCGCCAAGTCGATCTCGCGCCCGAGGCCATCGCGGCGCAGCTTGCCCGCCTGACCGGCGAGAGCGCCGAACAGCGCGACGGCCAGCGCGCCTATGCGCAGGACGCCGCGCGCATTTTCGCCCCCCGCTCCGCACCGGGCCGCCCCCACCTCGCGCTGGCGCAGGCGGGCACGGGCATCGGCAAGACATTGGGCTACCTCGCCCCCGCCTCGCTGTGGGCGGAGCAGGCGGGCGGCACGGTGTGGGTTTCGACCTTCACCAAGAACCTGCAACGCCAGCTGCGCGCCGAGAGCCGCCGCGCCTGGCCGGTGAAGCGCGCCGACGGCACCCCCCCGGTGGTGGTGAGGAAGGGCCGCGAGAATTACCTCTGCCTCCTCAATCTCGAGGACGCGCTGCAAGGCGGTTTCACCGGGCGGCCTGCGATCCTTGCCCATCTGGTGGCACGCTGGGGCGCCTTCACCCGCGACGGCGACATGGTGGGCGGCGACCTGCCTGGCTGGCTCGGGACACTGTTCCGCAAGCGCGGGATCGCCGCGCTCACCGACCAGCGCGGCGAGTGCATCTATGCCGGGTGCCCGCATTACCGGAAGTGCTTCATCGAGCGCGCCGCACGCGATTCCGCACAGGCCGATCTGGTCATCGCCAACCACGCGCTGGTGATGGTCAACGCCGCCCGCGCCCGCGATCCGAACCAGCGCCCGACGCGGCTGATCTTCGACGAGGGCCACCACGTCTTCGACGCCGCCGACAGCACCTTTGCCGCGACGCTCTCCGGGCAGGAGACCATCGAATTGCGCCGCTGGATCATGGGGCCGGAACGCGAGGCGCGCGGACGCAGGCGGGGCCTCGCCGCAAGGCTTGCGGATATCGCCAGCTATGACGAGGCGGGCGCGGAAGCCATCGCGGCGGCCTGCAAGGCGGGGCAATTGCTCCCGTCGGACGGCTGGCTCCAGCGCCTCGCCGAGAACGCGCCATTCGGGCCCATCGAAGCCCTGCTCGCCGCCGTGCGCACCGCCACCTATGCCCGCGACGAAAGCGGCGGGATCGACGCAGGCTACGGCATCGAGACCGAAGCGGCGGGCCTGCCGGGCGAGGTGATCGAGGCGGCCAGCAATGCCGCCGAAGCCCTCGCCGGAATCCGCGTCCCGCTGATCCGGCTCGGCGGCAGGCTCGAAGCCATCCTTGCCGAACCGCCCGACTGGCTCGACGCGCAAGGGCGCGCCCGGATCGAGGGGGCGCGCTTCGCTCTCGGATGGCGGATCGACCTGATCGCCGCGTGGGAAGCTTTGCTCGACCGGCTCGGTGGGCCTGCCGATCCCGAATTCGTCGACTGGCTCGCGGTCGACCGCTCCGACGCGCGCGAATTCGATGTGGCGATCCACCGCCGCTGGCTCGATCCGATGAAGCCCTTCGCCCGCGTCGTGCTGGAACCGGCGCACGGCGTGATGCTGACCAGCGCAACGCTGACCGACCGCACGCAGGATGATGACCGCTGGGCAAGCGCGATTCAGCGCTCCGGCGCGGCCCATGTCGAGGTCGCCCCGCTGCTCTCGGCGGCGGAAAGCCCCTTCGACTATGCGGCCCGCGCCGAGGTGCTGATCGTCACCGACATCGCCAAGGGCGATCTGCCCGCGCTGGCCGGAGCCTATGCGCGGATCATCGAGGCGAGCGGCGGCGGCGTGCTCGGGCTGTTCACCGCGATCCGCCGCCTGCGCGCCGTCCACGGCCGCATCGCCGACCGCCTCGCGCGGGCGGGCCTGCCGGTCTATGCCCAGCATGTCGACCCGATCGACACCGGCACGCTGGTCGACATCTTCCGCGACGATCCGCGCGCCAGCCTGATCGGCACGGATGCCTTGCGCGACGGGGTGGATGTGCCCGGCCACTCCTTGCGGTGCGTGGTGCTGGAGCAGGTCCCCTGGCCGCGTCCCGACATTCTGCACAAGGCGCGCAGGCTCGCTGGCGGCGGCTCTGCCTATGACGACCGCATCATCCGCGCCAAGCTGGCGCAGGCCTTCGGGCGGCTGATCCGCAGCAAGGAGGATGCGGGGCATTTCATCGTCCTGTCGCCCGCTTTCCCCTCGCGGCTGCTCAGCGCCTTCCCGCCGGGGACCCCGGTGCTGCGCGTCACGCTCGATCAGGCTTTACAACGCCTGTCGGGTGGTGTTTCGCAGGGGCAAGCCGTTCCCTCGCGAGGTGCCTTGCTGCCATGAAGATTCTGGGCCTTCTGCGCCACGCCAAGTCCGACTGGGACGACGCCAACCAGCGCGATTTCGATCGCGGGCTGAACGCGCGCGGTCGCAAGGGTGCCGAGCTGATCGGCAAGCATATCCGCGACCACGGGGTGAAGTGGGACCGCCTGATCGCCAGCCCTGCGGTGCGGGTGAAGCTGACGCTGGAAGGCGCGCTGCCCGATGCGCCGGTGATCTGGGACCAGCGGCTCTACCTCGCCAGCTTCGACAGCATCGTCGAGACGATCGAGGCCCATGCCGGCAGCGGCGACGACGAGGCGAAGACGATCCTCATCTCCGGGCACAATCCGGGTTTGCAGGACGTGCTGCTGGAGCTGGTCGCGCCGGGCAAGGAGAACGCGCTGTTCAAGGAGGCGGTCGTGAAATTCCCGACCGCCGCCTACGCCGTGCTCGAGTGCGATGTCGAACATTGGGCCGATCTGAAGCGCTATTGCGCGGAGCTGGTGCATTTCGCGCGCCCCCGCGATCTCGATCCGGAGCTGGGCCCCGAAGGCTAATCCTCAGGCGAGCAGCTTGCGCGGACCCGGGCCCTCCTCGGCGAGCTGATCCTGCGGGTTCCAGATCGCGCAGTGGGTGAGGCTCAGGCAGCCGCAGCCGATGCACCCGTCGAGGCGGTCGCGGGTGCGGACAAGGTCGGCGATCCGCGCATCGAGGCGCGCGCGGATGGCGGCGCTGATCGCCTCCCAGTCCTTTGCCGTCGGCGTACGCCCCTGCGGGAGCTTCGCCAGCTCCGCCTCGATCTCGCCCAATGACAGACCGAGGCGCTGGGCGATGAGGATGAAGCTTAGCCGCCTGATGTCCGAGCGCAGGAAGCGCCGCTGGTTGCCGCCGGTGCGCACCGGTTCGATCAGGCGCCGGTCCTCGTAGAAGCGGATCGCCGAGACAGAGAGCCCGGTGCGGCGCGCGATCTCGCCGATGGACAGCAGGTCGGATGGCTTGAGACGGCGGGCGGGCATTGTGTGGCTCTCGCGATAAAGCTTGACCTCAAGTTAGGTTGAGATTGCACCTTGGGCAAGTTCATTGATTCGCGCTCCCGATGGCGCGTGTTTCACCAACTTGCGAAAGGACCCTCCCCAATGCCCACAGGCCGCCTCGAACACGTCAACATCACCGTCAGCGACATCGAAAGGAGCGCCGCCTTTCTGGAGCGGTTGATGGGCTGGCACATCCGCTGGCGCGGTCCCTCGATGCTGGGTGGCGAGACGATCCACGTCGGCGGGGACCACGATTACATCGCGGTCTACACCCGAGGCCCCCTCGCCGCGCCCTTCGCCAAGGGATTGCCGCTGAACCACGTGGGGCTGGTGGTGGACGACCTCGACGCCGCCGAAGCGGTGGTGGTCGCAGCAGGGCTCGAGCCCTTCAACCACGCCGATTACGAGCCGGGGCGGCGGTTCTACTTCTTCGACTGGGACGGGATCGAGTTCGAGGTGGTGAGCTACCCCTAGAACAGCCCCGGCTGCTGCGGGGTCGCCGCACCCTTGGCCCAAGGGTCGGGGGTGCGGTCGATCACCAAAGGCCCTTGCCATGCGCGGCACAGGCTCATCGCCTCCTGCGGGGAGCCATCCAGCCAGCGCGCCTGATCCTCGCTCGTCAGCACCACCGGCATCCGGCTGTGCACCGCCTCGGCTGCACAGCCCGCGGTGTCAGTCATCACCATCGCATAGGCCGCGCCCCATTCCGCGGTCGGCCGCCACAGGCCCGCCACCGCGAACAGCGGCTGCTCGGGGGGCGAGCCCCCCTCCAACGACAGCCACGTGCGGGTCATCCGGCCCTTCGGCCCCTCGGCCTCGGCCCAGGCGGTGAGCGGGATGAGGCAGCGGCGGTGGGCGAAGGCGTCGCGCCAGAAGGGGCTTTCGAGCTTGTCGGTCCGCGCGTTGTTGACGGGCCTCGGCTTGAGCTGTTGGCCCTTCGCCCCGGTCATCGCCAGCGGGAAACCCCAGGTCATCGCCCGCACCGCTCCCTCGGCGACCACGAGGCCGGGATAGCCGGGATAGACCTCGTCGGCGAAGTTGGCCCCCTGCGCGGCGTTCACCGCAGCGAACCAATTGGCGACCTCGGTCACGTTCTTGGTCATGCGGTAGAGGTTGCACATCCCGCTAGGCGCCCGCGTTGCCCACCACGAAGCACGCCGCCGCCATCAGCGCGCCGGCCCAGCGGTTCGAGCGGAAGCGGGCGAGCGGGTTGGCGGGGTCTTGCGGGTCGAGGGTCGCCGCCTGCCAGGCAAGATGCCCCGCCACCGGCAGCAGCGCGAGACAGGCGAGCGCATCGGCGCGGTAGAGCCAGAAGCCGAGGCCCCACAGGCCGACCGCAGCGGCATAGAACCCCGCGATTCCGCCCTGCACCCGCGCGCCCATCGCCAGCGCCGAGGAGCGGATACCGACCATCGCGTCGTCCTCGCGGTCCTGCAGGGCATAGATCGTGTCGTAGCCGATCACCCATGCGATACAGCCCGCATAGAGGCAGGCGAGCACCTCCCAATTGTCCCAGCGCAGCTCGGTCCAGCCGACCAGCAGCCCCCAGTTGAACACCATCCCCAGCCACGCCTGCGGCCACCAGGTGATGCGCTTCATGAAGGGATAGGCGGCGACGAGGGCAAGGCTGCCGAGCGCCACCAGCTGCGCCGCGAGCCGCAGTTGCAGCAGGACCACGAGGCCGACGCCGCACAGCGCGACCAGCCAGACCCATGCCGTCTTCTTCGACACTCGCCCGCTCGCCACCGGACGCGAGGCGGTGCGCGCCACCTGCCGGTCGAGATCGGCATCGACGATGTCGTTATAGACGCACCCCGCTCCGCGCATCGCGATGGCACCGAGCAGCAGCCAGCCGAGCAGGGTCCACTGCGCGCCGGCTCCAGCCAACCAGACCGCGAAAACGCAGGGCCAGAACAATAGCCACCAGCCGATCGGCCGGTCGAAGCGCGCGAGCAGGGCAAGGTCGCGCGGGAGCTGCGGCAGGCGCGCGACCAGGCCGCGGTGTTCGCTATCGGGGACAACCTGCTCGTTCATGCCCTCCCCTCGTTCGCCCGCGCCGCGCGCCAGCCGATGATCGCCAGCACCAGCATCGCCACGTTTCCGGCGAAGTCGAGCATCCCGATGCTGGTCAGCACCGGCACTTCGTAGTGGAACCAGTAGTTGAAGCCGAAGAACGGCAGCAGCAGCACGGCGAAGACGAGGAAGCTGCGCGCATTCCAGCCGGTGACCAGCGCCATCAGCCCGAACAGCACCGCTTGCGAGCCGAAGCAGGCGATGGTGAAGCGGGTGATGTAGCCGGTCTCGCGGTAGGCCTCGGTGAAGGCGAGTTCGATCACGCTGGCCGGCGCAAACAGCGCCCAGCCGCCGAGGATCAGGAACACGGCGGCGATCAGGATTTGGGCGGTTCGCGCTGACATGACTTGCTCCCTAGCGGCCCAGGCGCCTAGTGCAAAGCCATGCCCGCCACGCATCATCCGAGGGTTCCGGCCTGGCCCCCCAAGAGCGCCCCGCGCCTGTTCGTCGCCGAGACGCTGGCGGCGGGCGCGATTGTGCGGATCGAGGGCAATCCGGCGCATTACCTCGCCCGCGTCATGCGGGTGGCTCCGGGCGACGTGGTGATCCTGTGCGACGACGTGACCGGCGAATGGGCCGCACGGGTCAGCGACGCGGGCAAGCGCGACGTGGTGCTCGAGGTGGCCGAGCTGCTGCGCGAGCGCGAGGCCGTGCCGGACCTGTGGCTGTGCCCCGCCCTTCTCAAGAAGGATCGCTTCGACCTCATCCTCGAAAAGGCGACCGAGCTTGGCTCCGCACGCATCCAGCCGATGCTCACGCGGCGGTGCGTCGCCGACAAGCTCAATGTCGAGCGCGCCCGGGCGATCACCACCGAGGCCGCCGAGCAATGCGCCCGCACCGCGCTGCCCGAACTTGCCGAACCGGTGAAGCTCGATGCGCTGCTGGCGGGCTGGCCCGAGGGCCGCGCGCTGTTCTTCGCTGACGAAGAGGGCGGCGAACCAGCCGCCGCCGCTTTCGCGGCCCATCGCGGTCCCGCTGCAATCCTCACCGGCCCCGAAGGCGGCTTCGATGACGCGGAACGCGCCTCAATCCGTGCCCACCCCGCCGCGCGCCCCATCAGCCTCGGCCCGCGCATCTTGAGGGGCGAAACCGCTGCACTCTCGGCGCTTGCCGTGTGGATGGCCTCGGCTGGCGACTGGTGAGGCGACCTTCAGTCATGAAGCGGCAAGACAATTCGGCTTCACCCCGTCAAACGCGAATTTGCCTTCCCACCGCCAAGTCGGTTTTCTAAGGCAACGGGTCAGAGAGGGGCCCAAGGAAGCCATGAGCACACGCGAAGCATCCACCGCCGACGATCCGGTCATCGAAAGCATCGACCAGCTGATCCTGCCGATGGTTGGCGGGGAAAAGCCGCCCGAGCGCTGGCGGATCGGCACCGAGCACGAGAAGCTGGTCTTCAAGCAGAAGGACCACCGCGCGCCCTCCTACGACGAGCCCTGCGGCATCCGCGATCTGCTCGGCGGGCTGGAGCAGTTCGGCTGGGAGCCTGTCGAGGAAGGCGGGAACGTCATCGCCCTGAAGGGCAGCGACGGCGCGGTGAGCCTCGAGCCGGCCGGCCAGCTGGAGCTTTCCGGCGCGCCGCTCGAGAACCTCCACCAGACCTGCGAGGAGACCGGGCGCCACCTCGTGCAGGTCAAGCAGGTCGGCGAGACATGCGGGGTCGGCTACCTTGGCCTCGGCATGTGGCCCGACAAGACCCGTGAAGAGCTGCCGATCATGCCCAAGGGCCGCTACGACATCATGCTGCGCCACATGCCGCGGGTCGGCAGCATGGGCCTCGACATGATGCTGCGCACCTGCACCATTCAGGTGAACCTCGACTACCAGTCGGAAGCCGACATGGTGAAGAAGTTCCGCACCAGCCTCGCCCTGCAACCGCTGGCGACCGCGCTCTTCGCCAATTCGCCCTTCACCGAAGGGAAACCCAACGGCTTCCTCTCCTACCGATCTCACATCTGGTCGGACACCGATCCGGCGCGCACCGGCATGCTGCCCTTCGTCTTCGAGGACGGCTTCGGCTATGAGAGATGGGCCCGCTACATGCTTGATGTGCCGATGTATTTCGTCTTCCGCGACGGCAAGTACATCGACGCGGCGGGGCTTTCGTTCCGCGATTTTCTTGATGGCAAGCTGTCGGTCCTGCCCGGCGAACGCCCGACGCAGAGCGATTGGTGGGACCACCTCTCCACCGCCTTCCCCGAGGTGCGCCTCAAGAGCTTCCTCGAAATGCGCGGTGCCGACGGCGGCCCGTGGAGCCGCATCTGCGCGCTGCCCGCCTTCTGGGTGGGCCTGCTCTACGACCAGACTGCGCTCGATGCGGCGTGGGATCTGGTCAAGGGCTGGACCATGGAGGAGCGCGAGCGGCTGCGCAGCGAGGTGCCGCGCCTTGCTCTTACCACTCGCTCACCCGATGGCGGCACCTTGCAGGATCTGGGCCGCGAGGTGCTCAAGATCGCCCATGCCGGGCTCAAGGCACGCGCCCGGCTCAACGCCAGCGGCGACAACGAGACCGGCTACCTCGAAACGCTCGACGAGATCGTCGCCAGCGGCAAGGTCCCGGCCCAGCGCCTACTCGACGCCTATCACGGCGAGTGGAACGGGGACATCACCCGCGTCTACGAACAATCGTTCTGAAGAGGAGAGAGCAAGATGCTGATAGTCTTGGCGAAAGCACAAGTAGGGATAAGCGCGATGGACGCCGCGAAGGCAGCGATTGCCGACATGGTGGCAGCCTCGAACGCCGAGGAAGGCTGCATCGCCTATGCCTTCACGCAGGACATTCTCCAGCCGGGGGTGATCCACATCGTCGAGAAGTGGCAGGACGAGGCGGCCCTCGCCGCGCATTTCGCGACCCCGCACATGGCGGCCTTCGGCGCGGCGATCGCAGGGCTCGACTTCAAGGTGATCGAGGCGGTGAAATTCCACACCGATGAAGGATCGCCGGTGATGTAATCCTACTCGGCGGGGTGCGCCTCGGCTCCGTGCAGACGGGGCGCGACGCCCCCGGTGATGCGCTTCCTGAGCCTTGCGAGCGGCGCGGTAATCAGCCCGTGTTCTTCCATCCAGGCGTGATATTCGCGATATTTCGGGTCTTCAGCGAGCAGGTGCGCCTCTTCGGTGCGCGCCCGCCAGGCATATATGCCGTTGACGACCAGTAGGAAAACGCAATTGCGCACAGCGTCGAGCCAGGTGCCGCTGGTCACCAGGAAGGGCATGACCGAGGCCCACCAGAACAGGTTCTTCGCCAGATAGGCCGGATGGCGGGTGAAGCGGTAGGGGCCATTGGTCAGCACGCCGCGATAGGTCAGGTTCGAGAAGCGAATCCCGAAGGCCACTGTCGCCCAGGCATAAATGCCTGTCAGGAATAGCAAAACCCCGCCCCAAGCCCAGAGCAGCGCATCGCTTCCGCCCAGCCAGTGCGCCCATCCGGGAGTGCCGAATTCGTAGCTGAGGATCTGCTGGTCCGGCCCGATGATCCCCCACACGAAGGGCGGATAGCACAGCAGGGCGGCCAGCCAGCCGGCAAGAAACGGATTGCCCGAACGGATGTGCGAATCCAGCGGGCGCAGGGTGAACAGGTAGCCGACCGTGCCGAGCTGCACGTCGACAAGGAACAGCAGGGTCACCAGCAGCATCACGAATTCGACAGGATTGGCAATGAGTTGCGCTGGCTGTGCCTGCACGACCTGCGCGAAGCCGGGCGGCAGGATCGAGATCATGAAGGCTCCGAAGAAGCCCTTGATCGCCCAGGCGCGCCAGTGCTTGGCGAGCCCCGCGCTGTCCCATTGCTCGCGGCCGATCATCCCTCCGCCGACCACGAAGGCGCCGAAGTGGAACGCCCCGTCTCGCGGCTCCACCATGAACCGATCGAGCCAGATTACGTAAGGGACAGAAAGCATTACCAGCGGCAGGATGGCGCCGCTTAGCACCTCCATGGCGAACAGGTAGGGGCCCGACCAGTACCAGCGGGCGAGCGCGTAGAAGGCGGCAAGCACCGCCCATGTCGCCCACAGGCCGACCAGCTTGATGACCGACACCGGCAGCACCTCGGCCAGCGGGCGCCTGAGGCTCCAGTCGAGTCCGGTGGAGGGTCTCAAATGCACCTTGTCGACCAGAACCGACCACAGGGCCATCGGGACGGCGCTGAAAATCAGTGCCGCAAGTGCCGCATAAGGACCTGAAAGAACGCCTCTTTCGCCGGACAGCAGGCCGACCAGCCCGAGGCTTTCGGCGATCTCGGGATAGGAGCGGCAGAAGAGGATCCACACCAGCAGCCCCGCCAATCCGGCAAGGCCCACGCCCGCAGAAACGTCGCTTGCGGGCGGCGCAGGGCGCGTCTGGAGGGAAGGCGAAAGCGGCAGAGGCATGGCCGCTCAGCCCTACAGGACAAGGGTTAACAGCTCGGCAAGACCGGCCCTGCCGCCTGCAAAAGCGGGTCTGGGAGGGGTCTGCAGGGGGTCTGGCGGGGGTCTAGCCGGCCCCTGCGCCAAAACCCCTGTTGGACCTCACTTGAAGGCGCTGATCGTCCCGCTGTCGTCCAACACGTAGAGCATGTTGTCGGCAACGACCGGAGCGAGGCTGACGGGCTGGCCGACATCGGCGAACAGCGTCGCCGAGCCTTCGCCCACGCTCACCTTCCACAGCTCCCCGCGCGTGCTTGCCACCCACAGGTGGCCGCCCGCGAGCACCGGACCGGTCCAGAAGATCGGACCCTTCTTGTCTTCCTCGTCGCGATAACGCTGAAGCTGGGCGACCCAGCGCACCCGGCCGCTCGAACGCGCGATGGCGAGCAGGCGCGCATCGTCGGTGAGGGTGAAGATCCACTCGCCCGCGATCGCCGGGGTGGAGATGCCGGCGAGGTTCAATTCCCAGATGCGCTGGCCGGTGACCAGTTCATAGGCGGCCATGCGCCCGCCCTGGCCGAGCGCATAGACGCGGCCCGAATCGATGATCGGATCGGCGTCGATATCGGTGATCGTGCCCACGGTGGTCGAGATGTTGGTGCGCGCCAGCGCGTCCGACCACAGGGTGCGGCCGTTCTCGTAGCGGTAGGCGGAAAGCTCGCCGCTCGAATAGCCCGCAACGATGGTGCCCTGCCCGGCGGCAGGCGCCGCGACGCCGAACACGCCCGACTGGGTATTGGAACCGCTCTCGTCCCACACCAGCGAGCCATCCTCGGCCTTCAGGGAGATCAGCTGGTTGTCCTGCGTCATCACGAACAGCTCGCCGAAGGCGATGGTGGGCGAACCGCGCAGGGGACCTGCGGGCTTGACCTTCCACAGCACCTCGCCGGTATCGGCATTCAGCGCCTTGACCTCGCCCACGCCGTTGGTGGCGTAGAGCTTGCCCCCTTCGAAGCTGACCCCGCCGCCGAAGGCCGAGGGGCGCTGGTCCTTGGTCATCTCGTCGTCGGCGCGGGACCACAGGCGCGCGCCGGTGTTCTTGTCGAAGGCGGTGATCACGCCGTCAGTGCCTTCCGCGAACAGCTTGTTGCCGCCGATCACCGGGGCTGCGGCAAGGCGCACGCGGTTGCTCGAACCGGCGATCTTCGCCGTCCAGACCCGCGAGGGGTTCTCGGCCAAAGCGAGGTGCCCGTAGGACTTGCTCGCCGAACCGCCGGCCTGCGCCCATTCGGGGTTGGTGCGCGGCGCCGGGAGCACCACGGAGATGCCGGCCAGCGCCGGATCGACCTCGGCCCCGTTCTCGATGCGGCTGAGGATCGGGGTGCGGTTGCCGATGGTCGGCGTGGTCTTGTCCTTGCCGCCGCCGAACAGGCCGCCCTTGCAGCCGGTCAGGCCGACCGCGAGAACGCCCGCCAGCAGCGCTGCGCGCATGATTTTCGTCTTGGTCATAAACTCGCTTCCCATCCCTCGTCCTATTCGGTCCCAGCCGCGCTGCCTGCCGCATCGGGCGCGGCGGGGGCATCATCCTGGGACGCGACCCCTTCATCCTTGAGCAGTTTCTTCACATCGACAATCGCGTCGACCCCCATCAGCCCGGCCATCTGGCGTGCGCGCGAGCGCAGGGTTTCGGGCTGGCTCTCGTCCTTGGCGATATTGGCGAAAATCTTGCCCGCCGCGCCGCGGTTGCCGTTTTCGACCTGGGCCATCGCGACAAGTTCGCCGGCGCTGCCGAACCAGGGGTTGCCCGGGACCGCGAGCGGCGAAAGCTGCGCGATCACGTCGGCGGGCTTCATTGTGTCGTAGTTGAGGCTGACGTCGCGGATCTTGGCAAGGTCGCGCAGCGCCGGCGGGGCGCTGTCGTCCTTCGCGATCTCGCGGTAGAGCCCGGTCGCCTTGGCATTGTCGCCCTGCTCGATGGCGGCGGCGGCCTGGACGAAGCGCGCCGCGGTGCGCGCGCCGTCGGAATTGCCATCGGCAAGCAGCGGGCCGACCTTGTCGGAGGCGCCCGTCAGGTCCTGCGCCCCGGCTGCGTCGAGCGCGGCAATGAGGGTTTCGGACTGCTTTTCCAGCTTCTGTTCGGCGAAGTGATCCCACACGAGATAGCCGCCCAGCGCGGCGACGCCGAGGATGATCGCGCCCAGAACCTTCAACCCGTGATCGCGCATGAACTGGTAGAGCGCGTCCTCGCGCACCGCCTCGTCGATCTCGCGGATCAGCACCTCGTCCTCGTGCGACGGGCCGGGGGAAGCAGGAGTAATGGTCGGAGTGCGCGCCATGGGGAGCTAGTGATCCTTGTCGTCGTGTCTGTCGTCGTATCTGGCGCCGCGGACCGGGCCGGGCGTGTGCCGCGCTCTTTAGGCAGGTGCAGCCTCGCGCGCAATGGCACGGGACGCGTGCGCGGCTTGGCGGACCAGAATTGAACGGGTGATGAAGCGCACGCTTGGCCGAGCGGTCACGGGAAGCCCCGGCCCATCGCGTCCGAATAGGCCGCCTCATAGCGGGCCAGCATGGCGGCAAAATCGAATTCGGCCCGCGCCCGCGCGGCATTGGCGGCGCCGAGGCTTGCCCGTAATCCGGGGTCCGCGGCGAGCGCGGCCAGCGCCTTGCCGAGCGCAGGCGTGTCCCCCCGCGGCGCCACGAAGGCGCGGTTCGGCTCCGACAGGATATCGCGCACGTCGCCCACATCGGGCGCGGCCACCGGCAGCCCGGCGGCCATCGCCTCCACCACCGAGAGCGGGAACTGCTCGGAGGCGGAGGACAGCGCGAAGATGTCGAACAAGCCGACCACCCGCGCCGGATCGACCGCGCCGGGCAGGTGGACGCGTGCCTCGATCCCGAGCGCTGCGGCGGCAGCGAGGATGGCGGCGCGCTCCGGCCCCTCGCCGCAGATCACGAGGTGCCATTCGGGCGGCAGGGCGGCAAAGGCAGCGACGAGATCGGGGAGGCGCTTGACCGCGCGCAGGCCCGCCAGCGTGCCGACCCAGAACTCGCCCCCGGATTTGCGCAAGGACAGCGCGGCCGGATCGGGCGGCGCAGCGAAGGCGGCGGTGTCGATGCCGTTGGGGATCCTGAGGAGGCGCCCTTCCGGCTGGTGCCACACCTCGCGGGCGACGCCCTCGAGCACGGTGGAGGGGACGATCAGCCGTGCCGCGCTCCGCAGCGCAGCGCGGCGGTAGAGGTTGCGTGCCGGCTTCAGGCCGTCCGCCTCGTCCTCGTTGAAGCCGTCCTCGTGGTGGATCAGCGGCGGCAGGTCCATGGCGCGGGAAAAGACCCGGTGCGCCATCACCACGTCCATCGCGCCCCAATTGTAGGTGCACACGAGGTCATGGCCCTGCATCGCCCGGGCGAGGCTGGCGAGGCGGCCGGGGGTGGGGCGACCCGTCAGCGAAGGAAAGTCCTTCGGGTAGCGGGCGGGGACGCCGGGCGCGATCATCGCGGCGGCGGCCATCGCCTGCGGTTCGGCCGAGACGACGGCGTGCTCTGCCCTCGCCCCCCAGGCGTTCATCATCCGCACGCTGCGCACCTCCTTGCCCCCGGCGGCGAAGGTTGAGTGGCAATGCAGTATGCGGGGGGCGCTTGGCCCCGCGGGCTGGCTCACTCCACCCCGTCCAGCAGCGCGGCGATCGCAGCGCGCACCTCGGGTTCGTCGAGCGTCGGGGCATGGCCGACGCGCGGCACGGTGATGGTCCGCATGGCAGGGTTGCGCACCTTCATCTGCTCGACCGTCGCGGGGCTGATGAGGTCGGACAGCTCGCCGCGCACCAGCAGCATCGGCACGTCCCGCAGCGCCTCGTAGGCCTGCCACAGATCGGGCGGCGCGGCATTGCCGGGCTTGGCGAAGGGTTCGGCGATGGCCATGTCGTAGTCGAAGACGATGCGCCCGTTCTGGCTCACCACCATGGTGCGCTTGGTAAGCTCGAGCCACTGGTCGAGATCGTAGTCGGGGAAGGATGCGCCATGCGCCTCGGCAAGCCCGCGCGCGGCGTGGACCCAGGTGGGATAGCTCCTCCCCTGCCCGACATAGCCGGCGATGCGCGCGACGCCGCTCGGGTCGACCTCGGGGCCGATGTCGTTCATCACGACGCCTGCGATCCGCCCCGGCTTCATCGCCGCCATCAGCATCGTCATCAGCCCGCCCATCGAGGTGCCGACCGCGACAAAGCGGGTGACCTCCAGCTCGGCCAGCAGCTTTTCGACATCGGCGACATAGGTGATCGGCGTGTAGGTGTCCGAATCCGCCGCATAGGCGCTCTGCCCGCGCCCGCGCATCGAGGGGACGATCACCCGGCGGGTGGCGGCGAGCGCCTCGGCCAGCCCGGCGAAATCGCGCGCGTTGCGAGTCAGGCCGTGGAGGCACAGCACCGGCAGCTTCGTCGAGCCCTCCGGCCCGGCATAATTGCGGTAATGCAGACTGAGTCCGTCGCTGCTGGTCCAGAAGCGGTCTTCGTACAATGCGGCCATCGGCGCCGATAATCCCCTTGAGCTGCCCTCCCGGCGGCTTGCGCCTGCCGAGCTTCCCGCCCACTATCGCGGGATGAGCGAGCCTGTGCAACTGTCGGATGAATCTGCAACCTATCGCCCCGATCCGGCGATCCTCCAGCTTGCCGGATGGCTGGGCGATCCGGTCGCCCCGGCGGACTTCCCGCAAACCGTGATCCGCTTCCGCAATGACCGCGCGGCGGCGAGCGTGGGCCTCGCTGGCCTCTCCGATGACGATTGGGCTGCGCATTTCGGGCGCTTCCAGCCGCTTGAAGGCAATCTCCCCCAGCCGCTCGCGCTGCGTTACCACGGGCACCAGTTCCGCGTGTACAATCCCGAGATCGGCGACGGGCGGGGGTTCCTGTTCGCGCAGATGCGTGGCAGCGACGGGCGCCTGATGGACCTCGGCACCAAGGGTTCGGGCACCACCCCGTGGAGCCGCGCCGGCGATGGCCGTCTGACGCTGAAGGGCGCGGTGCGGGAAATCCTCGCCACCGAGATGCTCGAAGCACTCGGCGTCAACACCTCGAAGACGTTCTCCGTGATCGAGACGGGCGAGAACCTGTGGCGCAATGACGAGCCCTCGCCCACGCGGTCCGCCGTGATGGTGCGGCTCAGCCACTCGCACATCCGCATCGGCACCTTCCAGCGGCTGCTCGCATTGGAAGCGGCCGACGAGATGGCCGAGCTGATCGACTACTGCCTCGCGCAGTTCCCCGGCCCGCCCCCGCCCGAGGACGCCCCGGGCCGCGACGAGCCTGCCATCCGCCTGATGCATAACGTGGTCGAGCGCATGGCCGATCTGGCGGCGAGCTACATGGTGGCGGGCTTTGTCCACGGCGTGCTCAACACCGACAACATGAACATCACCGGCGAAAGCTTCGATTACGGCCCGTGGCGCTGGCTGCCGGAATGGGAGCCGGGCTTCACCGCCGCCTATTTCGACCACGCCGGGCTCTACGCCTTCGGCCGCCAGCCCGAAGCGCTGCACTGGAACTGCGGACAGCTTGCCGTGGCGCTGCGTCTCCATGCCGAGACCGCGCCGCTGGTCGCCGCGCTCGAGCGCTTCGGGCCGCTCTACATGGCGGCGGTGGCGCGGCGCTGGTGCTGGCGGCTGGGCGTGGTGTCGCAAGGCCTCGAGGCCGACACGCAGCTTGTCGCCGCCTGCGAGGCCGCGATGCGGGAGAGCAAGGCCCAGCCTGACGCCTTCTTCTTCGCGCACCGCGGCGGCAGGGGCGAGCCCGAGGGCGCGTTCGGCGAGGCGCTGGCGGCCTATCAGCCGGTCGGCGACACGCACGACTACTGGTCGGACGCCGCGCCGCAGTCGATGCTGATCGACGAGGTCGAAGCGATCTGGGACGCCATCGCGCAAGGCGACGACTGGTCGCCGCTCCACGCCAAGGTCGCTGCCCTCAGGCGCATGGGCGCGGCCCACGGCACCGCCCCTGTGCCTCAGGGCCATGCCTGAGCCGCGCCTTTGCCCTATCTTTTCCTCGCGCTCCGCATTAGGGCGCCTGACGGGAACGAGGGCGAGAGAGAACGGCGGATAACGGCCGAATGACCGGGGACCAGACCGACAGAATCCTGATTTCCACCGAGCCTGCGAGCGGCGAGGAGCTGTGGCGCGGGCCGGTTGGCGATGTCGAGGCGGCGGTTTCGCGCGCGCGCCGGGCCTGGGCGGCCTGGGCGGCACGCTCGCTCACCGACCGCATCGAGGTGCTGCGCACCTTCTCCAACCTCGTGCGCCGCGAAGGCGAGGAACTCGCCGAGCTGATCGCGCGCGAGGCCGGCAAGCCCCTGTGGGAAGCGCGCACCGAAGTCGACGCGGTGGTGAACAAGGTCGACATCGCGGTCCAGGCCTATGCCGAGCGAACGGGCAAGAAGAAGCTCGACGCCGGGATCGGCTCGAGCGCCGCGCTGCGCCACAAGCCGCACGGGGTGATGGCGGTGCTCGGCCCCTACAACTTCCCCGCGCACCTGCCCAACGGCCACATCGTCCCGGCGCTGATCGCCGGCAACGCGGTGATCTTCAAGCCTTCGGAAAAGACCCCGGCGGTGGGCGAGGCGCTGGTCAGCGCTTTCCACCGCGCCGGCGTGCCCGAGGACGTGATCCAGCTGCTCGTCGGCGGGCCGGAGGAAGGCAAGGCGCTGGTCGCCCACCCGGGGATCGACGGGGTGCTGTTCACCGGATCGGCGAATGCCGGCATCGCGATCAACCGTAAGCTGGCCGCCAATCCGGGCAAGATCGTCGCGCTCGAGATGGGCGGCAACAACCCGATCGTCGTCATCGAGACCCCCAAGCTCACCGATGCCGCGACGCTGGTGGTGCAAAGCGCCTTCACCAGCGCCGGGCAACGCTGCACTGCCGCGCGGCGGCTGATCGTGGTCGAGAGCATGTACGAGCCGCTGATGGCCGAGCTCGTTCCGCTGACGCGCAAGCTGATGATCGGCGATCCGCTCGGCGAGCCGCAGCCCTTCATGGGGCCGGTGATCGACAACGAGACCGCCGACGGCCTCTCCGAAAGCTTCCTCGCGCTGATCACCGCAGGCGCGCGGCCGCTGCTGCACATGCGCCGCACCGTGCCCGATCTGCCCTTCCTCAGCCCCGGCATCCTTGACGTGACCGACGTGCCCGACCGGCCGGACATCGAACTGTTCGGACCCGTGTTGCAGGTGATCCGCGTCCCCGATCTCGACACCGCGATCACCGAGGCGAACAACACCCGCTTCGGCCTTTCGGCCTCGCTGATCGGCGGCTCGCCCGATGATTACGGGCGGTTCTGGGCGAATGTGCGGGCGGGAATCATCAACTGGAACGGGCCGACCAACGGCGCCTCGTCCAAGGCCCCGTTCGGCGGAGTGGGCCTGTCCGGCAACCACCGCCCGGCGGCCTATTACGCGGCCGATTACTGCGCTTATCCGGTCGCCAGCACGGAAAACGACCAGCCGCGCGCGACGATCAATGTCGGGCTCAGGCCCTAAGGGACTGCCGGACTGCGATTGCGGGGCGCGAGGTAGACCAGCGTGACGCCGTTCATGCCGTGGGGCGCCGGGCGGACGTGAGCCGTCAGCCGCGCGCCGTCCTTGCCCTGCGCTGCGACACGGCCCTCATGGAGCGCCGCGGCAAGCCCCGCGCGCACCGCGCGGGTGAATTGATACTGCAAGAGGTCGTCCGGCGGCGCGGCGCTGCGGTAACGGATGATCCGCAAGGCGCAGCCCGGCGCGTCGGACCCGGCCGCCTGCATCACCATCGCTCCCGGAGGGATCAACGCAACAGGCGGCAGGCTGGCGGCGAGCGCGAAGTCCTCCCTGAGCCGCGCGGCGCATCCCTCCGGCGCACTGACCGCAGCGAGCAGGTCCTGCGCGCTCGACATCGGGCCAAGCGGAGGACCGCCCCCGCCCGCGCTCACCTTCGGGAGTTCCGCGATCGGGCCACTTGCGAGCAGTTCGAGCCGCATCGCCTCGCGCACCGCCTGTGCATCCTCGCCCGACGCGCGCAGCACCGGCAGGGCATGGCTGTCGGGAAAGCCCAGAGCGGCATTGGCCTCGTTGCGGCTGGCCAGATCGGGGTCGCTCATCAAGGGATCGTGGAGCGCCCGGGCGATCACCGGGTCCTGGGCGATCACCGGATCATCGGCAGGCGTATCGGGCGCGCTCCGCCCGCAGGCGGCGGCACCGAGGCACAGCAGGAGAATGGCAAAAGCACGGGCCATCCTGCCGCCATGGCAGATGATGGTTAATTTGCGCCTGACGCAGGCGTGGAAACGCCCCCGGTGTCGCCCGACCCCGGAGGCGTTTCCCGCGGCGGCACGAAGGCTACCACGCCGGCGACCACATGGTGGGATGTGACCGCAAGATTGTGAAACCCGGTCCGGCACCACGGCGGGTGCTTCCGAGTCTCCTGAATGTTGTTAATCATTAGCGCTTCCAATCTGAACGAATCGGCAGCCGACCCGACAGTCGCGGTTCATCCGCGCCGCCGCTTGCGCCGCACGCTTGCGGGCCCTAACGCCGCCGCGACATGACCAGCCCCTCCCCCGCGCCGACCCCGGAAGCTTCTGGACCATTCGCCTCCGGCCTTGCCCCGGCGCTGGGAGCCTACCTGATCTGGGGCTTCCTCCCGCTCTATCTGATGCTGGTGAAGAGCGTCCCCGCCTTCGAGTTCGTCGGCTGGCGGATCATCTGGACCTTGCCGCTGTGCCTCGTGATCGTCGCCGTGCGCCGCCAGTTCCCCGAGCTGCTCGCCGCGCTCAAGTCGCCCCGCAGCCTGCTCGCGCTGCTGGCGAGCTCAGTGCTGATCGGGATCAACTGGTTCGTCTACATCTGGGCGATCATGGCAGGCGAGGTCTATGCGACCTCGATCGGCTATTACCTCAACCCGCTCCTGAACGTGCTGCTCGGCACGCTGGTGCTCGGCGAGACGCTGTCGCGCCGCCAGTGGCTCGCGGTCGCCATCGCTGCCATCGCGGTGGCCCTGCTGGCCGCAGGCGCGCTGACAAGCCTGTGGATCAGCCTCACGCTGGGCTTCAGCTTTGCGCTCTATGGCCTTGTTCGCAAACAGGTTGCCGTCGGCTCGCTCCCCGGCCTCACCATCGAGAGCGCCATCCTGCTCCCGGTCGCCGCCGGCATCGCCGCCTGGTATGCCGCCAGCCCGCAAGGATCATCCTTCGGGCAGGATGCGTGGATGAACACACTCATCATTTTTTCCGGCGTGGTCACTGCGGTGCCGCTGCTGATGTTCGCTCTGGCGGCGCGGCGGATGGACTATTCGACGCTCGGCTTCCTGCAGTACCTCGCGCCGACGATCGTGTTCTTCCTCGGGCTGTTCGTTTTCGAACAACCCCTGGCGCCGGTCAAGCTGGTGAGCTTCGTGCTGATCTGGATCGCGGTGGCGATCTTCGCCTCGGACCTTTGGGCCAAGCGCAAGGCCGCTTCAGCCTAGGAACTTCCACCCGATCGTCTGGCCGCCGTGCCACGGCACGATTTCCTCGCCGTTCACGTGCAGCACCGGGGGCACCGCCACTTCGGCCCGCTCGAGTGTCACGCTGTCTTCGTTCACGGGGAGCTTGTAGAAGGCCGGACCGTGGAGCGAGGCGAAGCCCTCGAAGCGGTCGAGCGCCCCTTCCTCGTCGAACACCGTCAGATAACTTTCGAGCGCATAGGGCGCGCCGAAGATGCCCGCGCAGCCGCAGGCGCTCTCCTTGTCCTTCCTGAGGTGCGGCGCCGAATCGGTGCCGAGGAAGAACTTCGGCGAACCGCTTGTGGCAGCTGCCCGAAGCGCCAGGCGATGCGTCTCGCGCTTGGCGACGGGCAGGCAGTAATTGTGGGGCTGGATGCCGCCGACCAGCATCGCGTTGCGGTTGATATGGAGGTGCTGCGGCGTGATCGTGGCGGCGACGTTCTCGCCCGCCTCCATCACGAAATCGACCGCATCACTCGTGGTGATGTGCTCGAACACAACCCGGAGCTTCGGGAAGGCTGCAACAATGCCGCGCAAGTGCCTGTCGATGAACTCTTTCTCGCGGTCGAACACATCGACGCTGTGATCCGTCACCTCGCCGTGGATGCACAGCACGATGTCCTCGGCCTCCATCCGGGCGAGGACAGGGTAGAGCTTCTCGACATTGGAGACGCCCGCTGCCGAGTTGGTCGTGGCGTTGGCGGGGTACATCTTGGCCGCGGTGAACACCCCCTCGCCAGCGCCGCGTGCGAGATCGTCGGCGTCGGTGTTGTCAGTGAGGTAGCAGGTCATCAGCGGGGTGAAGCTGACGCCTTCCGGCACGGCGTCCATGATTCGCTCGCGGTAGGCGGCGGCGAGCGCGGTGGTCGTCACCGGCGGGGTGAGGTTGGGCATCACGATCGCGCGGGCGAACTGCCGCGCGGTGTAAGGCACCACCTCGCGCATGATCGCATTGTCGCGGAAGTGCAGGTGCCAGTCGTCGGGGCGGCGGATTGTGAGGCGGTCGGTCATGGCTTCCCCTTAGCTTTGCCCGTGCCTATCTGTCACCCATGACTGCAACCCTGCTGACCTCCCGCGCCATTCTCCGTCTCTCTCCCCTCGACGAGAGCGAGGATGTCGCCGCCTTCCTGCAAGGCCTCGTCACCAACGACACGAAAGGTGCCCTGCCCTGCTACGCCGCGCTGCTTTCGGCGCAGGGCAAGCACCTGTTCGATTTCCTCGTGTGGGGTGATGGCGATGCGCTGCTGCTCGATTGCGAGGCGGCGCACGCCGAGGAGCTGGCGAAGCGCCTTGCGATGTACCGCCTGCGCCGGAAGATCGGGATCGCCCGTGACGAGAACCTTGGCGTCCACTGGAGCCTTGCGCCGCAGGACAGCGCATCGCTCGATCCGCGCCTGCGCGAACTCGGCTATCGCTGGTTGGCTGAGCCCGAGGGCGAGAGCGCCGACGCCGCTTGGCTCGCCCACCGCCTGTCGCTCGGCGTGCCGGAAGGTCGCGGCGAGATGGGCGACATCCTGTGGCTGGAGACCAATGCGGTCGAGCTCAATGGCGTCAGCTTCACCAAGGGCTGCTACGTCGGCCAGGAGAATACCGCGCGGATGAACTGGCGGCAGAAGGTCAACCGCCGGCTGGTGGTGGTGCCGCTCGAAGCCTCGGACGAGGCTCGGCGGGTGACGGCCTATCCGGAGCTGGGTTTTGCCGTGGATCACCTGAGGGTCGAAGGACTCGATTCCGCGCGCCTGCCCGAATGGCAGCGCGCCGGCGTTTCTGCCGACGGCTAGGCCGCGAGATGCTCGGCGAGGCTCGCTTCGAGCATCGCCGTCGCCCGCTCGCGCGCGACGTCGCGCGGCAGGCCGAGCGATTTGGCCAGCGCCCCGCCGATCAGCGCATCGCCCAGCGCCATCAGCACGAGGCTGAGCGTGTCGCGTTGCAGGCGCCGGTCGGCGATGTGCTCGGGCGGCTCGGTCGGTGCGAGCTCGTCGAGCAGATCGTGGATCGTCGCGATGATCGGATCGAGCGCGTCCTCGTTGCCGGTCAGCAGCATCCAGCTGGTGAGCGCGCCCGCGCCTTCACGGTCGAAAGCGTCGAAGGCGAGATCGACCACCTCGCGCGCCGAACCGAGCCCCGCGCGACTGGCGTGCACCGCCTCGAGGATGGTCTCGCACACCGTCCGCGCCAGGTGCTCGGCCAGCGCCTTCTGGAGCCCCGAGGCGGAGCCGAAGTGATGCAGCAGATTGGCATGGGTGCGGCCGATCCGCGCCGAGACCGCCTTCAACGTCACCGCCTGCGGCCCGGTCTCGATCAGCAGCGCGCGCGCCGCTTCGAGCGCGGACGAACGCGATTCCTCGGGGGTCAATCTCTTGCGGCTAGCCATTCCCTCGCGCGCCTAAACTCTTTTGCAGGCGCGAACAAGCGGCGCAGCGAGCGGCCTCACGCGGCGCGCTGCTGCCCCGCTTCGGCGCTCCCCAGCACGCGGCGATAGACTGCGGTCGGAGCATGGCTGCCGCGCCCGCAGGACCACCGCTCCTGCGTCGTGCCGGTCGGCTCGAAGCCGAGCTTGCGCAGCACCTTGCCCGAGGCGGGATTGTCGAGGAAGTGCGAGGCGACAAGCTCGCGGTGGCCGAGAATCGCGGCGATCTCGAGCACCGCCCGCCCGGCTTCCGTGGCATAGCCCTGGCCCCAGTGCGGCCGCGCGATCCAGTAGCCCAGCTCCTGCACGCCGAAATCGTTGGCGGCATCGCCCATCGGGCCGAAACCGATGCAGCCGATGGCCTGCGCGTCGGCGGCGCGGGTGATCATGAAGCGCGGGCGGCGCGGATCGAGGGGCTTTGCGGCGAAGTCGCGCGCGTCCTGCTCGCGGTAGGGCCACGGCGCATTGGCAAGGTTGCGGACCACGGCCTCGTCGGCGATGCCGGCCAGCAGATCCTGCCAGTCCTCGGGCCAGATCGGCCGCAGCAGCAATCTTTGACTGCGATGGAACATTCGAGTTCTCCCTTCCTCGCCCCGCGCCGCCCTAAGGTCGACGCATGACAACTTCGCGGCCACGAAACATTATGGTGTCGCAGCTTTTTCGAGGGAGAATGCAAAAAGGGAGACGGACCCCCTCGAAACGAGGACGGTCCTGTCTCCCTCATGTGGCAGGTCTTGCACCTGCCGGGACCGTCCTTGCGGACGATCCCTTTATCGAATCGTCCGCTTACTCTGCGGCTTCGGCCATGACGTCTACCGAGACGTATTTGCGGCCGAGCTTGCCCGAGTGGAATCGCACCACGCCTTCGGCGAGCGAGTACAGGGTGTGATCCTTGCCGATGCCGACATTCACGCCCGGGTACACGCGGGTGCCGCGCTGACGGATGATAATGTTGCCGCCGATCACTTCCTGACCGCCGAACTTCTTCACGCCCAAGCGACGACCGGCCGAATCACGACCGTTACGCGACGAACCGCCTGCTTTCTTGTGTGCCATGGTTCAGTCGCTCCTTATTCGGCCGATGCGGCGGCTTCTGCCGGCGCTTCGGTCTTGGTCTTCTTGGCGGCGGCCTTCTTGGCCGGCTTGGCTTCGGCCGCGCCGACAGCCGTGATGCGCAGCAGGGTCATCTGCTGGCGGTGGCCGTTCTTGCGCCGATAGTTGTGACGGCGACGCTTCTTGAAGACGATCACCTTTTCGCTCTTGGCCTGGGCGATGATCTCGGCCGAGACGGTCACCGAACCGGCATCGGCGAGGGTTTCGCCTTCACCGGCCAGCAGGACATCGCCCAGCGTGATCGTGTCGCCGGCTTCGCCTGCGAGCTTCTCAACGGCAATCTTGTCTCCGGCGGCAACCCGATATTGCTTGCCGCCCGTGCGCACTACAGCGAACATTGCTTTATACTCTCAACTCTGTGCTGGTCCGGAAGAGGGTGGATTTAGGCCACGCCATCCGGACGGCAGTGCGAGGCGTGCGAAGGTGCAGGCCCCGGAAAGATGGTGGCCGTTAGGGGAAAGGCTCCGCCAAGTCAACGCCCCTGGGGATCCGCCGACACCAAAAAGTCGGACGATCGGGGGCGTCAGGGTGCTTTGCCAAGGCAGGGTGTCATGGTAAGCGGACACGGGATCATTATGCGACGGAACACGACAGATTGGCTGGGGTTGGCGGCGCTGCTTGCGGCCCTCTCGGCCTGTGCGTCGGGGGGGGAGGCCTATCCCTCGCTGATGCTGCGCCCCTTCGAGACCGGTGCTGCGGGCGCGCCGCTTCCGCCCGCTCCGCCGAATCGCCCCGCCACCTCGCCCGCGCGCCTCGCCGAACTGCGCGCCGCCGCGGCTGCGTCCGCCGCTGCTTTCGCCGCGCAGGAGCCGTCCGCCGCGCGACTCGCACACGCCGCCGCCGGCCAGCCCTTCGAAAGCGACGCGCGTGCCGCCGCACTGGTGGCGATGGCCGACCTCGATTCGAAGCGCGCAGGCACCGCCGGGACGCTCGCCGCGCTTGACAGCCTTGCTGCCGAAGCGGCCGCCGCACTCAGCGCCGAACCGGCGGTGACCGCCGCGCAGAGCGAGGTCGCGGCCCAGCTCGCCCGCCAGGATGCTGCGATCCAGCGTCTGTGGGAGATTATGGGATCATGAACCTTGCGTGCAGCACCTGCCCCGTCAAGGAGACCGCTGCCTGCGCCGTGCTCACCCCGGAAGAACGCGATGCGATGGCCGCCGCAGGCCGCACCCGCACGCTGAAGCGCGGCGAGATGCTGTTCGCAGCCGGCGATGAGGAGGCGGCCTGCGCAACGCTGCTGTCGGGCGCGCTCAAGGTGTCGGCGATCGACCAGAACGGCAACGAACAGATCCTCGCGCTGGTCCATCCGGCCGGCTTCATCGGCGAACTGTTCGCGCCCTTTGCCCATCACGACGTGGTGGCGCTGACCGACAGTCGGCTGTGCACCTTTGCGCGCCGCGATATCGAGCGGGCGATCGAGGATTACCCCGCACTCGCCCGCGCGCTGCTGCGCCGCAGCCAGGCCGACCTGCTGGCGACGCGGGGCCTGCTCGAACTCACCGGCCACGCCAGCGCCGAGGCCCGGCTCGCCGCCCTGCTCCACGATTTCGCCGCCGCCGCGAGCGAAAGTTCGTGCCACCTCGCCGAACATTTCGAACTGCCGCTGACCCGCGGTGAGATCGGCAACATGCTTGGGCTCACCATCGAGACGGTCAGCCGGAAGCTGGGCGAGCTTGAGGACATGGGCGCGATCCGGCGCGAAGGCAAACGCGGCATCAGCTTGCGCAATCCGGAACTGCTGCAAGAGATTTCAGGGCGGTAAGCGTCACGCCACCGCCCCGAGGGGAAGCGGGTCAGGTCAGCGGACCAGTGCCGCGATCACCGCCACGGTCATCCCCCAAACCACCAGAAGCACCGGCAGGATCAGCATCTGGATCGTCGCGTCGCGCGGGGCGAGGCGTCCGGTGTGGGTCATGATGCCCTTGAGGGCGAACTCGCCCATCGTCTGCGGCTCGCTGGGATTACCCGCCAGCCGCGTCCAGATCGCCGGGACACCGAAGCCTGCAACGATGAAGACCACGAAGATCGCCATCGGGATCGCCAGCTCGGGGTTGCCGAAGGCAGTGGCCATGACCAGCAGGAAGCCGAGATACAGCGAAACAGTCGCCGCATAGAGCGGTTTGGGCAGGCCGAAATTGCGGTCGCTCTCGACCTGATTGCGGACAGGCGTTGCGGCTTCGGGCGCTTCGACAATGCGTGCGTCGCCGCGGGCGATAATGTCGTGGACGATGTGGCTCATGGGTGATCCTCCTTGTTGTTGGAGGAAGGATTAGCAGGCTGGCGGAGACCCCGCTTTGACGCGGATCAAATCGGATCGTGCCAGCGCGCGAGGTCGCTGTGGTCAGCCTCGCGCGGCTCGACCCAGCGCCATTCCCCGGCCCGCTTCTCACGCTTCCAGAACCACGCGGCGCTTTTGAGGTGGTCCATGCAGAAATCGACCGCGTCGATCGCGTCGCGGCGGTGGAGCGCGGCGGCCGAGACGCAGACGATCGGCTCGCCCGGGCGCATCATTCCGACGCGGTGGACCATAAGGAGCCCCATCAGATCGAAGCGGCCAAACGCTTGGGTTGCCAGCGCGTGCATCCCCGGCAGCGTCAGCGGAGCGTAATGGGTGAGTTCAAGCGCCTCGACGCCCTGATCAAAGCGCACCTCGCCCACAAAGGTGCACACACCGCCCAGCCCCTTGTTGGCCTGCGTGAAGGGGCCGATCAGCATGCCGGGCAGAAACGGCTGGTCGAGCAGGCGGATGTCGCGCATCGGCGGGCGGGGGGACATGGGCTCAGCCGCCGGAGACGGGCGGGAGCAGCGCGATCTCGTCACCCGCGGCCGCCTGGAGCGCCGCTGTGTCGGCGATGAGCGCGCCATTCAGCGCCACACGGTTGCGCGGATCACCAAGTGCTTCGGCAAGCGTATCTGGCAGCGCCGCCTTCAGTCCGGCCCAATCGAGCGGCCCTTGCAAGCTTAGCGACGGTGCGCCCGCCACATCGGCGAGCTTGCCGAGGAGCACCACGGTGATCACCCGCTCACCCCCCCGTCATCGACATGTGCCGCGCCAGTGCCGGAGCAGCGCCCCGGGCGTCCATGCGGAAGTGATGCTTTTCGGGCTTGATGCGCAGCGCCTCGTCAAGCGCGGCGGCGAGGTTGGCTTCCGGCGCATCGGAGCGCAGCGCGCTGCGCAGGTCAACTTGCTCGCCCCCGCCGAGACAGGGGTAGAGCTGGCCGGTCGCCGTCACCCGCAAGCGGTTGCAGCCGGCGCAGAAGTTGCTGGTGTGCGGGGTGATGAAGCCGAGCCGCCCGCCGGTCTCGGCCACGTCGACATAGTGCGAAGGCCCGCCGGTCTTGTAGTGGCTGTCGGTCAGCGTCCAGCGCTCCGCCAACCCTGCGCGCACGGCATCGAGGGGGAGATACTGGTCAAGCCGCTCCTCCTCGACATCGCCCAAGGGCATCACCTCGATCAGCGTCACATCGTGGCCCTGCCCGTGCCCCCAGGCAATGAGGTCGGGCAATTCGGCCTCGTTAACGCCCTTGAGCGCCACGGCATTCAGCTTGACCTTGATCCCGGCCGCCCTGGCCGCGGCGATCCCCTCCAGCACCTGCGGCAGCATGTCGCGCCGGGTCAGCTCGGCAAACTTGGCGCGGTCCAGCGTATCGAGCGAGACGTTGACCCGCCGCACGCCGGCCTTGGCCAGCGCTTCGGCGTGTTCGGCAAGCTGGGTGCCGTTGGTGGTCAGCGTCAGTTCGGCAAGGTCGTGCCCCAGCCTGCGCCCCAGCGCGGTGAACAGGTCGATGATGTCGCGCCTGACCAAAGGCTCGCCGCCGGTGATGCGGATCTTGGTGACGCCGCGCGCGATGAAGCCGGTGGCAAGGTCGTACAGCTCCTCAAGGCTCAGCACCTCCTTCTTGGGAAGGAAGGTCATGCGCTCGGGCATGCAGTAGGAGCACCTGAGATCGCAGCGATCGGTCACCGAAAGGCGCAAATAGGTGATGCGGCGCATGAAGGCATCGACCAGCGGCCGGGTTTCGGCCGGGTCCTTCAGCACGATGAGATCGGGCTTGCGGGGCACTGGTGTGGACACATCCTTAGTCATCGCACGACAGATACTGCCCTGTCACGCCGGGCGCATCTGCCAAAAAGCGTAAGGTCGCCTCGCGGGCCTCTCCTGGCGATCCGGCGACGACATTGACCCGCTTGGGCGCCGCCTCGCGGGCCAGATCGCGGGCCAGCGCGAGGCGCCAGTCGCGGTGATCGTGGGCGGCAGGCGGCAGGAGGAAAGCGAGCGCGGTGGTCGCCTCCTCGGCAAGGATCGCGCGGGCCGCCTCGAGGTGGAGGGCCATGACAGCGGCGGCCGCATCGAGCGCGCCCTCCGGCAGCGGGCCGACCTCGATCTGGCGCATCACCGTGTCAGGCGCCGAAATCGGAGGGGCGTTCGCGATGCAGCGTGATGCCGATCTGCTCGTCCGCCTCGGCAATCGCGAGCTTCACGATCTTGACCGTCACCGCCTGAACCCGCGCGTCCTGCACGAACAGCGTCTCGCAGATGTGATCGGCCACCGCTTCGATCAGCTTGAAGTGCACGCCTGCGGGCAGGCCCCCGGACGCGGCGAATTTGAGGTCCATGTAGTTCTTGGACGCATCGAGCGGGGTGTCCGGCTCATAACGATCCGCCACCTTGTAACGCGCCGCGACCGAAATGCGCAGCGGCTGGGGCTTGCCGGTCTCCTCGGAATAGATGCCGGTGAGGACATCGACGACGAGGTCATTGACTTCAAGGATGAGCGAATCGGTCATGGCCGCCGCCCTTAGCGCGGATTGGACCAGCGCGCGAAGATTGCCGTCGGGAGCAGGCGTGTGCCCTCTGCCGTGCCCTCCCCTTGCTCGCGCACCGCAAGATCGCCATGTTCGATCACGCCCGGCAGGTGGCCGAGCGCCTCTTCGAGCAAGCCGGCAATGGCAAGGCTGCTCATCCGCACGGCATAGACGGTCAGGAACAGAAAGCGGCTGCCCTCATCGAGCAGCTTGGCGCAATCGGTGACGAGGCCGGGAAGATGCTCCTCCAGCCGCCACACCTCGCCATCCGGCCCGCGGCCGAACTTGGGCGGATCGAGGATGATCCCGTCATAGCGCTTCTCGCGCCGCACTTCGCGCGCGGTGAACTTGGCCGCATCGTCGGTGAGCCAGCGGATCGGACAGTCGGCGAGCCCCGAAAGCGCGGCGTTTTCGCGCGCCTGGGCGACCGACTTCTTTGAAGCATCAACATGCGTCACCCGGCCGTGCCGCGCCAGGGCAAGCGTGCCAAGGCCAGTATAGCCGAACAGGTTGAGGGTCTCGGCCTCGGTCATTGCGCCCAGCTGCTGCCGCATCCAGTCCCACACCGGGGCCATATCGGGGAAGAATTGCAGGTGGCGGAAAGGGGTCGGGCGGGCGGTGAAGCGCACCTCGTTCCACGCGAGCTCCCAGCCTGCATCGGGCAGGCGTTCGGCGAATTGCCCCGAAAACTGCCAACGCCCGCCGCCGTCCTCGTCCGAACCCGGAATGAACTCACCCGCCGCCCGCCAGTTCGCGATCCGCGGCTGCCACAGGGCTTGGGGTTCGGGGCGGATGAAGCTGTACGGGCCGAACGCCTCCCACTTGCGCCCCGCGCCGCTATCCAGGAGGCGGTATCCGTCCCACCCCTCGCACGCCATCACCAGCGGCTGCTGGACGAGGCGCGCCATTACGCCTTCGATCCGGCCGCGTGCTCCAGCACATAGTCGCGCGTGGTATCGTAATCGCCCGCCAGCTCGACAAAGCTCTCCTCGCGCCCGAACAGGTCGCCAACCCGCGCCGGGAGCGCCGGGCGCAGGCCGATGGCGCGCTCGACCGCATCGGGGAACTTGGCGGGGTGCGCGGTGGCGAGGGTGATGATGGGCGTAAGCGGATTGATCGAATCATCCGAAACAGCATCGCGCGCCACAGACAGGCCCACGGCAGTGTGCGGATCAATGATCTGGCCGCTCCCCTGATAGGCCCATTGCATCGCGCGCGCAGTTTCGATCTGGTTCGCGCTGAACGCCACGAACTGCCCCTTGATCCCATCGCGCTGGGCATTGGTCAGGCGCATCGCCTTGGTCGCTTCGAAAGCGCGCATCTGCTCCGCCATCGCTGCCCCGTCACGTCCACCCGCGTCAAACAGCAGGCGTTCGAAATTGGAGCTGACCTGAATGTCCATCGAAGGGGTGATCGTCGGCGTGACGCCCCCGGCGGAATAATCCCCATCGACAATCGCGCGGCGCAGGATGTCGTTGACGTTGGTCGCCACCATCAACAACTCGATCGGCAAGCCCATCTTCGCCGCGACGTAGCCTGCAAAAACATCGCCGAAATTGCCGGTAGGCACCGAATAGGCAACCTTGCGATCCGGCGCTCCGAGCTGGAGCGCGCTGGTGAAGTAATAGACCACCTGCGCCATCAACCGCGCCCAGTTGATCGAATTGACCGCGCCGAGGTTCAGCGTCGCGGTCACATCGGCATCGTTGAACATCCGCTTCACGTGCGCCTGCGCGTCGTCAAAGCTGCCTTCAATCGCAAGGTTGTGAACGTTGGGCGCGCGCACCGTGGTCATCTGTCGGCGCTGAACGTCGCTCACTCGGCCCTTGGGGTGGAGCATGAAAATCTCGGTGCGCTTGCGCCCGGCGACCGCGTGGATCGCCGCCGAGCCCGTATCCCCGCTGGTCGCGCCAACGATGGTGAGGCGCTGATCGCGACGTTCAAGGAAGGTCTCGAACAGGCGGCCGAGCAGTTGCAGCGCGACATCCTTGAACGCCAGCGTCGGCCCGTGGAACAGTTCGAGCAGCCAATGCTGTTGGTCGAGTTGCACCAACGGCGCGACGGCAGCGTGGCTGAACTGGCCGCAGTAAACATCCATGCAGATGTTCTCCAGCTCCGTTTCGGTCAGGCTGTCACCGATGAAGGGCCGCATCACCTCGACCGCCACTTCCCAATAGGGCCAGCCCCGCATCGCGCGGATCTCGGCTTCGCTGAAGCGCGGCCATTCGGCCGGCACATAGAGGCCCCCGTCGCTGGCAAGGCCCGCCAGCGTCACCCCTTCGAAATCGAGCGCAGGCGCGCTCCCCCTGGTCGATACGTATTGCATGGGCGAAGCGCCTAACCGCGCGGGCGCCTTAATGCCAGCACGTAGATGACAAGCGCGGTCAGCGCGAAGAAGAACCACTGC